>CAZKMA010000012.1:0-939 GCA_964553615.1 uncultured Spirochaetales bacterium | reverse complement strand
GTCGACTGGAAACGACGTGCCCGATTGATCGCCGGCGTCTACAGTGTGTTGTCCAGGAACGCGACCATCTGATTCCACGCCTGTTCAGCCTGAGCCCCGTTTTGGAACGTTGTACTCTTTACGAAAGCGTGGCCGACACCGGGGTAAATCTGAATGGTGTTTTCCACCGCACGTGCGTTCAGAGCGGCACGAAAGCCTTCAACCTGTGCAACGGGGATGTTCCCGTCTTCGGCGCCGTAGATGCCCAGAACCGGGCCCGCCTCCTTCATGACCCCGAGACTTCCTTCATCGGTAATCGGCCCACTCCCGTAAAAGATCACAACACCCGCGAGATCCGCCCGACGCGTGCCCATGTACATCGCCTGAGTACCGCCAAAACAGAACCCGAGCACTGCTACTCGGTTTGCGTCCACGCGGGAATTGGTCTTCAGGTATTCAAACGCGGCATCCAGATCGGACGCAATTTGTGCAGCGGGTGTACCGCGCACCTGTTTCATCGCATCCTGCGGGGTTTCGGCAACACTGCCGCGGAATGCATCCGCTGCAAGTACCACGAACCCCTTCGCCGAGAGTGAGTCCGCCAGCGCGGTAACATCATTGTTGAGCCCCCACCACTCATGGATCATGAGAACGGCCGGTGCCCTGCCGGAACCGGTGGGAAGTGAAAGGTAGCCGCGAAGCTGCGCGCCATCCGTCGCGCGAAAAGAAACGTTTGTTTTCCCCGGAGCGGCCGGGTCTGTTTCGGCATAGAGGGAGACTGACAAGGTTGCAAGCACTACAAGGACCATACCGAAGAATCGTCCAGAACGTGTTGCCATGATTCTTCCTCCATGCGTGAAGGTCGCTATAGTTGAGTGAAGTAGTCAAGCAAAATTATCGTCTTGTGAAGTATCAACAAGCGTGTTGATGAAACCACCCCTTTGAAGCAGGAGCTCCCCT
>CAZKMA010000011.1:83290-90758 GCA_964553615.1 uncultured Spirochaetales bacterium | reverse complement strand
TCCTGCTTCAAAGGGGTGGTTTCATCAACACGCTTGTTGATACTTCAGAGGGAGCCAAATTGTCAGAAAAAAGGGTGTTGATTATCTATAATAAATAACCTATTATGGTCTATAAACCACAACAACGGAGGAATACTATGACACGAAAGCTCATAGTGATCGCGGCGGTGCTGGCCCTCGTCTCGACGGCGGCGTTTGCGCAATCTCAGCGTACTGATTTCGATTTCGTGAAGCAGGCTA
Organism: uncultured Spirochaetales bacterium; assembly: GCA_964553615.1. GTDB lineage: Bacteria > Spirochaetota > Spirochaetia > DSM-27196 > DATKUC01 > DATKUC01. Next base: position 90,518 of record CAZKMA010000011.1, on the reverse strand, counting down.
TCCAGAGTTTCAGTCTGGATTCGGTTGGGCACACACCTATCCAGGCGGACAGCATGGACCCGTATTATCGGTTTTTCCCTGCCATCCGTGGTGGCAAGGTCGTCGGTTATCTCTGGTGGGCCCGGGATTTCAAGGTAGCTCAGCATACCGAAGACCTGATGCTTCTTGTTGGTGATGAGAATGGAAAGGCAACGCTTGTGGATTTCTGGATCAGTCACAACGAGCATCACGCGAACCTGGGTGAGGCTGCAAGCCACAAAAAGTTCGAAGGTATGACCGCAACGAGCAGCTGGAGTGACCCGGCGGATGTCGTTTCCGGCTCAACGCTTTCATCCTATCGTATTTTTGCCGAGGCGAAGCCAACTCTTTTCGTGTTCCAGACATACGTTATCGAAAAGAACCTGGTCAAGTAGTCGGGCTTTTCGTATTGCAGAAGCCGCCCGTCAGGGGCGGTTTTTTTGTAAGATACCAAAGAAGAGGCGTGTTCGCCCGCCTGTCCAGGTGACATTCCGACGCTCCTGGGATAGGATTTGCGGCAACAATGTCTATCATACTTTTTCTTTTCATCGTGGCTGTGGTCGTCTATCTCATCTTCTGGGTCTTTGTGCCGCTGGGACGAGGTGCACTCTATGAGCCGAGCAGTCCTGATCAGACTGCCCTCATTGCTCACTTCGCCGATGTGCATCCCGGCATGCGTACTGCGGATCTGGGGTCTGGCGACGGCCGCATCGTAATGGCGCTTGCCCGGCAGGGGGCTGAGGCCCACGGGTACGAAGTAAATCCGATTCTTGTCATCCTGTCCCGGCGGAACATACGGCGTGCGGGTCTGGACGGGACGGCGTTCATTCACTGGAAGAGCTTCTGGTCGGCAGATTTGTCTGGATATCGGATTATTACGGTGTTCCAGGTGGATTACATCATGCCGAGGCTCGAGAAGAAGGTCATTCGTGAGCTCTCTTCCGGAGCGTGCATTGTCTCGCATCATTGGCGGTTTCCGACTCTCGACCCGGAAATATTGCGCTCGGATATCTATCTGTACCGACTCCATTGACGATGACTCTCCGTTTTCCCGAATCCACATTTCTTCTTCCATCGAACTGGAAGTCGGTGTATTGTTTATGGACTTGCCCGGTTAGAGGAGACGAATGCGTATGGACAACTCACGCCCTGCGATTTACGCATACCGTTGGGTGATTCTTTCAGTATTTTCACTGGTGAACCTCGTGGTGCAGCTCCAATGGCTGACTTTCGCTCCTGTTGCGACCATTGCTCAGGCGCAGTATCACGTTTCACCTCTTGCCATCGATATGCTCTCGATGGTCTACATGCTGGTTTTTATTGTTTTCTCGATTCCCGCCTCTCATATCATCGATACCTTTGGACTCCGAATCGGCGTGGGAATTGGGGCTGTCCTTCTAGGGGTATTCGGCGTGTTGAAGGCGGCATTCGCCCACAACTACACGATGGTCCTGATTGCTCAGATTGGACTCGCGGTGTCGCAACCGTTTGCCATGAATGCCGTCACAAAGATGAGCGCACACTGGTTTCCACTGAAGGAACGCGCAACTGCTGCTGGAATTGTTTCACTCTCGCAGTATGTCGGCTTCATCATCGCCATGATTCTGACTCCCATCCTCGTTACTGCAACCGGCGGAGGGACTGACCTTGGCGGAGCTCTGGGCGTATACGCGGTCCTGTCCGTGGGCAGCGCCGCGTTGCTTCTGGTGTTCCTGCGCGACCGACCGGCCACTCCGCCGTCGTTGACGGAGAGCCAGGAGCGATACCGCACAGGCGAGGGGCTCAGGCATATCTTCCGTCAGCCGAGCATGATCTATCTCATCGTCCTTTTCTTCGTTGGACTCGGTATGTTCAACGCGGTAAGCACGGTGATAGACCAGATCGGAAGCGGGAAAGGGCTCACGCCCGATCAGTCCGGTCTCATCGGCGGTGTCATGATCATTGGTGGAATTGTCGGTGCGGCGATTGTCCCTGTCGTGTCGGACAGGATTCGCAAGCGAAAGCCCTTTCTGGTAATGTGCGTTGCGGGAATGCTGCCGGGTCTTCTCGGCATAACTGTCCTCCGGAGCTATCCACTCCTGCTTGTCTCCGGATTTGTACTCGGTTTTTTCGTCATGAGCGCAGGACCGATCGGTTTTCAGTACAGTGCGGAGGTCAGTTTTCCAGCACCGGAGGCATCGTCTCAGGGGCTGCTCATACTTTCGGGTCAGGTCTCAGGGGTCATTTTTATCTTCGGGATGGACGGAATCGGCATTGCGCCGCTGATGGTGCTCTTCCTGGTTCTTCTTGCAGGCTGCCTCTTTCTGGCGATGCGAATGAAGGAGTCTCCACTCATTCTGACGGAGGCTTCGGGCGGAGAGTTGCCGGCCGTGCAGCCGGCAACAGAGTAGGGCTGTGTGCCTACTGGCGAATCTCCTGTCCTCGGCTTAGCACCAGAAACAGGCCGGTGTTCAGGACAACCAGCACCACAAACCCGGCAACTACCCACATGCTATTCTGGATACCATAGCGGGATCCAACCGCACTCATGAGCATGACCGCGAACGAGCCTGCGCCGAAGTTCAGAGTGAACTTGATTCCGTAACTCACGCTTCGCCAACGTGCCGGTGTGAGCGTGGCAATGAGACTGTTTTCAATCGGCTGCATGCCAAGTGCAAAAAACACGTAGAGGCCGGCTGCTGCAATGAGGAGTGGGGTGGGGATGATGGATGTGAGCAGGATGAACGGTAGTGAAAGGGCGAAGAAGAAGAAATAGGACCACTTCAGACTGAACCGGTCGGCAATCCTGCCGCCTGCGACCTGCCCGACCATTCCGATGACGTAGACGAGGCTCGCAATGACATCCGCGGTCAGTGTGTCCACCGGAATCCCGTTGCCCGTGGGAAACAGGCGGGATACGAACTGATGAATCCCGCCGGTAAAGGTCGCGAGGCGGGTCTCGAGGAATGTCGGTAATATCAGCGTGAAACCCCGGTACATGAATCCCCCGAATACGAGCCCCACGCACAGCACCAGGAATAGCGGCAGGATCGATTTCCTTTCTCCGGCCGCGGGTCTGGCTGCACGGTCGGTTCCTCGCTCGACTGCAAACGGGACTATGAAGGAGAGAACGCCAAGTATCGCACCCAGTAATCCGAGTATGATGAGCGCGGGACGCCATCCGAGTCCGAAGCTCATGAACCCCACCACGAATGGAACTGAAGCGATTCCCGCGTTTCCCCAGATTCCGTTTATCCCGAGCGCTCTTCCGCGCTGTCTTACGCCCTGTGAGACGAGTGCGGTGCCGGATGGATGGTAGGATGAACAACCGATTCCAACAATCGAGAATGCGGCCGCCATAATGGCGGGCGAGCGGGCGAGTCCGGCCAACAGAAGCCCGAAGCCTGCGATGACCATGCCGGAGGCCATCGACCAGCGGTGTCCCCAGTGGTCCGAGATGAACCCCCACCCGATTGCGAGGACACCGTAGAGCAGGTACATCCAGAAGCCGATTATCAGCGCCTGTGCTGCCGGAATCCCCAGATCCCGGCTTATGGGGACCACGAGTGCGGGGAAGACCAACATAAAGAAGTGGGTGAAGAAATGTGCGGAGGATGCGAACACGAGTATACGCCGCTCGTCAGCGTCAAGTCGGATGGTGTTGCCAGTGGCCATGCAGACTCCTTTGTTTCGCACAATAGTATCCGGAGCAGCCACTGGAAACAAGCAGCGCAAATGAATGGCTACGCTTCTTTGGGGGGCGTGGGCAGGGCTTCACTGCAAGTTGCGAAGCGACGGTGGTAAACGAGTTCCTGTTTCAGATGTCCCCAGAAGCTCTCGAGATTCTCCGTGCAGACTGAACACTTCGCCCGCGGGCGTGAATCTCCCGATTGGTTGCGTCCGCAGCCACGCGGGATGCCGCAAACGGACCGGATTGGACCCCGTTCAGTCCGAGTTTCGCTATCCCTCCGGATGCTGCTGGAGGAGGGTGACTCGGAGAACCCGGGAGGAAATGGGTATGCCGTCGATGTTGAGAACGAGCGTATGGTTTCCGGGTTGCTGAAACTGCAGGTTACCGACCGGGACGACGAGTTCGAGTTCGCGGCGCCCGTCTGGTACCGTCAGCTCGCCCGCCAGTGAAAAAACCACCTGCTGGAAATGTTCGTGCACCAGATTCAGCGAGAACTGCTGGTGACCGGGTACGTTTGCCAGTCCGGCATAGATGAACCACTGGGTCGGAGGAGACGGAAATGCCGGGAACTGGAATCCGCTGAATACTCCGATGAGTCCTTTTTTTCCATTGTTTTCGGTAATGATCCGGTCGCAGCACAAGAGTGAATAGCAGACAGCTTCCATGCACGCTCTCCTATGGACGCAGAATAAGATAGAGGATCGGAAGAACCACGATCAGTGCGGTGGTGGTTGCAATCCATGCTGAGTTTGCCAGGTCCAGGTCAAATCCATAGACGGCCGGCGGCACGACGGCGTTGAATGCGACCGGCATGACGGAGACGATGATAAGCACCTTGAAGGCGAGGCCGCCGGCGACCGCAGGGAGACCGAGTATTGCTCCGAGCGGAATCATGACTGCGGGGATGATGAGGAACTTGATTAGCATGACGAGGGGTATTTCGACGCGGTAGTCCTTCATCCGGCTCACGTACAGAGTCAGGCCGATCGAAAATCCGAGCAACCCGGCAATTCCGGGAATGAGAATCCCCGAAACTGAATCGAGCCATAGTGGACGGGCGGCATGCACCACGTTCAAGACGAGCCCGGCCGTTAGCGCGAGGATTGGAACGACCATGTAGGGTCTATCCCGCAGAGTGCCGGATGCTCCGTGAGGTAATTTTCCGCCGGGGCCAAGACTGATACGGTGGGAGAGAGGAAACCCGATCATGTAATAGCTGACGGAGACGAGCATGTTGTAAAGCTGAACAAATGCATAACCTCGATATCCGAAGAAGACGAATGCGATGAGTCCTCCGAACGAGAGGATGTTGGTGAACATTCCGGAGGTAAAGACGGATGCGGCACGTTTTGGCGGAATTTTCAACCATCGGCTCAGAAGGAACGCACTTCCGCCGCCGACAGCGAGCGAGAGGACGCCCAGTATTGGCAGAAGGAACAATCCTTTCGTGTCCAGCGGTAGACGCCAGAATGAGTCAATGATCGGGATCGGGTTGAGCATGAATATCGAGACGATCTTCAGTCGACGCGAGAAAGGCGCTGTCCAATCCGGGGATTCTGAACCGGAGATAACACTGACCCGCCGGACCAGGTAGCCTACAACAAGACTCCCGACGCTGACGGCGAGGATGAACAGGATCTTTGACATGATTCACGGAGTATAGTGTTTTTTTCTCTTTTTATCACCATTTGTCGGTGACCAGAGAACACCAGGAACCCCTTTCTCAGTTTTCAATTTCGATTCAGGACTCCGATTCCCCGGCGATCTGACTCTTCAGTTTTGCCGCAGCCATTGCATAGCCACCGTCTGCTGCATCAACGAAGTGCACTTCGCGGGTCGAGTCCACATGCACAAGGCAGGTCATAACGGCACGGTCGGAGCTATGTGTTCCGTACGAAATGAATCCGGCATTGTGAAATCGATCGAGCACCTCTTCTATCTGTTCCTGCGTCTGCTCGGTGCACGCAACCACCATCTTCAACGTACCGTCGAACTTCCGGTAGTCAGCGTTGATACGGTTGTCTTCGCGAACAAACCGTATATTCTTGCCCATGAAGGGGAAGTCTATTCCAAATCTGAGTATCATTCGCGTGGATGTCCGCTGCAGCCTCACCCAGAGCTTCCAGAGTCGAAACCGTAACCCGGATGCTTTCCGTGCCATCGCCCCGGCTTCTGCTCGCACCGGTCCGTCATCCGTACTTACCTTCTGCAGCTCAACCGACAACGGATGGTAGTCCGCCTCCGGGCCAAGCAGTTTCTCAAGGGTTTCGAACAGCTGACGCATCACCTCCGCCTGGACTTCCCGGTTGGATGAAGAGGCCCGAACAATTATTGCCATGGTAATGCCCTGGTGGCTTGGGATGTCTCGCCACCGGCAGGAGAAACCGTCGAAATCGGCATGTACGCTCGGCGCCCAATCCTCGGGAATAAGGTATTTGTTGCCGGGTGTTTTTACCCACTGATCGGCGCACTCAATACCATCTCCGGCAATTATCGCCTGGTCATACCGGTCAGAGACCCGCAATCGTGCAACTTCCAGCGAACGTTCGGCCTTGTAAAGATCGCGCACCGGAACTATGCCGGTCCGCAGGGAGAGGCCGAACAATGTCTCAACCAGAGATCGTGTATCGGCCATGACATCCCGCGCCGCGGACTCGAGGTGTTCCGGAAGAAGCATTACCATGCCGTCTCCACCGAAGACAAATGGAAACTCCATCCCGCCTGCAAGGTTTGCTATGGCTACTATCCCGAGCCCACCTGCAGAGTTCACTTCCTTGTATCGGCCTGCTTCGATGGCCCCGGTTGAGTTGACAACATCGGTAATCAGCACCACCCAATCATCCGGAACGGGGCGAAACGAATCGGGACTCAGTGCATCAATCAGACGATCCACACGCGGAAGCTGGTGATAAAATTGACGGTGGGAGTTCTTTTCCATGGGCCGTCACAGCCTAACCGGACGGCGAAACGGAGTCAACGGCCTGTGTTGCGTCGAAGCAAGCTTTATGGTGCGAAAAGGTTCATGGAAGTCAATGCGCTTGGTCATGTTCAGCTTGCCGGGCGCGGTGGTGTGTGGTTTTCCCATGGTATTCTCAAGCTGCACCTCGGTGTGGTGCGGAACTTTCAGCCCACACGAGAGGCTCATTCCGCGCTCCTTGTCCACGGCTTGCAGCAATTCGCCGATCGATGCACCGCGGCCGGTCATACGGTCGTGAAAGATGAGCCGCTTGAGGAATATGATCGGGTCTCGGCGTCCGACCCGTTCGGCAACCGGATCGAACTCATGGGAGTAGTTGCCGCCACCTGAAACGGCGGCGGCGAGAACTGCTTCCTGTGGTCAGGCTCCCTGCGCGATGGTCATTCGTGCCCGATCGAATTGATTCGGGAACAGGTCGCCGGGCACGTTTTCCTTGCCCAGCGCCTCCTTGACCTGATGCCTGGCACAGACCGAGAAGTCGCCGAGACAGTACCGTTTCTTCATGATGCCGGCGAGTGCAGGCATGTTAGCCATCTTGTCGTTGAAGAATGGGCATCCGAGGA
>CAZKMA010000011.1:33462-83280 GCA_964553615.1 uncultured Spirochaetales bacterium | reverse complement strand
TCCGTGTTTATGGTAGTGGTAAGACCATTGTATCCCAGATTGTTCCGTCTGCACATGAGCAAAAAAGGGAATTTGAGTTTTCAGTTGATTATTCCCTATTGTCTATACAATGACCTGCGATTCGCCACCGGAGCTCAGCTCCTCGTCGAAGCAGACTGCGACTTTCCCGCATTTACCGCCCGCCATCAGCTCGTATGCCTGTGAGCAGCGTGAAAGCGAAAAACGGTGTGTTACCAGCCGGTCCGGATGCAGGTCCCAGGATGAGAGTTTCTCTACCAGTTCTTCCATGCGCCAGATACTGGTTACCCAGGAACCGTAGATTGTCTTTTGTCCGTGAATAATATCCGGACTTGGTGAGAACCCGAGGGTTCCTCCCTCACCCACAAGTGCAATTTTTCCCCATTCTCTGGCAGCTCGAATCGCAAGCTGACGCGCTGCATCGTTCCCCGAGCAGTCCACGCTGCGCTCAACTCCCCTCCCGTCAGTCAGGGACAGAACCGCATCCACCGTTCCCTCTGCGCCGACAAGGACCTCGTCAACGAGTCCAAGCTTCTTTGCGAGTTCTGCGCGGTCCGCCGATATATCGGTGCCAATAATCTGGTGAGCTCCAAGAGCCCGTGAGAGCATTGCCGCTGCGAGGCCAACGGGTCCGAGACCCGTGATGAGGACCCGGTCCGTTCCTGAAATCCCTATTTTTGAGAGTGCCTCGAACACGGTCCCAAAGCCACATGCAACTTGAGCGCCGTCGGTGTAGGACAGATTGTCCGGAAGCATGACCAGGTCCTTTTCCTCGGCAAGCAGGTACTCCGCCATGCCGCCGTCCCGCTGCCATCCGTAGGCCGCCCGATGGGGACTGCTGCAGCTGATCATGTATCCCCGACGGCAGTCGTAACAGACGCCACAGCCGGAGATGTGGTAAACGATTACACGATCACCGACCTTGAACTTCTTCATTCCAGGGCCAACAGAGACGATCTGGCCCGAGGGTTCATGTCCGGCAATGACGTTCTGATACCCTTCCGGTCCCTTCCCGAGGTGCTCCCGGTAAATTGCACGGATATCACTCCCGCAGATCGTGGAAGACTTGACTTTTATGAGGACTTCTCCGTGGCCGGGCTCCGGTACCGGGAAATCCTTCATCTGTACGCTACTGTTCCCGGGCAGCAACGCCCCTTGCATTGTTTTCTGCATCGCGTGGCTCTCCTCTCTGTATAGGAATGGTACCAGTATGGCAGCGTTTGCGGCTGCGGACAAGAACCCAAGCGCCGATTGAAGTATCATTGAGCGTGTTGATAAATTATCCCGGAAAGCTATCAGCCCGGTAGCTGGCCCAATTCGTCTTCTCGCCTGTTTGCGGGTGTCGCTGAGAAGCAGAAATCTCCCCCGAAATCCACCGGCCGGGCAGTCAGGGCAGGAACGTCAGTCGGTTGCGTGCTATGCGCTCAGCGCCGTCCCGGGAGAGCGGCAGCGGGACAACGGTGCCTTCGATCCACCGGCGGATCATGTCGTCGTAATGTCGGTTGCCCGGTCTGCCGGATTGCCCCATGGGTGCCATGATAAATGTTCGGTCCGGATCCGCAAGCGACGCGGTGAATCGCATGGAGGGTATGGTCAGTGCCTGATACTCCCGTCTACGGCCGACACGCTCGCCGCCGCTCCCGCTTTCTTTGCGGGAGCCCGTGAAGAGGTTTGCCGGATTGAATGCAGAGACATTCACGGTAGTTGGTGTACCGGGAGCTGCGTGCGGGCCACGATCGAGCAGCCACCGCGTAAAAGGGCCAGTCGATCCGGCGTGCGAAAACCGATAGGTGTGGAGCCGTCCCCATCTCCATCGTCTCATGTTCTTACCGAGGGATGCCTCGACTATTCGTACCGAGCGGGACAGTGCGTCCTCACACAGGGCACCGAGTCCGTCCGTGCCGTACTTTGTCTTTTCAAGAAGATGGTCGACGTTTCCTTCGGTGAGCGCGGCTTCTACCGCTGAATAGAACATGGGTGCGATGGATATGTATGCTGCGTACGCCTTCCCGAGTCGTTCGCAGAGCAGGAGCCGCTCGAACTCTGTAAGGAAGACTGAAAAGATCAGCGTGCCCGTGCTTGCCCGGTCCGCGACTCTGTCCCATTTCTCAAGAATCGCCGCAGCGCGGACGGCGTTGGGTTTCGTATATGCGAACGCAAGCAGCTTCGGCAGGAGACGGTCGGCCTGAAGGACGTAGACATCGCGCTGGATTTCCTGCAGATCTTCAAGTGTTGGTCGTTCGAGTTTTTCGAGCAGCGACGCAATACGCGCCCGACGGTATGGAGCAGTCCAGGAGTAGGTAATGTGTTCCGGTGAGTCCGGGGAAACGGTGCGGTTGTTCGCGGTGGCAATGTAGCCTTCCGGCGGATTTTTCGATGACGGCAGACGATCGTATGGCAGAAAATCCGTCCAGCCGTCGCTTCCGGAGGAACCGTCGCCTCTTTTGGAGCCGTCAGCAGGCACTCGGCCTGAATAGCCGTTACGAACCGGTACCAGACCGGTCGCATGCCACGCGATATTCCCCTCGGTATCTCCACACACCAGATTCTGCCCGACACTTTTGAAGAGACGTCCTGCTTCCATGACATCATCCACCGTTCGGGAACGGAAAAGGGAGAAGAATCCGTTGATTGTCGTATCTTCGAATGCGTCTTCGGGCAGTGTGCCATACCATTTGAGCGCCGCGACCGCATCGTAACCTTCTGCGACTTCGGTAATGATCGGTCCGTGCACGGTTCGATAGATGGTACGTGAAACCGGTTCCTGCCCGCGAACCGGGATCTGTACGGTCTCCTGTTCCATTTCGTGCCATTCGCCGCCGGCAAGATACCGGGTGGGTCGATCCGGATCAATCCGCACCATGTACAGGTCGACGATATCCGTCATGACGTTCGTCACGGCCCACGCTACCTGTTCATTCCGCCCGATAATGATTCCGGGCACTCCGGGCATCGCCACGCCCGCTACGTTCATGCCTGGACAACTCAGGTGACACACGTGCCAGACAGACGGCACCATCATTGCCAGATGAGGGTCGTTTGCAACCATGGGCAATCCGCCTTCGCCGGAACGAACTGCCCAGTTGTTGCTTCCTCCGCCCATGGACGCCAGTTCCGGGTAAAAGGCGGTCGCGGCAGGCAGCAGAGGCGGAACACGTGCGGATCCGTACCGGGAGAAGAAGGATTCTTCCGGCAGCTGTGCGCCGGGGCCGGACGGAAAGATCTCCGCGAATGAGTTGCTGTCGAGTCTGTCACGGGCAAGCAATGCAACGAGCTCCTCATGGAAGTTCGTCTGAAGGAACCACGCGTTCAAGGGGAGTACGCCGCACAGATCTTCAACGCTCCAGTGAACCGGCCGTATCCCGAGCGTCCGGTATTCGAGCGGTATCCGGCCGGCCGATGAATCGATGTACGCGTTGATTCCCGCTGCGTACGCCTCGAGGAGTTCGCGATTTTCCGGCGTCAGCGCGGAGATTGCACGGCGGCGAACCCGACTGAATCCTGCGAGAACAGAAAAATGATCGAGTTCCAGAAGCGCGGGTCCTGCGGCCTCCGCCAGTCGGGCAGTAGTGACCCTTCGACTGGATTCCATCTGCCACAATCGATCCCGCGCGTGGATGTACCCCTGTGCGGTGACCAGATCCTTGCCGTTCGCAGCAAATATGTGTGGGATACCCAGCTCATCCTGGAGTACTTCCACCGGCTCAGAAACGGGAAGGCCCTGGATTCGGCCTTTCTCCGGACCTCCGTCGGCAGAGAGAAAGGCGCCGAAACGGAACATCGTTCTTCTCACTGAGCCGCTCCGTTCTTTACGAAGAACGCCAGCGCGGCGATTCCAAAGTATGAGATGATGGTTACCACAATTCCCGCAATGACAACTCCGCCCAGCACAGCGAGGAACGTCTTTCGGGCATTCAGGCCGAGGATCCAGGCTCCAAGTGCTCCGGTGTATGCGCCCGTTACCGGAAGCGGAATGGCGACGAAGAGCATGACACCCCAATAGCCGAAGCGTTCAACCTTAGCATGGACCTTTGTGCGTGCCCGTTCAACAATCCGGTCAAAGAGCTTCTGGTACCAACCCGCCTTGAGAAATAACTTGTTGATCGAAGAGAGGAACCCGTAGACGAACGGACCGACAAGCGCGTTCAGGATTACGCAATAGAAGTATGCGGCGAGCGCACTCATGCCGTGGGCAAGTGCATAGGGGATTGCTCCGCGCAGTTCGGATATCGGCAGTACGGAAAGAAGCCCCGCGAAGAAAAGCTGTTGTGTACTCACCCGAACAATCTACCATACTGCAGGGCAGCGGACAAGATTTTCCGGATGTTGGATGCTCCTGGTATGCGGTACACTGGCGGTATGGAGATAGTCAAGGTTGATGAGGTAACAGATGAGCTTGTGGCCGCATTTGCTCGGCTCGTTCCGCAGCTTGTCGGAAGTTCATTGCACTCAGATTTCCGATCGAATTTCGAGGCTACCGTCCGCTCGGCCTCCGCGACAGTCCTTGTTGCTCGCGAGCAGAGCAGAGTAGTCGGAACGCTCACGCTCGTTGTTTACCGGACTCCTTCCGGCATTCATGCATGGATAGAGGACGTGGTTGTGGACGAGGATTTCAGGGGTCGGCACATAGGTGAGACGCTATGCCGGGAAGCGGTTTCACGAGCTCGTGCACTCGGCGCTGATGCTGTTGATCTGACTTCTCGCCCTTCCCGCGTGGCCGCAAACCACCTGTACCGAAAGATTGGTTTTCAGGAGCGCGAAACGAACATGTATCGACTGCCGCTGAAAGAGTGCTGACACAGACAGGTGAATCCGGTATCCTTCAGAGCATGGATGAGTGGTATAAGGAGTTCGGCCACCGTCCGCAACTGACGTACTACCGCCTGCAGCATCTGGACGGCGAAGAGCATGTAGACCTTGAAGAGTTCCTCTTCGACTCAGTGAGTCGTCGCGTCCTTCACACCAGACATATCAGAATGTCGTTCAAGTGGTGGGTGGATTCTCTTGCCTCCAACACTATTCATCGAGTACCCGAGCCGCAGGTTCCATTTCTGTTCCACTTCTGATGACTAATCAACTATCCGGTCCCCCGATCTCATGAGTATTCTCTAGTTCATGTACGATATGCATGGTCAGACGGTTCTCATTACTGGAGCTACCAGCGGAATTGGCCTCGTTACCGCCCGTGAGTTAACCTGGCTTGGTGCTCGAGTGGTTATTGTCGGGCGGAACATCGAGAAAACCCGGCATGTGGTGGAAGAGATAAAGCGACTCACCAACAACGGTGATGTCCAATATCTCATTGCCGATCTTTCATCCCTTTCGGATGTCCGCCAGCTCGCCGCCGGCTTTAGAAAAAGGTACGACCGTCTGAATGTACTGGTGAACAATGCAGGAGCAATTGCCTACAATCGCCAGACGACCGAGGACGGCTTGGAGCTCACGCTCGCGGTCAACTTTCTCGCGCCTTTCCTGCTCACTCATCTCCTGCGAGATCTTCTGGAGAACTCCGGCCATCCCGAACGCCGGGCACGAGTCGTGAACGTCTCTTCGGGCGCCCACCGCACGGGGAAGCTTCGACTGGATGATCTGCAATCAGAGAGGAAGTATTCGGCATTCGGTGCCTATGGCCAGGCAAAGCTTGCCCTGACCATGGCCACCTATGAGCTTGCTCGACAATTTTCAGCGAGCGGCGTACCGGTAACTGCAAACTCGTTGCATCCTGGATTTGTTGCCTCCGGCTTTGGTGCCCAGAAGGGCGGATTCATGTCGGTACTTTCGCGGGTAGTGCTTGCGCTCATTCGTCCGCTGGCAATAAGCACGGAAAAGGGAGCAAGAACCTCGATCTATCTTGCCGCGTCCGAGGATGTTGAAGGAACAAATGGCCGATATTTCGAAAAAATGAAGGCTGTTTCATCGAGCCCCGCATCCATGAGCGAACTCGATTGGAATCGGCTCTGGGCCGTGAGTGAGAAACTGACTGGTATATCACAGTAGCAACGGGGGCGTGCCCGGGCAATTCACCTTGATTCGCTCGTGGCAGTGGAATATAATTCTTGGAGCCGGCTCAAAGCTGCCGGCGGATCTTCTTCACGGCTGAGCAACAAATTCTCTCGATGCCGCTCCGAGGAGCGGAGGCATGGACACATGGAAAAGCAGCGTTCGCTCATGGGTGAAGCACCCCGATTGCTCGTTGTTGTCGGTCCTGCGCTCGGACTTGCCATTGGCGCAACCATCCTTTTCCCGGCGATTGGGAGTTTCACCCTTCGGTTCCGTGGTCTCTTCATCATCGCAGGGGCCATTATTTCGATGTTGGGGGCACTCTTTTGGGCATCTGCAGCTTTCGAACTCGTGCGTGCCTGGATGAAAAAGACGCTCGCAACTCGTGGCGCGTATGGCCTTTGCAGGCATCCGATTTTTGCAGTCTGGATCTGGTTCATACTTCCCGCAGTCGCCTTCTTCGCGGATTCGTGGTTTTTTCTCACGGCTGCCGCGATCTTCCTCGTTACATCACTTATCGCGGCGCGGAGGGAAGAAGAGGATCTGTTGGACGAGTTTGGCTCAGACTATGAAATGTACCGGGAACGGGTTCGATCGCTCATTCCAATCCCGCGGTTGTTGCCGTTTACCGGACGCCGGTTCCTGAAGGGTATTGCCGGAATTGTGGCTCTCTTTGTCATTGCAATTGTTGCCACTGTCATCGTTGCAGTTCCTGTCGGGCGCAGATTGGGAGCAACCGGAAGCGAAGCACGCAGCGAACTTCCCGGAGACGAACTCGCCCGGTCGCCGCAGATACAGTATACGCAGGCAATTACCATACATGCACCGCCCTCGATGGTCTGGCCGTGGCTCATTCAGGTGGGATATCGGAGGGCCGGATGGTACAACATCGATGCAATCAATCGTCTGGCCGGACCGGATTACTTCATTGACGGGGAGAGCTCTTCCAACTCCATTCATCCCGAGCTTCAGAATTTGAAGGTCGGTGACACCATTGCGCTTGCCCCCGGATATTCGCTCGATGTTGTTGCCCTTGAATCCGAGAGGTACTTCATAATCTCAACAGGATCTGGTCCAGGAGTGGACCGAATGAGCCCGCAGTATGTGAATATTGCCTGGTCGTTCCACGTGTTCCCCGTTGGAATGGACTCCACCCGGCTCGTTGTACGTTACCGGACGGAGTTCAATGGAGGATTCGCAAAGAATTTCTGGAGCTATTTCGTCAATGATCTCGGGGGAGCGTTACTCCAACAACCCGCCATGCTCCAGGGAGTGAAGTCCCGTTCGGAACGTGCCTGGGAGCGTCGCGCCTCTCTGTTGACTATAGCCACCAGGGACCGTGGTCGCGGGTAACACTGTAACGCCCCGGGCCCTGAAAGAAGAGCACGACCCCGAGCAGGAGGAAGAATGCTTCCGCCTCCAGTGCGTACGATCCACCCTTTGTGAGCGCAAAAAGCCTGTGCCATGCAACCAGTAGTATTGCCATTATCAAGTCGAAGACTACCACCAGCGCAGCTGGGCGGGTCAGAAATCCCACCAGGATGAGGACCGGAGCGATGATCTCTGCTACATACACTCCGTATCCGATGAAGAACGGCAGGTGGTAGGCCGAGAGAGGACCCTTCATCCACGCTATCCCGTGCTCGACCTTCCCGATTCCATGAAAGATGAGAAGAAACGCCACCGTGAATCGAAGAACCAGTTTGCCGATGTCATCCCAATTGTCTCGCGGTATGCTGCTCATCAAAGATGCTCCTTTCTATTTATGACTGGAACAATCATAATAACCTTGATGAAAGAATACGTCGCGCTAAACAGGTGGTCAAGATTCGGTGGCGCAGCAAATCCGTGGTCACGGAGCGTGAATGGGTAACATGAATGGTTAAATGGAAATTCCAACCCACAACCTCTATTCGGATCAACTCGAAAATCACCCCCTTCCTTCTGCTGCCCTTGATGGCCTGTCTGTTGCTTGCGACATGCACACATGCTCGCAGTGTGGCAGGACCGGAACTGATTTCAATCTCGATGAAATCGACGACCGTAGGCTGGGGAATTACCCGTCATTCTATTTTCAGGACAGAAGACGGCGGAAGACAATGGCTGGATGTATCGCCTCAACAACTCCCAGTTTCCTCCATCGGTGCATTCTTCCTTGATGCCGATACCGCGTGGGTCTCTTTTCGGGAGGAAGGAGACGGTTCTTCAGGACTTGCTCGCACCACCGACGGAGGCAAGACGTGGACCATAGCAACACGGTCAGCGCCGATGAATCCGGTGTACCGGTTCACGAATCAACACGACGGCTGGTGTAAATCCGTGGATATTGGCGCCGGCAACGCGTACATCCGGTTGTTCCGGACGACAGACGGGGGGACAACATGGAACTCCGTTCCCGGGATCGTTCACCTCTGCAACATCTGTGGGGACACCCTTTCGGTCGCGGCCGAAAGATTCATTGTCACGTACGGAGACCGTGCACGTGACCCCGGCGGCGTAGTAAGACTTTCCCGATCGCCCGACCTGGGCAGGACCTGGCACTCGATCCACCTGCCGCTCCCCACGCCGTCATACCGCTTGTATCACATTGTCCCCAGGTCTCCTGTCTTTTTCGGGAGAGAAGACGGAATCATGCCCGTGTTCATGGTGAAGCACGGGGGGAGCGAAGGGGATATAACAGCACTCTCAATCTATTCTACACGAGACGGGGGAGTGCACTGGAAGGCGGCACCGTCCGTCCTGGATAACGTCGATTCGTTTGCCGACCCGGATATCGTCTCCCCGCTCGTCGCCGTTGTTCGCTGCGGGCACAATCTCTGTGTAACGCGGGACGGCGGGGCGCAATGGGCCGCCATCGGTTCGAATCTCGATTTTGCCCGGAATCCGAGTGGCAAGTATGTTTCACAGGTCGACTTTGTGAATGAGCGGACGGGATGGGCTCTGTTGATCGATCAGCCGGGAAGATCGCTTTGGCGGACCGATGACGGCGGGCGCTCCTGGATTGAACTGTTACATTAGCAGTCTGTCCACGTCGCTCGTGCCGTCATGGGATATCAACACGCTCCGTGATACTTCATGGGAGCGACGTGGTGAACCGTTTTCTCTCTTTCCGGCAGATCTGCTGGACTACATTACGGCCGGTGAGCGCCCCGGTGGGAACGCCACCTGGAGCTTGAACCCACATTCCTGCAAGGAACACATTGGACAACCCCGGAACGGTATTCTTAATGACCCGCAGGCTGTCCACAGATTCGGGAGTCTGGAGCCACGTCATGAATGTGCCCTTCCAGACCCCGGTGTAATGGACGTAGGTCATGGGCGTTACGACGTCCACGGTTTCGATCGCATCCTTGAACCCGGGATAGACCTGTTCCACGAGTTCCGCGCTCGCGGCGCCAATCCGCTCTTTTTCAGTCTCGTAGGCAGCCTTGTTCGAAGAAAGGTCTTTCCAGTAGTCGAAGTTGTCGGTAATAAACGAACACGATATGACGTTCTTTCCCGGTGGCGTCAGGCTCGGGTCGTAGTGATAATCTTTGAGCAGCAGCCATTCGCTCTCCTCGTTTCCAATCCGGACGGGATGCTCCAGATGAATGAACTGCCCGAGTGCAGACTCGGTCTCCGGTATCGCCATTTTCACCCCGTAGAATACCTGGACCATGCTTGGAAATAACCGGAAGCTTTCAAAGAGTTTTTTGTGTTGAGGATCCAGATGACGACCCTCGAGCAGTTCAAACAGCGTTGAATGCAAATCAGCAGCAGAGACGACATAGTCCGCCGCCACCTCGGTGCCATCGGCAAGAACAATACCGGTGGCCGCGCCATGCTCTGTCCGGATCTCCTTGACGGCACTTCGGTAGTGCACGATCCCTCCGAGGTCGACGAATCGACGTTCAATTGCACGGGCAAATTCGAGCGATCCTCCCGCGGGAAATCCGCCTGCGCGGTTATGAAGGAGTGCGAGGGTAACCACAGCTCCGAAGAGTACTGTTTCCGGCGTATACAGAATCCGGGCTATGCAGTCCCTCAGAAACGGATCCTTGAATTGGGCGGCATATTCACCAACCGAGATCGAATTGCAGTATCGTAGGTCCTTCATGTATGGTCCAAGCCGAAGCACCAGTTTCGCGATGTCGAATATGTTGTAGAGTTCTGGAGCCTTGCCAACCGGAGCCTTGAACCGGGTGAATTTTCTGATCAATCCACACAGATGTTCGGCCATGCCCGAGTCTTCTGGCGAAAGCGTTTTCATATGTGCCTCGAGCCGGTCGACATCTGTATAGAGGTTGAACTCCTGCCCGTTTCTTCCGATGAACCGATAAAATATGTCGTGATCGATGATCTTTCGGTCCTGAATTGCGCCGAGCTCTTCCCACAACTTGAAGAAGTTGTCCGCAGGCGACGAACCGGTCAGCCAGTGAAGACAACCGTCGAATGTATATCCGTGTCGCTTCCACGCGGTACAGAGCCCGCCAGGCTGATTGTGCGTTTCGAATATTTCGGCTTCGAATCCGTTCATCCGTGCGTAACAGCCAACCGACAAGCCCGCGATACCCGCTCCGATAACCGCAATCTTCCTGGCCATTGTTCGGACTCCTTTCCGGAGGGATTCCTATGATGTTGACGTGTGATGAGTGAAGAATTGTACTTCAGAGTGAATGTCGGATGCAAGGCGCTCGCGAAGCCCGTCTTGTAACGCAGTAAGAGCGGGGGCCAGTGATGCGCGCTGAAGGAGCAAAGCCGATCAGGTGTATCACGTCGTCTATCTGGAAGACCGGCATTTGAAGGTAATGGTGATTGCGGGCATTGCGCTCTATCCTGACCGGGAGTATCCCGAAATTCGGGGTAGGGCAATCAACCGCACACCGCTGCCTCAGACTTCTCTCCGGTGGGCGAACCCTGTGGTGAGCGTGAACGGTTCTCTCGTGAATTCCTCCATCAAATGCCCGGGCTCGTTCGATGCAATACCAGATCTTCTGCGTGCTATTTCTGCTTGAAGCTCGTTTCCCTGAGGACGAATCTTTCAGCTTGTAAACCGCGCAACAATGGCTGCAACGCCGCGCGCGGCGATCACCCGGAATATCGGGGCCCGGTGAGCAAAGAAATAGGTTGTATCCCGGTCGAGCCATCCGGCGTCTTTCCAGTACCGGTGGTCAAGCGTGTTTGAGGGGGAGGCGGCCCAGTGCCTGCGCCATGCCCGTTGCTGAATTGCAAAAACTAGAAGGGACAGAAACGAGGGACGCTCCCGAAGTTGTTGTTCAATGCGACTCAGGAACTTCCGGGCTGCGCGGTTCGCCTGTACGGAATGAGACGCGATCTCATCATTTCCCGAAAGAGCGCCGGTTGCAAAGGCCGCGGATGCACCGAGAGGCGCGCCCCAGCTTACCGCGGCCGACTGAAGCGTGCGGATTGCGTGGCGGGCAGGCGTTCCTCCGGTCGTGGCCAGGAGCAGGAACGGAGTTTTCATGAATTGCGGCCGGTGGCAGACAAATCCGAGTCTGTCAATGAGCGTCTTCACAGATCCGCTTGCATCATTGACGTACACCGGGCTTGCAAGGACCACGCCATCGGCCCGGGCAACTGCATCCCGCAGCTCGAGGAGGCCGTCTTTGTTCGGACAGTGATCTTCACCGTGATTGAAACAGGCACGACACCCCCTGCAGTACTGGAGGTTCAAACCGGGGAGGAATATGGTTTCCCATTCAACATCTTTGTGCCTGGTCAGTGCTTCCGCCCTGAATGCACGTTCAATGAGCTCCACAATTCGTGCACTGTTGCCGTGCCGTCTTCCGCTCCCGACAAGCGCCAGAATCTTCATCCAAATCCCCCGTGTGCAGTTTCCCCGATCATACGCCATTCGGCCGCCCGATAGTCAAGGAGTCGAACGCAATTGCCGCGGTGCTGTACCCGTATCGATACGGGCCTGAATCGATAATTGTTGACGGATCTAGATAGAAATCTTGACAAGACCCGCAAAATGAGTATGTTTTAGGAGCTGTGACTCACGCAAATGAGGTCTCCAACAAAATGGTAAAAACGAAAGTCTCAAGAATTCTCAAGTTTCTGTCGCTGGGCGTTTTCGGATTGCTCACCAGCTGCAGCAATGCGGTCCTGCTTCATCCGAAGGGGCAGGTGGGGATGGACGAAAAATCCCTCATTATCACTGCGACGATTCTGATGCTCATTGTCGTTGTGCCGGTGATATTTCTCACGCTCTTTTTTGCATGGAAGTATCGGGCTTCCAATAAGAACGCCACCTACGATCCGAAATGGGCGCACTCAAAGAAGATTGAGGCCGTTGTATGGATTGTGCCGTTCATTATCATCATCGCCCTGGGAACCGTGACCTGGATCACCAGTCACACGCTCGATCCGTTTCGTCCCCTGGAGTCGAAGGCGAAACCGATTACAATTGAGGCTGTTTCGCTCGACTGGAAGTGGCTCTTCATCTATCCGGATCAGGGAGTCGCAAGTGTAAATCAGGTAGCGTTTCCGGTGAATGTTCCGGTGAATTTCAAGGTTACGTCCGACACCGTCATGAACTCCTTCTTTATCCCCCAACTTGGAAGTCAGATCTACTCCATGGCCGGGATGCAGACGGAGGTTCACCTCATAGCCAATTCTGCGGGGACGTACGGAGGCATTGCCGCACAGTTCAGTGGGCGCGGATTTTCCGGTATGAATTTCAAGGCGCTTGCAGTCTCTCAAAAACAATATGAGGACTGGATCCAGAAAGCAAAGCAGTCGCAAAACAAGCTGGATCAGGCCGGGTACGATCTGCTCGCAAAACCGAGCGAAAATCACCCGGTGGAGTATTTTTCCTCGGTAAAGCCGCAACTTTTTCAAGACATCATCAAGAAATACATGAGTGGTGCCCTGAGTAAGGCTGCGAAGTCCGGTGCGTAGGAGTAATGATGTTTGGTAAATTGACTCTGTCTGCGCTACCCCTCGGCAATCCCATCCAGATGGGTGCGGTTGTGTTCATGGTCGTCGTTGCAGCCGTGATTCTCGGGTACGTGACGTACAAGAAGAAATGGGCCTATCTGTGGAAGGAGTGGTTGACGTCTGTCGATCACAAGAAGATTGGCATTATGTACATTATCCTTGCTTTTGTGATGCTGCTCCGCGGCTTCGTAGACGCATTGATGATGCGTTCCCAGCTTGCGGTGGCCTACGGTGCAAACCACGGTTACCTTCCGCCGCACCACTACGACCAGATATTCTCGGCGCATGGGACGATAATGATTCTCTTCATGGCAATGCCGTTCATTATCGGGCTCATGAATATTGCGGTGCCGCTCCAGATTGGGGCGCGGGACGTAGCCTTTCCGTTCATGAATTCGGTCAGCCTCTGGATGACTATTGTCGGTGCGATTCTGGTGAATCTCTCCCTGGTCTTCGGCGATTTCGCCCAGACAGGATGGACCGCCTATCCTCCGCTTTCCGAGCTCAGATACAGTCCGGGTGTGGGGGTGGATTACTATATATGGAGTCTTGAAATAGCGGGCGCCGGGACGTTGATGACGGGAATTAACTTTTTCGTGACCATCATGAAGATGCGGGCCCCGGGAATGAAGCTCATGAAGATGCCCATTTTCACCTGGACATCTCTCTGCACGAACGTCCTCATTATCGGGGCATTCCCGGTTCTGACTGTTGCGCTCGCACTCCTTGCGCTTGACCGGTATCTCGGAATGCACTTCTTCACCAATGGCGGCGGCGGCAACATGATGATGTACGTCAACCTGTTCTGGGCGTGGGGTCATCCCGAGGTGTACATCGTCATCCTCCCCGCCTTCGGCGTTTTTTCCGAGGTTGTCGCAACCTTCTCGGGGAAACCGCTTTTTGGTTACAAGTCAATGGTCTGGGCAACCATCGTCATCATGATTCTGTCTTTTACCGTCTGGCTCCATCACTTCTTTACCATGGGTGCGGGAGGTGATGTGAATGCCTTCTTCGGCGTCACTACCATGTTGATAGCCATACCAACCGGTGTAAAGATGTTCAACTGGCTATTCACCATGTACCGCGGAAGAGTCAGATTCACAACTCCCATGCTCTGGACAATCGGCTTCATGATCACCTTTACAACCGGCGGAATGACGGGTGTGCTTCTCGCGGTTCCGGGAGCGGACTTCGTCCTGCACAACAGTCTCTTCCTGATTGCACATTTCCACTCTATGCTGATTGGCGGGACCGCTTTTGGTGTGTTTGCCGGCGTAACCTACTGGTTTCCCAAGGCGTTCGGCTTTACGCTGAACGAGAAACTGGGAAAACGAGCCTTCTGGTCCTGGATTATTGGATTCTACGTTGCCTTCATGCCGCTGTACGTTCTGGGCTTCATGGGCATGACACGGCGTCTGAATCACTATGACAATCCGGCATACCGACCGTGGCTCATCATTGCCGCGGTAGGCGCGGTGATAATCCTTGTTGGTATTATCTATCAGGTAGCCCAGCTTGCGGTGAGCATCAGAGACAGAAAAAAGAACAATGACCTGAGCGGGGACCCATGGGATGGGCGCACGCTCGAGTGGTCGACATCGTCTCCGCCGCCTTTCTATAATTTTGCGAAAATTCCTGTGGCCGGCGAAATCGACGCGTTCTGGGAAATGAAGCAGAGCGGTGAGGCCAGGGAGAAGCCTTCAGAATATGCTGAGATCCATATGCCGAAGAACACCGCCGCAGGAGTGTTCATAGGAGCGTTCGCCCTGGCGTTCGGCTTTGGTCTTGTCTGGCACATCTGGTGGATGGCCATTGTCGGTTTTCTCGGAATCATTGCGACCATGATTGTCCGGACCTCCAACTACGATATCGACTATTTCGTACCTGCGGCAGAAGTGAAGCGGATCGAAGACGAACATAGTCAGCACATGGCGCAGGGGGCGTAGTCAATGTCAGATCATACTATCGGAGCAAATCCGGCCCATTCGAACGGGCACGTTCACCAGGATACCGCCTCCACGAGAGTCTTCGGTTTCTGGATTTACATCATGAGCGACGTCATTCTGTTTGCGTCGCTCTTTGCGACTTTTGCCGTGCTCAGCAGTCATTACGCAGGTGGACCGACCGGTCACGACATCTTCAGACTTCCCGGTGTGCTCGCGGAGACCGCCTTTCTTCTTATCAGCAGTTTCACCTACGGGATGGCAATCCTTGCACGGAACCGAGACAGCAAGAACGAGGTGGTCGGTTGGCTGGCGCTGACCTTCGTTCTTGGCGCATCCTTTGTAGGGCTCGAGATCAACGAGTTTTACCACCTGATAATCGAAGGAAACGGTCCGAACCGCAGTGCATTCCTTTCCGCCTTCTTTACTCTGGTTAGCACTCACGGGTTGCACGTAACGATCGGATTAATCTGGATGATCACGCTTATCGTTCAGATCAGCAAGAAGGGACTGAATGCCACCAATCGAACCCGGATGATGACGTTGAGCCTTTTCTGGCATTTTCTGGACATCGTCTGGATCTGCGTATTCACCTTCGTCTACTTGATGGGAGCCATCTAAATGAGTAATGAACACGTAGCCGGCGCGGCAGGAGGAAGCCTCAAGTCGTACGTCACCGGCTTTGTCCTGTCTATTGTTCTGACCGGCATACCCTTCGCGCTGGTTATGACCTCACATCTGACGCATCTCGCAATCGTTATCACAATCGTGGTTTTCGCGGTTATTCAGATCCTCGTGCATCTTGTCTTTTTCCTTCATTTGAACACATCTTCCGATCAGCACTGGAATCTCCTCGTCTTCGCGTACACAGTAGTCCTTCTGGGGATTCTCGTTGGTGGTTCGATCTGGATCATGTTCCACCTCGACTACAACATGATGATCCGATAGCGCCTTCGCACATGCGGCCCTGAGCTTGGGCTGCATGTGCTTGTTCTCGTCCCGACCCTCCACTATGATGTTGTCTATGGAACGAGTTGCAGATTCCGTCCGCGGGATACCATCAATCGGGCTCGGAACCTTCGGCAACGATCGTTATTCGCCGCAGGAGGTGGCGGCTGCGGTCGGTGGCGCGCTCAAGGCGGGATATCGTTATGTAGACTGCGCGGCCGCATACGGTAACGAGGTCGAGATTGGTGAAGCAGTGGAACGGCAGATTCGGGCCGGAGTCCTGCGGCGGGACGAGCTCACGCTGTCCTCGAAGGTCTGGAACGACCGGCACGCGGCGGGTCAGGTCGGCACTGCCTGCGAAAAAACCTTGCGGGACCTGCGGGTGGACTACCTTGACTTGTACCTCGTTCACTGGCCCTTTCCAAACCATCATCCGCCGGGGGCCGCTCCGAATTCCCGACAAGCCGATTCGCGACCATTCTTCGCTGAAGAGTACATGGTCTGCTGGGAGCAGATGGAACGGCTCGTTGACCGCGGACTCGTTCGAAGCATCGGTATGTCGAACATGACGATTCCGAAACTGGACGCCATCCTTCCGCTCTGCAGGATTCCACCGGCAGTGCATCAGATGGAGATTCATCCCGGATTTCAGCAGCCGGAGCTTTTTGAGTATTGCCGGTCCCGAGATCTCCAGCCTGTCGCATTCAGCCCGCTCGGTTCGCCAATTCGTCCGGAACGGGACAGATGCGAGGGCGACGTTGCGGCGATGGACATTCCCGAGATCAGAGAAATAGCCCGGGCCCACGATGTCCACCCGGCGGCTGTCTGTCTGAAGTGGGCGGTCCAGAGAGGGCAGGTCCCCATCCCGTTTTCGGTGAACGAAGCGGAATACTCGAGCAATCTGAGGGTTGTCGCCGAAGATCCGCTTACGAAAGATGAAATGGAACGCATTGCGGCGGCCGACAGGAACTGCCGACTCATCAAGGGTGTAGTGTTTCTGTGGAGTTCGGCGTCCTCGTGGCACGCACTCTGGGACGAAGATGGACGCGTTTGCGGCTGGGATGACTAGAACGGAGCACGTTGACGTCCCGTCGATTCATCCATTACCATGCGAGCCATCATGAGCAGCTCATCCGCGCGGCAGGCAGCATTCATCTGCGACAACGAACGAAATGTGAAACGGGTATACGGTGACGGACGCAGAAACGAGATTGAACAGCGGGTCCGTACTGTTCCCGGAATAATACACTCGCGCAACCTGGCGGACCGTGCGCCGGAGCTCCGGGACGTCGCCTACCTGTTCTCGACCTGGGGAATGCCTGCGCTCACCGTTCGCGACCTGGCGTATCTTCCTTCGCTTCAGGCGGTGTTCTATGCGGCCGGATCCGTTCAGACATTTGCCCGTCCATTCCTGGAATCCGGTGTGCAGGTTATTTCCGCCTGGGCGGCAAATGCGGTTCCGGTTGCCGAGTATACGGTTGCACAAATTACTCTTGCCGCAAAGGGGTTCTTCACAGCAGCGAGGGCCGGGCGCGGGGCGAGTACGTATGCGTCATTCGATCGGGACCGGTATCCGGGCATGTTTTCCATCGACATCGGCGTGCTTGGAGCCGGGATGATCGGCACTCTTGTTATCCGCTCCTTGAGCCGTGCGGGAATCCGGATTCATGTTTTCGATCCGTTCATGTCGAAGGAGCGGGAAAGGGAACTCGACGTCCTTCACGAGGAGCTTGATTCAGTCTTTGGTCGGTGCCATATCGTAAGCAATCACCTGGCCAACAATGCACAGACCGTGGGAATTATCGGACGGGTACAACTCGAGCGAATGCCGGAAAACGGCATTTTCATCAATACCGGTCGGGGTGCAACGGTAAGCGAGACCGATCTCGTGGAAGTCCTGACGGCCAGGCCGGATCTTACCGCACTCCTGGATGTGACGGATCCGGAGCCGCCGGAGGCGGGTAGTCCGCTGTACGATCTGAAAAACGTAGTCCTTACTCCGCACATTGCCGGAAGTATCGGGAACGAAGTTATGCGTCAGGCGGATTACGTTATAGAAGAGTTCGACCGGTTCCGCTCGGGTCAGAGCCTGCAATATGCGGTGACGCTCGAAATGCTGCCCACGATGGCGTAGCGCGCGAGCAAAGACCGCTTTCCGTGTTGCAGGAACAGCTGCGGCCTATCGTCTCCAGCGCCGGGAATTGGAACCCTTCGCTCCGCCTCCGAAAATAATGATAACGCCCAGCAGGAAGCCGAAGTTGTACCATCCGCCGTTGTTGTGAACTTCGTACATCTGCACGTTCCTGGTAAAGAGAGATATTACGAAAGTCACCGGCGCAATTATGCCGTTCCAGAGACCACGCCAGAACCCGGCAACGGTGCCTTCGACATTCGGTGTACCCACGAGGGTGTTAACGCCGGCCGCACACGTGGCAAGCAGAAGAACGACCGCCACGAGTCCCAGGATATAGAAGACTTTTTTCATCCATTTCTCCCGTGTTTGGACTTTCACACTTCTTGAGGTACAGGCAATGATGAGATGGCCATATTCTATGTTAAATCGGGTCGGCCTGCAATGAGCGATGAGCCGCCACCTGTGACTGCCGGACGGATAGAGCAGCCTGTATCTCGGTGAGGAGTCCGACCGCGCTGTACGGCTTCGGAAGGTATCTGAATGCACGGTTTTCCAGGGTCTTCTCTGTGTCGGCCGTGAAGTCGGTGTACCCACTTGTCAGTGTTACGATGACCGAAGGTTGCCGGCCTGCGAACTCGTGCGCGAGTCGAGCTCCGGATCCGTCGGGAAGCTTGACGTCGATGAGCATCATTGCGAGCTGGTCAGCACATTGGAGAAACATCCGCCGCGCTTCGGCCGCATTGCCCACAGACTCTACTCTGTATCCGTTTTCCGTCAGGACTTTTTCCGTCAGTGTTCGGATGGACTCATCATCTTCCACGATCATAATGAGCTCGCCGTTGCCTGCGGGAAGACCGCGTTCGTCGCGAACCGTTTCGGATGCACGTTTTTCGCGCACCGCAGGGAGAAAAACATGGAACGAGGTCCCCTCGTTTGGAACGCTCTCGATGTCGATAAACCCGCCATGTTCCTTGATAATTCCGAAGGCCACGGAAAGTCCCAGTCCTGTCCCCTTGCCGATGTCTTTCGTAGTGAAGAACGGTTCGAAGGCGTGATCAATAGTGTCCGGGGTCATTCCGACTCCGGTGTCACGAACGGTCAGGCGGACATAGCGACAACTCTGTGGGATGCCGCCGCGCATCTGTCCGGCTTCCTGGACACTGAAATTCGATGTCGCGATAGACAGTACTCCGCCGTCCGCCATTGCATCCCGGGCATTTACTGCCAGGTTCATGAGTACCTGTTCCAGGCTTCCTCTGTCGCCCTTTACCATCCACAAGTTGTCGGCTTTCCTTATGCGAAGTTGGATATTTTCTCCAATGAGGCGTTGAAGCAGCTTGCTCATGTTTTCTGCAAGGTCGTTCGGATCCAGGTGGGTGAGCTCCATCTTCTGGCGGCGACTGAACAGGAGCAGCTGTCTGGTTACATCCGCAGCCCGACGGGTTGCAGAATCTATTTCCCGCAGATTCGACAGCATCGGATCGTCCTCTTTGAGTGCGAACTTGGAGATCTCCACGTAGCCTCGGATCACGGTGAGCAGATTGTTGAAATCATGGGCTACGCCCCCGGCAAGAGTTCCAACTGCCTCCATCCGCTGCGACTGAACGAGTTGTTCCTGCAGGCTTGCTTTCTCCTGCTGGGCGCGGTGACGTTCACGGATATCGCGAATAACGGCGACAATTGTTGCCGACCGTTCATCGGTCAGCATACGACCGGAAACCGACACTTCAACGGGAATACAGGCACCCGCGCTGGTCTGGATATCGATCTCCAGGGCGCGGATTTGTCCCGTTTCGGCCAGGCGGTTCTTCAGCCAGTACGTGGCGATCTGCCTGACGGCAGGGCAGACCAGATCGGTCACCTGCCGCCCTGCAAGTGAGCCCGTCCCCGGAGTGGAGAACAGGTTCCGTGCTGCTTCGTTTTCGGCAACAATTGAGAGGGACCCATCCAGGAGGATTATTGCGTCCGCAGATATCTCAACGAGCGTCCGGTAGCGCAACTCGCTTGCCCGAAGGCTATGGATCAGCCCATCCTGCCGGTCCGCGTTCTTCTCCAGAGCATCGGCGGTCGAATCCACTGCAGAGATGAGCGCCCCGATGCTCCCGCCGGGTCTGTCGAGGCGTGTGCGGGCGCTGAAATCTCCGGTTCCAAGGGCGAGCAGCGTGTTCAGTACTCCGCGCAACGGCCGCACGGCCCGACGTTCGAGGATCCACCATCCGAGAAAGACCAGCACCGTGCCCGACCCCGCAATTGCGCTTAGGCTCCTAAATGCCGCCATATCGGCGTGGGAGAAGACCGCGTCCCGCCGCACGCCGACCGCGATCAGACTGAGGGGCTGACCTTTTGCGTGGTTCCTGATCCTCCGGACGTACCAACTGCGAGTTTTCCCG
This sequence comes from uncultured Spirochaetales bacterium, assembly GCA_964553615.1. Taxonomy (GTDB): domain Bacteria; phylum Spirochaetota; class Spirochaetia; order DSM-27196; family DATKUC01; genus DATKUC01. Next base: position 62,905 of record CAZKMA010000011.1, on the reverse strand, counting down.
TCCGGCCAGTCTGAGGTGAACCAGCCGGATCCGATGTTTTCGGCTTGACCGCTGAAGATGTTTGGGCCTTCCGAGGAAAGTGTCAGGTGCCCGCCCGCGCGAAATACGAGGTTGTCATCCGATTTGTCCAGTGCAACCAGCAGAGACCCTGGCGGCAGCCGCGAGAGGACAGTGTCCCAACCGTGACTGATACACGATAGGTTGAGCATTGCGAAGGAGATGGCAGTAACCTGTCCTGCTCGGTTTTTCGCCGGATAGGCAAGCGGAATTCCTGGCAGTCCGGTCACCGGATCGAACAGGAACCCGCCGACGGTGAAGTTGCCGGAGTGTACGCAGGAGAGGACAAAGTCCCTCCCCGCATACCCTATCCCGGGCGGCTGTTTCACTGCTGCAGCGAGGACGCGACCGTTCGGAGAGAGGACCCCGAGATTCAGGAACTGAGGCAGGATAGAGAGCATTCTGCTGAAGTTCGGAGAGTCCGGCATGAGAGACAGGATCTGCCGGCTTGCGGAGAGAACGTCGTCTATCCGCATAACTGCGGTCCGGGCCGCATCCCGTCCATGAGTCTGTAACCGAACTTGAACGTCGGAGTGCAACTCGTTCGCGGTGTAGATGGTTACCCCGAGAAAAGGGATGGTCGACAGAGCGGCAACAACGAGAAGCTGAGTTCGCAGGTTGGGTTGAATGCGCTTCAATATCAGGACCTCCGCCCCATGTCCACAGAGGCCGTTTCGCGGTCGCCGACGTCGGAAACGACTGCAACCAGTCCATTTTCTCCCCACGGTGCACACGAGATATTGAAGCGGCGTTTCATCGGCTTGAAATAGATCGAAAAGCGTTTCGGTTTTCCGTTCCGTACCACAGACGCGTACTGTTCGAGCATGGGCGGATCCGGAACTCCGTACACGTCGGTGGCGAGCTTTCCGACTGCATGCGCACGCGGAATTCCGATGAGTGTCTCATATTGCCGGTTGCAGTCTATTATCCGATGGTTGATCGGCGTTCCATCATTACCCAATACGAGTTCATGGATGACGATTCCTTCGGCTATGGTGTCGAACAAGGTCCGAAGTCGTGCCTGCCCCAGACGAAGTTCTTCCTTGACGGCGTACTCCTCCGTTACATCCCGGAAGACGAGGACCGTGCCTGTGACGTTACCGCCTGGACCTCTTATGGGAGCTGCGGAATCCGCAATCTGTCGTGACCGTCCGTTCCGGGAAACAAGAGACGTATGGTTCGCAAGGGCAACGACCGATCCGGTGTTCAACACATTGGTCACCGGATCTTTCGCCGGCTCTCCGGTCCGGCTGTCGAAGATCCTGAAGATCTCACCAAAGGTCTTCAGCTGCGCGTCTTCCATCGCCCATCCGGTCAACCGCTCGGCGACCGGATTCATCCGTTCGACGCGGCCGGACAGGTCGTTGGTAATATCTACGCCCAGACTGAAGAAACCGGCGACTGTGCCGTCGGATCGGATATCGGGAACGTAGGTCACGAGCATTGTGCGCGGCGTGCCGTCGCTCCCCGGCCGCCGCTGTTCGAACCGGAGAGTCTCACCTGCAAAAACCCGGTCGAGCTTATCCTGTACCTCCTCACGCAACATCGGACCGACAATCTCCAGTCCTGTGCGGCCGACGATGAGCTCGGGCGTCGTCCCGAAGTGGCCTGCATACTGCCGATTTGCATACAGGTACCGTTCGTCCACACCGACATGAGCAACCTGCGCGGGAACGTTATCCAGAACGAGCGAAAGCTTGTTGCGTTCCTGCTCCACGGTCTGCTCGCTTTCGCGGAGCAGCCTGTTTGCCGTGTGGAGGCGCAGGGCCATCCGGATGGATGCCTCTATCGTTGTTGAGTCGGAGTTCTTTGTTACATAGCCGTACGGGGAAATGCGTTCGGTTTGCTCAATAATGTCCCGTTCACTGTGACTGGATACGAAAACGATCGGTACGTCCCGGTGCGCGAGAATCTCTGCGGCGGTGTCGGTGCCGTCCATTCCGGTTCCGAGATCGATATCCATGAGGACAAGTTCAATTGTCGGATCCGATAGAGCGCGTTGTATTGCCGTCTTGCCGTCGTGGCACACGGACACGGTGTAACCGAATTGCCGGAGCTGAGATGCCTCCGCGAGAGCAATGATAGCCTCGTCCTCCACGAGCAGTATGTTTTTGCCATTAGCCCCGGACATCTCAATCTCCTTGGTGACGACATCTCCTGCCATCCCGATGAGTGTAATTGAGAATAATAAAGAACTATTATACGAAACCGGAGACGCAAACGATCGGGTGGATTCGCTTCCTGACCGAAATGTAACAATTGATCAGATGATCGGATTCTCGATCCGCCTGCGCAGCGGTTCTCGCCGGCCATCTGCAACCCGAAAGAATTCCGCGTATGCCCTGTCTTCCACAAGCACGTGAGTCGTAAGCCAGACTCGGAGATATCGGGCAACCTTCGAGCCTGTGCGCTGTCCCGCGTCCAGCTCTTCCTGCAGCTTTCTCAACTCCGCAAGGAGGCGTGCGTGCTCGATCCGGTGTGGTTCTGAGTCCTCATACGCATATTGGTGAAAGTAGCGTTCCTCGGTCGCAAAGTGAGATGCTATCCGTTGAACAAGATCGTTGAGTATGTGGGGGAAGGTATCGGAGTGTTCGGCATTGCCATTCAATGCGTCAAGCTTGTCCAGGAGTCTGATTATCTCCCAGTGCTGCGCATCTATCTCTGGAATTCCCACGCTCAGGTCCGGTGTAAAATCAAAGCCTGACATAACTCACCCCTTGATGTAACTTAGCCTGTTGATCTGTCCCGCGCGACGAGAGAGTATACCTCGGTATAGTCCATCCTGCAATACGGAGATGCGTTGCGGATCAAAGATCCTCATCACGATGGAGCGGGATCGAGATGGTGAAGGTTGTCGCCTTCTCGGGAGTGCTCGCGGCCGTGCAGGATCCGCCGTGTGCACGCACAATCCCCCGCACGAGCGCAAGGCCGAGTCCCATACCTTCCGTACCGCTGCGCGAGCTTTTACCGCGGTAAAGACGGTCGAAAACGTGGGGAATGTCCTCCGGTCCGATGCCGGGTCCGGTGTCCGTCACTTCAAATACTGCGAGGTTGCCCCGACGGAATGCCCGTACCGCTATCCGGTCGAATTCACGGGAATACTTGATGGCGTTATCGACGAGATTGGACATGGCAATCCGCATCCTGTCGGCGTCCGCCAGTACGGGAAGCAAACCTTCCGGTGTGAATGTAAGTTCAATCGAACGCTCTTCGGCGAGATAGCGGTATGACTCTACCAGGTCGGCGGCAATGTCGGTCAGGTTGCAGCGGTTCTGTTCGAGGCGCACGGTGCCGGTTTCGTAGTCGGTGAGATCGACGAGTCTGCGAAGCATCCGGAGTGCCCGGTCTATCTCCGCGAGTGCACTGGAAAACGACGTGCGAGTGTGATGAGAGGGATTGGACGATTCAATTGCCAGCTCTGTCAGGGCGCGAATCCGGGAAAGCGGTGTGCGCAGCTCGTGTACGACAAGATCAAGGGAATGGAAGACTCCCTGAGTGGAGGCTCGAAGATCTTCGACAATCCCATTCAAAAGGCGGGCAAGCTGTGAGAGTTCCGGGTTCTGCCCCGGGAACGAGAGGGGGTCCACGCCTGTTGTGCTCCCGAGTTCGGCAATCATCTGCCGCACGGGGGCGGTGGACATCCGGGACGCCATGAAACCGGTAGCCAGGCCGATTGCACCGAGCAGCGGAACCACTACGGCAACGGCGTCAACGAAAAAGCGAATGACTACATTCCTCAGTTTGCTCGTAATGGCAAACTGCAAGAGTCTGCCGTCCGGGAGTGTTCTCGTGGAGAAGAGCAGAGTTCGACCGTCCTTCATCCATACGGCACCGTTTCTTCTCAGGGGGGTGGCTCCGAATCGTTCGGAAAGATCGGCTGCTTCTCCTTCAGGCGTCTGAAGCACGAGCGTTGGGGTCCCATCCGGCGCTCTCAGGCAAAGGTAGTGGATTATGTGGGAGGGGGGAATTGCGCCGATCAGTCCGGAACCGAGGCGAGAGGCGGCAGCGCTCAGCCAGGTTGCGGCTTCTTCTATTTCCGTTGCCTCCCCAAGCGAAATTGCCCGGTCGAGCACTACGTAAACTGCGGCCAGGGAGATGACACCGACCAGCATGCTTATCAGAACGAAGCGGACGGAAAGATCACGTTTGTACGATCTCAAGCGCATATCCCACGCCGTAGACGGTTCGGATGAGCTGTGTGCCAAATCCGCGTTCGATCTTGGCCCGCATTCGTGAGATGACTACGTCCACGATATTCGTCCCGGTATCGAAACTGTAGCCCCAAACGCGCTCAAGGAGCATTGTCTTCGAGACCACCGATCCGGCGTTCTCGCACAGGAACTCGAGAACTGCATACTCTTTTGGCCGAAGATCGATCATGCGTCCGCTGCGGAACACCTGTCGGTGCACGCGGTCTATTTCGATCTCACCTGCACGGAGCGGTGCCACGGCGCGGTTCAGCATTGATGCGCGGCGGATCAGTGCACGAATCCGCGCTTCGAGTTCCGACAGCGCAAACGGCTTGCACAGATAGTCGTCTGCACCCGCGGAGAGGCCGTTTACCCGGTCGTTGACCCTGTCCAGTGCACTCAGGAAAAGGACCGGCACGTTGATTCTGCGAGCGCGGAGGGCGGAAACGAGCTCGAGTCCGCTCTGCCCCGGAAGAACCACGTCGAATATTGCAGCATCGAAGTATCCCGGCTGGATGACCTCGAGCGCACTTTCGGCACAGTCTTTCCGGCTCACCTCGAATCCGCGAGCGGAGAGGAAATGTGAAGTGGACTCTGCAAGTACTGTGTCATCCTCGACCAAGACAACCTTCATATTCCTAATTTCTACATACTGAAGTATACGCAGGAAGAGAACAAGTCGCAATTTCGACGACCGGAAGAAATCTGTCTCATATGTAATGTTTTGGTAATGAATATGTAATTATTATCCAACAAAATAACTACTGTTGATTTGTCCAGTATAAATATTTTGACCATCTGCGAATCCTGATGAGGAGGAAGAACGCATGAGAAAGGGGCTTTCGCTACGCGCACGACTTCTGGGAGGATTTTCGATAATTCTCCTGATAGCAATAGTTCTCGGAGGTTTCGGGGTCTACAGCCTTCGTACAATCGACACGGCATATTCGGCAATGTTCGAAAAGACGACCGTGCCGCTCCGGGATCTCATTACCGTTTCCCGTGATTCCGAGTTACTCAGGATCGATGCCCGGAAGATGGTGGATAGTAACACCCAGGCAGAAATATCCAGTGCCGACTCAGCGATCACCGATCTGAACGGCAAGATAGACACGGCACTCAAGAGCTACGAGCGGTCTGTAAGCGCGAAGGACGAGCAGGCGCGGTACGCCACGCTGAAGAGTGCGCGTTCATCTTACAATTCAGTCATCCAGCGTGTCGCCGGGCTTGCCCGTTCGAACAACGACGCCGCCGCAATTGCGCTGCTCGACGGTGCGGGTTCCCGGGCCGCTGCCGCCCTTCAGTCCGCGGTCGACGGAATTGTGAACGCAACCATGGCATCGGCAACCAGTATATCGAACGCCAACACCGCTCTGGCCAATTCCACGACACTCGCTCTCGTCGTCATGCTGATCATCGCGGCTGTTGCCGCAGTCGCCGCAGGGCTTCTATTAACCCGTTCGGTCATGGTTCAGGTTGGCGGGGAACCGGTTGTCATTGCCGCCGTGGCCGAAAAGGTGGCATCCGGAGACCTGACCATCAGCGCCGGGGCTTCCTCCCGGGGCGGCACGGCAGACCTGAACGTATCAGTGATGAGAGAGCGCACGGGCATCGATGCGTCGCTTCACCACATGGCCGATGCGTTGACGCGGATAGTCGGAGAAATCCAGCTTGCAATCCGGAACGTTGCATCGAGCAGCGAGCAGATCAGCTCGTCCGCTCAGGAACTGAGCCAGGGCGCAGCGGAGCAGGCGTCGAGCGCAGAGGAGGTATCCAGCTCCGTTGAAGAGATGACAAGCACAATTCGTCAGAATGCGGAGAATGCGGAATTGACCGAGCAGATGGCAAAGAAGGCCGCCGATGACGCCGAATCCGGCGCGGAAGCGGTTGAGTCAACGCTTTCCGCAATGAAGGAAATTACCGAACAGATCGGGATTATCGGAGAAATTGCGCGGCAGACAAATCTGCTTGCATTGAATGCGGCAATTGAGGCGGCTCGCGCAGGGGATGCCGGGCGAGGCTTCGCGGTCGTTGCAAGCGAGGTGCGGAAACTTGCCGAGCGATCACAGAACGCCGCGGGTGTTATCCAGGAGATCAGCCAGAAAAGCGTTGGAATAGCCGAAGACGCAGGCGTGCGCATCCGGGCAATAGTACCGGATATCCGGAAGACTGCGGATCTGGTGCAGGAAATATCGGCTGCAAGCCGCGAACAGACGATTGGCGCGAACCAGATCGATACTGCAATCAATCAGCTTGATACCGTTATTCAGCAGACGGCCAGCGCAAGCGAAGAGATGGCGTCGATGGCAGAAGAGCTCTCGAGTCAGGCGGAAGAGCTTGCGGAAACCATAGAGTTTTTCCGGTTGGCCGAAAACGGGGCAACGAAGAAACAGCGCGCTTTGCCCGAGCGAACCGGCGGACCGCATGTCGGAAGGCTCGACTCCGCAGGTGCGGCAGACTCCCGATTACATCGATCGGGGCACTCAGATTGGACGCGACATGCTGCAGCGTCCGAAGACACGGCAACAGCCACGGCCGGAACGTGGGACGCTCAGTCAATTTCCGCGGGAACGGGCATAACCCTTCGTGCGGGCGGTAACTCCAGGGACACAATCGATGAACAGTTCGAAGAGTTCTGAATCGACGCACTAAGCGGGCCGAGGCGGCCGGCGTTCCGGCGCCGTCCGCCGATATCCCGATTCCTAGAGATCGTCGATCCGATAGGCCGTGACTTCCGAATCTGCCTGGTTCGTTGCGACAATCCACGTTGCGCCCGCATGCTCCATGAGTGCGACGTTTGCTGAACCCACTCCTTCGGCAACAACATGCCCGCTGAGTGTAAGGTCGGACCCCCCCGTGGGCACGAGGATTTCGAGGTTCTTGTTGCCTGCGCGGTTTCCGACCACCAGGGCCGTTTTGCCGGCGATGGTTCCACCGAAGACGCCGTGGCCGTATTGCAGCGGATACTCGCTTACGCGCATCCATCCATTGTCCGTTGCCCGGTATACAAAGAGCCGGCTTCCGTGAAACGGCTCGATGGTAACGAGCTCGTCAATACCGTCTCCGTCCAGATCAATAGCGACCACCTCGCTTATTTCATGGTCAAGGATCCGTTCCGCATTCCAGCCGTCTCCGGCCGCGTCGAGGTCGAAGCTGAAAAGGCCTTCCTGACCACCGACCATAAGCACACGCCGGCCGTGCAGAGAGCCGGAGTACATGCAGTGATTCTTGTGGAGGTCCCGCAGAATGGGTTCGGGCTTCCACTGACCATCCGGCGATTCAGGAATAGGTGCAGCGTATACGGTGCCCGGCTCGGTCCAGTCATCTGCTCCCTTCTTTGTCAGGGCCAGATTCGCGGAAATGAGGTACTCCGTGCCGTTTCGTGTGGCGAAACAGATGCGGTGGGCAAAGGGGAGGGGAAAGACGGTGCGCAGCTCGTAGGGGCTCGCCCCGGCTTCGGATTCTTTCGTTGGCAGGATCTCGTATACCGCTGCATCGTGGAACTGGTATCCCGGGAAACAACCATAGATTGCGAACATCCGCTCTGAGCCCGACGGCTGCGCAATCGACATGCAACCTCCGGGTCCTGGCAGCAGTTCGCTGGCCCGCCATTGCGGGGGGGATGTGAGAATCGTCTTCCCGTGATCCTCCGTTGCTGCAACAATCTGTTCACGCCCTCCTAACCGCACAGTTGCGACCGTGTATGGCATCGACATAGTAAAGATCGACTTCCTGGTTACCGTCATGATTTTTCTCCTGTATCGTCGATTCCCTGCGCGTTCATGAGCTCTTCCCACATGCGGATAATAACCGGCTGCGCCGACTTCCCGTCTCCGTGAGCCTGCGCCGCCACGTAGATTTCGTGCGCAATTGCGGTTACCGGAACGGGAACACGCCGTTCGGTTGCGAGCGTTCGCGCATACCCCATGTCCTTCTCGATGAGATCTACCGTGCCGCCGGGTCGGTAGTCATTTTTAATCATTGCCGGCGCGCTCACGTCGAGCACCTTCGATGCTGCCCATCCGCCACGAATTGCCTCGTACAGGGTGGATGGGTCGAGACCGAAGCGTGCCGCCAGGGCAAACCCTTCCGCGATAACGGCGAACTCGGCACCCACTATCATGTTATTTACCAGCTTTGCGACACCGCCGGAGCCGATGGCGCCCATATGAACGACTGAGCTTCCAATCGCCCTCAAATAGGGAAGGGCTCGCTCGAAGGCACTCTCCGTGCCGCCTGCCATGACTGAAAGCGACGCATTCTGTGCGCCTGCCTCTCCACCGCTCACCGGAGCGTCAACAAATGCAATCCCGCGAGACGCCGAGAGCTTCTCGATCTTCTGGGAAGAGGTAGGCAAGGTTGTGCTCAGATCGATGATCAGAGATCCCGAGGGAAGGGTCTCCAGCAACCCGCCGGGTCCCATGACAACAGCCTCCACAATCGTCGTGCTCGGCAGCGACATAAGGACAACGTTGCACGCCTTTCCAACTTCACTCACACTCGCCGCCGGGTGCACATTCTCCATTCCGTCGGCACGGTGCTTGTCGACATCGAACGCGAGAATCTCGACCGATTTCGCGAGGTTCTGTGCCATAGGGCGACCCATGATACCCAAACCAATGAATCCTGCAGGACCAGTCATTTATTTCTCCTATTTGTGTGATTGTAGCGTAGATTGTGAATCATACGAACCCCGTGGTGCTGGCTTGCTTCTCGCTCATGGCGGAAACATGATATTTTAGCCGGGTGGAGATGGGAGGAAAACCGTGAAGAATACTCGAATCCGCAGCAGGATGGTCATGACAATTGCAGCAATCGTGTCGGTCACGATCCTGCTCCTTGCAGGCTGTGCATCTGCACCGAAGACCGCGAGCTGGACCGACGTTCCGGGGGTAAACAGACCGGCGCCGCAGGTTTATCCGATGCAACATGACAACGCGATCGGGAACCCGAAAGCCCCGGTTCGCATTGACGAGTACTCGGATTTCCAGTGCCCCTACTGCAAGCGGTTCGCGCAGCAAACGGAGCCGCAGATTATTGATGAGTACGTCCGGACAGGGAAGGTGTACTTTGTCTACCATTCCATGGGCAATTTCCTGTCTGCCAGGGCGGCAACCCCGAACACCGAATCCGAAGACGCAGCGATGGCCGCGTATGCCGCGGGCGCACAAAACAGATTCTGGCAGTACCACGATGTTCTTTTTGCCAACCAGTTTGGCATTAATTCCGGAGACTTTTCTCCGGCGACCCTGAAAATGTATGCCAGGGCCCTCGGATTGGATATGAAGAAGTTCAACGCGGACCTGGACAGCGGAAAATACCGGAGCCGTGTGAACCAGGACCAGGTTGAAGGCGCTTCAAAGGGGGTCGCGGGAACACCAACGCTTTTCGTCAACGGGGAAGAGATTGTCGGGGCAGAACCGTTTGCCGTTTACCAGAAGGCTATTAACAAGGCTCTGGCTGCAGCCGGGGTATCCGGACCGTAGCGAGCTGAAATCCCGTGGTACGGCGCTCATCGGCGAAAAATCTGCCGGAATTTCCCTGGAGTCAGCGCTGCAGTAATCGGTCCGAGAGCAGAATCCTGATTGCACCCGCGAAGGTGCAGGCGCCGACTATTCTCAGCGTGTCTGCGAGTACCCGGCGTTGTTCGCTTTTTTGCCACGGAGTATCAGGAGGCACGCTTTACAGGTGTCAGGAACGATGATACACTCCATATAATTATTTTCTGAAACTAAGTAATTAAGATAGCGAGAGAGGTTCAGGACTATGCGTTTGGACAGGCTGTACAGCCAACGGTCAATGGCAAGAGTGGGAGTGCTGTTTCTCGGAAGAAAACGTCCGGGGTTCGATCCGGAGTGGGGATCGGAGGTACGGGGTTCGATCCGGGAGGCCGTGAAAGCTCTCGGACTCGACGTGGTCATACCGTCGGACTCGGTGGCAGACGACACTGCCGTTCGCGCGGCGGTCGCCGAATGTGCCGCGGCAGGTGCAACCACCCTCCTGGTGGCCCAGCCGACAATCAGCGACGGGAAGCTCGCGCCGATCATCGGTCAGCTCTGGCGCGGCGGGCTCATCCTGTGGGCAACCCCCGAACGCCCGACCGGGCCTGCAATAAGCGCCAACTCGCTTGTTGGAACTCATGTTTTCGCGGCGACCCTGCGCCAGCTCGGGCGACAGTTTGAGCTCGTATACGGACACCCTGCCGACCAGGGATGCCGGAACGACCTCCTGCGTGCCGTGCGCGTCACCGGCACCGCCGCGAGCGTCTCCATGGCCAAGATCGGCCTTGTTGGCTACCATGCGCCCGGTTTCGTAGATCTGCACGCCGATCCGGCTGCGCTCAGCAGACTCCTTGGTCCGCAGCTCTACCACATCGGTGTGCCCGAGTTCGTCGACCTGGTTCAGGCGGTGGATGACGGAAGGGTGGACGAGGATGTTGCTGTTTTTCGCGAGCTTGGTATCCCCTTTCAGACCGGGCTCGACGAGCAGGTATTGCCGGTACAATCACGCGTCTACCTCGCCATCAGAGATCTCATGGAGACCGAAAATCTTGCATCGATTGCCATACGGTGCTGGCCCGAGATCCCGAACCTCATCGGTCAATGGCCCTATCTTGCGTTCTCGCGTCTGGCTTCCGAGGGTGTTGCGGTTGCAATGGAAGGAGATGTCGACGGGTCACTCGGGATTCTGATGGGTGAGCTTCTCGGGCTCGGACCGGTCTACATGAGTGACTGGCTCGAGCACGATCGGAATTCAATTACAATCTGGCACACCGGAGCAATGCCGTTTCAGCTCTGCGACCCCATAGGTTCACCGACGGGACCGATCATTGCTCCGCAATTCAACAACAAGAAGCCTGCGGTAGTAGACGGGACAATTCGCGCGGGAATGGAGGTAACGCTCTATCGGCTATGGCGTTGCGACGACCGCTACCATCTTTCCATCCTCGAAGGACGGACTGCGAAGCCCCCCATCCATCTCCTTGGCACAAATGGACGTTTTGAAACCGACGAGGTAGACATACGCACCTGGTTCGATGACATGGTTCATTTCGGCATGCCGCACCACGTGAGTATTGTTCCCGGCAGACATCGGGAAACCCTGCGCAGGCTGGCACGATCGTTGAGCATAGACGTGCACTAGCGTCCTGTTTACAGGACGCTAGAGAGTTGCTGCATGGCCAGCGACGGAAGTAAAAAAGGGACCGGATTCAATCCGGCCCCTTTTTCGCATTACCATGCGAGACGCATTACCATGCGAGACGCATTACCATGCGAGACGCATTACCATGCGTCGGGTACCCCGCCGAACGAAATGTGCTTGGTCTCCAGGAACGCGTCCAGCCCTTCGCTTCCCAGTTCCCTGCCGATGCCGCTCTGCTTGAATCCACCGAACGGTGCGTTGCTGGTGGAGGGCACCGCGTCGTTTATGCCTATGGTACCCGCTTCCACGCTCTCCGCCAGACGCCAGATGCGGTTCACGTTGTTGGTGAATGCATATGCCGCAAGTCCGTACTGTGTGTTGTTCGCGGCCTGTACTGCATCCTCTTCAGTATCGAACGCAACTACCGGTGCAATTGGTGCAAATGTCTCCTCGGTCATGCAGAGCGCGTTGTCGGGAACGTCTGCGATGACGGTGGGTTCGAAATAGTAGCCACCGTTCTTTTCGAAACCTGATCCACCGCAGAGTATCCTTCCGCCGGACTGTTTTGCGTTCTCCACATGGCGGACGGCACCCTTCATGGCCTCTTCGTTTACGAGCGGACCGATGTCCATCCCATCATCAAGTCCATAGCCGACCTTCAATTCCGCAGCCTTCTCGGAAAACCGTTTCAGGAACTCCGGATAGACACTTCGCTCAACGTAGATGCGATTTGCGGCGATGCAGGACTGACCGGTGTTGCGGAACTTGGTGATCATTGCCCCGTCTACCGCCCGATCGAGATCAGCGTCTGCAAAGACCAGTACCGGTGCATGGCCGCCGAGCTCGAGCGAAAGTTTCGTTATATTTTTCGTCGATCCCTGGATGAGTGTTCGTCCGACCTCGGTCGACCCGGTGAAGCTGATCTTCCGGCAAATCGGGTTTTCGAGGAACTCGCCGGCGATAGGGGACGCAGGACCCGCAATGACCTGGAACACCCCTTTCGGCACTCCTGCAGCTTCCATGCATTCGGCGAGGAGTATTGCCGAAAGCGGTGTCTGGCTTGCAGGGCGAAGGATGACCGGGCAGCCTGCGGCGAGCGCCGGTGCCACTTTGCGGCTCGAAAGGACAAGCGGGAAATTCCACGGGGATATTGCGGCAACTACGCCAACCGGCACACGGATAACCATATGCCGTTTTCCGTCCGCCTGGTTTGGTATGATGCGTCCGTATGCCCGCCGCGCTTCTTCCGCAAACCATCGGAAATGATCGGCAGCCATGCCGACTTCGCCGAGGCTCTGTGCGTACGGTTTGCCGTTTTCGCGAGTTACGATGCGCGCAATCTCTTCCTTCCTGCGGAGGAGCTCGTGGGCAACGGCGAGAAGATAGTCCCCCCGTCTTATCGCGGGCAGCGAACGCCAGACCTGGAACGCCTGCCGTGCATCTTCCAGCGCCTGCCTGGTCTCCGGTTGCCCGGCTGCCGGTATTTCAGCTAATACTTCGCCGTTTCCCGGGTCCCGGACGGTGAAGTGTTCAGGCATATCCTTCCAGCTTCCATTCAGATAGAGCTTTTTTCGTTCCATTTTCGCCTCCCTTACTTTGGTACCTTTTCCCAGTCTTTCAGGAAGGTCTGAATACCGATGTCGGTCAGCGGATGATCGTAGAGCATGGAAAGGACATCGAAAGCCATGGTACTCACATGCGCACCAATCAGCGCCGCATCCAGTACATGGATAGGATTGCGAATTGCTGCAACGATGATCTGAGTCTCATAGCCATAGTTATCATAGATGGTTTTTATCTGCTCTACTATTTCGATGCCGCGCGAACCCACTGAGTCCAGCCGTCCAACGAATGGACTGATGTACGTTGCACCGACCTTCGCAGCAATGTATGCCTGAAGCGGTTGAAAGGTCACGGTAACATTGGTCTTGATGCCTTCAGACGAGAGGCGTTTTACTGCAACAAGTCCTTCTTTCATCAGAGGGACTTTCACCACCACGTTGTCGGCAATTTTCGCAAGCTCCCTGCCTTCCTTTACTATATCGTCCGCCTCGAGGCTGACTGTCTCCAGACTCACGGGTCCAGGGACGAGCTTGCAGATCTCCGGATACAACTCTTTCGGGGACCGTCCGGTTTTCGACACATGTGTCGGGTTCGTGGTGACACCATCGATGATACCCCACCGCAATGCAATACGGATCTGTTCAACGTCCGCCGTATCGAGGAAAATCTTCATTTTCATGCTCCTTTTCACATCACCCTTGACAATACACTTCATCCGATGTAATAGTTTTATAGTTTCTTATTGTAAGAAATAAATAAACGGCCGTCAAGCGTTTCTCGTACGTGACGGCCAAAATCATCCAACAGGGGGTTGCAGTCATGAAACATGGCGCACTCATGCACGAGCCCGAAGACGATGTGGCCGTGGTGGTAGAAGACGTCACCAGCGGGACAGAGATACGGATCGTGACGCTCGACGGCAAAGAAACCGGAAACATCAAAGCGGTCCAGGATATTCCGCTCGGACACAAGATTGCGGTGCGGGACGTTGCAGAAGGGAAAGACGTAATCAAATACGGGCGGCCGATTGGTCGTGCCAGCAAGGCAATAAAGGCCGGCGAGCATGTACACACGCAGAATATCAAGAGCAAGAGGTGGGCGTAATGGCATCTGACATGAAACTGACCGGATACCGACGGGAAAACGGTAAGGTTGGAGTGCGCAACTATGTTGCAATCATACCGATCGACGATATTTCAAACGCGGCGGTCGAGGGTGTCGGCCATCTCATCCGGGATACCCTTCCGCTTCCGCACCCCTACGGAAGACTCCAGTTTGGAGAGGATCTCGACCTGCACTTCCGGACTCTCATCGGAACAGGTTCAAATCCGAACATTGCCGCGGCAGTTGTCATTGGAATTGAGCCGAAATGGACTCAGCTCGTTGTTGATGGTATTGCAAAGACGGGAAAACCGGTAGCAGGGTTCAGCATTGAACGGTACGGGGATCTCAAGACAATCGAAATGGCCGCCAGAAAGGCGAAAGAGTTTGTACAATACGCAGGCGAAATACCGCGTGAACCCATCAGCTGGGGCGAGCTTACCCTGAGTGCGAAGTGTGGCGAGTCGGACACAACCCTTGGCCTTGCATCCAACCCCGCGATAGGCCGGCTGATGGAACGCTTCATTGGGGAAGGTGGAACAGGAATATTCGGCGAAACGAGCGAAACCACCGGCGGTGAAGACGTTATTGCGAAACAGGCAATCAACGAAGACGTCCGCAAGGAGTTCCTGAAGACCTTCCAGGACTACCAGGACTTCATTATGGGCACCGGCGCAGACCTGCTTGGTTCCCAGCCGACCGAGGGGAATATTCGTGGTGGCCTCTCCACAATAGAAGAGAAGGCAATGGGCAACATCCAGAAGATGGGCCGGAACAAGGTCACCTCGGTCCTGAAACCTGCCGAGACACCGAAAGGACCCGGACTTCATTTCATGGACAGCTCGAGCGCCGCTGCGGAAATGGTTACCCTCTGTGCTGCCGGCGGCTCGGTTCTCCATTTCTTCACAACAGGCCAGGGAAATATCATCGGGAACCCGATAATTCCTGTCATGAAGATAACTGCAAATCCTCTGACAATAGCGACTATGTCGGAGCATGTGGATGTGGACCTCTCTGCAATGCTTCGTCTCGAGATGAATCTCGATCAGGCGGCGGATGCAGTAGTGGATTTCATGGTTCACGCCATAAACGGTCGGCTCACCGCTGCCGAAGCGTTGAAGCACAACGAGTTCGTTCTGACCAAGCTGTACCGAAGCGCATGAACCGGAAATACGAGATACCGTACGGCAGAAGTACCATTTCATTTGAGCTTCCTGCCGACTGGCACGCACAGGAGTTGCGACCGAAGGATGTACCCGCGGTCACAGATCCGCTTGCCGAGGTAACTCGTGCGCTCCGCTCGCCATTCGGAAAACCGCTATCCGTCGCCCCGTTCCAGGGCGACGGTACGGTTGCAATCGCGGTCAACGACAAGACCAGGCCGGTTCCCCACGCAATTCTCCTTCCTCCGCTCATTGATATGCTTCGCCGAATGGGTATTCAGGACCGTAACATCACGTTTGTCATCGCGACAGGCACGCACCCGGTTATGCCGAGAGAGGAGTATGGTGCAATCCTGCCGTCGGAGATTGTGGAACGGTTTCGCGTAGTCTGCCATGACGCGTACGACTCAAGCGCTCTGGTCTCCCGCGGAAGGACATTTCGAGGGACTCCCGCACTCTACAATCGCGTCTTCGCCGAGGCCGATATCCGGATTGTTGTGGGCAACATCGAGCCACATCAGTTCATGGGATATTCGGGCGGAGTAAAAAGCGCAGCAATCGGTGTTGCCGGTGCCGAGACAGTGGACCGCAACCACGCTCTCATGACGGACAGCCGCGCGGCTCTCGGTGTGTACGAGGATAACCCTGCCCGTCAGGACGTAGAGGAGCTCGGTCGGCTGTTGGGAGTGCATTTTGCCTTGAACGCGGTCCTCAACGGCCACAAACAGATCGTTCGTGCGCTCGCCGGAGATCCGGTCAGTGTCATGGAGGCAGGCATTCCCCTTGTCCGCGAACAGTTCGAGCTCCGTGTCGATGCACCATTCGATCTGGTTATCGCATCGCCGGGTGGGCATCCGAAAGATATCAATCTCTATCAGGCACAGAAGGCGCTTGCCCATGCAACCCTCGTTGTCCGGGAAGGTGGGTTCATCATCCTGGCGGCCGCCTGTCCGGAAGGATCGGGGAGCAGCAAGTACGAGGAGTGGGTTACCTCCCGGCATTCTCATGAGGATGTCCTGCGAAGCTTTGCGGCTGAGGGATTCCATGTGGGGCCGCACAAGGCTTTTCAGATTTCCCGGGATGCACTTCATGCACACTTGTACTTCGTGTCCGAGATGAGCGTAGAGGAGAGCAGAAGCTACCTGCTGGATCCGGAGAAAAGCGTTCAAACTGCGATATCTCGAGTTGAGAAGGAGAAACTTCTCCAACCCGGCGCGCGCGTTTGCGTGATGCCCTATGCCAATGCAACGATTCCGCGCATAGTGTCAAAAGACACAATTGAAGGAGAATCTGGTGCCGGACCGACAGCCGCTTCGAAGCAACGACATACGTGAGCAGAATGAGAAACTTGTTCTTCATTTGATCTATTCCCGCCGGTCAATCTCTCAATCCGAAGTTGTTACCCTGACGGGCCTGAAGGCCCCGACCGTCTACCGGATATTCAGCATCCTGGAGCAGCGCGGTCTTATCCGGGCGGACGAAGATGTCGCCATTGTGTCGGACCGGAAGGGGAGAAGGCCTTCGCCCTACATGGTGAATCCGAACGCGCACTTCGGAATCGGCGTGGATTTCTGGTCCAGAACTGCTGCCGTTGCCGTATTCGATTTCGCGGCGCAGGTTCTGTATCAGGAGACCATGGACTTTCCACCGAATCTCGATGCCGATGATGTTCTGGACCGCATTACCGGGCTGGTCCGTCGCGCGATTGCCCACGCAGGAATTCCCTCGGGCCTCCTCCTCGGTATCGGCGTGGGAGCGCCGGGGGTGGTCGATATTGAATCCGGGGTAGTCGTGGAGTACGAGCGTATCCGTAACATCAAGAACTGGGACATCAAAGGAAGGATGGAAGAGCAGTTTTCTGTTCCGGTGTCCGTGCACAACAACTGCTCGGTCATAGCCCTCGGCGCGCACCGCTACGGTCCCGCACAAGGAAGACGATCGCTCGTCGCGTTCCTTATCCGGGCCGGGCTCGGAGGAGCGTTCATTCACGAAGGGCATCTGTATGTGAATCAGGATAAAACGGCGTTCGAGATTGGCCACTTCAGCCTGGTGAGTCTGGAGGCACCTTCCAACGGAATGGACCGGACCGAGAAGACTCTTGAAGACTACATCTGCGAAGACTCCATTCTTCAGTCCGCCCGGGACCTCGGTGGCGTGGAGGAATGGGAAGATCTGGACCAGAAACTGCAGGCAGGAGATCCTCAGGTATTGCGGAGTCTTGAAGGGTTGGGCCGGATATTTTCCCAGGCTGCCCGGAACGTATCTCACCTTCTGAACCCTGAAGCCATGCTTATTGTCTCTCGCTCAAGCGCTTTGTCCGCATATTTCGCGGATTCCCTGACGCGCCACATGGCGGCAAGTGAAGACTCGGTTCGTGTGAATCTGCGGCAGGCACTCCCCGTACGCTACGATCCGCTCCTTGCCTGCCGGGGCGCGGCCGACCTGGTGTTTGATGAGTATTTCGCTATCCGGCATTGAGTCTCGGATCCGGAAATGGATGTTCTTTGCGGAAGCGAGAGTTGACAGATCAGCGAAGACATGTTTTATTTAGTTAGAGAAAGAAAATAAACAAGAAAAAGGAGATGGCAATGCGCAGACGATTGAGTAGGGTGATTTTTGTTGCTGTGGTTCTGGCCGTTCTGCCTCTGATGGCCGTTTTTGCGAACGGAGCCAAGGAGAGTGGCCCGATTACCCTGAACTGGCCAAGCATTTGGGTGGGCAAAGACTCAAAAGCGCCGGCAGTTGCCGCGCTCGTTGACGAGTTCAACACAGCGCATCAGGGAAAGATACAGGTTGCCGTAGAGCCGAATCCGGATTATGACGGATATCGGAACAAGATCAACACGCAGATCGCGGCAGGGCAGGTTCCCGACGTCTTTGTCTTCAATCCCGACCCCACAACTTTCCAGTACTATCAGGGAAACGCCTTGATGAACTTCACCAAGGATCTTCAGGGGAGTTGGGGAAACGAGTTTGTTCCGGGCACGGTAAAGCAGGCAACACGGGATGGAGCGACCAAGTCCATACCCTATGAGATTGGCGTTACGCCTATCTGGTACAACATGGCATTGTTCCAGAAGGCAGGAATCTCCGCGCCTCCAAAGACCATGGATGAATTCTGGGCGGACGCAACAAAGCTCAAGGCCGCTGGAATCGTCCCGACAACGCAGATGACCGGAGGGTCGAACGCCTGGACGTCCATGCTCTGGTACTCCCACATCCTGGCGAGCATTGCCGGGCCGAATGTCTGGGACAAGCCGCTGTTCCAGGGGAACGACTATGTTGAGGCAGCGAAGATTCTTCAGCGAATGTACCAGAACGGAAACACGACAAAGGACGCCGTGGGTGCGGATGCCGGAGTCGCCGGCGGACATTTCCTTGCAGGCCAGACTGCCATGTTCATCAACGGACCGTGGTACATTGCCCGCGTAAAGAAAGACGCGCCGGATGTCTACAAGAACATCAAGCTCGCACCGTTGCCAAAGGTTGCAGGCGGCAACTTCGGCGGGACCATAGCATTTCCGCTTTCGAACCTTGCCGCAGGAAATACCGACAATCCTGCAAAGCGTGAAGCGGTTATAGCGTTCCTGAAATGGATGACCCAGCCGGACAATGTTGCGAAGATATCGGAATCCTCCGGATCGCTTTTCGCAATCAAGTTCAAGATTGATCCGGCGAAGGTGGACCCGCTGCAGGCGCAGTTTATTGACCAGCTGAACAACGCCACATTCGCAATTCCTCACATCCAGTACCAGTTGCCTTCGAAGGTAACTGCGCAGCTTGGCCAGGGTTTTGGCGCAATGGCGCTTGGCACCATGACACCGCAACAGTTCGTTGAGTTCATGCACAAGCAGCTTCAGGAAGCCCAATAGTCGGCTTTTCATCCGTATTCCAATGGCAGTCCGCGGGCTTCGTACCGCGGACTGCTGCTCGTAAGTCAGGAAAATGGTAACCCGAAACAAGCACTGGAAAGGTATAGTTCTCTTCATTCTCCCGGTTCTCGTCCTGTACGGGCTGTTTTTCCTCTACCCGCTCGGATTTGTCGGGGTGGTCAGCCTGGTGAAGTGGAACGGTGTCTCTGCAATGAAGTTCATTGGCCTTCATAACTACATAGCAAACTTCACCAATCCGATCTTTCAGATGGCGTTCAAGAACAATTTCATCTGGGCTTTCTCTCTCGGGTTCATTCAGGTCGGTCTTGCTCTCGTTGTCGCGCTCATCCTTGCACGCAGGCCGAAGGGGTGGAAAGTTCTGCGGACTGTATATTTCCTGCCGAATGTAATTTCAAAAGTTGCAATTGCCATGATGTGGCTTGCGCTTTACAACGCGGATTTCGGCATGCTCAACGTGTTGCTCCAGAAGATCGGTCTCGGCGCCTGGCAGCAGAACTGGCTCGGAACCATCGGCACCGCTCTACCGGCCGTCATATTTCAGGAACTCATTTACATTGGCTATTTCATGATCATTATCCTGGCCGGCGCCATGTCAATTCCGGAGTCCTTCTACGAGGCGGCGCAGATAGACGGCGCGAACGTATGGCAACAGGAGCGATTCATAACGCTGCCCATGGTTCGCAGTATCCTGGTGACATCAATGACACTGGCAATTGCCTTCGGTCTTCGGCAATTCGAGTCTACCTTTCTCATGACCGGCGGTGGTCCGGCAAACAGTACCATGGTCATGGGATTGCTCCTCTACCAGAACCTCGGTTCGCTGGATTACGGGACGGCGAACTCCATTGGCGCAACGCTCGTAATTGTCGGTGCAATCCTCATTACGGTCATACGGCGTGTCTTCGGCGACCGCGATGCCAGATCGGAATCTCGGCAGTAGGTGGGGGGACAATGAAAAATCGAACACTTACCGCGACGGACATCGTAGCAAAGACAGCAAAGTGGGGTGTCCTTCTCGTTTTTCTCCTTCTCACACTCATACCTCTGCTCTGGCTCGTATTGTCGTCCTTCAAGAACAACCTCGAGTTGCAGACCGCGCCGTTTAAGCTCCCGGCAGTATGGAAGGTCTCCAACTATGAAGAGGCAATCCGGATTTCGGGATTACCACTTCTCTTTGTTCATTCAATCATAATCTCTACCGTTTCGACATTTCTGAATCTTGCTGTGACCTCGATGGGCGCATTTGCATTTGCTCGTGAGCGATTCCGTTTTCAGAATGCGCTCCTGAATCTCATGCTCGCCGGCGTTCTTGTGCCGATCATTGCTTTCATGGTTCCTTATTTCAAGATCATCAGCGGACTAAAGATGTACGATAGCCTGCAGGGGCTTATCGTTACGTATGCGGCCATCAATATCCCCATATCGCTGTTTCTGGTAACGGGATTTATGCGGTCGATTCCCCATGAGCTTGAAGAGGCAGGGATAATTGACGGATGCAGTTTCTGGCAGCGTTACTCGAGAATTGTTATGCCGCTGAGCAAGATCGGGCTTGTCACCGCCGGAACATTTGTGTTCCTCTTTTCGTGGAACGAGTTCATCTACGCGCTCCTGTTGACTTCGTCAATGAAGGCGCGGACCCTCCAGCTTGGAATTCGGTTTTTCAAGAGTCAATTCATTACCGATTATACATCCATGTATGCCGCCATTGTACTGACCGTCATTCCGAGTATTGCCGTTTACATATTCTTCCACGAGCGCATTATCAAGGGACTTACCGCCGGTGCGCTGAAGGGTTGAGAGCAGGAACCAAAATGAACCGTGACAACTACACAATTGAAATTCATTCCTCCGAGGTTGACTACCCGCTTCCTGTGGAAGTGCTTGCAACCGACGAGGATCTCTACTGGCACATTGTGCATTCAATGTACTTTTCCATCGAGGAAAACAGCTTCAATGGTCTGCCTACTGCAATGATCGTTCCGGTTGGGCCGGTCTTTCAGTATCGCAGATTCGTGGATCTTTATCGGATGCGACCGATAGACCTTTCCGGACTCCGGCTTTTCTTTATGGACGAGTACATGAAGGACGCACGGACACTCGTGGATCGCTCGGACTCGCTCTCGTTCAGAGGATTCATTGACCGTGAATTCCTGGAACCGCTGCAGGCGCTCGGCGCGCTTGCTCCTGAGCAACTGGTATTCCCCGATCCGGAGCGAACGACCGCATATGACGAGGCACTGGCCGGTCTGGGAAACGCGCACACCTGCATTGCAGGCGTTGGAATAACCGGTCATGTTGCGTTCAACGACCCTCCCGAACCGGGCGAGCATGTCTCTGCAGCGGCTTTCCGTTCGCTGCCCACGCGGGTTGTCACATTGAGCCGAGAGACCGTGGTCATTAATTCGAATACCGCCATGCGTGGTGCCTACGATCAGATCCCGCGGCAGGCGGTGACGGTGGGTATGAGACAGATTCTCGACTCGCAGCGGATTCGCGTCTATCTGAATCGGCCCTGGCAGAGCGCGGTTGTACGGAGGATGCTCTTCGACGACCCAACCCCGCAATTCCCCGTTACGCTGCTGCGCGGTCATGACGACGTGCGGATATGCATGACTCATCAGGTGGCGGAGAAGCCGGATTTCATGTTGAGATAGGACACTTCCCAATGATTATCGATTCCCATGTGCACTTTGCGTGCGCCACGCGCGCGGATGAGTTGCTGCAATATATGGAGAACATCTCCATTGCGCACCTTGGACTTGTCTCATTGCCGGACCACATCCGCATTAACTTCAATCCTGAGGTACTGTTCGGCAAGCATCTGCTCGGAGAGCGCGCCGTGGCGTTCGGCTCGCTCGACTATGCGGATCGATTCAGCGGCGGCGGAGTCGAGCCCATCGGTCTTGCAGAACAGGTTGAAGAACTGGCGGCGGCGGGCTTCGACGGAATCAAGATGTGGGAAGGAAAGCCTTCATTTCAACAGCGAATTGGACTGCGCCTGGATGATGAGGAGCTGGACGGAGCGTTCGAGGCCGCCGCGAGCAATGGAATGCCGGTTGTTCTCCACGTGGCGGATCCTGCGGTCTTCTGGAATTCCGACGGAGGCGACCGGCTCGGATGGAATGCCGATTCCGGAACCGGTACGAACAGGCTTCCCGATTTCGAAGATCTCATTCTCCAGGCGGAAACGGTTCTTTCCCGTCATCCGCGGTGCATCATCATCTTCCCTCATCTTCTGTTCCTGGCCGGCGACCTGGAGCGCCTTTCGCGGTTGCTGGATTCTCACGAAAACGGCTACCTGGATCTGAGTCCGGGACTCTACTTCTACGGCGACCTGCACCGGACTCGCCGGCATTCAATTGATTTCTTCAATTCGTACCGCCAACGCATTCTCTTCGGCACGGATGGAATGTGGTTTCCGCCGGACAGCACGCATCTCCCGCAGAGCAACATAGAAGAAAATAACGAACGTGCACGCCGGCTCATTCGCTTCCTTTCAACGCAGGATGTGTTTCCAAATCCATTCGCCTACACCCACGCGGAGATTCCGGATGTGCGGGGGCTGGCTCTTCCAAAGGAGACGCTCGAGTCGGTATATTCGGATAACTTCACGCGGCTTACATCGGTGCGCGACCGGCAGTATGCGCGGACCCCGAAGGCAGCTGCAGTTGCCCGTGGATATCTGGTACAATTCATGAGGCGGCTCGAGGCCCTTACGAATTGCAGCGGGTCAGGGTCCGCGAAAGCGAGTCTTCCGTCTGCGGAATCACTCTCCGCGGTGTCGGAGATGCTGAAGAAAGAGGGGTGAGCGATGATCCGTGCTGCTGTATGTGGTCTTGGAATCGGCATGGCCCACTGTGCCGCGTATCTTGAAAGCGAACACGCCGAACTCGTTGCAGTCTGCGACCTGCTTCCTGAACGGCTGGAATCGGTGGGAGGAACTTTCGATGCCGGGAGCATGCTTGGTCTGAAACCACTTTTCCGGGCCGATCTCCTTGGACGGAAGTGGGAAGACATCGGAGTAAAAACCTACCGATCCCTTGATGCGCTTGTTGGAGATCCTGACATCGATCTGATCAGCCTCTGTACGCCGGATAACCAGCACTACCGGCAGGCAATTCAGATCCTGAAGACGGGGCGCCATCTTCTGCTGGAGAAGCCGGTTGCGCTTACGATGGGCAGCGGTAAGTCGGTTGTCCTTGCAGCTGCCGAGGCCGCGCGGAAGGGCATCAAGACCGCCATTGGCTATGAGTTCCGGTTGAATCCAGCCGTTCTTAAGGTGAAGAGCCTCATAGATGACGGTGCGGTCGGGGCGGTGCACGCCTGCTCATTGTACCACTACCGAACGCCGTTCCGACGCGACAAGTGGAGCAACTGGATCCAGAGCCGTTCGATGTCAGGTGGGCTCATTGTCGAGGAGACTTCCCATTGGTTCGACCTGGCGCGCTACCTCACCGGGAAGGAGATCCAGTCTCTCCACGCGGTTGCGACCGACCGCATCCATGCAGATTTCGACTACGAAGATATTGCCTATATCAACGGTAAGTTTGCCGACGGGAGCATTCTTCAGATCTCGCACGCGCTGACCGGATTCGATTTTTCCTTTGTAATAACAATTCATGGTACTGCCGGCAGCATATGGTGCGCGTTCAAGGAGAACCAGCAATCCGTGCTCGATGCGCGACAGACTGACTACCTCGCCGTAGTGGCCTGGGGACCAGTGAACGGAACGCCCGATGACGGTCAGTTTGTCACCTTCGGCGAAGAGGCCGGTGAGCCTGCGACGATTCGGGACCATGTGAAAGAGTTCGCGGCGTGCATTGCTGAAGATCGTGAACCGCCGGGAAGCCTCTCGGACGGACTCGCGGCTCTGGAGGCCTCGCTTGCAGCAGGCGTTGCCGCGCGGCGCAACGCAGTAATCAATCTTGATAGTGAGCAGCTCGAGTAGGTGCAGCTCGGAGAAAAGATGAAAAGCATATCGGTTCGCACGGCAGGCGCCGGCGCCTTCGACATTGTGTGCAATGGTGTTGTGCTCTTGTCCCACTCGAAACAAAAGCCGTTTATGACGGTAGGATCCGGAGACGCGTCCTACAGCATGTACCACGGAAACTTCAGGATTCGGGACAAGATTGCGCGTCGGAACCCCTGTTACGAAATGGCGGTCGCTTCCGAATCGGAGGATTCGGTACGGCTTCTCTGTCGCTCGCCCGGCATATCTGTTGAGGCTACGGCAGAGGGAAATGCGCTCACGCTCACGTTTACGGATTTTGAACCATGGATAAACCGGGTGTGGATTCGCTTTCCCGCAACCCCGGATGAGCACATCGTTGGCGGCGGTGAGCAATTCTCCCGTGTCGATCTGAAGGGGAGCCGACTCCCGCTTTGGACATCCGAGCAGGGAGTGGGGCGCGGACACGATCTCATAACGCTGTTTGCCAACATCGACTCCCGTTCCGGCGGCGCATGGCATACGACCTATTTCCCGGTACCGGCCTTCGTTACCAGCACCGGTCGCTATCTCTTCGCGGATACGGATGCATACAGCACAATAGACTTCCGGGCGAATTGCACGATCCTTTCGACGCGGCAGGTGCCTCGATCCATCGTAGTTGGATCCGAACCTTCCATGGCAGATGCAGTCTCAGCACTTTCACGCCGGCTTGGCCGGCAGCCGAAACTCCCCGACTGGGTTTTTGAAGGCATGTGGCTCGGCGTTCAGGGCGGCAGAGAGCGGGTCGAAGAGAAGCTTCAAAGCGCACAGGACGCCGGTGTAAAGGTAGGAGCCCTGTGGGCGCAGGATTGGGAGGGGAAACGCGAAACCGCTTTCGGGCGGCAGCTCATGTGGGACTGGATCTACCACGACGGCATGTACCCTGAACTTCCCCGATATATCGATGAGCTGAGGTCCCGCGGTATCCGGTATCTGGGATACATCAACCCGTTTCTGGCAACCGACGGAAGGCTGTACGAGGAGGCCTCCGCCCGCGGATATTGCGTGAAGGATGCTCAGGGACGGGATTATCTGATCGAGGTGACGACCTTCCCGGCTGCTCTCGTGGACCTGACGAATCCGGAAGCTTTTGCGTGGATCAAGAAGATCATTGTTGAAAACATGATTGGCATCGGCCTTTCAGGCTGGATGGCGGACTTCGGAGAGTACTTGCCAACGGATGCGGTTCTCCATTCGGGTGTTGCAGGCGAGCTCGTGCACAATATCTTTCCTGCGCTCTGGGCCCGCGCGAACAGGGAGGCGGTGGAGGAGTCGGGCAAGCTCGGTGAAGTCGTGTTCTTCATGCGGGCGGGCTACACCGGATCCACGCGGGACTCGACCGCATTCTGGGCGGGGGATCAGCTTGCAAACTGGAGCAGGAATGACGGCCTGCCCAGTATTATTCCCGCAGCCATTTCTCTCGGATCTGTCGGCGGAGGCATCTGGCACACCGACATGGGCGGGTACACCTCGGTCGGCTGGGTTCGCCGCTCGAAGGAGCTGTTCCTGCGATGGGCCGAGGTCGCCGTATTCGCACCCATTATGAGAAGCCACGAGGGAAATCGCCCTGACACGAACTGGCAGTTCAATTCGGATAGCGAAACCGCGGAACACCTTGCCCGGATGACCCGCCTGTACACGGCGTTGACGCCGTATCACCAGGCCGTGCTGCGGGAGTACCACGAGGAGGGCCTTCCTCCGATACGGCACCCCGCCCTCATGTTTCCCGGGGATGAACGGTTGTGGCGCGTACGCGACCAGTTCATGTACGGACCGGACCTTTTCGTGAGCCCGGTGGTCCGAAAGGGGAAAAGAAGCCGGTCCGTCTATCTTCCGGCAGGCCAATGGATTCATCTGCTGAACGGGAAAGAGTTCCTTTCAGGCTCCGACGGAAATGGCAGTGGAAGCGGGAAATCGATTCGGGTGGAGGCGCCGCTCGGAAGTCCTCCGGTCTTCTATCGTGCTGGGAGTCGTTTTGCGGAGCTCTTCCGGGAAATCACACATGGCATGAGCGCAAGCACGTTGAGTTGATGAACAAGGAGTGTGAGCGCTCCTGAATCGATTTGCGCGAACCTTTCCGTGGACGACCGATCAAGTTCCCGGCCGGCGAGCTTCGAGCCATCTTTCGTCCTGTAAGGCTCCCACCGGATCTTTCAGTCGAATCCGGAATTGTCCGCAGATTCAGACTTCGTCTGTCGATATTCTGCTTCGTCTCCAGTTAGTCCTGAAAATCAAAGTGCACCGGCGCGCTGATAATGCAAAGAACAGATCGGCAAAAGGGCCGGCCAACGCGTCAGCACGGCCTGCCGAAGAGCCGAACCCTGATCGTTGATTGCTCATCCCGGCACCAGTCTGCCAAAACGGGAACTGGTTGAGAAGCAGCATTGCTTTCTGTCCGCAGCAATTTGTATATTTTCAACGAGAAACCAATGAAACTGAAGGAGCGAACAATGGAGTATCGATTTCTCGGCCGTACCGGATTGAAGGTGAGTGAGCTTTGTCTTGGCGCAATGACGTTCGGCAGAGAGACATCCGAAGCGGACAGCGGCAAGATCATGGATCGGTTCATCGAGGCAGGCGGCAATTTCATCGATACCGCAGACGTGTATTCAACGGGGGTTTCGGAGCAGATTGTTGGAAGGTGGATGAAGACCAAGAAACGGGACGATATTGTCCTGGCCACGAAGGTGCGGTTCCCCATGGGGGATGGTCCGAACGATGTCGGATTGTCCCGAAAGCACATACTCGCGGGCGTGGACAGCAGTCTGAAACGACTCGGGGCAGACTACATTGACCTGTACCAGGTTCACTGCTGGGACGCGGGAACTCCGGTCGAGGAGTATGCGCGGACGCTGAGCACGCTGGTGGACAGCGGGAAGGTTCGATACCTCGGCGCGAGCAACTTCACCGGTTGGCAGTTGCAGAAAGCGATTGATGTTGCGCGGCTCCTCGGGTTCGAGGCGTTCGCGTCTCTCCAGCCGCAGTATAACCTGCTCTGCCGCAGCACCGAATGGGACCTTGTCCCGGTCTGCCTGAACGAGGGGCTCGGAATAATTCCCTGGAGCCCACTTCGCGGGGGATGGCTGTCCGGGAAGTATCACCGCGGCATGAAGGCCCCGGTTCCCGGAACAAGAATCGAAGAGGCGGAGAAGAAGGGCTGGGGCGAGTCCTGGAGCGCGTACAATCGTGAATCGACCTGGAAGGTCACCGACGCCCTGGATGCGGTTGCAGCAAAAGAAGGCAAGGAGCACGCGCAGGTTGCATTGAACTGGTTGCTCCGTAAACCCGGAGTCACCGCTCCGATCATCGGCGTTCGAACCATGGCTCACCTCGAATCCGCCATTGGAGCCACCGGATGGGAACTCGGGGAAGAGAGCATGAAGATCCTCGATGACGGGAGCGAATTGGAGTTGCCCTACCCCTGGGATTTCATGAGAGGCGGACAGAGCGGTCGCGGGGACGCGCGGCCCGTTCGCGCAGACGCGCGGTCCGGTCGCGCAGACGCGTGGTCCGGTCGCGCTTTCTAATTCGCGGACGGTAACAGATAAGACGAGCGGCGGTGTTCAATAGATAGCGAAGTGCAATTCACGGAGGCTATCGGCATGAACACGCGCCGTTTTTTACTGGTTCTCTCTCTTGCGTTCCTTGTCTTTGCGGGGATAACCGGATGTACGATATTCATTGACACCGGAGCGTCATTGACCGTTCTGAACGACACCTCGTACGTCATGGACTATGTAAGCTGGACGGATGGAGCAGGCACCGTTCACGTGTTTGGGCCTGACCGGGTGTACGATTCGGCCCAGGGTATCTACACCGACGGCATTCTTCCCGGTCACAGCGAGACCCATACCGTGGTGCCTGGAAGCGCTCACCTCTATTTCTATGAAACGGACACCATGACACACTACCGAACTTCGGAGTTGATAACGGTGAATTCATTCGAAAATCGGTTCTTCCGCGTGAACACCTACACACCTTTGAACATCGTGCCTTGAGCGGGTCGTCCCGGACTGAACCGTCCGCCGCGGAAGCGTCCACGGTGGACGCACTCCCGTTTCCCCCGTACAATTACAGTGGAAAAGGAGCCCGGCCGAGCATGAGAACGTGGAAGAGTGAACGCAAAGTCACAACGGATCCGTACGCCAAGACCGAGATTGTGACGCTGACCGATTATCGGGGCCACTCGAATCATTTCTATTTTACGAACAACGGTTTCTGGGACGAGGGACGGCGGCTTCTGTTCTCCTCGGAACGGGAGAACGTGCGTAATCTCTTTTCGGTGCACATTGACTCCGGCGAGATAACGCAGTTGACCACGGCCGAAGGCACGGAGGATGTGCTGGAGGTCCAGAAGGCAGTTGTAAGCCCCAGGCGGCGGGTCGCGTACGTGCCGCGTGGAAGCAGCATAGTATCGGTGGACCTCTTGACCGGGAATACAGAGGTGCTCTATTCGGGTAGCCGGGACTTCCGGCCGGACAGCCGGAGTTTTCGGCCGGGTATTCTCTCAATGAGTGCCGACGAAACGCGAATCGTCTCCACCTTCTGCGAGGATACACTCTCGGAACCGGATCCTCGTTTTGTTGCGGGGTATAATGGATTTCTCCGGTACTTCTCCTCCGGACCACTTTCCCGCATTCTTGCCGTGGATCTGGATACCGGTACTCCGTCAATTCTGCACGAAGATCAACGCTGGCTTGCGCATGTCAACTGTTCACCAACCCTCCCGGACATTCTCACGTTCTGCCACGAAGGACCGTGGCAGCATGTCGCACAGCGTATGTGGGGACTGAACACGGTGGAGGGTACCGTCTGGCCGATCAGGTCGCAGAAGGAAGGGGAGTACGTTGGCCACGAATACTGGATGGCAGACGGGATAAATATCGGATATCACGGGCACACGTACCCAGCAGGCGGCTCGGGAGGCAGTGTAGTGCCGGTCTTTGGTACCGTTTCGTATGACAACTCCCGATTTGACGAGGCTCCCTTTCCTCACGACTCAAATCACTATCACAGCCGGGATGCGGAAATCATAGTGGGTGATGGTCCCGCTCGAATCGGGCGCGATTTTTTGATGGTGTGGAAAAGATCGGGCGGCTCCTACCATGGCCCGCGCATTCTTGCGCACCATGGATCAAGCCGCCATATCCAGGCCGTGCATGTTCATCCCCGCGTTGCACCGGACGGAAAGAGCATTCTGTACACCAGCGATATTTCCGGCTATGGACAGGTCTGCCTTGCGACTCTCCCGGACTGGGATCTGCTCCCCACCGAGGAGTCGGTTCTGCGGGGAGATGTTCCGCGGTAGCTGCCGCGCACTCGCGATGCTCCGCGCACTCGCGA
>CAZKMA010000011.1:0-33362 GCA_964553615.1 uncultured Spirochaetales bacterium | reverse complement strand
GCCGCGGTGTTCCCGACTCCCGTTAACCCTTCAGGCCGCTCGTACTGACACCCTGCACAATGTAGCGTTGAAAGGCTATGAACACGATAATGACAGGCAGCAGTGACAGGAACGACATGGCAAAGATGGCTCCCCAGTCCGTCAGACCGGAGGGGTCGGCGAACGAGCGCAATGCGAGGGAGATGGTGTAAAGCTGCGGCGAGTTCAGATACACAAGCGGCGTAAGAAAGTCACCCCATGTCCAGTAGAACGAGAATATTGCGGAGGTGATGATAGGTGGCTTTATCAACGGAAGGACTACGCGAGTGAAGATGCCGAACTTTCCCGCTCCGTCGATTTCCGCTGCTTCGTCGAGCTCGATGGGAACCCCGCGGATGAATTGCACGATCATGAAGATGAAGAATGCCTGCCCCGCCTGGCCAAGGAACCGGGGCAGCAGGAGCGGCACGAACGAGTTTACCAGGTTGAGCTGACTGAAGATGATGTACTGCGGAATGATTTGTATCTGTACCGGAAGCATCAAGGTCAGCAGCATTATGCCGAACCATATGTGGCTGCCGGGAAACCGAATGCGCGCAAAACCGAACGCGACTACCGTTGAAGTTACTATTGCCAGAATAGTGCCGAATCCCGCATAGATGAATGTGTTGATGTAGAAAGTGGTAAACGTTACCCCACCGAATCCGGACCATCCGTCGAAATAGTGCTGCAGGGTGGCGTGAACCGGAATGAGGGAGGTGACGGTGTTCCAGATCTGGTCGTTGGGTTTCAGCGAGCTTGCGAGCAGCCACAGCAGCGGATAGATCATGATAAGGCCACCCACTACGACAATTACATGGAACAGGGTTCTGTGCAGGCGTGCACGCCTTCGTTTCTGCTGGATGGTCATCGGAACAGGGCCGGCAAAGACGTCGACAGCAAGACTATCGCTTTGGAGCTTCGGATTCATAGTACACCCAGTATGGCGATGATCGAAAGACCAGCGCGGTGAATATGGAAATAATCAGCAGCAGCACGAATGCCATTGCGGAGCCGTATCCCATCTGGAAATTCTGGAAGGCACGTGTGTACAGGTACAGTGCATAGAAATTGGTGGTGTCCAGTGGCGCGCCTCCCGTTACTATGAACGCCTGTGTGAAAACTGTCAGCCCGAAGATAATCTGAAGAACCAGATTAAAGAAAATTATCGGTGAAAGAAGTGGAATGGTTATCCGGGAAAACTTCTTCCAGGTCCGTGCCCCGTCAATTGCCGCACTTTCGTACAACTCAGCTGGAATCTGCTTGAGACCCGCCAGGAAGATCAGCATGGGAGAACCGAACTGCCACACGACGAGCAGGATAAGCGTCCAGATGGCAGTGTAGGGATTGCCGAGCCATGCCACATGGCTTGGAATGCCCACCATGTTCAGCAGCCCGTTCACCAGACCTTTTGAATCGAAAATCTCTCTCCACATGACTGCCACTGCTACGCTGGTCCCGACTATGGACGGCGCATAGTAGACTGCGCGGTACACTCCGACACCGCGATGGTTCATGTTCAGCAGCATAGCAATTGCGAGCGCAAAGGCGAGTTTGAGCGGGACCGAAGCGAATGCGAAGTAGAGCGTCGACGCAACTGATTTCCAGTAGCGCGGATCTCCGAAGAACATATACTTGAAATTGGAAAGGCCAATCCATTTCGGAGCGGCGAGAATCGGGTACTTGGTGAACCCCAATATCATTATTGATATTACGGGAATCAGTGTCAGAGTAATGAATCCAATCAGCCAGGGGGAGATAAACAGATACCCGGCAACTGCGTTGCTCCGTCTTCTCCGGACGCCTATGGCGCTTGCATGGGTGTTTGACATAGAAATCCTACCGCGGTAGGCGAATCCGCCGACCGGCTGTTCAATCATGCCGGCCGGCGAAGCTCACCCGGATTATTGTTGCTTGCCGCTCAGGATAGCGTCAGCCTTCTCGCGAAGAATCTTGGCACCCATCTCCGGCGTAATTTTTCCGAACATGACCGGCTGGATGACCTGCGGCTGGTACACATTCTGAATAACATTTGCTGCCCCGGCCGGATCAGGCGGCGGAGTGGGGCTTGCATTGTGGTCGGAACCAACCAGGGCCACGAAGTTCATCTGGGCCGCATTTGCCGGCCCGAGAAGCGGCGTGAGGGCCTTCTGAACTTCAGTGGAAATTGGAACGCCACGCTCGGCAAGAAGCACCTTGTTGGCATCCACCGAGTTCGTAAAGAAGTTGATGAACTGGGCTGCGGCCTGCGGATTCTTGGATTGCGAGGTAATCGAGAAGAATTGACCGTTCTTGATATAGTTCGAGGACTTGCCGCCCGCTACACGCGGGAGCAGATGGAGCTGAAAGTGCCTGCTCTTTCCGGCGGCGGAAGTGAGTGCAACAATCTGATTGCTCCACACATATGCCATTGCCGACTGTCCTGAGACTATTGGAAGCTGCTCGGGTCCCTTGTCCAGATAGGTAACTACATCGCTCTCGTTCGGGATTGCTCCAGCCTTCTGGAGACGAAGCGCCATGTGCAGGAAATCGACAAACGGCTTGTCGCTCTTGTACCCGACCGATTTCCCGTCTGCTGCGTAACCCCATTCACCGAGACCCAGATACAGAGATTTCCAGATCTGTTCGTTGGTCAGATTTGGACCCATTCCAAAGATTCCGAGTTTCTGATGAAGCTCGAGGCTGATCTTCTCAAAGTCCTGCCATGTCCAGTCGCTCGCAGGTATGGGAATCCCGGCCTTTTTGAACGCGTCGGTGTCCAGAACCCATGTCTGAGAGTTCGCACCGAGGTCTATGGCATACATGTGGCCGTTGACTTTTCCGCCGTCGATAAACGGTGCGCTGGTGTGGCTCAGATCAATGGCCCCTGAGGAGATATAGGGGTCGAGATTGGTCAGGAGGTTCCTCGCGGTCCATTCACGGACGTATGCGTAGTCCTGCTGCATGATATCCGGAAGGTTTTTCCCGGCAGCCTGCGTGGTTACCTTCGTCCAGTAATCGCTCCATCCGGCGAACTGGTAGGTAATGTGAACGTTCGGGTGTGCCTTCTCGTACATCTTGATGACTTTGATTGTGCGTTCGTCACGTGTCTGAGAGCCCCACCAGATAATACCGAGGTTGATCTGTTTCTGAGTACTTGCGCTTGCCTGGCCACTCTCTTTCTGACCGTTTGCAAGCAGCGGGAAGCTGGCAACCAGAAAAATGGCCAGCAGAACCGGAAGACTTCGTTTCATATGCTGCTCCTTCGTATGCTGTCTTCCCGTGAATCCGGATTCACGGGAGGCAAATTCAGAATAGGTGTGGATTCGTGAGTCGTAAAGGGTTGAAGAGTTTACATAAGGTATCACATTTTGACATCTGTTGACCGGAATTGCGTCCAGGGGCTACACTGGCCCGGTGTACAGGTTGTTGATAGCGGATGATGAGGAAGAGATACGACGCGGGCTTTCGAACTTTTTTCCCTGGGAAGAGATTGGGTATTCGGTCGTCCACGTTGCTGCAGACGGAGGCGAGGCGCTCCATGCCATCCGTGGCGGGGGCGTGGACGTTGCCCTCTGCGATATCCGGATGCCGTCGCTATCCGGACTCGAACTTGCACGAACAGTATTTGAAGAACATCTTGGCGTTTCAATAGTACTGTTGAGCGCGTACCGCGACTTCGAGTATGCCCAGCAGGCAATCCAATATGAGGTCAAATCCTACATCCTGAAGCCGACGCATCATGGGGACCTGCGTGCGGCGTTTCTGAAGCTCAAGCGAGAGCTCGACCGGAGAGTGCCGAAGGTCCTCAGGGAAGAGGAAGACGATACGGCAGGCCGCGGAGAATCGCGGGCGGCGGCCGCTGTGGGAAGAGTGCAGGAGTACGTGCGGCGGGAGTACGCCCACGCAAGTCTGGATCGGGCAGCGAGAGTTGTGCATCTGAATCCGCAGTATCTGAGCAGGATTTTCCGCAGCCACACCGGCGAAAACTTCAACGAATTCCTCATCCGGATAAAGATGGAGAAGGCCGCACAACTCCTCGGAGATATCAGCTATCGCACCTACGGCGTGAGCGAGATGGTTGGCTACAGCAATCCGAAGAACTTCACCCGAACATTCAAGCGATTTTATGGAATGTCGCCTCGCGAATACCGTCAGTCCAACAGCCGGAAGTAGTTTTTTGCGCTTTCATTCGTCTGCGCCGATATTCTCCTGGACGATTGCCGGAATGCAGGCACTTACCGTTGTTCCCACTCCGGGTTCACTCTCGATAGACAGTCCGTATGCGTCTCCGAACGCAAGCTGTATTCTTCTGTTTGTGTTATATAACCCGATGTTCTCCGTGTAGGAGTCGGAATCCGTCAACTGTCTGCGTATTTCCGAAAGATGTTCCCCGGGTATACCCAGGCCCGTGTCCTGCACACGAATCAGCAGATCACCGCCTGTTTTCTCGATGGTAATGTCGATCCGCTGTTTCCCCGCCTTCTCCTTGATCCCGTGGTAGATCGAATTTTCTATCAGCGGTTGCAGAACAAAGCGCACAATGCGGAAGCGGCAGACCGACTGGTCATAGTTCCATCCCACGACGAACTTATTCCGGTACCGGATGCGCTGGATACTCAGATAGTCCTTCGCGTGCTTGATTTCGTGTTTGAGGGATTCGTAAGTATAGGGAGACTCGAGCGAGTACTTCAGAATGCTCGACAGACTCTTTATGACATCGTTGATTTGCGTGGGTTTCCCGGCCAGCTCGATGGCCTGCCAGTTGATTGTCTCCAGAGTATTGAACAGGAAGTGAGGATTCATCTGGGATTGCAGAGCAAGGAGCTCGAGCGTCCGCTGACGGTATTTCCGTTCGGAAAGCTGCACCTGCAGGTACTTGTGTTCCAGGAATGTTCGGAGGATGCTGTACGTGATATGGCTGTAGCCGCGATCGATATGCTCCGGGACCGGAGGAAGAGGATTGCCCTCTTCTGCCGCACTCACTGCATGGATGACGCTCTCAATATGGCGGAAACTCCGCCGGGATATGTAGACAGTCACCAGGAGTCCCAGGAGGAACGAGAGTGCGACGATGGCAAGGTTG
Organism: uncultured Spirochaetales bacterium; assembly: GCA_964553615.1. Lineage (GTDB taxonomy): Bacteria > Spirochaetota > Spirochaetia > DSM-27196 > DATKUC01 > DATKUC01. The sequence continues at coordinate 28,279 of CAZKMA010000011.1, read as the reverse complement.
AAGTTCCGAAGGGTGTCCGAAACACCAAAATAGGTAGCCGTTGGGGTGAACGACGCGTAGGTCCAGCCCGTTTTTGCCGCACGGAAGCTCGTCAGAACGTAGTCTTTGCCACGAATGGAGACAACCGGGGGATTCTTCTGCGGGACAATACCCGAACCCGCTTCAAGGCGCCTGAATACGGCGGAAGGTAAATTGATCTGACTCATGATGAGATGATTGTTGTTGTCAAGAATTGCAATTTTCTGATCTTCTGTGCTCTTGAAATCGTCCAGAAGACGCTGGAAATACGACATGTCGATATTCAGGACAATTACTCCCGGCACCGTAATTCCGATGAGCGAGTAGACCCTCCTGTAGACCGAGAGAACGTGAATGCCGGTGTCTATGCCCGGGAAACGGTCGAGCGTTCGGAGTTCGGTCCAGAACATGTCCTGGGACGTGTGAGATTCGAAGCTCTTGAGCCAGGACGTGTCGAAGTAGGTGGTGAGTGTCTGGACTCCGTCATTGGACGTGAGAAACCGTCCGGATTTGTTCTGAATGTAGACATAGAGAGATTGAATGTATGAACGCGCGTAGGCCGATACGTCGACGATGTTACGAAGCGTTGCGAGAATTCTCGATTCCTCGAACGATCGCTCGGGCGCCGACATTACGCTGTTCAGCGACTTCAGAAACTCAGGCGACGTGCTGAAGCTCAGGTTCAGCGCATCCAGCTCATCGAAGGTCATTCCGATGCTGTTGCCGATCTGATCGAGGGTCCTGGTATTTGCCTTCTGTACCTGTCTGGAGATGTACTGCTGGTTTACCGCTATGGATACGGCTCCCATGAGAAGCAGTACGAGAATAGGGATCAGGATAATCGAGAGGTAGACGAGGAAGAGCCTCGTCGTTGTGCGGTTCATTCGATGCTGCATCATCCCGCGCATTCTATTCCCATACCTGCGCCGGATGCAACGGTCGACGAAACGTCTGTATAGAAGAAACGCTTGTCGAGCGCGCGCAGGCAGAGTAGGATTGACGAAAAGGCGAACGGAGTTCGGGGCGATGGAGAATAGCGGGGTAAAGATCACAATCCTGGTGGTGTTTGCGCTCTGCCTTCTGGCAGTTGTCGGCGGAATTGTCGTAGGATTTTCCCGGGGCAGGGTCGCACTGGGCATTATTCTGAGCATCGGCGTGCCGGCCGGTCTCCTATCGCCTCTTGCCGTGTACACGCGGTATAATGCAGAACGCGGGAAAGATGAGGAGGAGTGAGGTCATGAAAGCGCTGGTGCTTGAGAAGAAAGGCGAGCTTACAGTTCGCGATTTCCCAATAGAGGAAAAGCTGGGGGCGGATGATGTCCGGATCGCCATTCGAACCGTAGGTGTGTGCGGAAGTGACATCCACTACTACACGCATGGTGGTATCGGACCATTTATTGTCCGGGAACCGATGATTCTCGGACATGAGGCTTCAGGTGAGATCACCGAGATCGGAAGCAACGTAAAGGATTTGAAGGTTGGAGACCGTGTCTGCATGGAGCCGGGTGTTCCCAACCGCCGAAGCCGCGCCTACCGGCTCGGTATGTACAATCTGGATCCCGAAGTCGTCTTCTGGGCAACCCCGCCGGTACACGGTGTTACCCGTCCGACCGTCGTTCACCCCGCGGACTTCACGTTCAAACTCCCTGACAACGTGAGCTACGGCGAAGGGGCTCTGGTTGAACCGCTCGCAATCGGCCTGCACGCGGCCAAGAAAGCGGAAGTGGAGCCCGGCGACATTGCAGTTGTCATTGGTTCCGGCACCATCGGCCTGATGGTCGCCGCATCCGCCCTTGCGGCCGGATGCAGCCGCGTTATCATCAGCGACGTCAAACAGCCGAAACTGGATATCGCGGCCCGACTCGGGGCAGTAACTCCCGTGAATGTGGAGAAAGAGGACATACGCAAGGTCGTTCAACGCATGACCGGCGGATGGGGCGCGGACATAGTGTTCGAGGCAAGCGGCTCGAAGGCTGCGCCGCCACTGTTGTTCGATCTGGTCCGGCCGGGCGGTCGGGTGGTGTATGTTGGAATGCCGGTGGAGCCTGTTCAGTTTGACATAGTCGCCGCGCAGGCAAAAGAGGCAACGATTCGTACGATTTTCCGGTACGCCAACATCTATCCCCGTGCGGTCGAGCTCATTTCTTCGGGAAAGCTCGCTCTGAAGGACCTCATTACCGAGACGTATGATTTTACGGACAGCGTGAAAGCGTACGACTACGCAGTGAACCCGAAGCCCACAAGCGTGAAGGTGCAGATTGAGCTGAGCTAGTTCCCGGCGCGCGGGTGTCGACGTCGTCTTCTTGGCTGAGGACCAGGCCTTCTCTGCAGGGGGTCTTGCCGGTAGAACAGGTGCATCTGTTCGTATACGTCGGGGTATTCTCCGGCAAGAACCCATGGCTGCTCGAAGAATAGCTCTGTGGAAACCGCAAAGAACTCTTCGGGTGCCTCGGCCGCATATTCATCTATGGGTCCCCGATTTCGCGTCTGAATATCCGTGAACGCGGCAGAAAAGACTCCGGCCCATCGCTGTCTGTCCATGTCCCGGTGAAGGAGTGGTGCGCCGTCCATGGCTCCGTTCTTCCGGTCGAGCACATGTGCCATCTCATGGATCACGACATTGTATCCCTCTCCCCAACCGGAAGCCTCAATATCCGCGATGGAGAGGATTATCGACCCCAGATGGAGGAATTCTCCGCTTGCCGTCTCGTCGAATTCATGGACTACACCGGCGCTGTCCACCTGTGACATGGGCACATCAAACTCTTCATCGGTGAGGACCAGAGTGGACCAGCCGCGATACCACTTGAGATCGAGCTTCAGTACGGGAAGACATGCCTGGGCGGCGATGGAAATCTTGAGCGACTCGTCCACCCTCACTCCCTCCACCGGATAGAATTGCTTCGCTGCAAGGAACTGCCCGGTGAGCTCACGAAGTCGCTTCTCCTCGTCCTTCGGAAGGCCCAAGAGGATAGGATGTTCCTTCATGGTCCACATCCACAGAGCGTCCGGAATATCGATTGTCCGATGAAGAGAGAATAAACTCATCTCATCAACATACTCTTCCATCTGCCGTCGAGCCAAGCGAATCCCGGAGAACCGGTTTTGATTTTCGGACTTGGCCCCGACAGGAAGGCGCTCAACGTGATAGTCGTTCAGCCTTGACGGCGGTCAAAATTCTACCGTATTGTAGGTAGAATGATGGTGATACCTGAAAATGAAACCCGGCAGCGAATACTCGATACGGCCGACGAGCTCTTTTCATCCCGGGGTTTCAAGCCAGTCAGGCTTCGGGACATTGCTCAGTCGGTCGGCATGAGACACGCATCTCTCTACTATTACGCTCCGGGAGGAAAGGCTGAACTCTTCCGGGAGGTAATGGAGCGCAACTGTGCGCGCCACGAAGCGGGGCTCAGGCAGGTCATAGCAGTCGCCGGAGGCGATTTCAGATCGCGCATGTACGCGGTTGCGGACTGGTTTGTCAGTCGGCCTCCAATGGACCTGATCCGAATGTCTCTTTCGGACTTCCAGGAGTTGCCCGAGCCGGATGCGGACCGACTCATCAATCTGGTCTTCGATTCTCTGCGATCTCCCATTGTGGCTGTACTCGAAGAAGAGAGATCCGCCGGTCGCCTGGCAATCCGCAACCTGAGCAGCGCGGCTCTTGGGCTCGTGAGCTTGATCGAAAGCGTGCATGCAATCCCGAAGAAGTACCAGCCTCCTTCGGGCGCGAGAGAGGTCGCGCACGAGTTGGTCGACATGATGGTCGATGGTTGGCTGAAGCGAGAATAGGAAGGAGAACTGATGTCTAAAGCAATGAGGGCGATTGGAATACGCAAGTTTGGTCCTGTGGATGCCCTTGAGTACATGGACGTCGAACGACCGTCTCTGGTGCCGGGTACCGTCTGCATTCGCGTTGCCGCTGCAGGCATTAATCGTTTCGACTGCTTCATACGGAACGGCGAGCAATCCGCCGGGCAATCCGGCGAGCAATCCGCCGAGGGGAAAATCCGGTTTCCGTATGTTCCGGGGGCAGAGATATCCGGGATTGTGGAAGAGATCGGTTCGGGTGTTGAGGGCTTCGAACCGGGGGACTCCGTTTACGGTCTGACAGGAGCGACTGAGGGTGGCGGATATGCAGAGTACGCCACAATTCCCGAACACGCAATTGCCCGGGTACCCTCGGGTATCTCCCTCTCCGAGGCCGCTGCGCTTCCCGTCGCGGCGCTGACAGCAATGCACGGATTGCGATCAATGGGCCACGTCAGACACAGGAGTCGTGTCATGGTTTATGGCGCTTCCGGCGGTGTCGGAACGCTGGTTACGCGGATTGCGAGCATTCTCGGAGCAGACGTGACGGCGGTGTCCGGGCGGGAAAGCCATGAGATGTTGCGCCGCCAGGGCGCGACCGAGTTGCTTGATTACGAGCACGATGACCTCACCTCCCTCGGCAGGTTCTACGATGTCCTCTTTGACGCGGTCGGAGAGTTCCCCGACGGGCTGGTGTCTCCTATCCTGCGTGCAGGCGGGGTGTTTTTGTCGGTCAGCCGGATTCCGTCGGGAAAGACGTCTCCGGAACACGAAACTCGAAGGGAGGAGCCAAGAACCGTTCGGCAGCCGGTTCCCCTCGTATCCTCGGGTGCTGAGCTTTCGCTCTTGAACCCATGGATAGAATCCGGTGAGATGAGGCCCGTCATTTCCCGCACGTTCGGCTGGTCCGATGCGGCCGAAGGTCATCGCTTCTGCGAACGCGGCCACAACGGAGGAAAACTGGTATTGATAGTGAACGCAGACCTGGCGGCCAGGTTCGTCTGAGGCCCGGGAGCCTCGGGGCTCACGTATCCTGTTGCGATTTTCGGATTGAACCGGTGCCCATGAGGACGCCGATGAACTCCAATCCAGGTATGTTTTCGAAGGTTATCTTCATTGCAACGGTCAGCGGTACGGAAAGGAGCATGCCCATGAGGCCCCAGAGCCAACCCCAGATGAGGAGCGAGAACAGGACGACGACCGGACTGAGATTCAGATTGTCTCCCTGCAGTTTGGGCTCCATGATGGAACCGAATGTGATCTGCGCCAGGATTACAACGCTTGCCGCCGCAATAACCGGGTTCCATCCCGGATAGAATTGAACAATTGCGAACAGTACTCCAACCACTCCCACTGCCAGTGAACCGACCGCCGGAACGAAATTGAACAGGAAGGTCAGGACACCCCATACGAATGCGAAATCCACGCCGATGACACGGAAAAAGAACCAGATGGTCCCGCCGATACCGAGACTTACCAGTATCTTGATGGTGAGATAGCGTGAGACCTGTTTGTTTATATGCTTCAGGACGCGCAGTACCATGTCAGTTCGTCGGCCCTGGATTGCTCTGAACATCTTTCTTCGGAAGAACCTTTTTTCAAGAAGCATGAAAAGCAGAAAGATAAGCACCAGAATCAGGCTGCTCAGAAACTTGATGAAGTTGCCGAAGAAGCCGAGAGCGTATGAACCGATGGATTGCGTGACCTGCGGCTGGTTCAGGAGATTTGACGGGAGCCCGAGCCGGCTTGTCACAAGCTGGAAGAGATTGACCAGACGTGATTGGTATGCGGACCACGAGCGGACCAAAGATGTGATGCTGGAATACAGGACGAGTCCGGCGAGGAACCCGAGGCCAAGAAGTGCCAGGATGACCAGCACAATCGCAAAAGTCCTGGGTATCTTCCTGCGTACGAGGAGTTCCACCAGCGGAGAGAGCATAAACGAGAGCAGTAGCGCGATAACGAGCGGCAGTACCACGCTCTCCGTCAGCTTGAGAACGGCAGCTGCCGCAATAAATACGAGGACCATCAGCGTACCCGGTACAAGCCCCGTCTTGTTCATGAACGCAAGAGTACCAGTTTTTGCGGAATTTCGAAATGGCGTTCGAGCATTATTTGAACAGGACGTCGATCCGGTCTAAAATCCCGGATTCGAGCTCAATTTCGGCACCGGCAAGTTGCTGTTCGACCTGTTTGCCGCTCTTTGCTCCGACAAGTGCACACGTTACCTCCGGCAACCGGAGCACCCACGCAATGGCAAGCTGGACCACGGTTATGTTCAGCTCCTGAGCGATGAGTTTCAATCCATCAACCCGCTCAATGATGTCCCGGTAGGCATCCCCGTGGAATCGTGCCATCGAGGACCGCTCGTCTTCCGGCGGGAAGGTGTAATCCTGCTCGTACTTGCCGGTCAGGAGTCCCTTTGCCAGGACGCTGTGGGCAAGGATGCCGATGTGATGCTCCCGACAGAAGTCTACCGAATCTTCTTCGATCTCCCGGTCGAGCACATTGTACCGAGGCTGGCTGGATTCGAATCGCGCCGTCTTCAGTGCACGCTTCATCTGGTCGGCCGTGAAGTTCGATACCCCGAGGTACCGTACCTTGCCCTCGGTCTTCAGTTGTTGCATTTCCTCCATCGATTCCTCTATGGGATATCGATCATTCCATGAGTGTATCTGGTACAGGTCTATCCTGTCGGTACGAAGGTTCTTCAGACTCTGCTCTACTGCGCTCCGGATGGCGGCCCGTGAATAGTCCCCGCTCACCTTGGTGGCAAGAAATACGCGCTCCCGCCGCCCGTGGTCGAGCGCCTTTCCAATGACGGATTCCGAACTACGATACATCTGAGCACTGTCGATGAGAGTAATTCCGCCCTCAATTGCAGCATGGATGGCACCTATTGCTTCCCGTTCGGCAACGCCGCCCATTCCCCCTCCGATGGGCCAGGCTCCGAAACCAATGACCGACACCGCCTCGCCTGTTCCGCCCATGATCCGCTTTCTCATTTCTACCTCAGAATTTCCCGGATCTTTTCCGCGACCGCCAATCCGAGTTTGCGCTGATTTGACCGATCAAGATGGATACCATCCAGCGGGCTCGAGGATATGATTCCACCGAGATCCAGGAAGTGGCACTTGAGATCCTCCGCAACTCTACCGAACTCGAGTCCGAAATTCGCTGACTTTTCTTCCGCACCCGAGAACATCTGTGCAAAACCGGAGAGCCGTGCAACAGGTGGCGGCGCAAGCAGGAGAACGTCCGGCGCGGGACCTCCGGTTGCATCTCCAACCGACCGTGCATATCCGACGAGCGTGCCTGCGCCGCCTGCAATGTCATACGCGGTGAGGGAAAAACGGTGCTTCAGATCGTTTGTTCCCAGAAGAATGACCACCAATCCGAGCGGCTGGTGGCTCTTCAGAATGGGGACAATCTGGCTTTTCCCACACTTGTATTCCTCTATCGGATCTTCCCAGACCGTCGTGCGGCCGTTCAACCCCTCTTCCAGCACCTCGTACCCTGTTCCGAGCTCTGTCGCCGCAATGCGGGGCCAGCGAGAGTCGGCTTCGTACCGGTGTCCGGTTTCCGGATTGTATCCCCAGGTATTTGAATCACCGAAGCAGAGAATTCTATGCATGCTGGTCTCCTTCTTCTTTTATGACCCGAGCCCATGGTACCGTGGAGCGTTCGAGGGTGCAAGAAGGCGCCTTGATTCGGGCTCAGAAGCCGCGTCCGGCGGGCAGATCGGATGAAAACCCGGGCCGGCAGGCCCGGGCAATAGAACATCAGGTTCCGTACTTCTCTTCGTAGTCGTTCCGCAGTGCCTGGACAACGGTCGGATCGGCGAGTGTCGTCACATCGCCGAGCGCGCGGCCCTCGGCAATATCGCGTAGCAGACGCCGCATTATCTTTCCGGATCGGGTTTTCGGCAGGTCGGATGTAAACAGCACATCCTCGGGGCGGGCGAGTGAGCCGATCTTTTCGGCGACATGGTTCCTGAGCTCGTCGCGCAATTCAGATGTCGGTGTGAAATTGCCCCGCAGCGTAACAAAGGCCACAATGGCCTGGCCCTTCAGATCGTGCTTGCGCCCGACCACTGCGGATTCGGCAACCGAGGGATGATCGACGAGCGCGGATTCCACCTCCATCGTACCAATGCGGTGTCCTGAGACATTCAGGACGTCGTCCACGCGGCCAAGGATCATGAAGTTCCCTTTCTTGTCCCGTTTCGCTCCGTCTCCGGGGAAGTAGAGTCCCGGGTTCCACTTGGAGAAGTAGGTGGAGGTATACCGTTCATCATCGCCCCAGATAGTACGTGCAATAGATGGCCACGGGTGTTTGATCGCAAGCAGACCACTTCCCTCTTTCACTTCGTTGCCCTTCTCATCGAGGATGGTCGCCTCGATTCCCGGCAGCGGATGGCCGGCGAAACCGGGCTTCATGCTCGAAACGCCCGGGAGGCCGCTGATCATGATTGCGCCGGTCTCCGTCTGCCACCAGGTATCCACGATAGGGCACCGCTCCCGGCCGATGTTCTTGTGATACCAGATCCACGCTTCCGGATTTATCGGTTCGCCGACGGAGCCGAGAAGTCTCAAGGTAGACAGATCATGTTTTTCCGGCAGCTCGCTTCCCCACTTCATGAAGGAACGAATTGCAGTGGGAGCCGTATAGTAGACCGTAACGCCATGCCGCTCAATGAGATCCCAGTGACGATCTTTGTCCGGATAATCGGGTGCGCCCTCATACATGAACACGGTTGCGCCGCAGAGCAGCGGGCCATAGACAACGTAGGAGTGACCGGTAATCCAACCGATATCGGCAGTACACCAGAATATGTCGTCTTCCTTGACATCAAAGACCATCGACGTAGTGGTGTAGGTTCCCACCGCATATCCGCCGGTTGTATGTACAATACCCTTCGGCTTCCCGGTCGTTCCCGAGGTATACAGGATGAACAGCGGATCTTCAGCATCCATCGGTTCCGGTTCACAACGAGCGTTCTGATGATCCATAATGCGGTGATACCATCGATCCCGTCCGTCTACTATGTGGAGCAGATGATGCTCGCCGGGCAGGTTTTTCACCATGACGACGTGTTCCACAGTTGTACACTTTTCCAGTGCGCGGTCGCTGCCGTGCTTGAGTGAAATCACGTTTCCGCGGCGCCACCCCCCGTCTGCTGTTATGAGCACCTTCGCCTGCGAGTCATTGATCCGTTCTGCGAGTGAGTCCGGGGAGAAACCGCCGAAGACCACATTGTGGATTGCTCCAATTCGGGCGCAGGCGAGCATTGAAACCGCGGCTTCTATGACCATCGGCATGTAGATTGCCACACGGTCGCCCTTTTCTACACCCAGATCTTTCAGGCAGTTTGCGAACTTGCATACCTCACGGTGGAGTTGCAGGTAGGTGAGCGTTCGGACCGTTCCATCCTCCGCCTCCCAGATTATTGCCGCCTTGTTCTTGCGCGGACCGGTGAGATGCCGATCGATACAATTGTACGTAATGTTGAGTTTTCCGCCGGAAAACCACTCCACGTGGGGCGGTTTCCAGTCCATGACCTTCTTCCATGGCTCGAACCAGGCGAGTTCCTTTGCCCTCGATTCCCAGTAGCCGAGGACGTCCTTTCCCGCGTTCTCGTAGGACGAGGTGTTCTGTACTCGTGCATCTCGTGTAAATGTCTCTGGTGGCGGAAATTCCCTCTGTTCGTCGAGCAGATCGTCAAAAACGTCACTTTCGGATGATCCCATTCATGCGCCTCCTGTGAAGTGGCAGGTTGGTCCGGTTTCGTGGTCGGAAATATCTTAGCTCTGGTGTCAGGAATTGTCAAACAGGAGGAAGATGCCCGTTCGCGCCGATTTTGTAGACGCATGACCGGTAGTACAGTAGTTTGTACGGGTGGAGATAAACGACTATGAGCTACGATAAGATTCGGATCCCGAAGGGTGACAGGATTGAGACGCAAAACGGAACACTCAAGGTTTCCGATCGTCCAATCATCGCATTTATCGAAGGTGATGGAACCGGCCCCGACATATGGGCGGCCTCCGTGAGAGTTTTCGACGCCGCCGTCAAGAAGGCGTACGGCGGAAAGAAAGCCATTGCGTGGATGGAGGTATATGCTGGTGACAAGGCGAACAAGGTATACGGAGAGGAGATTTGGCTACCCGCCGAGACAGAGGCAGCCCTCAAAGAATACCTGATCGGCATAAAGGGCCCGTTGACTACACCGATCGGTGGCGGCATCCGCTCAATCAATGTGGCGATCAGGCAGCGGCTGGACCTGTACGCCTGCGTGAGGCCGGTCCGGTATTTCACCGGGGTCCCGTCTCCCGTCAAGCGGCCCGAAGATGTCGACATGATTGTTTTCCGTGAGAATACCGAGGACATCTATGCGGGGATCGAGTTCAAGGAAGGAACCGAAGAGTCGAAGAGGTTCCTTTCGATACTGAAGGATCAGTTTCCAGCATCCTACGGGCAGGTCCGATTCCCGGACACTTCGGGTATTGGCATCAAGCCGGTCTCCCGTGAAGGGACGGAGCGATTGGTGCGCGCGGCCATTTCCTATGCTGTCGAACAGGACCTTCCGAGCGTTACGCTTGTCCACAAGGGCAATATCATGAAGTTCACGGAAGGAGCGTTCCGCGAATGGGGATATAACCTGGCCAGGAAGGAGTTCGGAGGCACCGAGCTCGATGGTGGTCCCTGGCTCAACGTCAAAAACCCGAAGACCGGGAAAAACATTGTAATAAAGGACGTCATCGCGGATGCAATGCTACAGCAGATACTGACGCGTGCATCGGAGTATAGTGTGCTTGCCACCCTGAACCTGAACGGTGACTACATTTCCGACGCCCTCGCGGCGCAGGTTGGCGGGATCGGGATAGCGCCCGGGGCAAACATCAACTACGAAAGCGGTCACGCTGTATTCGAGGCAACTCATGGTACCGCACCGAAATACGCCAACCAGGACAAGGTGAATCCATCGTCAGTCATCCTCTCGGGCGTCATGATGTTTCGTCATCTTGGATGGAACGAAGCGGCCGATCTCATTGAATCCGCCATGGAACGCACAATAGCCGAGAAGCGGGTCACCTACGACTTTCATCGCCTGATGGAGGGTGCAACCCTGCTCAAGACGAGTGAATTCGGTGATGCACTGATTGACTCACTATGAAGTGTAACTGAGCGTGTTGATAGGAAGGGTATCGTGGCTCGGGGCCAGGAGGACTCTCCGTCTTCACCGATGGCTCTATCAACACGGTTGTTAATACTGCCGACGCGTACCGTCCGGTTATCCGATTCCGATGAGTGCCACACCGGCAATTGCGAGCGCCAGCCCGGTAATCCGGGCGGGCGTTACGCGTTCCCGGAAGAAAATGCGAGCAAAGAGGACTGTCGGTGCAGGAAAGAGGGAAGCCACAATGGTGACCAGTGCAAGCATTGAGCCGCGAGCCGCCACGACGAATGCAACATTTGCGCCCATATCCAAAATTCCTGCTAACAGCACCGGTGCCAGGCCTCCGCGCGATACACGCAGGATTTTTCGCCCTGCAAGCGCCGCCCCCGCAACCGCCGATATTGAGACTATTCGTGCTCCAATGAGTGGCCAGATGCCCGCCCCTGAACCGGGTCGGGATATTGCTATGAAGAAGCAGCCGAACCCGACTCCCGCAACAATCCCGTGTACAAGCGCCCGACGGGAGGCCGCCCCTTCTGGTGTGGAACCTCTGCTTTCGAGCGTCAGCAACAGCATTGCCGGGAGGCAGAGGGCGATCCCGGTCCACGCGGCGAGCGTGGGTCTCTCTCCGGCCGCGATGCCGAAGATAACGGGAATTACGGCACCTACCAGCGCGGAGGTTGGAGAGACCACTGAAACCAGGGTCGTCGCTATGCCACGGTACAGGGCAATGAGACCAATGGCACCACCGATACCTGCGGCTGCTCCCCAGAGGAAGTCGCCGAGAGACGGGCTGTTGGGACCGAGGATTGGTGCCGCAACGAGGGCTATCGCGGTTCCTGCGATCTGTGAGAATACGAGGACCGCATAGACCGAGTTCTTCCGCGTTGCAAGGCCGCCGGCGAAATCCGCACTTCCAAAGAGGATTGCAGAGAATGCTGCAAGGAGAATTGCCACCCCCCATTGATAGACCAATTTGTTCGGCGATGCAACCTGGGAATCTGGACCCGGGTGTCGAAAGAGGAGAAACATAGTGAAAGCAGTGGGTCTGTTTCGTTACCTGCCGGTGGAAAATCCGGACTCGTTGGTTGATATTGAACTTCCTTCACCGGTGCCTTCGGGCCGGGATATCCTGGTCCGTGTTCACGCCGTTTCGGTAAATCCGGTGGACACGAAAATCCGGGCGCCCCGATCGAATGTCGAGAAGGAACCGCGTGTGCTCGGCTGGGACGCAAGTGGTGTTGTCGAGGCTGTCGGCACCGGGTCAGTTCTTTTCAAGCCGGGCGATGAAGTCTTCTATGCAGGAAGTGTCGTTCGTCCCGGATGCAACAGCGAGCTTCATCTGGTAGATGAACGGATTGTCGCGAAAAAGCCAAAGACGTTGTCATATGCCGAAGCGGCTGCGCTGCCGCTGACGGCGATCACCGCATGGGAAGCGCTTTTCGATCGCATGCACATTCCGCGGGATGGAAGTGCGAAGGGCCGATCTATTCTCATTGTTGGCGGCGCGGGTGGTGTCGGCTCCATTGCAATTCAGATTGCGAAACAGGTTGCAAAATTGACCGTGATTGCCACCGCCTCTCGTGAAGAGTCGCGGGCGTGGTGTCTGAAGAACGGAGCGGATCTGGTGGTGAATCATAGCGCGGATTTGTCGTCACAGATCCAGGCTGCCGGGCACCAGAACGTAGACTACGTATTCTGTCTCAACAACATCCAGGCACACTTTCCCGCGCTGGTTGATCTTGTTGCGCCGCAGGGGCTCATCTGCTCCATAGTCGGAAGCAATGTCGCGCTGGATGTGGGAAGGCTCTTTCAAAAGAGTGCAGGTCTGGTGTGGGAGCTCATGTTTACCCGCTCACAGTTCCAGACTCCGGATATGGAGGAGCAGCATCGGCTGCTCGAATCAATTTCCGGGCTCGTGGACTCCGGAAACATTGTCACCACCTTGACCCGGACCCTCCGCCCTATCAATGCGGCGAACCTCAGGGAGGCTCACCGATTGATAGAAGACGGACATACCACCGGGAAGATCGTGCTCGAAGGGTTCTAGGGCATCCCTCTACGCGTTCCGGTCGTAGACAGGATCTTCACCAACCCAGCGGCCCGGGAGCACCGCGGGAATGGCATTCCGCTCCTCGGGTGTGAGCAGTATATCGAGTCCCTTGAGCGAGTCGGCAAGCTGTTCCACATTCCGCGCTCCGAGAATCGGCGTTGAGATGCGCGGCTCGGCAAGCACCCACGAGAGGGCGAGCTGCGCCGGAGATACCCCGCGTGCCTTCGCCGCATCCAGAAATCCCTCCACCAGGTCGAGCGCCTGATCGGTGTAGTAGCGATCATGATAGAAGCCGTAGGCCTCCAGCCGTGCACCCTTGGGCAGCTCCTGACCTTTTCGATACTTGCCGGTGAGCATTCCACCGGCAAGCGGGTTGTAGCTCAGGATACCAATGCCATGCTCGTCGCAGAGCGGCAGCAGTTCGGATTCGAGGCTGCGTTCCAGCGCATTGTATACCGGTTGGAGAGAGATGAATCCTGCCTTTCCGCGATTTCGCGAGTACTGCAGACATCGTTCGAGCTGGTATGCCCGCACATTCGAGCAACCAACGTAGCGTACCTTTCCCTGGCGGACCAGATCATCCAGAGTGTCCAGTGTCTCCTCGATAGGAACATTCGGATCCCACCGGTGAATCTGGTAGAGATCTATGACGTCCGTCTGAAGTCTCTTCAGGCTTGCGTCCACCGCTCGCTGGATGTGAATGCGCGATAGCCCCGAATCATTCGCGCCATCGCCCATTTTCCCGTACACCTTCGTTGCCAGCACAATGGAATCCCGGTTATTGCGTGCGTGCATCCACCGGCCGACTACCTCTTCGGTAATGCCGGTGCTGTAAGCATCCGCAGTATCCAGAAATGTGCCGCCCTGTTCAACGAAGTAGTCCATAATCGAGAACGAGGTCGTCTCGTCCGATTCACGTCCGAACGTCATGGTACCAAGACAGATCCTGGAAACACGAAGTCCGGAGCGTCCGAGTTGTACTATATCCATACCGGCATGATAGTCCTCAGGCCCGGACACGGCAAGTGCGCCCTTCGGAATACGGGGAACGGTTTGTACAATTTTCCGGCGATCTGCTAAACTGTATCCACCGATCACAGGGGAGGAACCGGGTACCATGGCGGAGTTCTTGTGCGGGATAGACATCGGAACTTCCGGTGCAAAGGCTATGCTGGTTGCCGATGACGGGACCGTTGTCGGCCAGGGATACGCAGAGTACCCTACGAGTCATCCGTATCCCGGTTGGGCGGAACAGGAGCCTGAATCCTGGTGGCGCGCAGTCTGCCGTGCTACGGGTCAGATGATGAAGTCCGCCCCCGGCTGCGGGGTGACGGCAATTGCGGTAAGCGCCCAGGCGCCGACCCTGATTGCCGTCGACTCTCGAGGTCGTGCGCTCCGGCCGGCGATGATCTGGATGGACAGGCGAGCGGAGAAGCAGGCCGATCGTATGAGTGAGCACTTCGGTTTCGACTCTCTGCATTCAATGACCGGTAATCGTCCGGACCCATTCTACGTTGCCGCGAAGATCCTCTGGTACCGCGAGAACGAACCCGATCTGTTCAAACGAACGCACCTCTTTCTTCAGATTAACGGCTACATCAATTACCGACTGACCGGACAGTTCACCATGGATCCTGTCCACGCAGCGCTCCTTCAGCTGCAGGATTGGAAGAGCACCACGCTTTCCGAAACGCTCTGTGAGTACTGCGGTGTAACCTCAAATCAGTTTCCGGCGGTATTTGCGGGGCATGCGGTAATCGGAACAGTCACTGGCGAAGCAGCACGGCAGAGCGCTCTTCCGATGGGTGCGACGGTGGTATGCGGAACGGTAGATGGAGCCGCGGCGGCGCTCGAAGCCGGTGCAATCACCGACGGGATAGCCGCCGAAATGAGCGGGACCTCAACCGTCCTCCTGATGCCGAACGAGCAGGCGATCACCGACCCTGCGTTCATTGCCATGCCGCACGCTTTGCCCGATTCCCATCTGCTTCTCGGTGCCATGTCCACCTCCGGCGCCTGTCTGCGATGGTTCCGGGATGAGCTTGCAGGAACCGAAAATGCAGAGGCAGAGCAGTCGGGAGCCGATGTATTCGATCTGCTGACTCAGGAAGCGGCAGCGTCCGTTCCCGGAAGCAACGGCGTTATTTTCCTTCCGTACATGATGGGCGAACGCTCACCCATCTGGCAGACAACGGCACGCGGCGTATTTTTCGGTCTCACGCTCTCCACGCGACGGAACGACCTTGTGCGGGCAATTCTCGAGGGCACGGCCTTTGCGTTTTATCACAACGTGGAAGCTGCACGTCGCAGTGGTATCCGGTTCGAGGAGATACGGAGCGTCGGCGGTGGGGCCAGGAACGGGCTCTGGAGCCAGATAAAGGCGGATATTGCGGGTGTACCGATCCTTGAACTTGAACAGGGCGCCGGCGCGCCGTTTGGAGATGCCGTGCTTGCAGGTTTTGGTGCCGGAGTGTGGCCGGATCCCGGGAAGATTCTTGACCGTACTGTACGAGTGCGACGGCAATTCAATCCGCGCCCGGAGCAGACGCAGAGGTACCGCGAATACTACGGGATTTTTCGTGATCTGTACGAAGCGGTGCGTCCGGTGTATGACCGCGCATTCAGGAGGGCTACATGAACACGTATGATCTGGTGGTGTCCGCGCGTTTCGAAAGGTCGGAACTGGAGCGCATATCGGACTCGGTTCCGAACGTACGGTACGCAGGGTATGGAGTTACGGGAGAAAAGCTTCCGGAGGATGCGCTGATTGCTGCGCTCGAGGGTGCAGACCTTTTTGTCCTGGAATTCGAGCAGGTAAGCCGGAGAGTGCTCGAGACCGCGAGCAAGCTGAAGGCAATCGGCTGCTGCCGGACCGGACCAGAGGCGAATGTGGATATTGGTGCGGCAACCGAGCTTGGAATTCCAGTGCTCTACACTCCCGGTCGCAATGCGGTATCGGTTGCCGAATATACAATCGGCCTCATGATTTCCGTAGCTCGACATCTTGCCGAGGCGTACCACCTGCTGCGGTACACCGAGGATTTGACCGAGGTTCACTATTCGGACAAGACCACAGAGCGGCTTTCGGTGACTTCGGAGTGGAGCATAGATCCACGGGCACCGTTCAATCGATTCCAGGGACCCGAGCTCTCAGGCAAAACCATCGGTCTTGTCGGGTTTGGGGCAATAGCGCGAGAGATAGCAGTTCGAGCACGAGCGTTTAATATGGCGGTGACCGCCTACGATCCCTACGTTTCCGCCAATGCCTTCGGAGAGCTCGGTGCGACCTCAGTCTCGCTGGATGAGGTGGCAGGCGGCGCCGATTTCGTGGTCATGGCGGCGAAAGTTACCCCGGAAACCACCGGGATGTTTTCCCGGAGACATTTCAGTCTGATGAAACCGACTGCGTATTTCATAAACACTGCGCGCGCAGCCGTGGTCGACTACGAAGCCCTTCATGAAGCCCTTGCACAGAAGCGGATTGCAGGAGCCGCTCTCGACGTCTTCACCGAGGAGCCGATGCTGTCGACCAACCCGTTACGGGCGCTTTCAAACGTGCTCATAAGTCCGCATCTGGCAGGCGCGAGCCGCGATATACCGCGCCACCACAGCAGGATCATGGTTGACGATCTTGCGCTCGTTCTCTCAGGAAAACGCCCCCGATTTCTGAAGAATCCGGAGGTGTGGGATCGGCGGAGACCGCTGTGACCGGGAACGCTTCGGATTCCGTGCGCGGACCCTTACACGGGAAGGTTGCGCTTGTTACCGGTGGTTCGCGCGGCATCGGCAGTGCAGTGTGCGAGGAGCTGGCCGATCGCGGCGTGGCGGTAGCTATTCATTACCATTCCAGCAGATCCTCCGCCGAGGAGGTTACAGAAAGGATAGTCCGGGCCGGTGGGCGCGCGGTTGCCTTCGCGGCCGAGCTGTCGGATGCGGGTGCAAGCGACGATCTCGTCGAACGGGTAACCGCCGACCTCGGAGCTCCGACCATTCTTGTGAGCAATGCAGGGGAGATGAACGACTCCCCGGTGGAAACAATGTCGGATGCCGTGTGGGACCGAACACTTTCGCTCGCGCTCGACGCGCCGTTTCGTCTTTGCCGGGCGTGTCTTCCCTCAATGCGCAGGTCGGGGTGGGGGCGTATTGTCTGCATTTCATCCCAGGCGGCATTCACCGGTTCGGCGAATCATGCACACTATGCCGCGGCAAAAGCGGGCCTGCACGGCCTTGTTCATTCGCTGGCCAGGGAGATTGGCCCTGCAGGCATTACGGCGAACCTCGTTGCTCCCGGACGAATAGAGACGGATCTTCTGCTCGAACACGCAGAGGGGCGGATGCAGGAGTGGCTTCGCCAGACTCCAATGCGTCGGCTGGGTTTGCCCGAAGAGGTGGCCGCTGCGGTGGGATTTCTCTGCTCGAACGCCGCCTCATACATTACTGGCTCCACAATTCACGTAAACGGCGGCATGTTCATGTCCTGAGCAGCCCGGGCTCAACGTGCGGTGCGGAGGTAGGACCGTCAGCTTTTTACCGCCCCGGCGGTCAGCCCCTCGACGAGTCTGGTCTGTACAAAGGAGAAGAGCAGAACGGTTGGTACAATGGTCAGGACGGTTGCGGCTGCAACCTGACCCCACCGAAGGATCAATGCGCTTCCAAGCCGCTGCAGAGCCATAGTCAGGGTGGACGTTGCCTGGCTCTGCGAGACTACGGAAACCACCAGATAATCCCCCCACGACACGACGAATGAATAGAATGCTGCAACCATGATTCCCGGCGCTGAAATCGGGATGACAATGCGCATGAGCGTCTGAAAGAGGTTGCATCCGTCAATTCTCGCGGAGTCTTCGATGTCTTTGGGAAGATTGTCAAAATACCCTTTCAGCATCCAGACCGCAAACGGGAGTACAAGCATGAGTTGGCCGAGCGCTACACCCATGACCGTATTGAAGAGCCCGACGCCGAAGATTATGTTGTATATCGGAATTAACAGGAGCACAATTGGAAACATCTGGGTTGAGAATACACCCATAATGTAGATGTTCTTCCCCTTCAGATGATAACGGCTCAACCCATATGCTCCGAGGATGGAAAGGCCCATGGCGAGCGTTGTCACCAGCAATCCTATCCTGAGAGAGTTCCAGAAATAGATCGGAAAATCCGTCACCGACAGGATTGTCTTGTAGTTGGCGAGTGTGAACTCCCTGGCCGGAGTCAGAATCTTGCCGCTGAAAATGGCATCCGGTGTCCGGAATGAGCTGTACGTTATCCAGAGCATCGGCGTAATGAAGAACAGGAATGCCACGATGAGGACCACATAGGTGAGCGTAAACCGGACTGTCTTTCGTTGCTTCTTCTTCAGCATGACCTATGCCTCCTGCCGTTCGTACACGCGAATGTAGATAATGAAGTAGATCATCAGGATAATAAACATGATGGTACCGATGCTCGAAGCGTAACCAACCGTGTAGCTCGACCATGCCATCTGATACAGGTAGACAGGAAGGACTTCGGTCGAGTACACGGGCCCGCCTCCCGTCGTCAGGTAAACCATATCGAAATTGTTGAACGTCCAGAGCACGTGTATCGTTACCATAACGATAATCATGTTCCGTACTCCGGGCAGGGTAATGTGCACGAAAGAACGCCATGGCCCGGCTCCATCTATCTCCGCTGCCTCGTATTCATTCCGGGATATTGCCTGCATAGCCGCCAGCAGCGCTATACCGTAAAACGGCACATTTCGCCAGAGGTGCAGAAGAATGATGAGAGGAAACGCGAGATGGAGATCTCCAAACCAGAATTTGTTCGCGCTGAAGCCGAAAGCTTTCAGAATGATGTTGAAGTATCCGTAGCCGGGCTCTACCATAAATTGGAACATGATGGCCGTTGCGGCAACCGGAATTACCCAACTTGCCATGATGACGCTGCGAAAGAAACGGATTCCGGGCACCGGCTGTTTCAGTGCCAACGCCAGAATGAGCCCAAGTACCAGCTGAAGCACCACTGCTGCGACGGTCAGGATGACTGAGTGGAGCAGGGCCTGCCAGAATACCGGATCCGCGATCAGTTTCCCGTAATTCTGGAGGCCGATATATTCGGATCCCTTATTCAAGAGATTAGAGTTTGTCAGAGAAAGTCGGAATCCCTCTATAAGCGGGAAGACCGTGAAGATTGCCATTATCACAAGCGTGGGCAAAATGAGGGGAAGTGCATTGTTCTCGCGTAGAAAGCGTGATTTCACCTGTCGGCTCCTGTCTCTGGCAGGCATATCCGCAATGGACCCTGCCGATCTTTCCTCGACCGGCAACACGCAAAACGGCGTGTTGCCGGTTGTATCGGCGGAACTGCCGGTCCGATCTGCGCGGAAACACAGACCGGACCGGACATTATTCGCTCGGAACTGTCAGATCTGGCCGCTCTTGAGCAAGCCGCTGACTGTGTCGTGCAGCCATTGTGCTGCGTCGTGCGGGGACTTCTGTCCGTAGATTACGTAGTTGACCGCGCGCATGTTCGCTTCGCTGACAGGACCCCAGTTAATGGGAGCCTGCGCGGTCGCCTCCGGAAGAATAGCGGCAAACATCTTGATCCATTTGCCGAGCGGCCCCTGGAACACGGGTAGCTCGAGAGAATCCTTGCGGGCTGGGATTCCACCGGAACTTGCCATCCAGTTCCCCATGTTCTCTTTGGACGTGATGTACTTGATCAGCTTCCATGCACCTGCCTTGTCTTTCGCGTAATGATTCATCATTATCGCTTTCACTTCAAGGTATGTGCCGGGGCCGCCGCCGTCAGGAATCGGCAATGAGGTTACGACCGAGTTGTCCAGGATCTTTTGCGCGGTTGGGTCACCCTTTCGCCGTCCCCAGAGCCACGGACCCTCGGGTGCCATTGCCCATTTTCCGGATGTATATCCCGGATCTTCCGATGGCCATCCGTTGCCACGCTCAGCTGGGTCTGCCGCTGGATTGTCACCGACAAAGACCTTGCTGTACAGCGTCAGTATCTTATCGAGCTGATCAACCGTCGCGTTGTACGTCTTCTGTCCGTCGGTCACCGAAAACATATTCTTGCCGCCGCTTACCTGGTAATACCACGAGATGAACTCCTGAGGTGCACGCGGGTCACCTACCTTGGTGCAGAGGAAGAGGCCGTACATCTGCTTGTTGCTGTCCTTCGTTATCTGCTGTGCAACATTGATCAGGTCACTCCAGGTCTTGGGAACAGACAGATTGTATTTGTCCAGAACATCCTTTCGGTAGACCAGTCCTCTGGCATTGGTATTGTAGGGAATACCCCAGAGCTTTCCCTTGATTGTGAGCGGTTTCAGGGTAGCATCTACGAACTGACTCTTTTCCGACCAGCCGTTGAAATACGAATCCAGTGGCTCGATATCGCCCTTTTGCACGTATACGGCAACGTCTTCCAGAAGCCCCTCAATAACATCCGGTGAACCACTGGACGACTGAATAAGGAACTTGTCTCTCTGTTTTCCGTAGTCGCCCGGTCCAAAAAAGTCGCTCACCTTGTAGTTCGGGAGCGCTGTTTTTGCGTTCGTAAGCCATTGCTTCACGTAGTCCGGTGAAACCTCCTGCGTAACGAACGGCATGTTCCAGAAAGTGAGTGTTCCCCCAGTCTGGCCACCGGCGGCGCTCGCCTCCTTGGCGCCGTTTGCAAACACCATCTGCCCGCCGCTCAACAGGGCGGCAGCGATGATAAGAATCACGATCATCCTTCTGCGTCGCATATTTTCTCCTTTTGCCGACGAAAGAAACCGAAAAAAAACATTCTTCGGAAACACGGTAATCATAGTGACTTTTTCTTGCCTCCTATCGTGGGATTCCGCAATGCGCTGATGCATGTACTCGTGGAGCCGCTTCCTGTCGTACGCCATGTTGGAGCATTTTCTCGAGCGCTGTACGCCGATGGGACTCTGGATGCTGTTTCGCAGACCACGCATGAGATGGGAGCGTCGGCTTTTTTGGTTGGGGTCCCCTTGCGCACACCGATCCACATGCCGGCGACAGGGATGCAGTACAACTTGTACCAATCACATTCAGAATGATATCATGCCGTACGCATGCGGGCAAGAAAAAGAGGATGCCGCCGTTGTCTAAAGTCTGAATACTCCGCATGTCCCTGCAAAGCCGAGAATCGCCCGCAGGGGTCGCCCGCAGTCGATCACGCCGGCGCCCGGTCCGGCCTTCCGGCAGTGCTCCGGCGAATATTTGACACCTGACACGATGCGGCGTATGGTTGAAAAGTGGAATACGCTGTACCAACAGGAATCTCGGGATGAAAAAATATGAACTTGTCGAAACCTGGATACGTGAAAGCATCGCCGAAAACCGGATAGTTGCAGGTGAGAAACTGCCATCAGAAAATCAGCTCTGCGAACAGTTCAGCATTTCGCGGAACTCAGTTCGCCAGGCCATTCGGAATCTTGTTCGGGACGGCTGGGTCGAGACCATAAAGGGTATTGGTACTTTCTGCCGATCTCCCGTATCCCGGTCCCATTTGTCCACCAACATTGGTTTTGTCTGTTTTTTCTCCGGTTCGTATATATTCCCCGATATCATGCAGGGGTGCGATCACGTTCTCTATCGCAGAGGTTTCCATCTCCTGCTCGGGCAGTCCGAGTACGACTTGAAGAAGGAGCGGGACATCCTGACGAATCTGCAGCGCAAGGGAGTAGACGGATTGATTGTGGAACCAGTGGACATGGGAGACCATGGATCGAACGCCGACTTGCTTCATGAGATCGATTCACTGGGGATTCCGGTTGTGCTGATCGACGGTAATTTCGGCAAGACCGAATTCAGCTGTGTCGGCCTGGATGAAAAGTACGGCGGGCGGCTTGCAGCCGAATATCTATGGAAGAGGGGGCACCGCCGGATTGGAGCGTTCTATCAGCATGACTATCGGGTAAAGAGGTCCAGGATTGAGGGCGCGCGCGCCTATTTTCGCGAAAGGGGGGGCGACATAGCGGCGGGCTGGGACATTGGATTCCGGGGACAGGGGCCGTCGAGTGAAGCGCAACAGAGCGCCGAGAGAGTGTTCACGAAAACTGATGAGCTCCCGACGGCATTTATCTGCGGCAATGACGAAGAGGCACTCGCCCTGATCCGCGCCGCCGAGGCCCGGAAAATTCGAATCCCGCAAGACATATCGGTCATCGGGTACGATAATTCACCTTTTGCCCGCCTCGAGCGCATATCGCTGACCACGATCGATCATCCGAGTTTTCTCATGGGCGAAATGGCAACAGACACCCTGCTGAACAGGATTCTTCATCCGGATCAGCACATTGTCAGCCAGACGGTCATCCGGCCTTCGCTCGTCGAACGAGATTCAGTTCGGTCTCTGTGAGTATAACGGACCGTGTTGACGGATCTTCGCGCCGGCGGGGCTTCTCACGTGATAACTGTTGCAGAAGAACGGCCGGAATCCGAGCGGCTGCAGGTTTCGCACCTATTGTCATGGGTGCCACGGATGCCGAAGTTATCGATCCCGTCAGGTCTTGCGACGCCGCCTGCCGGAAGGGGATGTGGGTGTTTCCGGTCGGATAATCTCTTTCAATCCGTATATCTCCTCGATGTAGCGCATGGCAGAACTATCCCAGTAACCAACGGATGTGCGTGCGTTTTCCCGGACGGTCTGCAGGTCATCCTCTTTGGTATTCTTAAAGAATGTTGCACATCGCTGCATAGCATCGAAGAAAGCGGTCGGAGTGAAGTCTGTGAAGAGGAAACCGTTGCCGGAATATGTTTTCCCGGTCTTTCGAATGGGAAATACCGTATCTCGGAGACCGCCCGTGGCCCGGGCAACGACGATGCAGCCGCAGGCGAACGCCTCGAGCTGCGAAATTCCTCCCGGTTCGTACATTGATGGCATAAGAAACACGTCGCTTGAAAGAAGCGGAATGCTCACGTCGTGAAACCCGACGTGGACTGCAGCGGTGCCCGGATAGAATTGTGCAGCCATAGTGAGCCCACGGGCTATCTCTTCGGCTTTCTGGTCTCCATGGGAGACCGGACCCGCAATGATACCCTGATAGCCCAACTGCCTGAAGACACCTTCGGACGCCGCGAGCAGAAGCTGAAATCCCTTCTGATCGACTATGCGGTGGATCATTGAAAAGACCAGCTTGTCAGGATCTACGGTCAGTCCTTCCTGCAGCTGCATCAACAATTTGTTCCGCACCCGGGTTACGATATCGCCCCGTTTACCCGGTATGTGCTCGCACTCGTTGGCCCCGGCGAGAATTTCCGGATAGCGCTTTTCCAGTTTTGTGCGGAGCTTTGCGTCTTTCCCGATGAGCTCCTGGAGAACAGGATAGAAGTTTTTGACCAGCCCGGAGTCGTTGAACCGTTTGACCATCTGATTTCTGAAGTCTCGCCCTATTGCGTTATTTATTCCCACAACATCGTCGAGCAGGTGCTCCAGCCCGTCGCTGGCAACCGTGAGTTGTTTTGCGTACGAGGGGCTCACCGTGACTACCCGGTCCGCACATCGAATCCCGACGGCCATGCAGTTGAGCTTTTCTCCGTGCACCGGATCTGAAAAATCCCCTGCCTTCCAGGCAGGCAGATTGAAAAGCTGGAACAGGTCGAAGCCGTTTTCGTGCCGTTCGTAAGAATCAAAATACTGCCAGCCGCCATTGTGGATGAGATGAATGAATGAATTGCGATTGAATGCAAGGCTGCTCGAGTAGTGAGCGTCCAGCCTGACTATACCGTTGAAGAGACCTGCATAGGCGTCGTTTGTAAACGTGAAGTTCGGCCGAAGATCGAAACGGGAAACTACCTCCGCGCAGGCGCGTGCGAATGCCACACGTCGTCGAATTCGCTCAACCGAAGTATAACCCCAATACAGGCCGTCAAAGAACTCGAAGTGGTCGAGCAGAAAGTACCGCACTCCGTCCACCACTCCGGCGTGTACTCCAACGTCGTAGCTCACGTCCTGTATCATGAACTTGACGTTGGTTCCGGTGTAGGCGACATGGTTTTTCTTGATTGCACGCTGTATTTTCTGCTTGAATTTTTCATCCCCGAATCGGTAGAGGGGAGTGATGACACAGACATCCTCTCCGAGGTGCACGAGCTCACGTGGAAGTTCGTATACTACATTCGCGAGTCCGCCGTATTTGGAAAATGGTTCTGCTTCCGCCGAAATGAAGACTATCGGGCCACGTTCGTTATGGAGTCTCAAGCTCGACCCCAATGCCTGAAGCCGCTTCTCGTTTTCCGTGCACATCCGTTCAATGAGTTCGAGAAGTTCCTTCCCGGTCTTGATCCCGTTCCGCTGTGCGTAGAAGAGTGCCCGTTTGAGACCGAGCTCGAGGAATCGCCTGTTCTGCGCGTCGAACAGCGGAATCAGCGTCTTGTTCGTGAAGGCGATGAAACGGTCATAGGTTTCGATATTGGCGACGATTTCGCGAAAGGCGAAATTGCTCAGAAAATCGGACGAGCGTTCGAGAGCACACATGCGAAAAAACGAGTCTCGCAGAAATTCCGGGTAGAGCTTTACCGGATCGTCAACCACCTCGAGTGTCAGAAACTTGACCCGATCGGTGTAGGAAACTACCGTGTGAAGACGGGAAACGCGCAATTCTCTTCCCGTGTAGTAATTGTAGTGATTCGTGACCGACGAATAGAGCGGATCGACGATGCGATAGTAACCGTCATCCGGAAGAGGCAATATGGGGTTGTCGAACTGCACCGAACATGACTGGTTTTCGTTGGAAAAATTGAAAAGTCCAAGCGTCACCCTCGTCCCGGCAAACCTCAAAGCCGCCGCTACCTGATTGTTGTTTGCCCAGACAAGGTATCCCTTTCCGTGATCCGCACGGTGAAAATCGTACATGTTCTGATAGAAGCGATCTACGCTTCGATGCGAAGCATATTCGAACTGATTCCAGTTCACATAGATGTTATCGAGATAGACCTTCCAGCCCTCTCCTTCGGCGCTGCCTTCGTAGTCCATGATCATGTGGCTCATGAAACTGGTCAGAGCCACCGCGGCTGCGAGCCCACGCTGACCGAAGGTATTCAATGCCCTGCGCTCGTCGTGATTGCCGAGGATGCCGAGCAATTCGGTGCCCGGCGACAAAGCCTGTGGATAGTAGTTGTCGTACAAGTGATAGATTTCGCGAACATCCGTTTTTCCGTGAACAATGTTCTCGCAGATCTTGAACAGCGCCGAGTTGTACGGAATAATTCCGCTTTTCGAGAGGTAGCGTTCGCGGCCCCAATAACACTCGGCAAGATAGACGAAGAAAGTCTTGCCGGTCTCCTCCAGGGCAGTGTGGATTGCTCCTATCAGATAGTTCTGAAAAGGGTTCGCGATGAGCTCTCTGCAGGCGCAGTCGTAGTACCCGGTAGTGATGAACTGGTCGTTTTCGCGATCATTGAGAATGATCGACCCTTCGACAAGCTCGTCCACAGAGCGGCCGTGACCGAACTGGAAGGGGTAGTTGTTCTTCTTCATCATTATCGGAACTGAATGAGCAGAGTCGAATCGGATACCGTCTATTCCGAACTCCTTGATAAGCTTCACGACCGAGTTCGCCAGCCATTCCCACACCTCGAATTTCCGATAGTTCATGAGCGCACCGTCGTTCCAGCTGCCGAATCTGCCGTCCGTCGATGCCCGTACCACAAGATTTCCGTTTCCGTCGTAGCAGTGCACTCTCCAGTCGTCAGGAATTTCCGTTGCCTTCCTGTTCAGATGCGGGATCGTATCAACAATGATGCGGATTCCGAGTGAATGTGCAGTGTCGACGAGCTCACGAAAATCGTCTTCACCACCGAGCGTCTTATCGATAGCGGTCAGGCTCATCGGAGCAAAGGGCGATGGGGAAGTCGCTTCCGGTGCCCAGTCTTCCCGATTCGATCCGCGTTGCTGCACGCCCAACAGATAAATCGCGGTGATGCGGTATCGGGTCTTCAGGTCATCCAGATGTGCGGTAATATCGGAAAATCTCCCGAGTCGAATTATCTCTCCGCTCTCATTGTAGACCAGTCCCGGGTGCCCGTTCGCGTCACGCCAGTACGTGCGGGAGTGACCATGAATATCAGGAAAGATCTCGAGGACGATCTCTCCGGCAACATCGGGAATGACGTTGATCCGACCGCTGCACCGCCGCTGTGTAAGCCACTGAAATGACTTGCTTGTCTTACGATAGACAAGATAGTCGAACCGTCCGAGTTCGGAAAACGTGTGGTCCGCGACATAGACTCCACGATCATTGTCCCGCGTGAGCTCGACATCCTCGTAGGAAATGTCCGAGTCCACTAACACCCCATCCACCGGGCGCGCCCTGAAAATCCGCAGAACGTATGTCGCTTTTCCGGTGGCAAGCGGGAAGCTGAAATGGTGTGAGTCGCCCGCCGAGAGACCCGTGAACGTGGATGCGAGCGGAGCATCATAGTCCTTCGGAGCAAACACCCGTTCGAGCATAATGTTCGCCCGATCTCGAACCTCGTGAAGATCATGGCCGGATGCGGCAACCAGAATGCGAAGCACCTCCCTCAGCGATTTTCTATCGCCGGCGCTCCGGTATCTCCGTGCGAGACGTTGCAGCGCATCCAGCGTCTTCAGATTGATTTCATAGTCGAACTCCGTGTCGTTTCCACTGTTGCGCGCATTCAGACCCGCAAGATACTGCTCTCGATTTTTCGGTGTGAAAGGCCTTACCGGTGCAGGTTTCGGAAGCGGAACCTCCGGCTCGAGTTCGCCCGAGCGCGATACCTCCTCAACCGCTTGCATCAGCCGGATCAACAGTGCACGCGTACTCGGATTCAAGAGTTCTGTGTGCGCGTAGCCCGTTTCTATTGCGCGCTCTTCGGTAAGCAGAAGCTGGACAAGAGACTCAAAGAGCGTTTCGGCGGTGTTGGGTTGTTTGGTCGACGTAACATCAAAAACCCGCAGAGGCACGTAGATCGTTGGACTCTCGACCCATGTGGGTCCCTTTCCTACACGCGCGATTATTGGGGGTCCCGATCCCTCCGCAAGCAGTCCCGTAGTGCCCGGAGCCTCGCGAATGAGCACGTATCGCCGCTGGACAAGCAACTCACTGTCGGAAGCCAGGATTGCGCGATGCAGAAGCGCCAGAGCGCCGACGAGGCGAAATGTGAGACGAGCATCATCTTTGAGCCGCCGCTCAACAGTATAGTCTCCATCGGAAACCTGCTCGATAGCGTGGTCCTTCATTGCGAGCAGATTCGACTGGATATCGACTTCGGAAGCACCCGTGCGGAGACGTTCTATGACATGCTGGTCGGGAAGAAAGGTGAAGCCTCGTTTTTCCTGGAATGCCCGCGAAATTGTGGCCCGGACTCCGCTCTCTATGTTGCCAGATTCATCCTCTGAAATTGAGAGTAACAAATTTGAATCCGGCAGCGATACAACCGCCCCGGAGACCGAGGTCCGATCCTCGAGAACCATGGAGACTCCTTTACCCGCGTGGGTGCGTTATGTGAGCGAGACCTCTATTTTCCTGCCTTTGCCGCCGAAACGGATCTTACCCTCTCGCGCAAGCCAACCCAAGCCAGCGTAGAGGAGGCTGTCGGGAAGTTCAGTCTTATTCTTGATCTGTGTCGTGGTAAGAGGACCTTCACTAAGCTCAAGCGTACGCCAAATGTCGCCGGCCGCCTCGCCAAGGTTTTCCATGAAGCTTACCATGTTGCTTTCCCCCTGTAAGTATATATTACCATGGTTCCTGACCGCCCGACAGTATAATTCTGAAGTATCACGCAGCGTGTTGATATCCGTTGAGTAGATCCCGCAGGGCAAATGAGGGAACATGAATGGAGCTGCCGCTCTGTCCGTCGCAGTACCGGCGGGGTTGCAAGCTCTGCCACCCATACCCTGCGTACTACCTGAGGACTCACTGCCCCCTGCTCTGCATGACACCCGAGCTCGGGCTGCTTGACCCGATACTCCCTTCGACAGTTGTGATCACAGGCAAAGATCCACGCCCGGTGCATCTGCATGGTTGCGTTGCGCCCGAAGGCGATCGTCTCCCGGGTGTGCTCTTTGAGCCGGTGACGCAGCAACCGGTCCACACCCGGTACTTTCGATTCATGCGCTCACGCTGAGCGCGGGTCATTGAGCCCCCACGGCGCATCAGGGAGTGAGTCATGGTGAGGATAGTCTGGCCTTCGGGTTCCACCACCGTGGTGATGTCGCAGGGGTAGTCCTGGGAGGTCAGGAATGAG
>CAZKMA010000010.1:0-92027 GCA_964553615.1 uncultured Spirochaetales bacterium | reverse complement strand
CGTGCCGTCCGGTTCGTCATCGATCAGACTGCGAACATGAATAGCAGGAGTGGGAAATAAACCCGGTTTCCCTGAAATATGCTACCAGGAATCCTTCACCTCGCCCCTTGACCGACATCGCTGTCCTTCCGCCACCGATCCCTCATATTCACACTCTCGCTCCACATAAGCGTTCGACGCGGCAGCTCATCCCCCCCGCCTCAGACCTTTTTCAGGTCGTCTCTCCGGGATTTGGTATTGAATGCCCGGTGAGATTGACGAGCGCTTCAAGAGCCAGAATATAGCCGTACGATCCGAGGCCGCAGATCTGGCCAACACAGACCGGCGCTATGACCGAAGTGTGACGAAACTTCTCTCTTTTGTAGATGTTGGAAATATGAACTTCAACGGTGGCCACTTCAGAGGACGAAATGGCATCCCGCAGGGCAATCGAGTAATGCGTGTACGCCCCGGCGTTCAGGATAATACCGTCCGCGTGATCTCGACAGTCCTGAATCCGGGTTACAAGTTCACCCTCGCTGTTCGACTGGAAAAACTCTATGTTCACGTCAAGTCGCTTTGCCTCGTTCGCGAGCTCGGCGTTTATATCGTCCATTGTTTTTCCACCGTAGATGCCGATTTCTCGCCTTCCAAGCATATTCAGATTCGGTCCATGAATGACAACCACGAGTTTGCTCACCCGCCACACCTCCAGGAATTTGCAGACATTATACTCAGTCCCGACGGAATTTGTCCCATCTGAGGTATCAATAACCGTGTTGATAATACCAGTTCATTGCAGCGGCTGGAATACAACTCTCGGCTCAGTCCCCCACTTTTGATGTTTCGAACCCCACGATACGACCGCTGTCGCGTGTGCACGGATCGGAGGTCCGGAGCACGGAGGCATCGCGAACGAGCGCTATTTACGGTCCAGCCTGCGGCTGACGGGATCCAGGCAGGTCATATCAACACGCTTCGTGATACTTCCTCGCGTATTCCGGACGAGCCGGGGTGAAACACTCGACAAGCTCTGAATCTTCGAGCGCCTCCGACCCGTGGTACTCATTGGAATCGAAAAGATATCCATCTCCTGCCCGGATCACGAGATCGTCGCCGTCCTTCCGAAGGAATTTCACGACGCCACGAATCAAGTAGCCATTCTGCGCGGCAATGTGATTGTGGATTGGTATCTTCGCTCCCTTCTTCAAAGTGAAGTGACAGAGCATGGTCTGGTCGTTGTAGCAAAGAGTCGTGCGCACAACTCCCGCCACCATCTCCACATGCTCTGAATCCTTTACGCTCCGATGCGTGATGTTCTTACCTTCCATCTCTCCTCCTCCTGTGCTGTCTCGATTTCTGCGGAGAATCATCCGGTTGGCGGGGGGCGAATGCGACCACCACGACCGTCGTCCTTTCCCGGATGTCGCTCGGCTCACTTTTGCCCTCATTTCCGATTTTGCCTGCTACCAGGACGCAACCGCTTCTGATCGAGCGCCCACGACTATATGAAGCGGAAAGAATCTCTTTGGGCAACTCTCCATGCTTTCAATGCTGATTCATCCCATTCGAAAGAGACGAAGTACCAGCCGGGTAACGGGTAAAAGGTACCGCGAACCGAGCAAGACAGCACGGCCCGCGGCGAAACCCACGACAGCGCCACCGATGACGTCGGTGGGCCAATGGACACCCACGTACACACGGGCGATTGCCACTATCACTGTCACAGAGGCAATCGAGATCGTAACCCAACGGCGCGAATGGCCGAGCGCTCCGACCGCGAGACCGGTCCCGACAGCCACGTGATCGCTTGGGAACGATGGATCGGGCAGATGCTGGATGAGTTGATGGTACGTTCCCGGCGCAAGTATGGTGAATGGCCGAGGTCTATACCAGATGGCGCCAACGATGTTGCTGATACCGAACGCTACCACCGCCGCTATTACGCCGAGAACGAGTCCATGACGATGCTCTTCATCTTTCCACGGCAGGGTGAACCATCCGGCAATCAGAATTGCCGCATACACTTCAGGGGAATACTGAGCGAACAAGATCATGACGGTATCTATGGCCGGAATTGACCCTGCCGCGTGATTCATGGCGTGAAAAACAGTCGTATCAAATGCGTTCATTCAACAACCTCTGCGTATCTCGATTACGAATACGAGTTTCGCTGAAGTACGGTACTCCCGACCAGCAGGACCTGACGAGATTCACGCTTGCACAGGCCCGCTATTACCACGAGCAAAGACAATTTCCGCCCGGATCTATGGGGCCCAAGATTGCGGCGGCCTGATTTACCACCCTCGGAATTCGTTGTAGCCGTCCGGGCGCCGATATCCATCTCAATTCCTGACCGGAAAAGAAACGGCACGAAGGGGAATGTCATGTTTATGGCAAGATCCTACATTCCGTATGACCGCGCAAGGACCTCTTTCAAATTATGCTCAACGTTTCGCATGGCCGTTGATATGTTGTCCTCCACCGCCTCGGCGGCACGTCGTGCGTCCCCGCCCGCAACCGCTTCGAGAATGCGCAGATGCTGCCGCGACGTTTCCTCAAGAACTTCCGTATTGCTGAATTCAATCTCTCGGAATATGTCCAGACGTTCGTCTATTTTCGCCAGGACATCCGACAGGACATCATTGCCCAGCAGTGACGCCAGCCGCTCATGAAAACTCCGGTCGGCCTCCGCGAGTTGCTCCGGCGTTTTCTCTTTCAGTTCTTTGCTGTTCTTCCACTTTACATTGAGTTCGGCAATCACGTCGCGATCCGCGTGGGCCTCCGTCACTCTTTGGATAGCATAGACTTCGATTGCCAACCTGGCCTCGTAGAGCTGTAGCGCACCCTTCGCATCAGGTTGGACCACCCGATACCCTCTCCGACCGGTGTTTTCCAGAAATCCAGTTGCCAGGAGGATCTTGAGGGCTTCCCGTGCGGGGCTCCTGCTGACATTGAACTCCTTGCAGATATCGGTCTCGAGGATGTAGGAGCCCGGAGTGTAGTGCCACCTCACAATGCGCCGTCTCAGCGACGCCGCAAGCCCTACGTGCAATGTTTCCGACGATTGTTTTTTGCTCATTGACTGCCCAACCCTATATATCGACCTAAATCGCCAAGACGTCAAGGGACTGTCAATCTGCTCCCAAACGGAAATTCCGTCTTGAATCGTTTTTTGTTGACACTTACGTATACGTCAAGGTAGAATTATAATACATACTATAATGTATTAAGTTGAATGCCGGCAAACTGGAGGTCCACGATGGATAGTGAGTTTCGCGTCAAGTTATGGGTACCGGGAGACTGGAACGCATTCTTCGGCCTCTTCAGTAATGTGCTCACAAATGTTCTCGTCTTGAGCGGATTGATGCTCGGTGTAATAAAGATGCCGGCCTCGATAGTGTTCGGCAAGATCATACCCGCCGTCGGCATCTCGCTCATTGTCGGCAACATCTATTACGCCTATATGGCGAGGCGGCTGGCCAGGAAAGAGGGGCGAGCGGACGTGGCAGCCATGCCGTACGGGCCAAGTGTTCCCCACATGTTCCTGGTCACCTTTGTGATTATGCTGCCGGTTGTATTGCGAACCCACGATCCGGTGATGGCGTGGAGAATCGGATTGGCGTGGGTGTTCATCGAGGGGCTCATCGAACTATCCGGCGCCTTCTTTGCACGAATCGTCAGGCGCTTTACTCCACGCGCGGCTATGCTTGGGACGCTCGCCGGAGTCTCGATTGCCTTCATCAGCATGACCCCTGCGTTTCAAATGGTTGAGGTCCCGTGGATTGGTTTTGTATCTCTCGGCATCATTCTCCTGACCTGGTTTGCCTTTGTTCCAATGCCGTGGAAAGCACCGGGCGGTTTGGTGATCATCATTGTCGGCTCTGCGATCGGATGGGCCACCGGCTACATGTCTCCGGTCGGGGTAACGAAAGCAGTCAGCTCCTTCCAACCCCATCTTCCGAGTTTCAACATCCATAGCCTTCTCCTTGGCATGAAAGACTTCGGTCCGCTTCTGGCAACCGCAATTCCGCTGGGCATATACAATTTCACTGAAGCCATGAACAATACTGAAAGCGCGGCTGCAGCGGGCGACGAATACAACGTCTCCGAGATCTGCCTGGTTGACGGTGCAGGGAGTCTTGTGGGCGCAATTCTGGGAAGCCCGTTTCCGACTGCCACCTACATCGGCCATCCTGGCTGGAAAGCCATGGGGGGACGTGTGGGGTATTCGTTCGGCACAGGCATCGCGATTGCAGCGGTGTGTCTCCTCGGAGTCCTTCCGCTGGTCCTTGCAATAATTCCCCTGGTGGCAATTCTACCCATACTTCTGTACATCGGACTCGTAATCGGAGCCCAGGCGTTCCAGGCATCTCCGTCGCGGCACGCTCCTGCTATAGTGCTGGCGCTTGTACCGAACTTCGCGGCCTGGGGTAAGAACCTGGTGGATGGTGCGCTCTCAGCCGCAAATACGTCCGCTTCGAAAGTCGGCTATGACGCATTGAATCAAGCCGGAGTAGTGTACAAAGGCATCGAGCTCCTGAACGGCGGGGCGATTCTCATCGGGCTTCTGTGGGCAGCGATTGCAGTGTTCGCAATTGACCGCAAGTGGAAAGACGGGATTATCTACTCCGGAATCGGCGCCGTTCTGGCGTTCTTCGGTATCATCCATAGCTCGCAAATCATGGTGGCGGGCGCCTGGCAGGCTGCGATCGGGTACGTGATTCTCGCGGCGATCTTTGCCCTGATGATGGTGTTGAAACCAGGGCAGACACCTGGCCATGTCTCAACCGAAGACCAGTTCAAGGTGCAGGAGTGATGATGGGCAAGAAAATGAACATAAAGGCGGATCCGTACGAGTTCGAGTGCAACACCGAATCTACCGCACTGCTCATAATTGACATGCAGAACGATTTCGTCAAACCCGGAGGATTCGGCGAACAGCTGGGTAACGATGTCTCGTTACTTGCACACGCGATTGGGCCCACCCGGCAAGTGCTCGAGTCGTTTCGGAAAGCCGGACTTCATGTGATTCACACGCGGGAAGGTCACCGTCCGGATCTCGCCGACTGCCCGCCGACCAAACGAGGTCGCGGGAAGCTAAAAAACGGAATAGGCGATCCAGGTCCGATGGGGCGTATTCTGGTACGTGGAGAGCACGGACACGACATTATAGATGAGCTGACACCGCAGTCCGGGGAACCCATCATCGACAAGCCGGGCAAGGGAGCTTTCTACGCCACGGAACTTCAGACCATTCTCGAGAATTGGGGTATACGCTCTCTGGTGGTCACGGGAGTGACCACAGAAGTATGCGTCAACACAACCGTCCGCGAAGCAAATGACCGCGGCTACGAATGTCTGGTTCTCGAGGACTGCGTTGCTTCCTATTTTCCGGAGTTTCAGCGGGTGGGACTCGAAATGGTCAAAGCACAGGGTGGAATCTTCGGTTGGGTTGGCACGTCGAGTACCGTGATCGGCGCGCTCAAGATGAGCGGGTCGTGAGTGTGAAATCCAAGGGAATTGGCATTGTCGAGGGATCTTCGGCATTATGACGGACTTCATTAAGCTTGCAGTTAATGGGACCCTGATGCGCGGACTCGCATTGAATCAGAACCTGATAGATGTCGGAGCGGAATTTTTGACCGAGGCAACCACGGCGCCGGTTTACCGTCTCTGGTCAATTGACGACGAGCATCCCGCAATGGTACGCGTGCGCCAGGGGGGTGCTGCGGTCGTCCTCGAAGTCTGGCAACTGCCACCGGTAGGACTAATCCAGGTCCTGCAGCGGGAACCACCAGGGTTATGCATAGGCAAAGTAAAAATGGCAGATGGCGAAGAGATTCTAGGAGTGCTTGGAGAAACGGTTCTCTGCGAAGGCCGGAAGGAAATCACCGCCTACGGGGGCTGGCGGGCATACATCCAGGCGCAGAGGTAGACTCCTCAGGCGGCTTCACAAAAGCGGGCTGACAGAATCGAAAACGCCCGCATTTGATATCCATGACTGCGCCCATGCCGGCAATGCCCACATATTGTGGTTTTCGAAAAGCTCGAATACGCTGCCGTACAATCAGTCTCAGGAGCCGAAGACTGCTTCTTTTGGGAGATCAGTCTTCCCGTGTCTTGGCGTACGCCTCCGTGAATGCTTCCAGAGCGTCTTTAAAGCACTTCTCCGGCGGTTTCACCAAACCAGCGCCGATTTGCCCAACTCCTGCTTCTTTGTGAGCAATGCCAGTGTTGATCGCCGGCAGCGTGCCGGTTTCGACGACCTTGCGAAGATCAATTGCGGTGGGGGTGCCGCGGAAGCCCAGCGCTGGAATACGGTAGACATCATTCTCGGTGACCG
Source organism: uncultured Spirochaetales bacterium (assembly GCA_964553615.1). GTDB lineage: Bacteria > Spirochaetota > Spirochaetia > DSM-27196 > DATKUC01 > DATKUC01. The sequence continues at coordinate 85,702 of CAZKMA010000010.1, read as the reverse complement.
TGATATCGTACATGCGACGTGTGACCTCGAGCGCGTCTTCGGGCGCGCCACCCACGAACTGAACGATTGCAGGTGCCGCGGCCATCGCGAAACCACCGATCCCGCTGGTTTCGGTGATGACCGAATCACCGAGGTCCGGGGCGGCGTCCTCGGGACCGTAGCCTGGAAGATAGAGCCCCTCGACCATTGATGCAGGCCCCGAGAACCATCGGTCGCCGAGCCCGGAAACCTGAATGCCGAACTCGGTTCCATTGCGGGCCATGGCAATGATGACTGAGCTACCCTCGATGTCCCGGGCCGCGTCAACGGTGCACTTACAGGCCGGCATCGATAGATTGAGGAAAAAATGATCATTCCCGTTGAGGAAATTGAGAACCTCTACAATCCGCTCGGTACTCTCGCCAAGCTGCACGATGTAGGGTACGAACTCCCGTATTATCAACGATGTCCCTGCTCGGTTGCGATTGTGACCTTCGTCACCCATCTGCAAAACCTGAGCTATGATGTTCTTCATGTCGAGAGGGCCATGGAGTTCGAGCGCTCTCTTTATGATCGGAGCCAGGTCGGTCTCTATCCACTTGAGCCGGGCAATTACGTCCGCGGAGAATGCACCATAGCGCAACACCTTGCCAAGGCCTTCGTTGAAAGTTGCGAAGGCACGGTTGCCAAATGTGGTATTCTCCAGAATCCAGACCGGCATGCTTGCGGTGACAACCCCCGCCATCGGCCCCACAGTCGAGTGGTGATGACAGGAATCGAATTCAATCTGTCCCGACTCGACAAGTTCTTCGGCCTCCTCGCGGTCCCTGGCGAGACCCTCGTAGATTAAGCCGCCAACAACAGCACCGCGTACGGGCCCGCACATGCGGTCCCATGTGATGGGGGGACCGGCATGAAGAATCTTCCGTTTGGTCATACCCGGGACAACTTCGCCAGCCACCCCTACATCGACCAGAGTCGGTTTGCCTTTCAATATGCGCTCCGCAGCATCACGGTTTGCACCTTCGATATCAACTGTGGTACCCGCTGCGAGTCGATCCAGCAGCTCAATCATGTGCTTGTCGCCGCCGGCTGGTGGTTTCCAGTCGACCTGTACAGCCTGAACGCCGTTTTCGCGTAGATTCTGTGCGAAAGATTCCAGTCCGATGCTCACTGCATTCAGCTCACCGTTGAAAAGTTCAAGAACCGGATCGATGAACGCGTTGTCTCCCGTCATCTTGCTCATTTGGTTGCCGCCTTTTCCAGTATCTTGGCCGCCAGGAGCGCTGCCTGATAATTGGAAGGCATTACCACGCACCCGGCAGCTTCGAGCTTAGCCACCTGGCCTGCAAATCCTTGAATGTCTCCGGGCGTACCGATGACCGAGGCGATTACCGGCAGATAGCCATGTCGCGCTTCGGCAAGACGGCGGGCCTCTGAGAGTGCGGGAATCAGGGCACCCGCGGGATCCTCGTACGAACCGTAGCCGAGCACCACGTCGATCAGGACCACGGCGATCGATGGATCTTCCGCTTCCGCGAGCACGCGCTCCGTCCGAATGCTCGGGTCGATCATCGGATGCGGTCTGCCCTGCGTGAAGGCATCGTCACCGAGATCGACTATTGTGTGTCCGACGGACACCTTCGGATCCTCCAGGACAAACGCGGGGTCAGTCTGATTGTTTGAATGGACACTCCCAAACCTTTGGTGGAGAAGAATTAATGCCTCGTCGGCAACTGTCCCGCCGGTATAGTATCCGCGCACGTACTTCTGAGAGTTCGACAGGCGCCGCACCTCATTGTCGGCGATGGCTGAAAGGGCTTTGTCGTCTCCGCCGCGAACGGATTGATCTACCGGTCTTCCCGAGACCAGTGCGACGGCCTGAGCTGCGGTATCTTCGAGACTCGTGGCCAGGTGTACGTTCGGCGGCAACGTTCCCTTCATAGCTGCATCGAGACCGATGAAGTGGACCACTGCCGGTTTCTCGGACAATGCGAGAGCACTGAGAACCTTGGCGGCAACCTCGGGGGCGGGTGGTTTGGAAATGACGGCAAGAACCGACGTGCCGGGGTCCCTCGCCAGAGTCGATATGCCCATCAACATCGTGATCCCGCCGACGCGTTCGTTCTTGAGATCCCTACCGCCGGTACCGATCCCCTGGCTGACGCCTGCACCGTAGCGGTCCACGAGACAGGTTACCTCCTGCAAACCGGTGCCGGAGGCAGCGACGACCCCTACAGCGCCCCGCCTCACTGCATTCGCAAAGCAGATTGGAGCGCCATTGATGAGAGCCGTGCCGCAGTCGGGACCCATCACCAGAAGACCCTTCGATCGACCAAGCTCCTTCAACGCAATCTCTTCATCGAGACTCACATTGTCGGAAAAGAGCATGATATGAAGGCCGCGCTCCAATGCATGGCGCGCTTCACGCGCGGCATAGATACCAGGAACGGAAATTATCGCCAGATTGGCGGTCGGCAATTCATCGAGAGCGGCGTCGAGGTTGTTTGGCTTGAGACTCGCTCCGGAAGTCGCTCTGTCTGACCTTGTCTTTGCCAGCATGTCGGCCGCAGACTGGAGAGCAGCATCGACTTCACTGGCCTCAACGCACTCTACCGCCATGATGAGATCATTCGGCGTTGCTGCATCCGCTTCGGTACCCTGGTAACCCTGGGAGCGGATAAGACCGAGGTTCATTTCCGTTCCCATTGCAACCACGGCGTCGACAACACCGGCTTGCTCCTTGAGCTTCTTGGTAAGTGACATCAAGAATATCGAATCGAAGTAGGAATCCTTCCGGACGGTCACCTTCTTCATGGCGCACTCTCCCAGTCACGAAATCTGAACACAGAGTATACGTAGCAAACATACACCTACGTATTCTTTATTATATACTGTATTGTATACGCGTCAACGCCAACTTGCAGGAGATGGGATTGTCATATGGCGTACTGGGTGCCATTCGAGGAACCGATTGAACATGAGGCTTTCGTTGCTGAAAATATCAGTTTGTGAGGGACAACGAAATTCGCCGAAGCCAGAAAGAGCGGCACCGGACTGCGCTCGAGCCCTGTCCGCGCCTGCCGGATCAACCGGCCGGGAACGGTACGGTGTACAGGCGAAACCTTTCCATCGTTCCGTCTCCCGGCCGCGAACACTTGCCGCGCTATGCCGTGGTGTTGATCATCGTTCCCAGATAACCGGGAAGTTTGTTCGCACCGGCGCCTCCGGAATTCCGGATAGCGCCTGCCGCGTCATCGGAATCACCGTCGTGCTCGGCCTCACCAGGTCGTTCGGACATGCGCGCATTAGCCATCTGCGTTGCGTGGAGCAGATTAGCATTGCTCGATAAAGATTGGATCATACTACACCTCCATGTGTGAGTGTCATGTAATTTATCGACATACAACATGAAGTTTCGGTGAAGCTCAGGCCATATCCGGCGAAAAAACAGGGAAGAACATTCGAGTTGCTTACGTGGTTCACTACTTTCCGCTGAAAGGCGGATATTCATCCGTCAGGAAGCTGAGATACGCACTGACCCTGAATACCCAGCGGTAGGTGCCGATATTGAATGTGAACATCTTTTCCGGGTATTTTCCAGTGAACAACTGCGCCCACCAGGCAATGAACATGATCACCGTGGACGCAATGCTGCGGAAGATAAGGCAAAAGCCGTGGGGAATTCCGACGTAGAAGGCACTGAAGAGGATCCTCAGTATGAGAAGTCCCCGGCTCAGTTTTTCCGGATACGGCACGTCCACAACGACTGCGGTATGAGTTCCTTTCAGACCAAACGCGGGATATTCATCGCGAAAGTTCGCCAGCGAAGAACTGACTCGTGTGCCCCAGCGAATCAGATTAACCTGAAGGTCGAACCAGCCGCGAGGGTACGTTCCCGTAAAAAGGACTGCCCAGAATGCGAGAAACTGCAGAATTGCAGCCCAAATTGAAACAAAGAATAGCAGGAAGTAATGAGGTATTCCAATATAAAAAATCCCGAGCAACGTTCTCAGTATCAGAAGCCCGCGGGAGTAGGACTCTTGTCGAGTAATCGTATACTGCATTTCACCCTCCATTCTTAAGTATGTATTCCGGTTTACAGCATAATGAACCTCAGTGTCAATCGGAATTTACAGACACATAATATGGAACCGTCGAATGGAATGTGCACAAAATCCGTCAGCGTCCTTGCTTTGTTCCGCACTTGTACAACCCGGTTTCCACCGCTGAGCAAAGAAGCGGATCCGCGCGGCAACACAGGCGCAGGGTCCGCTATGACATGTGGAGGGTACCGGTGGATAGGTGCTGTGCTCCGCTTTAATCTGTTCCGGATGCCTGGCTTGCCAAACGAATTTCCCTCAGCTGGTCAGCAACAATGGTGAACGTTTTCAGGACATCCGGGTGAAAGTGGGAAGGAAGGGTCCTCCCGTCGCCTTCGCAGATTATTCTGACCGCATCAGAATGCTCGAAAGCATTCTTGTAAGGCCGTTCGCTCGTCAACGCATCATACTGATCACACAGAAGCGTTATCCGTGCTTCTATCGGAATCTCATCTCCCTTCAGTTCTCTCGGATACCCGGTACCGTCATGTCTTTCGTGGTGGCAATGCGCAATTGAGGCGGCCATTTGAATACTGGAATGCATTGAGGCACCGAGTATCCTCTCTCCAATTGCGGTATGCGTTTTCATTACTTCGATTTCATCAGGGGTTAGTGGTCCCGGCTTCAGCAGGATGGAGTCCGGTACGCCGATCTTCCCGATATCGTGCATGGGACTTGCGAACTCGATGGCCTGGACGAAATCAGGCGGCATCGACATGGCTTCCGCGATGCACCGAGTAAATTTTCCGATTCGAACGACGTGCGCGCCGGTTTCCGAATCCCGGAACTCAGTAACAGAGATAAGGCGCTGCACGACCTCCCTGTTTAAGCCTTTTACCATCTCCAGGGCGTCCACCAGCTCACGAGTTCGCGCTTGCACGGTCTCCTCAAGCGTCTTCTTGTACTCTTTCTCAATTCGAACAAGGCGGTGGTACTTGACTGCCTTTTCAATCCTCAGAGTAAGGTAATTCGGGTTCCAGGGCTTGAGCACAAAGTCGAACGCCCCCATCGTTATTGCGTTGAGCGCAATTTCAAGTTCCGCGAACGCAGTCATGAGCACTACCGGCAGATCGGAATCGATAGCACGAATAGCCTCGAGAAGCTCGAGGCCCGTCATTCCGGGCATCTTGATATCTGACAGTACCACATCGAAATCCTGCTCCCGCACTTTCTGACTTGCAAGCGGGGATTGAGAACACGCCGTGACTGAGTACCCGCAGCTCGAGAGCCAGGCGCATGTGGATTCCAACACCGAGGCTTCGTCGTCAACCACAAGGACGCGTCCGAGATCGGATACACTTACCTCCCGCACACTCACTTGTTCAGTACCTCTCTGACCTTCTCAGCCAGAACCATCAGTGAGAACGGCTTGGGGATAAAATCCATCTCATCCTCGAGTATCCCCCTATGGCCCATGACATCTGCCGTGTATCCCGACATGTAGAGGCATTTCAGCGTTGGTCGCAGCGCGATCAGGCGCTCGGCGAGTTGCCGACCGTTCATCTGCGGCATCACCACATCGGTAATAAGAACGTGGATCGGTCCCGACTCTTCCTGGCTCATTCGAATCGCCTCCTCAGGTAATCCGGCAGCGAGTACGGTGTAGCCCAGGTGTTGCAGACTCTGCCGAGTAAGCTCGAGGATTGCTTCCTCATCCTCTACCACGAGTATTGTCTCCATTCCCCCGCTGTTGAACTCGGGTTCAACTTCGACCGCATCATCATGAATTACCTTTTCCACCCTTGGCAGATACAGCTTGAACGTGGTTCCGTCTCCGACTTCGCTATATACAGTTATGAACCCATTGTTCTGTTTCACAATTCCGTAGACCGTAGAGAGCCCGAGCCCGGTGCCTTTCGTCGGCTCTTTCGTCGTAAAAAACGGTTCAAACAGATGCGCCAACGTCTGCCTGGTCATGCCGCACCCGTCATCACTCACCGAAAGGAGTACATATTCTCCAGGCGAGGAGCCCGGAATCGCGGCGCATAAATCCGCGTCCAGCACGACATCCTGCGTTCCAATCGTCAACCTGCCGACCCCGCCGATCGCATCACGCGCGTTGACCGCCAGATTGGCCAGTATCTGGTCAAGCTGGGTGGGATCGATATTCACCTTTGAGGGGTTACGCCCGGGCAACCACGCAACATCGATACTTTCGTCTACCAGACGCTGGATCATCTTCTGGGCGCCCGCTACGGCCTCGTTCAGGTCAATGACTTTCGGGGTTACCTTCTGTTTCCGGGCGAAGACAAGCAACTGCCCCGTGATCTCCGCGGAACGTTGAGCAGCACGTCGAATCTCGAAAAGGTACTTATGCAGGTTCGTTCCTGCATCCACACTTGCCAAGGACATGTCCGTGTAGGTAATGATTACCTGGAGCATGTTGTTGAAATCGTGAGCAACACCACCGGCAAGCTGTCCCACGGTCTCCATCTTCTGCGCCTCGTGCAGCCGTTCCTCCAGGAGCTGCTGCGTCCCAACGTCATGGTTGACCTCCACGTAATTCATTATCGTTCCATCCGGACCTCTCACCGGCGAAATCGCCGATTCCACGGTGTAGGGCTTTCCGTCCTTTCGTTTGTTGACGAATGAACCGCGCCAGGTCTTCCCCGACGATATGGTCTGCCACAGCTCGCTGTAGAATTCCGGGCTCTGCTCGCCGCTCCTGAGGAGTCGCGGGTTCTTCCCAACCGTCTCCGCACGCGTGTATCCGGTCAGTGTTTCGAAGGCCGGATTCACATACTGGATAGTACCCTCAGGATCGGTGATAATGACGGTCTCCACTGCCTGCTCGATGGCCGCCATGAGCAGTACCCGCTCAGCATTGTCCCGTTTACGATTTGTGATGTCGGTGAAAATCACTTGAACAGCGAACTCGCCTCCGTACTTGACGGGCGTTGCCAGAATTTCTACGTCGATCGGAGTACCGTCCAATCGGAGGAAGATATCCTCGGTGGAATATGTGGCACTTTCGCCGGACATCATCCCCTCGATTTGAGCACGGGCGTTTTCTATACCGTCCGGATGAATAATCTCTGCAATGGATTTGCCGACGATTTGATCCTCGGAAACAGCGCCAATCAGGTGTGTCCCGGCCGGATTCACGAAGACGACTTTCTCTTGCCGCAAAACGGCGATTCCCACAGGCGCAAGGTCGAGCAATTCCCGATACAGATGTTCACTCTCCCGCAAGGTCGATTCAGTCGAAATGACTTCCTGCAGGTCCGTGAACAGAAGACAGAAGGCAGGGTCCGCCTCCGCGCTTTCCAGACGTGTTGCCAGGATATACACCGGAACGGGAACGCCGCCACCGGGCATCAGGCGAACAATCTGACGGGACGACTCCGTACCTGCTTCTCTCAGAATGGAGTCGAAGGTCTTGTGATCTTCGGGCAACAGATAATCCCGAATATCGCCCCCCAGGACCCCACCAAGTGGACGCCGCAGTGTCTGCGCCAGAGAAGCGTTGCAGCTCAAGATTACTCCACCGGTAGACACGATTGCAGTGCCCTCGTTTGCCATCTCTATGAACTGTCGATAGACGTAATCTCCCGCATCGATAAGTTGAATCCTTTTGCCCCGATCACCGGAGATGACGAGCGCATCCACCTCACCGCTGCTTATGGCGCGCAACGTCTCCTCTGCCTCAGCCAGCCGGGCACGGAGCGCGGTCATCTCAGCCAGGGTCTTGCCTGTTTCGGTTTCTTTTGCCATGACGCAACTGCTCCTCTCAGGCTTCCTGACGCAAATCCAGCCCAACCAATACCCGATCAGTGTTCGAAAGATCGCCGATGATGCGGCGGACCGGAGCGGGCAGTTTCCGAACAACTGTGGGAATGGCCAGGATCTGGTCGTCCCTGGCGAGCTGAGGATTTAAGAGCAGGTCAATTACTTCGATAGTGTACTGCCCCTTCAGTCGCTCCTCGCACAGACGTTTGAGGTTGTCGAACGCCGCCGACGATTTCGGAGTCTGCCCTGCCACATAGAGCTTCAGCGTCCAACGCACGCCGGTCTTCTTTGATGAGTTTGTAGCGTGCGGTCTCCTTTCGGCCTTCATGCCCGGCCTCCGGGCCTGCTCTTTGCGGTACGTTTCCCCTTCACTGCGTCGGCCTGTCGCTGCCTTGCCATCTGAACTCGGTCACCGGTCAGCACCGTGGCTCTCGCCTCGTCCTGCGCGTCTATCTTCAAGGCCTTCAATCGTTCGATTTCGAACTCGGCCCGCAGGGCGGCAATCTGCGCCTCGATGGCCTGCTGCCTGTACTCCAGCTCCCGTTTCTTCGTCCCGGCATCCTGTTCAGCCGTGACAACTAGGGCCTCTTCGTGCGCCCGCTCTACCATGAGTGCGCTGCCGGTAAGGAGCAGCCCCGAGGGCCCGAGGTAGACATCCCGCAGCTCCACCCCATGGTCGGTGAGCAGGAACTCTCGAATCTGGTTGGAGTGCGCCATCCCGCGTGACTTCAACAGGTGCAGCACGCGGTTTCGTTCCGCGCCGCTTTCGATTTCCCGGAGCAGGAGCCACGTATCCATGAGAGCCGACAGTTTCGTGCTGATATCCTCGAGAAGTATGTCGCCAACAGTAAGGCTCGTGAACAATGAAGTGATCTGGCGCATCTTGAAAAGGTCGGTCAATCGCATCAACATCCCTTTGATCTCGACCTCGCTTCCGATCGACGTGAAGTTGCTGATAGAATCCAGGATAATGCTTCGGGGGTTGAGTTCCTTGACCAGCTTATGCGTGGTAAGCAGGTGCATCTCCAGGCCGAATGAGGTTGGAGGAACTGCCTGAAGATGGAGCATCCCGCTCCTCACAGCCGGTGCCAGATCCACACCAATGGAGCGCATGTTTCGGACAATCTGGCTGGGCGATTCGTCATAGACGAGCCAGAGGCATCGCTCACCTCTGGCGGCCGAGCTTTGCGCGAAGTGAGCAGCAAGACTCGTCTTCCCCGTTCCGGCCGAACCGGATACCAATACGCTGGCGCCGCGATAGTAGCCCTTTCCACCCATCATCGCATCCAGACGCGGAACTCCGGAGGAGACACGCTCAGTGCCCACTTCGTATTTCAGCCCCATTGACGTAATTGGAAGGATGGAGATGCCACTCTCGTCGATAAGGAAAGGGAACTCATTGGTGCCGTGGGCGGAGCCACGGTATTTCACAATACGAATTCGTCGGGTAAAGGTCTGCGCGGTCACCCTATGGTCGAGCATGATTACGCAGTCTGCGACGTATTCCTCCAGTCCGTCCCGGGTCAAGGTGCCTCCACCCTGCTCAGCGGTGATAATGGCGGTTACCCCTTTTGTCTTGAGCCAGTGGAAAAGTCGGCGCAGCTCGGCGCGAATAATGCCGGCGTTCGCAAGTCCGGAAAAAAGCTGCTCGATACTGTCGAGCACGACCCGTTTGGCACCGACACTCTCTATCGCGTAATTCAATCGGATGAATAGCCCGTCCAGGTCGTAACCACCCGTTTCACCGAGCTCGCTGCGCGCAACGTCAACGAAATCTACAGAGAGTTTCCCCTCCGCCACCAGCGAATTCAAGTCATGGCCGAGCGATACGAAGTTCTCGGCAAGCTCCGCAATCTGTTCCTCGAAGGCGATAAATACCCCTGGTTCTCCGAAGTCTCGTATTCCTCGAACCAGGAACTCCATTGCCAACAGTGTTTTGCCGCTTCCTGCGCCGCCGCATAACAACGTCGACCGCCCTCTGGGCAAGCCGCCTCCGGTGAGCTCATCGAGCCCTTGAATACCGGTGGGAGTCTTCTGGAGACCTCGACTGCGAGATGTTTTGCGGGGTTTCCGCTGTGGAGAATTGCTGGCCATCAGGATACTTCCTTTCCCGATACGTCACGCTTTCTGTAGCGTGTTCTCACGGGATCTTCGCAATCCGGAGTGTCCGATCTCAGTGGCTAATCACATGGTGCGTATGGCAGATATGCGAGACTGGGTGTCGGACGCACCGAAATTATTGGTCAATCCTACGCGTCGACGATATGTGCAGTAATTCGACGCACCAGCCTGCTGGTATTGTTGAAGGAATCGCGGGACTTCCAGGAAGGAAACTGGTCAAGAGCGCGCTGCGGCTTGGAGACCCGAATGGAAGTACTTCGTCCTCTACCTAATATACAACTAAAAGCTCGCCGACAGGAGAAAATCATCGGAATGTCCAATGCACCGCGAATTCGCCGTCATGCAATTCGCCTGATAACATCTGGGCGTGGTCAACCTGGAGAGATTACAATGGGGGAATTAAAGTGGTCGGAGAGAACGTTCAGATCATTGCGGGAAACCCGATATCAATTGTCGACCTGCGCTCCAGACGAATCCCGAACGTCCTGTCGCTGGACAGGCTCGGCATGGGAGAAGCGAAGTACTCCGCGCTCATTGGCGATGCGCTCGGTCCGTTCGATTCAGGCTACCGGTCGGTCCGCAGATGCACGTTCGACATTATCCGGTAGCGATCCGAAAGCGCCATTCCAAGACGACTTGCCAGGTTCAGACCTTTCGGAAATTCATGGAACATGGGTTGCTCGAATATCACGTGGATGCGTGGATCCCAGCCCTCCATGTCTCGCGCACTTTCGATTGCCCATTTCAGCGTGGCCTGTGCGCTCATTCCGCCCGCCTTGATTACCCGTTTGTTGGCAACGTTCACCCCCATCGGGGAAGCAATGTCAAAGGCAAACTCGCAGCCGGGAAACACATCCACCAGTCGACGGAGGAGAGACTTCATCTGATCTTCGGTGAAATAGTAGAAGACTCCGGCTCCAAGGAAGAGGACCGGTGCTGTTCGGGGAATTTCCGCCTCCCACCCCCGGTCGAAAATTGATGCTGCAATGAGCCGTCTTCGTGGCGCCTCAGGAATGAACTGACGCCGTAGCTGCACGACGTCCGGCAAATCGAGGTCAATCCACTCGACCGTTCCGTTGTCGACCCGCTCAAAGGTCGTATCGAATCCGCAACCGATGTTCACTACCGTGGCGGATTCGTTCCTCCCGAGAAAGCCGCGGATGACCGAATCGAAGACCAGGCTTCTCGCAATCCAGGCGAGCCGCGAGATCTCGCTCATCTTGTGTGCGATTGTCCGAAAGTCGTAGTCTATCCGTGAAGTCACTTGTTCGGCTGTGCGATCGACCAGCCGGGGCCGTTTCCTGGCGCTCTCAACAGCCCGACCCCAGAGCGGCAGCAACAGCGTTTGCTGCACCGGTCCAAGATCGACTTGCACCTTTTCCATAATCCGAATCCTCCTATCTCAATAGCTCAAGAAAGAGCCGAATCTGTCCGTCTATCTCCTCCCTCAACCGGGACGTATCCGCCCCATCACTCACTTTCAGAAAGTACTCGTAGTAAAAGTGGTTTAATAACGCTCGATACATAACGGTCAGCAGTCCCACGTCCATCTGCCGGATGTCGCCACGTCGCATCAGAACCTCGAACAGTTGACCAATCGCCTCCCGATCCTGTCGCTCGAACCATTTGCGATAGAAGGTGCGGACTTTCTCGTTTCGGAAATTTTCCACGAGCAGAAACTTGAGAACGTGCAACATGCGGGGTGAAGAGGTTGCTTCGACAATTCTCGCGAAGCCCCTCATCAGCAACTGTTCCGGGGCAATCGAGTCGAGCGTTTTCTCGAGTTCACCTTCCCAGAAACGAGCTGCCTTCATCTCGCTTTCGTAGTACGCGAGGGTAGCGTCCAGAATTGCTTCCTTCCCGGCGAAGTGGCTGTAGATTGAGCTGGCCTGCATTCCGCTCCGGGATGCTATCATGCGCATAGAGGTACCCGCGTATCCCCTTTCGGCGAAAAGCTCAAGCGAAGCATCGAGGATTCTGTTCTGGGAAACGGTCCATCCTGTTTCACGCACGGGATTCCTCCGCCCGTCTTGCTCACACCGCGGCACGAACAATTCTGGAACTTATACAACTCATCTTAGCATACGAACGTTCGTTCGTCAAACAGTTCTTGAATAGACCGTTCCAGTAATTTCCACCCTGTGGAAACTAATTCAATATGGTCGTCCCGGACACACCTTTACCGTTGTTGCGCAGAAACTTCGCCACGAAAAGCTTGCAGCCGACATGCGGTCGGCGCGGCCTGCGCTGATACTCTGTCTGCAAAGAACTCTTAGTCGCAGGTGCTCGGGCTGCGTGAGAAAAGGCATGCAACCGGGGCGGGCAGACTCAAGGGTTCATTGACCGAAGATGGAGGCCCAAAGCCGACCGAGGCGGGAAGCCGGGCCAGTAGGTGAAATCAGGCGCTTTCGTTCCGTCTTTGTTGAGCGCATAGACGCCGGCGTTTGAATCTTCAACCTTTGGCTCAAGAAACACTCTGGCGGACGCATCACCTTTTATGTAGAAATCCAGAAATGCGGTGACGAAATGTTCGTTGATGTTATTCATTCGGCGAGTATCCCACACCGGATCGGCCCATCGCGAAGCTTGTGCCCACGTCTTTGCCTCGGGCGGTGCCGGGTTCGGAGCCACATTGTGAAGAGCATCATCGTAGGTAAGGAGATACCGCTTCGACTTCACGGATGCCTCAAACAGATGCACGATTCCGGCGTACCCTGCGATGTCGTCCTGAGAGCCGCCAACCCAGAACGTCGGCACATCGATTTTCGAGAGCGATGCCTGATCCCATAGACCGGTTCGATCCGTACCGACGCTTCCCCCCCACGGGGCAAAGAGTACTGCGGCCTTTACACGAGGATCCGGAGTATCGCCTGCACGAGCCATTATCGGCGCGGCAAAATCTCCGGCAAAGCGTTTCACCACATCATTCGTGCCGGCGCCCAGAGTTCTGAGCGCGCCATATGCGCCCATCGAGTATCCGATCAGTCCGACTTTGCCGGGATCGCACATGTTGGCCCAGGAATCATCCTTGTTCGAAAGAGCGAGCATCGCTCCGATTATGAAACGCTGGTCAAGAGACCGATTGACCAGGGTACTGGTAAACGATCCAATATCATCGTAAGTGGAATCTGTGTGGGCTATGGCTGCCACCACGTAGCCTTTGGAGGCAAGATTTTCGCAGAGATAACTCATGATGTACCGCGAGCCGGGAAATCCGTGAGACACCACGATCAGCGGGTACGGACCGCCATTTCTGTCCGGTGTCGCATCCCGGTCGGCCCGACCAACAAACGTGAACGGCTTGAGAGTTCCCGGCTGGTCGGATCGTCCCAGGAAATCCGTGTACCGGGTAATCTGTGGGGCGCTCGATTTAACGGCAGGATACCATACTTCGACTTTCAGTTTTCGGTCGTCGATGATCTGGCGTCCCGCTTTTATGGACGCCACGATGTCGACTTGAGACGGATTCACAAACTCCAGCGTCTTGACACCAATTGGCCATGGCCCACGGGGTGCAAGTTCCGGTGCCCCGGGCATTGGATCACCAATGACCGAGCCAGGGGGATACTCGGCTTTCAGCACCGAAGCGCCACGAGCGGTTTCTTTGACCCCTTCGGCAAAGACTGCGCATCCGATTCCCGTCCACAACACCAGTATGAAGAACAGGTTTCCGAAGAGAGACAGACTACGATTCATAACCCACCCCATGGTCTATTTATTTTCTTTTGGAAAGTAATTATTCCATGACCTCTTTCAGGTGTCAAGGCGATTCTTCTGAAGTATCAACGACCGTGTTGATGAAATCAGGAACTCGCTCAGGGGTCTTCCCTTTCAGGGCGTGCCGCACCCCATCCAGGAGCTGATGCGCGCCAAAGGGCTTTGGCAGGAAGGATCGGCCTGTGTCAATTTCGTGCTGCAGAGTCGGAAGATTCTCGGCGTATCCGGATATGAACAGAACGGGAAGATCAGGGTACAACGCGTGCAGTTCTCCGAAGAGAGCGACGCCGTCGGTATCCGGCAACACGACGTCCGTAATCAGAAGCTCAATGTCCCGCGAATCGGCTTCACAGAAGGCGATTGCGTGCTCGGCGTTGGCACACAGAATCACGGAATAGCCGTTCTTCACGAGTATCTCATTTACTGTGGAACGAACATTATCGTCGTCCTCCACAAGAAGAATCGTCTCCGAGCCCTGAACCCCCTCCTTCCCCCGCTCCACGTCCGGCGTGTCCAGCGCTTCCATATCCACGACCGGAAGATAGATTCTGAAGGTTGTCCCTTTTCCCGGATCGCTTTCAACATGAATGCGCCCGTCATTCTGATGGACAATTCCATACACTATTGAAAGGCCGAGACCGGTGCCATTCCCTTTTGTCGTGTAGAATGGCTCGTAGATGTGACGCAGCGTCTCTTCGTCAATGCCTGCGCCGGTGTCGGAAACACTCAGGCACACATAGTCTCCCGGTCCGATGAATTCAGAAACACCGACTTCTCGCGTTCCACCGGTTATCGCTTCTGTTTCGAGGACAATGATGCCGTCGTTCGAAATTGCCTCTTTGGCGTTTACGCAGAGGTTCAGTATTACCTGTTCGATCTGGGACCGATCCAGGAGGACGGGCCCGACGTTCGAGCGGAGACGGGTAACCAGACGTATGTTGTCGTCGACCAGGCTCCGCACCATCCTTTCCATGTCACAGACAATCCCATTGAGGTCCAGCACTTCCCGCCGGAGAACCTGACGCCGACTGAAGGCAAGGAGCTGATTGGTCAGAGCGCTCGATTTGCGAGCGGCAGAGAGGACGGATTGGGCATATCCATACAGCTCTCCATTCTCCTCGACTCCAGCCTTGATCATTTCAGAGAGGCTGATGATAACGGTGAGCATGTTGTTGAAATCGTGTGCAACGCCGCCCGCAAGCTTTCCGATTGCTTCCATCTTCTGCGATTGAATGAGTTCACGCTCAAGTTCTTTTTCCCGGGAAATGTCCTCGGCCATCTCCAGAAAGTGTGTGATGGTCCCCGAATCATCTCGAATGGAACTGATCGCGGACCGCTGCCAGTAAAGAGTTCCATCCCGCTTCCTGTTCAGAATCTCCGAATGCCACTCTTTCCCACTGAGGATGGTATTCCACAGAAGTCGGTACGTTTCAGCGGACACGGAGCCGGATTTGAGGATTCGAGGGGTCTTACCGATCACGTCTTCCGCCGTGTACCCGGTGAGCTCTGTGAAACGGGAGTTAACATACACGATATGCCCTGAACGGTCCGTTATGAGAACGAGTGCCGGACTTTGCTCGGTCGCCAGCTCAAGCATGGTAGGTTGCACCGGCTGCCCATGTCCCTGACTGCGTTCTCGATTCGTGCTCATCATGTTGTCCTGCCGATGCCGGAGATGTTTCTGCCCTGCTGAATGGGGCAATGCTGTAACAATTCCAGAATAGTAATTATTACTAATATAGTCAACTAAGCCGATGACCGTGTTGCACGCGCCGGACACGGGAGGCAGTGGCCCGGAAAGTAAGGCGACCACGCCTTGATTTTGTATATTTGCAGGAGGGAGCAGCTCATGAGCGCGAACAACCGGAAAACAGACCCGGATCATGAACACCACACGCAGGAAACAGGACGGCAGCTTGTCTACTTTGCTGCCGAGCGAACTCTGATGGCCTGGATTCATGCCGCGGTTGGAGTCATGGCTCTGGGGTTCGTCATTGATCGTTTTGGAATCGTTGTACGCAATGTCCTACCGGGGCTTGGCCCGAAGGTCTACTCCCGTGCGTTTTCCTTCTGGTCGGGGACAGTTCTCGTGCTGGCGGGTGTTCTCATGGTCGGTGTGGCCGCGATCCGCTTTACCATCTTCGCCGTACATTATCGACACAGCGAGCGCACATTCCCCGGACCGGGCCTGCTGCTTGCTATCATCTTCACTATTGTCCTCATTGCAGCGGGAACCGCAATCTTCATGTATCTTCTCAGTTTTGCAGGCTGAGCTTCAGCGTTGAACGGAAAATCGATGCGCATGGGAGACCTGGCAATTGTCGGAGTGACCGCAGCAACGAGTCACCGGTGATGGCTTGCCGGAATGCATCTCCTGTCCCGCGATGTCCCGCGCCGGGCACGGGAGGCAGTGGCCGAACTTCGATATTTCTGCGATTATGGATGGCAATCAGGAGAGTACGCCATGATCTATGAGCTTCGCACGTATCGGATTCCGGAGGGACGGATGCCCGATATTCTTCGCCGATTTGAAACAGTCACCATGAACCTGTTTGCACGCCACGGGATTGACGTTGTCGGATTCTGGACGAAGGTCGACGTGAACGAACTGGTCTATATCTGCAGATTTGCAGACACGAAGGCAATGGATACCGCCTGGGAGGCGTTCCGTGCGGACCCGGAGTGGATTGCGGTCAAGAAACGTTCGGAGGAAAACGGGAAGATTGTTTCCGAAGTTCTTTCTCAGATGCTGCAGCCCACAGGATTCTCGCCTCTCCAGTAGTCCTTTTCTGCGGCGGCGAGTTGGGTTCGAGCACCATCGGCTTCCGGCCCATAGAGGGCCTCACCGATGCATAAACTGGTTGCCGAAGTTCCGGACGAAATCCGTTGGGGTAATACTGAAATTGGTCAACCCTACGCTCAGGCTGAGCTTGCCCATGGCAGGCGGTTCGACGTGCGCGTCCGACAGGACTGCTTCTGCCTGGAAAATTTCACTCACCGGGCCCTGCCCGAGGACATTCCCTTCGCCCATCACCACAATTTCATCAAAGTACTCGGCGGCGAAATTCATGTCGTGAACAATTCCGATGACCGTCTTACCCCGGTCCTTCAGCGTGCGAATGATTCCACCCATAACCGAAAGACCCGAGGCATCCTGGGAGATCGTGG
The DNA here is from genome assembly GCA_964553615.1 of uncultured Spirochaetales bacterium. GTDB lineage: Bacteria > Spirochaetota > Spirochaetia > DSM-27196 > DATKUC01 > DATKUC01. The sequence continues at coordinate 68,885 of CAZKMA010000010.1, read as the reverse complement.
GTTCGTCGAGAACAATGATGTCGGTGTCCATTGCGAGTATGGATGCCACACAGATCATCTTGCGCTCGGCATAACTCAGATCGTAGGGATTCTCGTCTATCGCATGTTGAAGGCCAACTGAGGCAAGGGCTTTCATCGCGAGCTCCCGCGCATCCCCGGCACTCCTGCCAATATTGAGCGGACCGAACTCGACCTCGTCCCGGACCTTGTGCTTGAAGATCTGCGCGTCCGGATTCTGGAAAACGAGTCCCACCCGCTTGGCTATTTCGGAAGTGTCGACCGTCCGAGTATCAACACCGTCAATACCGACACTACCGGAGAGCGGCTTCAGGAGTCCGTTCAGGAGCTTCATGAGCGTTGTCTTTCCGGCGCCGTTCTGTCCAATTACAGCGGTTGCACCGGGACGAAACGTGATACTGATATTGCTCAGGACGGGATACCCGGGAACATAAGAAAATGAAACATTCTCTACCTTAACCTCTGGCATGACTGTTCAACCTCTGCGTTGTCTCTTCGAGTGTGACCGGTGCATCATCCGCATCCGGGAACAGACCTCGGTACGCGACGGCGTAGCGCGGAGTTTCCACCCCCCACTCCTCACTATCTTTTCGGAACAGTCGCTTAGGTTCGTCAAGGCCGACGACCTCCCCTTTCCGCAGCACGCAGAGCCGGTCGCAGTACTGAACAAGCAGCTCTGTCTTGTGCTCCACAACGATTGTGGTCATCCCCTCACCTTGAAGGATTCGGATGGCTTCAAACACGTCTGCCGTTCCCGCAGGATCGAGCTGACTGGTTGGCTCATCGAGAATAAGAACCTTCGGCCGCAGGGCGAGAACACTGGCTATTGCCACACGTTGCATCTGCCCTCCGGAAAGTTCGTACGGATTCCGGGTTCGAAGATGCGCAATGCCGAGCAGGCGGCTTGCCCAGTCAATCCGATCGACCATTGTGTTGCGCGCAAACCCAAGATTCTCCATACCGAATGCGATCTCGTCTTCCACGGTGAGCTTCGCTCCAGAAAACTGATGGAGCGGATTCTGGAATACCATTGCGACATGTTCCACGAGCTCACCAAGATTGGAGTCGCGAACCCGTACATCGTCAAGCATGACATCTCCGCCGTAGGTGCCCTTGTAGAAATGCGGAACCAGTCCCATCAGCGCGTAACAGAGTGTGGACTTCCCGGCGCCGTTGGCACCCATGATCCCGAGAGTCTCTCCGGCTTCGATCGAAAACGACACATCGCTCAAAGCGCGTTCGTCCGCTCCCGGATACCGATAGGAAAGGTGATCTACCGAAATCATCCGATGATCCCCCATACAATGATGCCAACCGTGAGAACCGCCATTGCAATGCGCAGCGGGACTGCCGCCCTCGGCACATACTCCTCGTGATAGAAGGATCGCTTGCCCGTCGCCGAGAATCCGCGCACCTCGAGCGCCATTGCTCGCTCCTGGATGGACATGAACGAGGAGAGGATGACGGGTCCCATCAACGGCAGAAAAACCTTGAACCGGTGCCAGATGTTGCCTTCGAGTCGCATGCCGCGCGATTGCTGCGCTTCCCGAATTGTCTGCGTGCTGTCCATCATTACCGGAATCATCTGGAGAATTGCGGTAATGATGTAGCCGGCTTTCGGCGAGAGCCCCCGTCGGACACATGCCTCCATAACATCGGACGGCGAGGTGGTCAGAACCAGCAGGCTCGACGCGGCTATGATGTTCACGACGCGGAATGAAATAGTGAGTCCGAACAGCAACCCTTCCTTATAGAAGTGAATGACGCCAATCGAAAACACGAGCGTCCTGTTTCCCGGATGAAAGAGTCCCTGTATTACGAACACCGTAATCAACAGCACTGCGCTTCCCAGAATTGTCTTGACCGCTCTGCGGAGCTCTCTGGCGATGATAAGCAGGATCAGGTTCAAGAGCAAAATGATCGCAGCTCCCGCAAAACTCGGGATGAAGAACGCCGCGAACATCGAGCATATCAGATAGACCAGCTTGGTGAACGGGTCAATGCGATTGTGTATTATCGTGTCTTTCGCCTGATAGAGAGAAAGAGTCTTCAACGGAGATTCTCCTTGGTCAAGAACCCGGAGGGAAGTACCGGGTGGTATTTCCCTCCGAACAGATTGAACTCATGCAGAAACCGGGTGCCTACGATTCGAACGTTGCGGGTTGAAATGACTGCACGAAACGTTTGGGAAGTCCCGCGTACACAAGAAATACAATGATTGCAACGACAACCTTGTCGATCAGATCCATGATCAGCTCATCCACAAAAGAAGATGGCCAGATTCCGAGATGGTTTGCCATCATGCCGGTGAATATCGCATCTCCCCACGCCTTTCCGGTCTGTCCGCCCCAGAGGCCGACATTGATCGGCGTGCTGACAATGGCAGACGTGAGCGCAATAACCAGGCCCGCCAGAATTGCTTTTGGCAGAGACTTGAACCAGCCGAGGTGCGCGAGAACTCCGGCAACAATTGCAATGGCAATACTCGTCAATCCATACATGATGGAAAGTCCGCCGTCCATGGTCAATCCGAAAAACACGTTGTTGACCGCACCGCTGATTGCACCAATCCATGGTCCGGCGACAACCGCAGTGAGAATGGTTCCGATGGAATCCAGCCACATCGGGAGATTGAGCAGGTTGGCAATCTCCTTCCCGACAAAGTTGATTGCTACCGCAACCGGAATCATGACGACTCCCATTGTGGTCAGCTTAAATCGAAAAGCTTCCTTCAAACTCATGCTGTGGTCCTCCTGTCTACTGTGTAACTACTTATTGCTCAAGATGTACAGTGCTTCAAGTCCAACCATTATTTCATTCAGTTCCCCCTCCTTACGTTGAGATTCCGCATCCACGAGGGAACCAATTCCTTCGTCGACGGAGTCACCGTATTCTACAACGATGTTCAGGACGGATCCGGTCCGCACTCCCCGAAGCGATCCAACGATAAAAAGCGCCGCGGACTCCATTTCTGCGGCCAGAACACCGCGTGCGTGCCAGAACGCGGAGATCTCATCCTCATCGTCCCTGTAGAAGCTGTCGTGCGATCGAATCAAACCCGATGAAAGCGGTATGCCAAGAGCATCCCCCGCAGCGAGCAGCGCCTGATAGACCTCCGGCGCCGGGATAGCCGGCACCCCGAGGGGGACGTATGCCTGGGTCGTGCCCTCGTCCCGCACGGCGCCCTCGGCTACAACAAGGCTGCCGTTTCTAATTCCGTCTTGCAGTGCACCGGCACTTCCGATCCGAATGCCGTACCGAACACCGCAACGGGCAAGCTCCTCTATGCCGATGGCAACGGATACTCCTCCCATGCCGGTGGACATGGCGGTGACCGGTGTATTCTTGTACTGACCGCGAATAAGCAGAAATTCCCGATTCCGGGAAATCTCCTTCACGTCCGAAAGATGTCGGGCAACTTCATGCACCCGTGCAGGATCGCCGGGCAACAATGCGAACGGCGTAACGTCGTCTGAAGTTGCGAGGATATGCGGTTGGATGTTGCTCATGAGCAGGTACCTCTCCTCTTCAACTCTCTGCGCTTCGGCGGCGCCCCGGAACCGTTGAAAGATGGATGTCTGATCGTTGATATGGTAACCCGGGTTCACAATATCTGCAACAATCTATAGCGGGTACGCGTACCGAAGCATCAGGCCGCTGTCTTGACGTGATGGTGAAATCTGCGCTAGTGTCCGAAGCGAGGACGGATCAGATGCGCCTGGAAAAGACACACAACCGTGCCGCCTGGATCATGTTCGCTACCATATTGCCTTCCTCCATGGCCTTCATTGACGGAAGCGCAGTAAACATCGCACTGCCCGCAATCCAGGCAGACCTCGGATCAAGCGGACAGCAGTTGTTGTGGTTCGTGAGCGCGTACACGCTCATGCTCGCTTCGCTGATACTGCTCGGCGGAACGCTCGGCGACAAGTTGGGCCGGAAACGGGTCTTCATGTGGGGCATCCTCATCTTCACGGTCGGGTCAGCAACCTGTGCTGCCTCCCCTTCCTCTGGATTTCTGATTGTGGCGCGGCTCGTGCAGGGATCGGGTGGCGCTCTCATGATACCGGGAAGCCTGGCTATCATATCCTCCCACTTCCCTCCGGATCGGAGAGGAACCGCAATCGGAACCTGGTCCGCCGCAACCACAATAACGACTGCCGGCGGGCCGATATTGGGAGGGTTCCTTGCCCAGGCGGGTCTGTGGCGGATGGTGTTTCTCATCAACATTCCACTCGGAATCGCTGCGCTTCTTGCACTTCGGTATCGGGTGCCTGAGATCAAAGGGCGGGGAGATGATACCCGCATAGATTTTCCGGGTGCGGTGGCAATTACTATTGCCCTTGCCGCGTTTGCCTACGGATTTACCTCCGCTCCGGACCGCGGACTCAACAGCTCCATCGTCGTTGCATCGCTTTTCCTAGGCGCTGTGGCACTCCTGCTCTTCATCCTCATCGAACACCGCAGTGAGTCTCCAATGGTGCCGCTTTCGATTTTCCGCAATCGTGCCTTTACCGGGACGAATCTCCTGACACTCTTTCTCTACGGATCGCTTACAACCTTCACCTTCTTCCTCCCGCTCACGCTGGTGCAGGCACAGGGATATCCGGAATCCGTTGCGGGGCTGACACTCCTGCCGTTCGCGTTGCTCTTGACCATCATGTCGCGCTGGATGGGTGGAATAGCCGACAGGTTCGGCCCGCGGATTCCGCTCATTGCAGGCCCGCTCCTCGTGGGGGCGGGATTCCTCATTACCTCACTAACCGGATCGTCTGGAGGAGCACATTCCTACTGGAAAAGCTACTTTCCCGGAATCATGCTCTTCGGCATCGGGATGGGCGCGACCGTTGCCCCCCTTACAACCACCGTCATGAGTTCGGTTGGAGAGGACCTCTCCGGTACCGCGTCCGGTGTCAACAACGCCGTCAGCCGTGTCGCCGGAGTGCTTTTCCTCGCGGTTCTTGGCGCGGTTGCGATCTTCCACTTTGGCAGTCGTGTCATGACAGACACTTCCGGATTGAATCTAACCGCGCCGCAGCGTGCCGCCCTTGCCGGGGAAGTGACCAACCTGGGCAATACCGCCGTACCCGCGGGCATTCCGGCCAGTCAGACCGCCACGCTAACCGCCATTATCGACGGGGCGTTCGTACAGACCTTTCGGCTCATCCTGTACATCTGCACCGCATTCGCCTGGCTGAGCGCCGCGTTGGCGGCACTATTTCTGGGCAAGAGAACTGCTGTGGCCGGAGGCCCGAAATGAAAGTCAGACCGCTCATTGTCGTAGGCCACAAAAATCCGGACACGGACTCTATCTGCGCAGCCGTTTCATACGCACGGCTGAAATCCCTTCTGGGGACCCCGGCCAGACCCTATCGCGCAGGAAACCTGAACGCACAGACACGATACGTGCTGGAACGGTTCGGATGCCCCGCACCCTCTCTCCTGACTGATGTGTACCCGAGACTTTCGGACATTATGATAGGGGAACGGGAGCTCATCACAGTCAGACCTCGGGAAGCCCTGGGAAACGCGAGATCCACAATGCTCGAACGACGGTTCTCCTTTCTCCCGGTTACCGACGACCAGGGACACTGTCTCGGCATGGTAAGCCTGCTGTCGCTCGCGGCTGCACCGGAGCACCTTGCCGGAATACGGACCGGCACCGAGATTACTTTCTACCCTGAGGAGTTGCTCGCCAGAACCGGCGGTTGGACCGCCCCGGGCCATGCACTCCCACACGCGTTCAGCGGGACTGTCGTGGCGCCTGTCATAGACGGTTTCCCAACTGCAGAAACCCCGTTGGCGCCTGACACCGCAGCGGCCGTAGACACCGGTGCGCGGCTCTTCATTGTCCCGGCACAGCACAGTTCTTCCACTTTGGCCGATCATAATGCAGGACCACAGGACATGGCAATCGTGTACGGCTGGGTAACCGACTCGACCGAAGGCGCAGAGGACTCGTCGCAGGGAGGCCCCCGATATCTTTTCCTCCCGAGCACCCTGCTTGAGACAATCGTTGCCATCTACGACGCAACTCCACTCGAACGACAACTCGAGCCTGCCGACCCGGTCTTTCGCGTGGGCGATCTTGTACGCCGGACTGAGCGGGAGATCAAACGATACAATGCCGGCGGCTTCATTGTCACGGACGATGAAGGCATTGCTCGGGGAGTCATAACCCGGGTCAACTTTCTGAGCCAGACGCAGTTTCAAATTATCCTCGTTGATCACAACGAGCTCTCGCAAGCGGTGGACGGCGCCGAGCACGCACAGATTCTCGAAGTCATTGACCACCATCGACTCGGCGCGCGGAGCACGGAAACACCAATAACCTTCATAAACAAGGTTGTCGGTTCGACATGCACAATAGTGGCCGAGATGTACCGCAATCACGGTATCGATCCCGATACAAAAACGGCGGGAATCATGCTTTCTGCAATTTTGTCCGACACGGTCATTCTGAAATCACCTACCACAACTGCGCTCGACCGCGATATAGCAGGATGGCTTGCGGGAATCGCCGGCGTTGACATTGCCGTCTATGGGGAGGAAATGTTCGCCGCCGGCAGCAATCTCACGGGTACTCGGCCGGCGGCAATCATCCGCCAGGACCAGAAACTCTACGAGGATTCCGGATTCAAGTTCGTGGTGAGCCAGATCGAGATGGTAGGATTTCAGGGATTCCAGGACCGTAGCGGCGAGATTTCAAGCGCGCTCGAAGAATCCCGTTCACAACTCGGCTGCGATTTTGCCTGCCTTCTGGTAACAGACATTACGCGGGAAACGAGTCTCCTTCTTTTCTCCGGCGCGGACCGGGTGGCAGAGGCAATCCGTTACCCGAAAACCGGTGACAATCTCTTTGAGATGCATGGCGTTTTGTCAAGAAAGAAGCAGCTTCTCCCATATCTGCTCGATGTTCTGAAGACACTTTAGAAGTATCAACAACCGTGTTGATAGCGGAGGAACTCGCCGGGCGGATGGGCTCCAGCAGGCTGACAGGTTGTCGTCCTGCAGACTATTCAATCCAGATGATAGATCTCCCGGATGCCGCGCAGCTTATCTTCGAAATCGATCTTGAGATCCTTCAGCCTCCCGGTGTGAATATCAAAGACCCATCCGTGGACGACAAGTTTCCTGGATCGAATAGCAACCTGCACGACCGATGTCTTGAGCACATTCACGCACTGCTCTTCAACGTTCAGTTCTACAAGTCGCTTGTATTTTTCTTCATCGTCGGAGATATCGTTCAACTCATGTCTATGGAGTCGGTAGACATCCCTGATATTCCTGAGCCACGGGTTCAGGAGTCCCATGTCCTTCGATTCCATTGCCGCCTTTACGCCGCCGCAGTAGTAATGCCCACACAGCACAATATGTTTCACCTTCAGAACTTCCACGGCGTACTCGATGACCGAAAGCGCACTCAGATCGAGATTGGAAACCGTATTGGCAATATTGCGATGAACAAACACCTCGCCCGGACTTGCGCCCATGAGCTCTTCGGCGGTTACCCTGCTGTCCGAACAGCCAATATAGAGGATCTCCGGGTTCTGTCCCTGCGAAAGTCTTTCGAAATACGTTGTGTCCGTTGCAATCTTCTGCTCTACCCACTCGCTGTTGTTACGAAATATTGCCGAAATGTCCATCTTTTCGTTCCTTCAATCGAACGATACACGACCGGCCGCAATCGTGCAACGCCGGACGGGGGAGACTATTGGGTCGGCATGTCCCCCCAAAAAAGGAGCACCGTGAGGTTGTCACGATGCTGTTCCCGGCCCAATCTATCGCCTTGGCCTCAGGCCTCAACCCGCAACTTTCAGCAGGATGCGGCCTCTTCCATGTCCGATCTGGCTCAGTTCATGAGCTGCCTTTGCTTCTGCGAGCGGGAAGATCTTTCCAACTTCCACTCTGAGACTTCCGTTTGACAGAAGATCGGCGATCGGTTTCAGCAACTCACCCGGACCGCGCCCGGACGAGAGCGCACGGATTCCGAATTCCTTCGTCTTCTCCTCGGAAATCATCCCGGCAACAGTGACGAGCATTCCACCGGGCTTCAGGAGACCGTAGGACTGATCGAGCGTTGTCCCTCCGACAGTGTCGATAACGACATCCGCTCCGCGGATGTCAGCGGCGCCCGAATTCCCGGTGTAGTCTACGCCCTGTTCCGCTCCAAGCGACTTCACGAAAGCAACGTTCGTGGTCGAAGATGTTCCGGTGACCTTTGCGCCTTTCATACGTGCAAACTGAACCGCAATTGAACCGACGCCTCCGGCGGCCCCCTGGATGACAACCTTTTGTCCTGCAGAAACGCCGGCATCTTCGACGGCTTTCCAGGCGGTCAATCCGCCGACGGGGACTGCGGCGGCCTCTTCCCAGCTCACGGTGTCCGGCTTGAGGGCTATGTCGGCTACTGAGGCAACCGCATATTCGGCATACGCACCGCGCGCCATTCCGAATACCGCCTGACCCTTCGCGAAGTTTTCCACCCCCGCACCGATCTCTTCGATAACGCCCGAGAAGTCTATCCCAGGGGTAAATGGAAGTGAAACGGGCATGAAATCCTTCAAATACCCTGCTCGAATTTTCCAGTCCACAGGATTGACGCCCGCATAATGAATCTTTACCAGCACCTCGTTTGCCGACGGCTGCGGACGCGGTATCCTGTCTGAGACAAGCTTGTCCGCGTCTCCATATTCGTGAAAACGAACGGCTTGAATATCCTGTTGCATATGTTACTCCTTTGTTCCATGTCGTCGGCGACCGAGTACAATCCTTCGGCGCCTGACTTGAAACAGCTGTTGCTTTGACGGTCGCCACATTCGATGGTATAGTAAAGCTACACACTTGTTGTTTAAACGACAAGTGTTGTTTATAAAGAGTTCCAGCCGGGTGTGAAGAACTGAGAGGACGGCGGCATGAAAGGTGGCCTCAACGAAAGGAAAACCGATCCCCGCATAGCGCGTACGACGGGACTGATCGACGATGCGTTTATTGCCTTATTGGGGGAAAAGGGATTCGAAAAACTCGCCGTTCAAGATATAACCGAACGTGCAGGCATCAATCGAGCAACATTCTATGCTCACTACTGCGATAAGTACGCGCTCCTTCGGCGATTGGTGCGCCGAAACTTCGCCGAGGAGCTCGCAACGCAAGGTGTCTGCAACAGTGACCTCAGCGTTCAATCCGTACATCGGCTGATTCTCGCCGTTTGCGGCTACATTGAGGGTTTGCACACCCACTGCAAACCGCCGCACGAACAACTCGACTGGCTCCTCGAGACAGAAGTGAAAGAGCTTCTCAGGGAGGTGATCTCATCATGGATTCGTGCGTCGGCAAGTCGGACGGATTCGGTCCGCTCGGTGGACCCTGAGATGATAGCCACCGCCGCAAGCAGTGCAATCTACGGCGTCTCTTCCCAATGGATGAGTCGGAAAGAACGGCCGCCCAAAGAAATACTGGTCGCTTCGATGTTGCCGCTCATTACCGGCATCCTCGCCGTTTCCACCGACATCCAGGAATTGGACTGACATCCCGATGGGGCAGCAATTACTGCGCAATAGGGCGGTATCCAGCTACGCAACGTCCAGGCCCCGCTTCTCTCTGACTCCTGCGCCTTCAGTTTCGGGTAGCTGTGGGCCTCAATCGAACTGAAGACCGCCGTTCTGGTCTATCACCTCTCCGGTAATGAATCCGGCCAGAGGAGATGCGAGGAATTGCACCACATGTGCGAACTCTTCCGGTTCGCAGTATCGGTGCACCGGAATCTTGGCTATTACCGCGGCACGCTGCTCTTCGGTGAGCTGCCGGGTAACCATGGGAGTCTTCACGTAGGCGGGCGCTATTGCATTTACCGTAATTCCATCGGCCGCTGTTTCAGCAGCAAGAGAGAAGGTCAGAGAAATGAGCGCCCCTTTGGAAACCGAGTACGCGGTGCCGGCCGTTATTCCGCCGGATTTGGCTGCAAAAGATGCCACGTTGATAATCCGGCCCCACTTCTTTTCGCGCATGGCCGGAATTACCGCCTGGCTCAGGTAGAATGCACCATCCACGTTCACAGACAGCACCTGATGCCATTCCTCGGGAGTTGTTTCGAGCGCCTTGTGGTTGGAAAGGATACCCGCGTTGTTCACGAGGATATCAATGTCACCCACCTCCCGTTGGATTCGGCCCATGGCCTCCTGCACGGCAGCATAGTTGCTGATGTCGAAACTGTACGCGTGCGCCCGCTCGCCGAATTGCGTTGCCGCTTCGCGAACGCGCGCATCATCCACGTCCACCATGACAAGCCGGTAGTGGTCTCCGGCAAACGATTGCGAAACTGCCTGTCCCATTGTTCCTGCCGCGCCGGTAATAAGCACGTTCAGCGTTTTGTTCATGAATACCTCTTTGTCAGTATCGGTGCTGCCTCAGGGTTCCTGAATACAGCGCTGCGGAACCACGGCCAGCAATCAGGTCGATGCCATGTGTGCGTCAAACGCCTTTCGGATCCCGCTGCTGCGGATGGCCGCAAGCGTGTCTCCAATCATCTTCGAGAGCCCGCGATCGTCGCTTAACCGCGAAGGAAAGATGCCTCTGAGCTGGAGAAACTCGTCTATTCCACCCGTGCGTGTCCGCTCTGCCGCGGCCCGCAGCACCGCTGCCTGTGGGTCGTCGATGACGATGGGCTCCCCGGATTCGTCTGTTCCTTCCAGGAACCGAATCCAGGCGGCAATGGCAAATGCCGCGTTTGGAGCAGATTTCCCGGATTCTCGGATCTCCTCCACAGGTTCAAGGATCATGTTCGGTATCTTCTTCGAGCCGTCCTGCGCCAGCCGTGTTACCTGGTCTGCAATTGCCGGATTCGCAAACCGCTCAACCAGAGACCGCTGGTACTCGGCAAGATCCACTCCAGGAACAAGACCGACGGTCGGGGCTATCTCCCTCATGTATCGCTCGATGAAGGAACGCACGCCCGCGTCATTCATTGCCGCGTCTACTTTGCGAAATCCCAGAAGATAACTCATGTAGGCAAGTGCCGAGTGACTGCCGTTCAGCAGACGGATCTTCATCCGCTCAAACGGGATAACGTCCGGCACAAAGGTCGCTCCGGACAGGGACCAGTCAGGGTGTCCTGCCGAAAACCGGTCCTCCACCACCCACTGGCGAAAGCGCTCGGAAAAGACCGGGCGACGATCCCTGAAACCGAACTTCCCGGGAAATGTATCCCGCTGCTCCGCCGTCGTGAGAGGTGTTATCCGGTCCACCATACAGTTCGGAAAAGACACCTCGTTCTCGACGAACTTCTCAAGCTCGGGGTTCACTTCACTGAGAAACTGAAGAAACAGTCGCCGCAGCCGGTCTCCGTTCTGGGGCAGATTATCACAGGACAGGACGGTAGGAAGCTGGGTTCCATTTGCCCGGATCTGCCTGAACGCCTCATGAAGAAATCCATAAACGGTCCGCAGCTGCCCGGACCCCTTCAGATCGTTCTGGATTCCTTCATTGTCTGTGTCCAGATTTCCGGTATCGGGGCGGTAACAGTAACCGTTTTCCGTGATGGTCATAGAGATAATGCGGGTCTGCTCACTGGACATTGCGCGCACGAGTTCCCCCGGATCTTTCGTCCCCAGAATGAGATCGAGTATTGATCCGATAACACGCCGGTCTTCTCCGCCCGTATCGCGTGCAATGAGAGAATAGAGAAAATCCTGCGCAGCAAGGTCCGCTCTCATCTTCTCATCTCCGGGAGTGATTCCTGCCCCTCGAATGCCCCAGGTCAGGTCCCCTGACGCGAGCACATCATCGGTATATACCGCCTGGTGAGCGCGATGGAATCCTCCCACGCCAAAATGGACTATGGCCGGCTTCACCTCCGCCCGATTGTACGACGGCCGGTCAAAGTTTTGCGGAATCCCGGATAAGTTCGAATTGTTGAGGTCAGTCACCATTCTCTCTCCTTTGAGCAAGACCATCGTATATCGGTTTTGCCCTTTCGTACACTGTTGCAAAGATCTCGTGGATCTCCCGGTACAGTCTATGCGCCTCGGGATCCGGTTCGAGACCTTCCGTACAATTGATGAGCGCCGAAGCCACGTCCAGGCTGGAATACCGCCCAACGCCCACTCCGGCCGCCATTGCGGCACCCAGTGAAGTCGCGGTTGCAGGGGCCGGATGTGTCATCACAGCCTTCCCGATAACGTCACAAAAGATCCTGTTCCAGGCGGCACTCATGGATCCCCCTCCAAGGAGGGTAAGCTTTCCTATCCGATAACCGAACTCCCCATAGATGTCCAGGACGCTCTTCAAGGCAAACGCCACACCTTCGTGAACGGCACGGAGGAGCTCAGCCTTGCCGTGAGAGAGCGAAAATCCGATGAAGGTGCCGCGCGCGTTCGCATCCCAGTGCGGGGAACGCTCTCCCATCAGATAGGGTGCGAACACGAGCCCCCGGGCACCGGGAGGCACAGATTCTACAAGCCGCCGGATCCACGAGTAGTCACGCGCCACCATGTCCGCCGCCGCATCGGGGCCAACAAGAGATGCGGCCCAATCCACCGCGCTTCCGGCACTCTGTACCGTGCCGCATACGTTGCATCGTCTGCCGTCCAGATCGAAAAAGTTCTGGATCCTCATCCCGGGATCAAGCAGCGGTTCCTCCGAGAGTGTAGACATCCAGGCACTCGAACCAAGATAGATGTATGCGGTTGAAGAGTCCCGGACACCCGCTCCGCGCGTTGCACAGGCGGCATCGCCTCCGCCTGCGACCACGGGTATGCCGGAGGGCAGCCCCAGGACGGAGGCTGAAGAGTCGGTCAGGCGACCGGCCACGTCTGAGCTCCGGCGGATTCGCGGGAACTTCGCCGGGTCAAGTCCGAGCTCCTTTATGTACTCTTCCGCCCAGCTTCCCGCGGCAAGATCCATCGCGCACACGAGCGACGCATCCGAGAAATCGGTCTCCCCCGTAATCCCTGTCAGGCGCGACCGAAGAAAGTCTTTCGAGTTCAGAAAGTAGGCGGCTTCTTTGTACACGTGCGGAACGTTGTGTTTGATCCAGAGGATCTTCGGAAGTGAAAAATGCGCATCTACCCGATTCCCGGTAAGCTGAAAGATTCGGCTTACCGGTGCAATCCGGAGAATTTCCCTGCACTCTGCACTGCTTCGCGTGTCCGCATGGATGATCTCCCGGTGAAGCGGATTCCCCACTCTATCCACGGGAAGGCAACCGTTCATGTGCCCCGAGAGGCCAATTGCAACGACGCGGTCTCGAGCAGCCGGAGCCCCACCTTCTCCGGATTCTGCAAGGAGCCTCCGGGTACCACTGACCGCAGCGGACCAGAAATCGCCGGCCTCCTGCTCTGCCCAGCCGGGCTGAGGATACCAGGTACGGTACGCCACAGTCTGTGCACCGCGTTCAATTCCCGCTTCGTCGATGAGCGCACATTTCAGCCCGGTGGTGCCAATATCGTAGACGAGGAACAGGTCTCTTCCGTTCACCCCTTCACGGCACCGAGCGTGAGCCCCTTGACCAGCGACTTCTGCGTCATCCAGCCGAGGATAATTGCCGGGAGCACCGCTATGGTGGAAGAGGCGGATAGCTGCGCCACGAACATACCTTGCTGCTCACTGAACCGGGACATATAGACCGGCAGCGTTGCGGTCGAAATTGCGGTAAGATTGAATGCAAGGAAAAATTCATTCCAGATGAAGACCGCCACCAGGAGCCCTGCCGAGATTATTCCAGTACGGACCAGGGGCATGGCAATTCGAATCAACTGATGAAATGGTGAACATCCGTCTATCTCGGCCGCCTCCATGACCTCGACTGGAACGTCTTCAAAGAAGGAATGAAGCATCCAGACGACAATCGGGATATGAAAACCCACGTACGCCATCATCAGCCCAATCGGCGTTTTCTGGAGATTGAATGTCTGGAACCACGTGTACAGCGGTATTATTACGGCCACCGGCGGAAGGAGAATGGTGGTAATGAACCAGACAAAGATTTTCTCATTTGTCCCCTTCTTCTTGAACTTGCCGAAGATGAGACCGAATGCAGCCGGAATACCAAACGCAAGGCACAACGAAGTCCCCAGAACGACCTGAAGGATCGAGTTGCGCAGATATCTCCACATGCTCGGATCACTCAAGACCTTCCTGAAGGTCTCGAGCGTGGGCACGAAAAACAGTCGTGGACTTACGGCCTGGAATTCGGTCTTGAACCCGGAAAGGAACATATACAGAATCGGAGAGAAATAGACAATCGCGATCAGATAGATGATGAACGCCAGTCCGGATGTTTTGAAGATCCGTCGCACCGCGATCGATCGCTGGACCTGTTCAATCGTACGGGTTTGAGTCATGGTTCACGCCTCCTTTCTCAGTATGCGGTGCGTCGTTTATTGATGGACCGGTACAGGATATTGACTGCGAGCAGCGTCACGGCAACAGTCATGACCGCAAGCGCGCCCGCTTTTCCGACATCCGAAGCGTTGAAAACCGTCATGTACACCTCGTATGGGAGCGTGTATGAGCGTGTGCCGGGACCGCCTGCAGTGGTAACCAGGATGAGAGCGAACTCCTTCACAATGAAGATAAGACCGAGCATGACCGCTATCCTGAGGTGGTTCGCAATGAGTGGAAGCTTCACAAAGAAGGTCGACTGCAGCCAGTTGGTGCCGTCTATTCGCATGCTGTCGGTCAGATCGAGAGGAATTCCCTGCAATCCTGCAAGAATTACCAGAACAAAGAATGGCATCCACTGCCAGGAGAACAGAAAGATAATGACCGGAAGCGGATAATAACTGAGAAGATCCACCGAGGTGATCCCAAGCCACTTTGCAATGACCCCGTACCAGCCGAAGGTCGTATTGAAGATTGTAGTCTTCCAGATAACGCCGGTCACGGTGGACATGACAAAGAATGGTCCGAGGATGAGCGTCCGGGCAACATTGACGCCGGGAATTTTATTGTCCAGAAGTACGGACAACAGGAATCCGAAAACGGTACAGAGGACCAGAGCCGATGCGGTCAGGATGATAGTTTGCCAGAGTGTACTGTAGAACTCGGGGACTTGCGGGAAGTTTGGAATGCTCAGGGCGCGGATATAGTTCTGCAAACCCACAAACTTAATGGGCAAATCCGGTCTCGCCAGATTCCACCGGAGCGTGGAATAAATCAGTGTCATGACGAACGGAACCTGCGTCATGACCGCAACCACAATCATGGCCGGGAGGACGAACGCCCAACCGTGCGTCTTGCTTCTCATTTCCACCTCCTAATGGCTGTACGAATCGCACGTATTCAACAAACGAAAGCCTGCCACAAGACCCGCCGGGTACTTTGCAGCAGGCTCTCTCTTACATTCTTCTGCGCGTCAGTCTACTTCTGGTAGCCCCCGTCCTTCGCAGCCTGGTTGAAAACCCGCTGTGTGTTCTGGAGCGCCTGATCGAGGCTGATCTTGTCCACAACATAGTCCGCAAGATACTGGGTCATCTTGGTTCCAATGTCCGCGAACTCCGGTATCGCTATGTATTGCAGCCCGTGATACGGCACCGGCTGAAGTGTCGGATGGTTGAAGTCCATGTTCTGCAGCGTTTCGAGTGTAATCTTCGCATAGGGAACACTCGCGTACGCGGGAAGCTTGTAGGTTGACGATCGTGATGCGGGAGGAGTGCTTGCACCGGACGGATCCATTTCGAGGCTCATCTTTACGTAGTCTTTCGATGTGGCCCACAGGATGTAGTCAAATGCAGCTTTCTTCTTTGCATCCGAGCTCTTGGGATTGAGCCCCATCGCCCAGTTCCACAGCCAACCGGTATTCTTGTCGAGCTTTTCCACCGGCGCAAACGCGTATCCAATCTTTCCCTTGACCGGTGAATCAGCCGCTTCAAGAGGCGGAGCGATGGATGTCGCATCGTAGTAGATGCCGCACTTGCCCGATTTCATCAGAGCAATACACTCGTTGTAGGTGTAGGACAGAATGTCCTTCTGACCGGCATCCCGGAGGATCTTCTTGTACATTTCCCATGCAGCTCTTTGCTCGGGAGTCTCTATGGTCGCATGCCAGTTCATGTCGAAGAAACGACCGCCGAATGCGTTTACCATGGTTACGAAGGGCGCACCGCTCATTCCCCAGCCGGGCGCTCCGCGCATTGTCATCCCGACTATGCCATTGGCCGGGTCATTGATCTTCTTGGCAAGATCGTAGATCTGGTCCCAGGTGGGATGCACAGGCATTGTGAGCCCCTTTGCAGCAAAGAGCTCCTTGTTGTACATGGTGAAAGAGCTCTCTCCGTAGAACGGCATCGCGTAGGAGTCACCGTTCACTGCGAGCGACTGAACCATGCCCTGAATCTGATCTGCTCTGTCGTACCACGCCAGTTTGTCCGGCGAAAGGGCCTTAAAATAGGGTTCCATGTCCTGGAGCCACTTGTTCTTTGCCCAGGTCTGCGCCTCGTACGGACCAATAACGAAGATGTCATAGGTCGTACCGCCGGTCGAGGCCTCTGTTGTAAGCTTCTGGCGGAGATCGTTTTCCGGCAGTACGGCGAGGTTAACGGTAACGCCGGGAGCCTTATACTTTTCGGCCGTGAGCTTGGCCAGTGCCTGGGAAATGGGGTTATTTGGAAAGGCCACATTTACCGTGACGGGTCCGCCTGCAGTCCCTGTCTCCGAACTTCCCCCTGCAAACGCCTGGGTTCCGGCGACCAACAGCAATGCCAGACACAGCACGGAAACCAACGATTTTGAAACTCTCGTCATACTACTCCTCCTTAGAGATATCATCACCGGTTTCACCGAAACCGTACGCCCGGAAGGCCAAGTATCAGCGTATTCGAAAGCCGCAAACCCCGCCGAACACTGTTTTGATTATCTCCCCAACTCCGGGGTTTGTCAACTTTTTTCTTTACCAATTGGTAAAGAAATCATTTGCAAATAGACCGGAGGCGGTGTACAATTAGTCCGAACAGTCTATATTCCGGCGTTGTTGCCGTCTGGTATGATGACCCGCAGCGCCGAATTGGAACCATGGTACGGCGGGAACCGGATTGAAATACGAAGAAATCTACCGAAAACTTCACCAGCAGTTCGAAGAAGGCAAGTGGAAAGCGGGACAGAGATTCCCAACCGAGCGTGAGCTTGCAGAACTGTACCATGTCTCCCGGCCAACCATCAGTCGTGTCGTCAACCGCCTGCGCGAGGACGGTCAGGTTCGCCGCGTAGTCGGTGCAGGAACATTCGTAATGGATTCCCTGGAAGAGGAAGCCGTCGAGCATCTGACCTTCGGGCTCTTCATTCCCGGACTTGGAAGAGGCGAGATTCTCGAGCCCATCTGCGCCCGCATTGCCGAACGGTCCCATGAGTTCAATTTTACGCTCATCTGGGGCAGTGTTCCCGCAAACGGTGTGGTCGATCACGAAAGTCATCTTATTTCAACAGCGAAGCGCTTCATCGATCGCGGCCTGGACGGTGTGTTCTTTCAGCCTGTCGAATGGGAACCGGACGCCACGAGGAAAAACCTTATCATTGTAGGAATGTTCGAGGAAGCGCAGATTCCTATTGTCCTCCTGGAAAGTGACTACGTCGACTATCCGCATCGAAGCAATCATGATCTTGTCGGAATTGACGATATCCGCGCCGCGCATATTCTGACGGACCATCTCCTGGAGCACGACGCACGCCGAATCGACTTCGTCTGGCAGCCCCATTCGGGTGGCACGCGTTCTCCGCGCATCGCCGGATATCGGGACGCTCTCGTTCGCGCAGGCATTGTTCCCGGGAGGGAATATGAGCACGAGGGAGAAGCGCGGTCACTCCCATTTGTCCGCGAACTACTGGAAAGCGGCGCAACCGACATAATCTGCGAAGATGACGAAACGGCGGCGCTGCTCATGCTGAGTCTGGAGAGTCTGAACGTCAGAGTTCCGGAGGAAGTTCGACTTGCCGGTTTCGATGACGTCAAGTATGCCCGTCTTGCACGAGTTCCGCTGACCACTATGAGCCAACCGTATCGGGCGCTCGGAGATCTTGCCGTGCAGACTATGCTCGAACGGATAGCACATCCGTGGCTGCCGGCACGCACGGTTACCGCGGCGGCAACGCTGAAGGTACGGGAATCCACCAATGTGCCGGCCGGGAGAATATCGAAATTATGACTCCACCACCGCTATCGAGTTGCCTGCATTCGGGAGCTCCTCGTGAAAGCGGACGGTAACCTTTCCGCACTCTCCGCGCCGGCAATGACGTTCTGTTAGCCTTCAGGCCCCTTTCATGACCTTCCCCATGGCGTAGCCTCCTCATCGAAGACTATGGCAATTTTCCCCGGAACTCCGCGATCGGCGAGTTGGTACGCGCTGCGCACGTTGGAGAGCGAAAAACAGTGCGAGATGAGTCTTCCGCCGTGCAGTCTGTTTGCGGCCATGTGCGTGGCAAGTTCCTGCAGGTGCGTCATGCTGACGCCCCATGACCCGAAGATCGTGAGCTGTTTACAAATCACATCCGGACCCGGCTCAAAGAGGATGCTGTTCCCGTGGCCGACGAGTGCAACGCGCCCCCACCGTGCGGTTCCGCGAATGGCCAGAACCCGGCCCATCGGATCTCCCGAGCAGTCAATTGCGGCCTGGCATCCTTCGCCACCGGTCAGACTCGCTATCTCTTCTGCCGAAAGATCGAAGTCGTCGATCGTCGAATCAGCGAGTCCCAGCTCTTCGGCAAACCGACAATGTTCATTTCTCGGATCTGCGGCGATGATGCGAGAAACGCCCAGAGATCGGGCGAGCATCATTGCAGCGAGACCGATCGGCCCGGCTCCGGTAACAAGAAGGCGGTCACAGCCGCGAACATTCATTCGCATGAGCGCTTCCCAGGCTGTGCCGAAATCGGACGCGATATTTGCGCCGTCGAGGAAACAGAGATTCTGTGGCAGGGGAATGCAATCCTTCTCGTCGGCGAGCAGATAGTCCGCCATTCCTCCGTGGCGCTGACTGCCGTAAACCTTCCGAATGGGGCTCGAGCAGTTCACCGGGTACCCAGCTACACAGTCCGGGCAGACTCCGCATCCGGAAATAGACGAGACGAAAACCCGCTCGCCCGGAGCGAAACGGAGGGAGCCCGGCCCGACCTGCTCTATCCTGCCGCTCATTTCGTTGCCACAGATGACGCCCGGACACATCTCGTCGGGCTCTGAAAGGTGCTGGCGATAGGCAGAGCAGATATCGTCTCCTGCAATTGTGGATGCTTTCATCCTGATCAGAACCTCGCCGCGGCGCGGTCGAGGCACCGGATAATCGTGCACAATGACGGAACTGTCGCCGGGAAGGAATGCGCCCCTCATCGTGGCATTCGGAATTCGCCGTCGGGATCCGGAACTGGAAGCGGTCGACGAACGGGGCGATGACATCTGATCGTCGATCAACTGCAGATCCGCATAATCCGTGTGCATGACAAACTCCTTTTTCGCGAGCTTAATTGTAGGAGGAGTTGTCACGAGTTGTACAGATTACACGCGTACTCTTCTTGTACTATACGTGACCTAGTACGCGCGTACTGTGTTTACGACTTCTCATTCGGAACATCGAGGTTCGACTCGATAACCGCCTTGACCGCATTGGCCCGATCGTGGACCCCAAGCTTGGCATAGATGACGCTGACATGATTTCTCGTTGTCTGCTCGGCAAGACAGAGCCTGTCGGCAATTTCCTTGTTATCGCAACCCTTCGCAATGAGAAAGAGGATCTCCTTTTCCCTGCGTGTCAGGCCTTCGAACCATTCGGGACGCGATTTGTCCCGCCGCACCTCGTGGCGTGTCAGCGGTTCGTACCGTGGGGACGCCTCGTTGAACCTGTTCATCAGTCTCGACGCGACTGACTCGGTCATGAGAAAAGCGCCTTCGCGCACCACTCGGATGGAGTCGACAAGATCTTTGATGGGTATATTCTTCAATACATAGCCGACCGCGCCCCGAGCAACCGCCTCCTGAACGTACTCATCGTCGTCAAAGGTAGTAAGCATGATGATGCGAATGTCCGGGAACTTCTCATGGATTTCACCGGTCGCTTCCACTCCGTCCATTACCGGCATTCGGACGTCCATGAGAATGACGTGCGGCGACAACTTCTGCACGCATTCAACGGCTGCCTTCCCATTGTCCGCAATACCCACAACACTGAGCTCCGGATACCGAGCGTCAAGGACGCCCTTAAGGCTCTCAGCGAACAACGTCTGATCGTCCACCAGCAGAACCCGTGTTCTATCCATCGGCTACACCTCCGCGTCCTGTCCCGAGTACGGAATAGCAATGGCCAGTTCGAAGCCCTGCGGCAATCCGCGTGCGGTAAGCCTTCCACCGAGCGGTGTAATGCGCTCAAACAATCCATTCATCCCGATGCCCTCCTTGAACTCCGTCGCGCCGACGCCATTGTCCCACAAAGTCAGTCTGAGCTCTTCCTCGGCATGCCAGAAAAAAATATCGATCCTGGTCGCGCGCCCATGACGGAAGGAGTTCGTCATCCCTTCCTGTACGAACCGATAGATGACTGTTTCCACCTCCTGAGTCATGGGCCACACGACATTGCCGAATGACACCTGTACGGTAATCCCTGTTGCCTGTTCGAAGGCGCGCACCAGCCTGGTAAGCGCAAGGGTACCACTTATGTCCGCACTTCGCAGCGCACGGAGGGCGCGAAGCGCGGATCTGGCCTCCTCCCATCCCCGCTCTGCCTGCAATCGCGTGGTGCGAATCAACTGGCGTACGCGCCCGATATCGGATTCCAGACGCGCGTTGGCCTCCTCCATCATCATAATTATGTTTGTCATGGTGTACCCGACCGTGTCGTGTATTTCCCGGGAAATGCGGCGCCGCTCATTCGATGCCGATGTCTCTTCGGCAAGGATAGCATGACGCTGAAAACCAAGATTTGCATCGGTCAGTTGAGCGACGGCTCCGTCGAGGCGCGCCTGCATGGTATCCTGGCGCAGCAACTGCTCCCACATGATGTGCGCGAAACGGAACATAAGATAGAGGAATATCACGTAGGCAATAAGAACAAGACCCGAAATGATCCTTGAAACCGGCGGACTGATGAGTCCGTACACCGCGATCCATTTCACCGCAATAGCGGTGCAGAGGACGATGCCGAGCACTATCCGGCCGGGTTGTGCCGGGAGAAGCAGGCCTATCTCGCAAACGAGCGCCGTGAGCAGGATGAAGTCCACATCAAAATGATCCGGATTCGCGTACGTGATGATGCTGTAGCACAGGAGCATCACGATTGCACGCCAGACAGTCGTGCTTCGGCGGATGAGCCAGTTTACGCTCACGACAAAGGATATTGCCGAAAGAACACAAATCTGGACATACCAGTCTCCGTCCGCCGAATACTCGTGTATCCGGGAGGAGGCGAGCGCAACGACGAACGCATGTGCAAAAAAGAGGACAATGAGGACCGCCAGAGACCATCGCTTGTCACGAATTACCATGTTGTTCTTCATCCCGCGTACCGAATGTTAAAACGTGAAAGACGCGGCAATTCCCGCCCGCGCCTGCAGACTGGACACATGATGATAGATGTTCGACAGGACCGTGCCCTGCGGCGCACCATTACCGGCGTCCGCCGAGCCGTACCATGTCTGCGTCTGCCGGCCGAAGAGGCTGAACCCCGTCACGCTCCCGCCCACGGAGAGATGAAACGGGCCGCCGGCCTGACCATTCCCGGCAGAGAAGAAGACCAGCCACATATCCGCTCGATATCCCGGGCCGACGGCCCACGCCGTTGAGAGTTTGGTGCGAAGGAGGTGATCGTCCGAATCGAAACCTGCCACGCCAAGGAAATCCGCTGCAACCGACAGGCGCGCTCGCGGAAAGAGCCACTGGCGGTAAGCCAGGCCAATGGAGGCAGCATGGAGATAGATCTGATAGGTAAGGACGGTACCAGTGCCGCTCTGTGGCTTGAGATCGTATGATGAGGTCGAGCTGTTCCATTGATACACCCAGCCGTTGTATCCCTTTATCTCCTGGTATATGGACTGAAATGAGTAGCCGATCTGCCAGCCGATGTCCGCAGATCCCGGGTGAAACGGAAACCAGGTGAGCGCGCCGCGTGCCGTGAAGTCGACGGCCGAAACCGGAGATTCGGTGTAGCTGAATGGAACCGGCGGGATCCCGCTGAGGATGTTCCAATCATAGTCGGTCATAAGGCCGTAGGGCCCCGCCACGTTCATTGACAGTGACACCGTGCCCGACGAAAAGGTGTGATCGGCTTCAGTCCGGGCAACGGTAAGTTCGAGCGACGGATGGAGCCCGTCCAGCGGAAAATCGAGTCTGCTTGCAACTCCGCTTCCGGTGTCCGGACTCCGAAGATCATACTCGAGCGAACCGAAACCCCAGGCTGCACCGAAGGAGAGGCTCGCGTCGGTGTGCGGTCGCGAAAAAACCGGTGTTATTGCAATCAAGCCAAGAAGAATAAAAAAATGGGTGGAACGAACGCGGCGGCTAAAGAGAGCGGCTCCGGGACGACATTTCAGGCTCATGACATCTCCTTGCGGCTTGTGCAGGAAGAATAGCACAGAATTGCGTGTTCGGAACCCCGGGGCAACCTCCGGCAGACGATGTCCGCGGTTTTCCCGCCGCGTTCCTCTTCAAGCTCCACGATCGCTCGGTGTATACTCGCGTATGACATCGCGCATGCTTCGATCAACCCTTGCAATTTCGGCCGCCGGACTGGTTTTTCTTGCGGCGGCCGCTTTTGCGCAATCCGATTCTTCAATCCGGATTCAGCGCGGCTACAACTCCATCGATCCGCTCGACATGATAACGTTTCCGGACACAACGGCCGGAACTACGAGCAACAAAATAGAGTTCAGGATTTCAAATGTCGGAAGTGCACCCATCAAACTCCCGGAAAAGAACGCCGTGGTTATATCCGGCGACCAGGCTGCGGCGTTTTCAGTGATCCGGGAACCGGACGTGCTCCTTGCACGCAACGACTCCACCTATTTCGATATTGTATTCTTGCCGTCAGAGATTGGAGAGTATTCGGCAACGGTTACCGTTACCACAAGCGATGCGGTGAACCCGACATTTTCCTTTCTTGTCTCGGGCTACGGGACGCAGTGAGGCTCCGGCCTTTCGAGTTCCGGTCTTCCGTGGTAGTATACAATCCATATCAGCTGAGCAGGTAGCATTGTGTCTATACGTAACAAGCTTCTTTTTGTGGTTTTCTTCGTAATTGCGTCCTTCGGGGTGTCCACTTCCATCTATTTCCTGATCAGGTCACCGCTTGCGCGCATTTCGGCCGAGCAGCAGATTCTCAGTGGCCTGCGGATCTCTTTCCTGGATGAAACTGTCCAGCTGAACCGCCTTGCATCGGCTCCTTTCCACAAGCAGCTGGATGCCTTTCAGGCTGCAACCCGCGCCACTACGGAAGAGTTCAAGAAGACGGACACCATCACGCTCCTCCCGCGGCTCATTCCTTCAATCAAGAAATCTCTTCAGACGATCCGGGATCTCAAGGCAGTTCATGATCAGGCCGTGTCGAACTTTATCTTCACGACCATGAACATTGAGAACGATGCAAAAGAGATGAATATGGGGGAGATTTCGTTTTCGGTGTTCGCGCTGGCAACGCGAACCTCAGCAAATGATCCGATGAGCGGCGCAGTGGTCGGCGACGTGCAGGAGCTGCTTACCGGCCTGGCTAAGCTCACCGGCATTATGGAAAAATCGGTGACAACCATTCAGGAGCAGAACTCAACCATTGCAGGCGCAGTATTGCAGGTCCAACGGCGGGCCAATCTTGTTGCGCTCATCATAGCTTTCGGCATGCTGGCAATTACCCTTGTTGTAACACTGATTCTTACTAGCCGGATTTCCCGGTCAATTCTGACAATAGAGCGAAACATCTCAGTTATGGGTTCCGGAGATCTGACGGTGGAGTTCTCCGTTCAGACGAGGGATGAAATCGGCACGCTCTCCAGTAATCTCTCCTCCGTCACACAGTCCCTGCGTGAATCGATCAACAACGCTCAGCAGGTGTCGAACGAAAATGTGCAGATGAAAGAGAGCCTCGTGGTCGCTGCCGAACAGGCGTCCGCGTCGACGAATCAGATCAATGCAAACCTCTCCTCGATCAACAATCAGATATCCTCCATGGACGAGAACGTCTCCCGTTCGACCGATTCAGTGCAAAACATCTCCCGGAGCATCCAGGCCCTGAACGACGAGATCCAGGAACAGATGGCCATGGTCGAGGAATCCAGCGCAGCGGTGACGCAGATGATCGCGTCCATCGACAGCCTCAGCATAATTGCCGACCGGAGGCGGGGCGCGACCGAAGAGCTCGTCGGAACCGTGGCCCGCGGCGGCGACAAGATGGCGGCCACGTTCGATATGGTCAATCAGATAAACGAGAGCGTGGACAACATCAAGGATATCACCGGAATCATTGAGAGCATCGCGGCGCAGACCAATCTGCTTGCAATGAATGCGGCAATAGAGGCCGCTCACGCAGGAAGCGCGGGACGCGGTTTCTCTGTGGTCGCCGAAGAGATACGCAAACTTGCCGAGGCAGCATCGGAAAACTCGCAGCAGATCGGACGAATCCTGAAAGACATTGTTGCCAGAATTGACGAAGCCGGCTCATCGGGACAAACCATGAATACCGCCTTTCAGGAAATTGACCGGGAGGCACGGGAGCTTGCCAAATCACTGTCCGAGATCTTCTCGAGTATGAACGAGTTGCGTGCCGGCGGCGACCAGATCCGGCAGGCCATGGCCGTGCTTCAGACGGTATCCACTCACGTGAAGGACGGCTCGGTCACCATTAACAACAATTCAGCAGAGATTCGGGACACCATGACGACGGTTCGCGAAGTGTCCGCCCAGGTCCGAAGCGGGATGAGTGAAATTTCAGCTGGCATGAGCGAGATAGCCACAACGGTCACCAATGTGAACGACATTGCCGAACATCTCGGCGAACTTGGGGAATCGTTGAACCGCTCGCTAACGGGTTTTAAGACTTAGAAGACCGTGCGAAATAGAGCAGCTTGTTCACCCGTCCGAACGCCCGTTGCATGGCCTCGTTGTCCGGATAGTCGTTCGCATATTTGTACGCCCGTTTGAGCGCATGGCCGAAGAACCGTTGACTGGCAGCCATGAACAGGTCCATGCTTTTCCGGACTTCCGCAGGTGGATTGTCCGCCCACTCCGGATGCGCATCTGTCAGGGCCAGCATATCCGGGATGACCTTCTCGAGTGAGTCGGCTGTGGATTTGAGGGCCGCCGACATTGCATCCACCGACTCGGCATTCTCGATCAACCCTGAACAGTAGTCGAACGCGCTGACGGTCTGCATCATGAGAGAAATCTCTTTGGTATAGGACTCTTCCGCAAATGCCGGCACGGAAACCGCGAGAAACCCCGAGAGCAGCAGCACGACAACTGATGCCGGGGAAAATATGTCTTTCCGGTCTCTCATCTTCCTCCTCCTTCTTCCAGCCTCTTCGGTTCGGTATCCGGTGAAGTGAACTCAGGAAACCGATACAGGGCGAACCCGCGGCGAACGTCGTAATCTTCAGTCGCGTTCCCGGACAGGACGCACGCGTTCAGTCCTGCTTCCGCCTCCGGTATGGGGATGTTAAGCTCGATTGCGACCTGGGAGACCGTCAATTCTCCGTGCCGTTCCCGGGCAAAACGGAGGATCTGGACGGGTAGCAGTGGGTCAATGGGAACGGGGGGCTCGACAAGTCGGGGGAACAGTCTTCGGGCTATCCCCGCAATTCCGGGATTCGCGAGTGCCCAGTATGCAATGCCGAAAAAGACGCCCCCTATGAGAAAGGCCTCGATGCCGATTGGAAAGATAGGGCTCATGAAAACAATGGTAGACGCCGTACCGAGAACGATTGCTCCGTAACCGACAACGCGCCTGCCCTTCTTCAACTGTTTGTCCACCTGCATTCATTGTACTTCCGGTTCGAACCGAATGCAACACACGTACATCATTCTGCTCCGCATCAATTGACACCAGAACCGCCAATCTCTATGATAATTAGAGTTGTGAATCCCTTTTCAGTTCTGCTTTACCACGAACTCGTCCGCCAGAAGGACTTCGTTTCAACGCATGGCTCTCCCATCCAGGTCCGGCAGGACTATACGGATGTACTTCCGCCGGTGCTTTTTGCCTATGTCGCACAGTTCGAACGGCAGATGAGCTATCTGCGGGATAACGGGTACACGACTCTCCGCCTGTCGGACATTGACGCATATTATGCCGAAGGCCGCGATGTGGGACCGCGCTCGGTGCTTCTGACATTCGACGACATGTACGTTTCGGTGCGTCGCTACGCCTACCCGATCCTGAAGCGGTACGGGTTTCATGCGGTCGGTTTTGTGGTACGGGATTGGCTTTTCGAAACCGATCACCCCTACTCGGCCGAAGAGAGTGTGTGCATGTCCGAAAGCACTCTCGGGGAGATGAGGGATGTGTTCGAGTACGCAAACCACTCCTCCGCTCTCCATACACGCAGAACGCCGTCAACGACCCGACTGAGCGAAGTCGGCAGAAGCGAGTTCCTGGCGGATCTTCTACGATGCGAGGAGCTCACTGATTCGGCGGCGGCCTACGCATATCCGTTTGGCGTGTTCACGACCGACACCATTGAATGGCTGCGCGAGCAGGGGTATCGGCTTGGATTCACGACCGCTCCCGGAGCGAATCATGCAACTACCGATCCATTTCAACTGCACCGCAATGTAGTGGCACGTGAAATGAGTCTCGTTGAGTTTCGAAATCTCATGAAATCGATGCACGGAGGACTATCTTGAGGAGAATTATCGGGATCTTGACCCTGTTCATTGTTACAGGTACGGGTATGCTGTGGGCGAATGCACAGCAGGAGCAACAGCCAATACGCTTCGGGATTCTTCCCGCGGAGTCGGCAATCCCGTTGATCATCGCGAAGGAGAACGGATACTTCAAGGACGAGGGCGTAGATGTGCGACTGATACCGTTCAACTCGCCGAACGACCGAAACGTCGCAGCGCAGGCACACCGGATAGACGGTTTCATCGCCGATATCATGACCGCAATTACCCTGGACCAGGCAGGCTTCCCGGTCAGGATGACGTCCGACATCAACGAAGACTTCAAACTCCTGACCGCTCCAAAGTCCGGGATAGACACATTCAGGAAGCTCGATGGGAAGGACGTCTCTCTGGTTCCGAACTACGTCCTCGAGTACATCATGGATGTCATGGCGCAGAGAAACAACATCAGCTACAAGGTCATCGTCATTCCATCCATCTCGGCGCGATTCGAAGCGCTGCTTGCCAACCGGATAAGTGCCGTTCTCTTTACCGAGCCTCAGGCCTCACTTCTTGCCGCCCAGGGCGCGCACGTCCTTGCAGACTCCGAAGCGTACGGGATCAAGGCAGGCGCTACGGTTTTCACCGAGAAGGCCATACAGGAGCGAGGTCCGGCGATTGCCGCGTTCTACCGTGCCTTCGATCGGGCGGTCCGCGCCATGAACGGGAAGAATGTCACAGACTATGCGGCTGAGCTGGAACACTATGGATTCCCGAAGAGTGTGACTTCACATCTTCGCGGCATCATGCACTTTTCCCCCGCCGCCGCAATTCCCGCGTCCACCTTCAAAAGTGTCGAGAATTGGATGAAGTCGAAAGGTACTCTTCGGAAAGAGTATACGTTCAAGAGCATCTCCGACTTCTCCTTTCTGCCATAGGCTCGTGAAGACTGACCACGCGTATCGCCCTGGAGCCGTTTCTATCCACGGTCTTACCTACGCGTACGGAGAAGAAACTGCGCTTCGGGGTGTAGAGCTTGCCGTGGCTCCCTACACCACCTGCGCGGTTATTGGCCCCTCAGGCTGCGGGAAAACCACCCTGCTCTACCTCATTGCTGGCATCTACACCCCTTCTGCGGGCCGCATCCTTATTGGAGGAGAGACGGTAACCGGAGTGCGCCTCCAGACCGGCCTGGTACTGCAGGACTCGGGCCTGCTCCCGTGGAAGAGCGTACGGGATAATGTTGCCCTGGGTCTTCTTGCCCGAAATACGGAACCTCTTCAGATTGCGCTCCGGGTGGAAGCAGTACTGTCGGAGCTTGGCGTTGCCGCCCACGCCGACAAATATCCCGACCAGCTGAGTGGAGGGCAGAAACAGCGGGTGGCAATTGCGCGCACGCTCGTCCTCGAGCCCGACGTCCTGCTCCTGGACGAGGCGTCCTCATCGCTGGACGCAATAACCAAAGAACGGATTCAGGACATGATTCTCTCGATCCATCGAAATAGACCCATGACCATGATCATAGTTACCCACAGCATTGAAGAGGCCGCAATGCTGGGACAGCGCATTGCCATCATGGACAACGGCATGGTGAAAGCGGTCATCGACAACGACACCTTTGGCCTTCCGGACGCTCGACTCACGCATCGCTTTCACGCGGTGTGCAGTGACGCACGAAGAGTGCTGTATGATGGGGGCACTTCGGCATGAGACACACGAAAATGGTGTATGGAGCGTTGATCGTCGTGGCAGGATGGTTTCTGCTCACCGCGGCTCTTGGTGCCCGTGTGTTCCCCGGTCCGATCGAGACGGTACGCACATTCGTGCTCTTGCTGCCGAAGGGACTCCTCATTCATCTTGCGGCGAGTCTCATGCGAATCATCGTTGCGCTTGCGCTCTCTTTACTGGCGGGTATACCGCTCGGCCTGCTCATGGGGATGCACAGTCGGCTCGACAAAATCCTGGCTCCGGTGGCCTACATCCTCTATCCGTTGCCCAAAATAGCATTTCTGCCGGTGTTCATGATCCTGTTTGGCCTTGGAAACAGCGCAAAAATCATCCTCATCTTTACCATCATTGTGTTCCAGATCCTCCTTGCCACTCGAGACGGGGTGAAGGAGATTCCACAGCGGTTGTTCTACTCGGTACAGTCCCTGGGTCTCGGTCGTTTGCAGACTTATCGTCATCTGGTGGTTCCCGCGGTAATCCCGCGAATATTCTCGGCACTGCGGGTAACAATCGGCATCGGAATCTCAGTTCTGTTCTTTGCGGAAAACTTCGCAACACAGTGGGGCATCGGATACTTCATCATGAACGCGTGGGCAATGGTGAATTATCCGGATATGTTCGCAGGAATCCTGGCGCTCGGCCTCATGGGGCTGCTGATTTTCGGAATTCTGGACGTGGCCGAGCGACGTGCGTGCGGCTGGCTGTTTGTGAACAAGGAAGAATCGAACCGGATCTGAAGACCGGAAAGAGTGCGGGCGCGTTACAGCTCGTACTCCAGACGGTAGGCTGCGGACGCGCCCGGAGGAGCATCCGGAAGAAGCTCAAAGGCAAACTCCGGCGCCGTGCCAATCCTGTCCCTGACCGACTGGGTTACCAGAATCTCCCACGCGCCTGCGGTATCCTCGCCGAGCTTGCTCGCCGCGTTTACCTCGGCGCCGAAGACATCTTCGTCGCCAATCCGGAGGACCGGCCCGAACCCGACACCGAGGCAGAGCAGCACCTTCTCCGCATCGGACTTGCCCACGTTGTACTCCTTCAACCGACGCTGCATGGCGACCGCGCATTCCAGCGCCTTGCGTGTGCGACGAAAGATTACCAGCATGCTGTCCCCTTCGGTCTTCAGGAGGATGCCGTCGTGATCTTCTATACACGGAATGAGCAACCGTTCGGACTCGTGAATTATCTGGAGAAAATGGATAATTCCGAACTCCGCAACGTTGCGCGAAAAGCCCGACAGGTCGGTAAACATGATTGCCCACTCTTCGCCGAAAAGATCCCAGATTCGTGCATCCACCGCTTCCTTATCTGCGCCGGGTTTCAGCCGCTCCTCGATGAGTTTGGCGAGCCGATCCTCCGAAGCACTCGATTGTACGCGAATTCGATACCCCACGGGTCCCCTCCTTACAGCATGAAACTCACAAAGAAATATACCCCGGCCATGCAACCTTGTGGGCAATTTTCCCGTCGTAACTCCTGTAGCCCCCCGGGGTAGCGTCGGTCCGTCGGGCGCGGACCGAGGAATACACTCTCAAGAAATTTTGTGGTATCCTTACGCGAAGAAAATCGGATTCAGACGGCAAAAAAAGCATTTGATGAGGAGAAGTAATGAATATCGGAAAAGAGCTCCCGCTCAAGATGTATAAAAACATGTTTCTGGCGCGCAAGAGTGAGGACAGGCTCATGGAGTTGTATCGGGAGAGCCTCGTGCGCGGCACCGTCACTTCGGGAGAAGGGAACGAGGGCGCCATAGTCGGCGTAACAACGGCTCTCGACCCGGAAACGGATGTCTGTAACTTCATGCAGCGAGACTTTGCCGGATATATGGTGTGGGGCATTCCCGTGTTCCACATGTTCAGCCACTACCTCGCCAACGAGAAAAGCTCTACCGGAGGCAAGGACGGGAATGTCCATCACGGGGTACCGTCCAGGGGCCTGCTGCCGATGGTGAGCCACCTCGGCGTCATGCTCCCGAACGTTACCGGCGCGGTATATGCACGACGGCAGAAGGGCATTCCCGCGGTCGGGGTTGCAATTATTGGGGATGGCGGCACGAGCACCGGCGACTTCCACGAAGCGATGAACATTGCCTCGGTCCTGAAGATCCCGATCATATTCATGATAGAGAACAATCACTGGGCCTACTCAACTCCCACCGCACACCAGTTTGCGTGTGACGACCTGTCCAGCCGTGCTGCCGGATACGGCATTAAAGGCAACAAGATCAAGGCAACGAACGCCGTTGAAGTGTACGAAACAGTCAAAGAAATTGTGGATGAGATACGGGACGATCCGAAGCCCTACCTGCTGGAAACGGTAACCTACCGGCTTGTCGGCCATGCAGCGTACGACACCGCGGACTATGTGCCACAGGAAGATCTTGACCGATGGCGAGTCGAAGACCCCATTCAGGTCATGCGACACTATCTCCTGACCACCAAGTCAATAACCGAAAGCGAGCTCGGCTCACTCGAGACAGAATGGGTCGACCATGTGTCCGAGGAAGCAAACCGGGCAATCAAGCTTCCGAAGGCGCAGCCGGAAACGACAAACTGGTCGCCGTACGCAATATCGCGCCCGGAAGCGCAGAAATCACTTCCCGGCATCGACCTGAAGGATGTAACCCCCGTACAGGCAATAAACGCAGCACTCGACCTCGCTATCCAGCATGATCCGAACGTGTTTCTTCTCGGAGAAGACATCGGGGACTACGGCGGACCATTCAAGGCGACGAAGGGTCTGTTCGAGAAGCATGGAAGGAGCCGGGTACTGGACATGCCTCTTGCAGAGTCGGGATTCACCGGTTTTGCAATCGGCGCAGCCGAGATGGGCATGCGACCGGTAATAGAGATGCAATTCTCCGATTTCTCGACCGACGCGACCACACAGATCGGCGTGAATGCCGGGACCTTCTACTTCCGGACCGAACAGTGCCTGCCGCTTACTATTCGGATGCCGACCGGCGGGGGCTTGAGCTACGGGCCGTTTCATTCCGAGGATCTGGAAGGCATGTTCGGCACTTTCCCCGGGCTCAAGATCGTCTACCCGACTTTTCTCGAAGATTTCTTCCATCTGCTCCTCGCATCGATCTACGACGACAACCCCGTCATGTTCTTCGAAAGCAAGTATCTCTACCGGAGATTCAAGGGGGACGTTCATTTCGACGGACGGATCGAGAAACTGGAGAAGGCAAAGGTTCGCAAGAGCGGAAAGAATCTCACCATTCTCTCCTACGGAGCGCTCATGCACGACTGCCTTGTGGCGGCGAAACAGGTTGAATCCGAGCAGGGAGTTTCAATTGAAATTATAGACCCTCGCGTCCTGAAGCCCTTTGACTGGGAGACGCTGGAGACGTCGGTCAAGAAGACCCACAGACTCCTCGTGGTTCACGAGGCGTGGAGAACCGGCAGCCTCGGCGCCACCATTATTTCCGGCGTTGCCGAACGGAACTTCTTTGACCTCGACGCTCCGCCGACGCTCTTGACACCGCCCGATACTCCGGTGCCCTTCTCGCCCGAGCTTGAAGGTCACTATCGCCCCAGCATAGCCACAATCCGGGAAAAAATCCTGGAACTCCTGAAATACTAGAGGACGATTTATATGGACAAGAAAGAGTTTATCGCATCGATACCCATGCCATTCACCGGAGAATCGATCGTCGACGGCATCCTGGTTACCTGGTTGGTGAAGCCGGGAGATCACGTGAAGAAGGGGCAGCACATCGCCGAAATAGAGACCGAGAAGTCCTCCTGGGATTTCGAAGCACCATGCGAGGGAGATGTCGCCGCGCTGAACTGCGAAGAAGGAGATGTCGTTGACGTGGGCGCACCGCTGCTGGAAATCCGCACGATAGATCCGGATGTGCACCACCTTGAGAAGGGTGCCCCCGCGGCAAAGAAAGAAGTTGGCGCGAGGGAGACAGACGCGACCCCGGCGGCAACAGCGGGCAACGAAGGTGCCGCGGCAGGCGACCTCTTTCGGCAGCTCAGCCCGCGGCTGAAGAAGATGGTCCAGGACAACAATCTGAACGATTCCGACCTCCTGAAAATCAAACCAACCGGACCGGACGGGCGAATAACCGCAACAGATATCGGCACCTACCTGGATGAACTCGAAGCAGAATCCACCGCGGGAGCAGGAGGCCTTCTGACCTGCTACATCCGCGGCATCGGAAGTTACGCGCCGCCCAAGGTGGTCGACAACAGCGTTTTTCTGAAGACCTTCGACGACATCAACGAGAACTACATCGAAAAAGTCACGGGTATCCGCGAACGACACTGGGCCGAAAACGAGTCTACATCCGACCTGGCATTTTCGGCGTCCACGGACGCGCTGCAGGCAGCCGGAATGGAGCCGTCCGATCTCGACCTCATCATCCTTGCAACAACCACCCCCGACATGCCTCTTCCGGCAACGGCGTGTGCGCTTCAGCAGAAGCTTGGCTGTACAAAGATACCGGCGTTCGACATAGCCGCCGCATGCAGCGGATGGTTGTACGCGCTCTCAATTGGTCGACAGTACATCCAGACCGGCACGTATCGCAACGTCCTCATTGTTGCTGCCGAGATCATGAGCAAGTTCACCGACAAGACCGACAGGGCAACCGCATTTCTCTTCGGGGACGGCGCGGGCGCTGCGGTGCTTTCGTCCGACCGCGGAACCGGAGATTCAGAAGGCCATGTGCTTTCCGAGATAACGATGGAGGCGGATTCCACCGGCTACGATATCATCTACCGGAAGGCCGGCGGTTCGTCCTATCCGCCCGGGAGCGAGGTCAAGAACGGAGACGAGTACTGGTTCATGGATGGTGGACGTATGTTCCGTGGTGCGGTAACCGCATTTTCGGACATCATTGAAACTGTGGCGCGCACAGAGGGAGTGTCCCTGCAGGACTTCGCATGGGTTGTTCCGCATCAGGCAAACCAGCGCATCCTCAAGTCCGTTGCGCACAAACTCAAGATCCCGATGGAACGGGTATTCTTCAACATCGAGAAATACGGAAACACTTCCGGGGCAACAATTCCACTCTGTCTGAAGGACCTCGAGAACCAGGGCAAGCTGAAACGGGGTGACAAGCTTCTGCTCTGCGCCGTTGGAGCGGGTCTGACGATTTCGGGGGGCTGCATTACCTGGTAACTCTTTAAGTATCAACGAGCGTGTTGATGGAACCGGAAGAACCGGGAGGCGGCAAACGAGCACGTGAGTGAATGCCCGCGTCCCGCCAAAAGAGAACGGCGTCCCCCGCGGGACGCCGTTTTTTTAGGAAGAGAGTGGCTCCAGGGATGCCAGGGCACCTCAGGTGTAGGTGGAACGCAGGTGGAAAACGGTGAGCGCACGCCGGATTTCCTCGACGTCCACTCCGCGTGCCGAGTCCGCCGGAACGAATTCGAGAGAAACCGGCCTGTCCGGGTAGACGGAAACGCAGTTGTCGGAAAACCGCCCGATCGAGGAATCGATGTCAAGAGATGCATAGAAGGCAGGAGCTGCGGAAGACAGTGTGACCTCGAGCTGACCTGAAGTGTTTCTACCCACTGCGACATCCAGTTTCGGATCTGCGAGCGAACACCGTTTCGGTTCGGTCAGAAAGAGGTCATTTGCGGAGCGCACGGTCTTGCCCCCTGCCGTGGCATTGAACTCCACGGCAAATACACCCTCGTCAATCCTGAACGGCAGTTCGGCAATGGTTCCGGTCCAGAGTCGGGTTGCAGCTTCCGGGGCAAGCGTGACCCGCTCTTCCCGTTGAGACTCGACCGCACCCGAAAACCGCACGAACCGATAGACTACGGAGCCGGTAATCGGATCTTCGGTGTCGTTCAGCCCGAAGACGGAAATATCGGTGCCTTTCAGGTACGCGACAACGGTTATCGGCTGGTAAAACCGTTTTGCGGTATAGTGGAGGAGCTTCCACTTCCCCGAATACTCTATTGAGGCCCAGGAGGCAACGGGCCAGTTATCGTTGATCTGCCAGTAGAGCGTCCCCATGCAGACGGGACGGAGCGAGCGCCAGTATTCAACTGCGGTCTTCATCGCCAGCGCCTGCTGAACCTGGCTCAGATAGAGCATGTTTGCGAATCCTTCGGGAAATCGGAAATAGCGGGAGAAGTTTTCGATGATGATCGAGTTGCCGCGATCGTTCTTCTGGTGGTGCTCCAACGTGGGGGACGTGAGATTCCATTCCTCCTGCGGGGCATACGAGATTACCGATTCGAGTGATGGAAACGACTGGTAGCCGAACTCCGAGCAGAAACGCGGGGTAATGTCGTAATACGCGCTGAATGGCTTCCCTTCGTGCCAGACGCTCCAGTAGTGCATGTCCCCGCGACCGGATGTGTGCCAGCAGTCGGTGAAGTCATCCGGTCCGGCAGACGGAGAGCTCGGCCACCAGGGCCGCCGTGGATCCAGCGTTCGGACCACATCCCCGATGACTCCTTCGTTCAGCCGGTCATAGTCCACAATGTAGCGACCCGGGTCG
The DNA here is from genome assembly GCA_964553615.1 of uncultured Spirochaetales bacterium. GTDB lineage: Bacteria > Spirochaetota > Spirochaetia > DSM-27196 > DATKUC01 > DATKUC01. Next base: position 33,894 of record CAZKMA010000010.1, on the reverse strand, counting down.
TTGCGAGACTCTTCGAACCATGTCATTGCACCGACATCTTCGTTGTTTCCGCACCAGAGCGCTATGCTCGGATGGTCCTTGAGTCGCATGACCTGATGGGTTATCTCCTCCCGGACGGAATCCAGGAATTCCTTACTGGACGGGTAGAGCGAGCAGGAGAACATCATGTCGTGCCAGATGAGCACTCCTTTCTCGTCGCACAAATCGTAGAAGGCTTCATTTTCGTACTGCCCGCCTCCCCAGACACGGATCATGTTCATGTTCGCCTGCACCGAGTCGGAGATCAGCCGTTCGTATCGCTCGCGTGTATGGCGAGCCGGCATCGCATCCATAGGAATCCAGTTGCCGCCTTTGCAGAACACGTCCCTGTCGTTCACGCGCACGGTCATGGTGCGCCCGAGCGCATCATCCTCCGCCTTGACCTCGATGGTACGAAACCCGATCCGCTTCAGCGCTCGCAGCGCTCCCGCACGTACCGAAAGCTCATAAAGGGGCTGTTTCCCATAGCCGACCGGCCACCAGAGTTCCGGAGAGTGGACATCCACGGTGAGGTCGAACCGGTTCTTCCCGGGGACTGCAACGACATTTTGTTTCACCTCGGCACTCGCAACGCGCGCTGCAACTTCGATGGAGCCGCCGGCGGCCGAGATGTAGTCCACACGGACCCGCACCTTCCAATCGTCGCCCGCACGGTGCAGATCTGTTGTCACATATTCGATCGAATCTTCGGTTGCTTCTATGACCACATTCCCGTACAGGCCTGAAACCATAAGGCAGGGGCCCCAGTCCCAGCCTGCATGACACTGCACTTTCCGGACCAGATTGCGGTGTGGAGAGTATACCGGCGCAGGGGTATGGGGAATGGAGTAGGTAAGTGCGGCAGCGCGCTCGGCCGCAACCTTCTCGGCAGAACGGACGAGGACGGAGATTGTATTCTTCCCCGGCTGAACAGAACTCCCGATATCGAATTGTCGCCTGACGAACATGTTGTCGCTCGATCCAACTTGATGCCCGTTGACCCGAACCTCTGCTACGGTGTCAATGGAGTCAAACGAGAGTACAATCCGTGCCGCCTTCGCATCCGCATCTTCGAGGTTGAATTGTCGCTCGAAAACCCAGTCTGTGCGTCCGATCCATTGAAGATCGAGCTCATTCCTGCCAAAGTAGGGATCCGATATGAGCCCGGCGGAAACCAGGGCGCTCAAGTTATCTCCCGGAATCGAAACGGGCACCTGATCGAAACTGAGGGATCCGGGAACCGCCTCTTTCGATGCGGCTCTCAGCGCCCACGTACCGTTGAGGTCGATGGTTGTCATGCTGTGCTGGCCCTCTTCAATGCGGAATCCGGACGAGGTTGTCCGAGGTTGCGCAGGATGGTGAGTACGACGATATCACTCTTCCCGGTACTCACGCAAGAGAAGGTGCGAATACTCCACCGCAATCCGGGAGGCGAGCTCGGCATTATTGAGCACGAGCTCAATGTTGGACTCAAGCGAGTCCCCGCCGGTGAGCTCTTTGATGCGGGAAAGGAGAAACGGCGTAGTCTCCTTTCCTGTGATTTTCCGTTCGCCGGCTTCACGTATTGCCTGATCTATTGCTTTGTTGATGGTTTCCGGTTCCATAGAGTACGCTTCCGGAATTGGATTGGCAATGATCATCCCGCCCGACAGACCGAGCTCCCATTTCTTCCTGAGGGCGCGCGCTATTTCAGCCGGAGTGTCGAACGAATATTCGAGCTTGAATCCGCTTCTTCGAGTGTAGAAGGCCGGGAGCTCATCGGTGCCGTATCCGACAACGGGAACTCCGCGCGTTTCCAGATATTCGAGCGTCAGGCCGAGATCCAGAATGCTCTTGGCGCCGGCGCAGACAACCGCAACATCGGTTCGGGCAAGTTCTTCGAGATCCGCGGAGATATCGAAGCTTTTCTGTGCCCCACGATGGACGCCCCCAACCCCGCCGGTGGCAAAAATCCGTACGCCGGCCATTGCTGCCACAATCATGGTGGCGGCAACGGTGGTTGCACCGTCCCGGCCGTCGGCGACAACAAAAGGCAGATCGCGGCGACTCACCTTTGCTACCTGCGTTCCCGCTTTTCCGAGGCTCTCGATCTGATCGTGAGAAAGCCCGGCACTGAGCCGGCCGCCGAGTATGGCAATTGTCGCAGGCACGGCACCGCTCCTGCGGACTACATCCTCCACCCTGATTGCGGTCTCTACATTCTGGGGATAAGGCATACCGTGACTGATTATTGTCGATTCAAGAGCGACGACAGGGAGTCCTTCCCGTACTGCCGCACCCACTTCCGGCGAAACCTCAACAAGCGTCTTCACTCTCACCCTCCAGATCTTTTATACGTACGTCATCCGCGGCCGCCGCGACTGTCTCCGGACCGAGCAAAGGCGATACGGTCCGATCGGAGGCGGCGGTAAGCGAGGCGGCCGCCACCGCATACCGCGCGGAGTACTCTATGTCGAAACCGTGAGTCATTCCGAACGCGAGTGCCGCCGTTAATGCATCTCCAGCTCCGCTCACATTTACCACATTGAACGGCGCAGGCGCGGCTATGCCCTGTGCCGAGGAATCCGAATAGAAGAGACCGTGCTCGCCAAGGGAGATGAACACCCGCTCCGTTCCGGCGGAATGAAAGCGCGCCGCCGCGCGGGAGAGGTCCCGGTTGTTCCGGATTGCGGTGCCGGTCAGAATACCCGCCTCTTCCCGATTCGGTTTAACTGCGCAAAAACTCCCGAAACAACCTGCCGCGCGGCCCGCTTTTGCGGCAGACACCGTATCCAGTATGAGCGGAACCGATCGGACCGTCTTCGCGATATGTTCAATCGTGTCGCGGCTCAGATTTGCATCGACCACACACAGATCAGACGCCGCAATGAGATCCCGCCTTTTCCGGATGACGTCCGGTGTAATAAGGTCGACAATGCGCATGTCGGAAACCGCCACATGCAGCGCCCGCGAGCGTTCGAGCACGCAGAGATAAACCGAAGTTCCGATCTCTTCAACAAGGAGGGATCCTTGAATGCCGACCCCGGAGCGGATAAGTTCATTGCGCAGGAACGTGCCCAGGCTGTCTGCACCGAAGGCAGAAATCAGATTCACCGTTTCACCGAATAGCGCCAGAGTCTCTGCGATGTTTCGGCCCACCCCGCCTGGACTCATCAATACCTGCCCCGGATTCGAATCCGCCGGGCGCAGTTCGGCAGCGGGAAATCCCTGGATGTCTATATTCGCCCCGCCAATTACCGTGATGAGCGCCAATGAATCTCCCTCTGGGTATCGTACCCGGTTCCGCCCCGTTCATCAAGTTTGCCTGCCTGAGGTATACTCAATTCGGCATGAGACCTCTACAGTCATTGAAGCAGTGGGCACGACGGCTGAAAACCGAAACACTGGTGCTCTATCTTGCCTATCGGGATCCAAGAACCCCGTGGTATGCGCGCATCGTTGCCGGCCTGGTCGTTGCCTATGCACTGAGCCCGATTGATCTGATACCCGACTTCATTCCCGTCATCGGATATCTGGACGATCTTATCATTGTTCCACTCGGCATTGCGCTTTCTATCCGCCTCATTCCGGCGGAAGTTATTGCGCTCGCACGCGACCGGGCACGGGAAAGAGGCAGCAAGCGGCTGCCGGTGAATCGTGCCGCAGCCGTGGCTATTGTTGTTGTATGGGTGGCGGCGGCTTCCGCTCTATTTCTGGTAGTGTTCAGATTGCTCTGACGAATTGATCCGACGAATTGCTCAAGGTGCGGCCGAATGAACTAACAGCGTACGCCGCGCGTAGTATTCGGTATGCACAGATTCAACACAAGGACGGACATGGGATGACGCCAGATACCGACAGACCGCTCAACCTGGAGATAATCCGCAAGACCTTTCACCGCCGGGCCACCGGCATTGCAGTTCTCATTGTTGTGGGCGTTGAGTTTTTGAACTTTCTCCTGGGACCCTTCGGCATGCATAAGACGAAGACAGTCCCGGATTTCCTGTTTCTCGCGCTGCTTGTCTTCTACGCACTCTGGGGCATTCGCATCCACTCTGCAAAGGAGAAGGCTCACCTGAATGCGCTGTTCCGTACACCGGAAACACTCTTCATAGTTTCCACGGTGTTGTTTCTCCTCTCCTACCTGTTCGCGTCTACTGCCAACCTGAGCTACGCGCAACGATTCGCAATGACGCACGGAAATCTGCGTCTGGCTCCGGACTCAACCATTCAGCGATTGAACTCCGCATCGCGCTATATTCCCCTGCTCCTTTTGAACGGTTGGGTTGGCACGTTTTTTCGCCTGCGTTGGCGGGATCTGAGAGCGCGCGCTCTTGGATCCGCGGACACGTTGCGCGTATGGGGCCTTCCTCTCACTTTGGTTTCGGCGCTGCTGTACGCTCTGGCATTTCCCTCATTCGCGAATCTGAATGGGTGGTGGCCGCTTGCCTACATATCGCTTGTCCCGCTCATTCTCGCCATATCCCGGGCCCGAACCGGACGCGCAATTTTCTACGGAACCAGTTTCGGCGTAGTCCAGACAATGGTTGCAAACTTCTGGCTGGGCACTTTCAGCCTTGTGTCGCTCCAGTTCATTACGGTCATCTTCATAATTGAATACACAATTTTCATGATAGTTCTCGTTCCGCTCATTCAGCGGCTTCCCCGGTGGAACTATCTGATAATCCCGGTAGCGTGGGTAGCGTTCGATTGGTTGCGTTCCCGCGGGTTTCTCGGCTATTCGTGGGGGATGATCGGATCGAGCCAGTACGATGTGCGACCACTCATTCAGATTGCGTCCCTGACCGGCATATGGGGAGTCACGTTCATTGTTACTCTCGTGAACTCGGCCATTGCAAGCGTGCTCCTTCGATGGTATACCCCGTTGGGAAGCTTCAACACCACCGAGGTCTTCCGGCGACCCCGTTCATACATCCCGCTCATTGCAGCCGCACTGGTAGTCCTGGTGGATGTCGTTGGCGGGGCACTGGCAATTCAGGTTCAGGAGAATCGTCCGATTACCCATCATGTCCGCGTTGCACTCATCCAGGAAAACACCGATCCGCACAAGAGTGATTACGGGCAGACGCTCAATGTCCTCAGGAATTTGACCAATCAGGCTCTCAAACAGAATCCGGACCTCGTGGTCTGGTCCGAAACCGCCTTCGTTCCGAACATCCGCCGCTGGAGCACGATGGATCCCAAGAAGTACCCGCTGGCAAAGTTGGTGGACGAGTTTCTTGCATACCAGAAGAGCATCCATCGATGGCTCGTTACCGGAAACGATGACTACATCCTTTCCACCGGAGCGAACGGACAGGAGATACGAACCGACTACAACGCTTCGGTACTGTTCTCTCCGGAGGGGAAGCGCGTGGAAACCTACCACAAGATTCACCTCGTACCGTTCACGGAGTATTTTCCGTATGAAAAACAACTGCCCTGGGCGTACAAGATGCTTCAGAGTTTTGATGTATACTTGTGGAAACCCGGAACCCGGCACGTGGTCTTCCATACCCCGAAGATCTCTTTCTCCACGCCCATATGTTTCGAAGACTCATTCCCGAACGATGTCCGTCAGTTCGTTCTGAATGGAGCTCAGGCGATAATTAACCTGTCGAACGACTACTGGTCGCTCTCGAAGGTGGAAGGGAAACAGCACTACATCAACAGCCTCTTCAGGGCGGTAGAAAACAGACGACCGTTGCTGCGCGCAACCGCGTCCGGACTGACCGCGTACGTGGATGACACCGGGCGGCTGATTCAGTCGGTCCCCTACTACAAGGAAGAGTTTATGACCGCGAATGTCGCAATGCACACAGAGCATGAGTCACCGTATACACGGTGGGGAGACTGGTTTCCGCAGCTCATGCTGGCCCTGACGGGCGTGTCGATAGTGCTGGTCATTGTGCATGCTTGGCGGAAAAAGCCCGGGGATCGCCTGAACTGACAGCGGACGCCGCTGTGCTTGGCCCGCATGCGGATTTCGGATACCCTCTCTGTAATGGAGCAGGAAACAGTAATATCAGTGCAACACGTGCACAAGAGCTACGGCGACCTCAAGGCGGTGGATGACCTTGATTTCGCCGTGAAAAAGGCGAGTTGTTGCGGATTCCTCGGGCCGAATGGCGCCGGAAAGACCACAATGATGAAGATGCTTTACGCAAAGGCGCTGCCGGATCGCAACAAAGACACCGTCATCAACGTTTTCGGCTACGATCCACGCCGCCAGGAACTGCACATAAAGAGTCTCGCCGGTGTGGCACCCCAGGACGATGACCTGGACGAGGAGCTCAGCGTAATACAGAACCTGCGCATTTTTGCGCGGCTCTACGGCATTCCGAGGACAAAGGCGGATGAGCGAATTGACTACCTGCTCGAGTTCATGGAGCTGTCATCGAAGAAACCGGCGCGAATACGCGAGCTGTCCGGCGGCATGCGTCGACGTCTGATCATTGCACGAGCCTTGATGAATGAACCCGAGTTGCTGATCCTGGACGAACCGACCACGGGTCTGGATCCACAGGTCAGGCAACTGATATGGGACAAGCTGCGCGGGCTGAAGAACAGTGGGGTGACTATCCTGCTCACGACCCACTACATGGAAGAGGCGTTCCAGATTGCCGACGAAGTGATAATCATGGACCATGGCAGGAAGGTCATGGAAGGCAATCCCCGGCAGCTCCTGGAAAACGAGATAGAGGGGCACGTGCTCGAGGTATTGAACAAGAACTCGGTGCCGCAGCTGGACGAACGAATGCGGGGCGTGGTTCGCACAGAAGAAGGAGCCGAACGGGTACTCTACTACAGTCACGAGCACACGCTGCTGCAGCAGATGGCGGAAGGACTCCCTCACGGAGAGTATTATCTGAGAAGGACAAATCTGGAGGATCTGTTCCTCCGTGCAACCGGGAGGAACCTGAATGCCGGACAGTAGTCGACGTCCACACCCCGCTTTCTGGAGCAGAATAGCTGCGGTCTGGTTTCGACATTTCAGAGTGTACAGCCGCAACATCATCAGCAATGGTCTGCCACCCTTCCTCGAGCCACTCATTTTCCTGGTCGGAATCGGAATTGGCCTCGGCGCCTACATCAATTCGATGAGCGGTGTATCCTATATCCAGTATCTCGCCTCGGGACTCCTGGTGTCGACCGCCATGTTCACTGCGGCGTTCGAGTGCTCGTTTGGTACGTTCATCCGCCTGGAATTTGACAAGGTGTACGACGGGATGCTCACCGCTCCTATCACCGTTAACAATCTTCTCCTCGGCGAAATACTGTGGGCAGGAACCAAAGGGTTTTTCTTCACCTTCGCCGTTATGATTGTCATCTGGATTGCAGGAATATTCCCCATCGGGACAATTTACCCGGTACCGGTCATCGGCTTTCTGACCGGAACCATGTTCGCCGCTCTCTCGCTGCTCATCACCTCGTTTGTCAAGAATATCAACCACTTCAACTTCTATTTTTCCGGCTTCATCTCGCCCATGTTCTTTTTCTCGGGGGTCTTTTTTCCACTCACCAACCTGCCGGCATGGGTTCGACCGATTGCCGAAGCGTTGCCGCTGACGCATGCCGTCCGTCTGGCGCGCAGCATATGCCTTTCGCAGGCGGATCCACTGTTGATTGCGGATCTCGGTTATGTTTTGCTCTTTACGTTGCTTTTCGGCTTTCTGGCCATCGAGAGACTCAAGAAACGGCTCATAGACTGACGAACACCAATCCGGGATCAAAGACTGCGCTCAATTACCGATAATCGGGATATGGACGCTCATCAGTTTCGGATAACCGCAATCGTAGCTGCACTCCTGGTGCTCGGACTCTTTCCCGTATTTGCGAAGGTCAACGTAGACACGATAGTCACGCACGTTGGTGGTACCCTCGAGTGGGATCCATATCTCGGATATGGGGCGATCGTTGTCGGGCCCAACCAGCTGACCTTTGAACCAGGCCGTTCCTGGGGTTTCCTGAACGAGCGCCGCATGATCCGGCTCGGTCAGGTTTCCCGCGGACCGAACGGTACCATTGAGTTCTCGGAAACCGGCGCCCACGCAATAGAATCAGCTCTGGCGTTACCGGTCGCTCCCGCGGCGGCAACCGCGACGCGACCGCAGATAGCGGCAATCATCATAGACCCCGGACACGGAGGAAAGGATCCCGGCACGATCCACGACCCGTTCAACACCGCCACTCACCATCTCATGGAGAAGAATATCGTGCTCGCAGTCGGGCTTGCCGTCGACAAAAGGCTCAGGAAGCACTTCCCTCATATGAAGATCGTCATGACACGCCGGACAGACACATTCGTCAGTCTGGCCAAACGGACTGAAATAGCAAATGCCATCAAACTGAAAAAGAACCAGGCGAAAATCTTTGTTTCGATCCATGCGAACGCATCCTTCGACCCGGCCGCGAACGGATTTGAAGTCTGGTATCTTCCCCCGACCTACCAGCGCGACGTTATAGACCCCACGACGCTTGCGAAATCCGGCCGTCAGATCTACCCGTTGCTGAATGCAATGAAGGAGGAAGAGTACACGGTTCAGAGCTCTCTCCTGGGAGAGGATATTCTGGAAGGGATGGCAAAGGTGGTCGGGAACGACGAGACGAACCGCGGGCTGAAGGCGCAAACGTGGTACGTCGTCCGCAATTCAAAGATGCCCGCCGTACTCGTCGAAGTGGGATTTGTGAGCAACCGGACCGAGGCAAAGCTATTGGGGACGAGCGCCTATCTCGACAAACTCGCCCAGGGCATCTACCTCGGCATCGTGGACTTCGTCGATCACTTCGATGCGCCGACTAAAGATGACCTGAAATGAGCGCTCCGACGAGGTAACCAACTCCAGCAACTCCAAGCCCGACTACAAACATGTCGAACCCGCTGCGGATAATGCCGCGCCCGGTGAAAAGGCTCCGCGCGGCGCCCACGAGAAAATGAGCTGCCATGCTGATTCCAAATGCAATCCACAGGATCGTCGTGCCCGTGCCGAATAAAAACGGAACAACCGGAATGATTGCACCGATTGCAGTTGCAATCCCGGTGGTTACCGCCTCTTTCATGGGCGGAGACGTTTCGGAACTGATTCCAAGCTCCTCCCTCGCCTTCTCCTGAACGGCAATCTCCGGATCGGCCATGACCTGAATTGCGGCCCGCATTGCAGCCTCGGCAGGCATACCCTTCGCCTGATAGAGCAACGCGAGCTCCTGCGTTTCGGTCTCCGGCATGAGCTCTATCTCTTCGCGCTCCATCGCAATCTCATTCGCCCACACTTCCTGCTCGCTCTTCGCGGCAAGAAATCCGCTTCCACCCATGGACAGAGCATCCGCGACCATCCCCGAGAGACCGGTCAGGACAACGACCCCCGGGGCGAGATTTCCGCCGAGCACACCCATGACAAGTCCAAAATTCGCGGTGAGCCCATCATTGAATCCATAAATGACGTTTCGGAGAAACCCACCGGAATTGCTCATGTGCCACGGCTCTTCTCCCGTGCCGGTGAGCTGGCTCAGGACCTGAGCGTGGTGAGCTTCTTCACGCGCAATCTTCTGGAACTCCTTTGCGCTTCCTTCTGCATCTTCGCTACTCTTGCGATTGAGGTAGTTGCGCACCTCACGCGTTTCGTCCGCAATGCGAAGTGACATAACAAGATTGAAGTTGCCGCGATCGGCAAACCATTTGAGCAGCTTCATGCGCAGCCCGGGTTTCCACGTGCCGACTGTACCACCCTGCTCCTCTATGAGTGAGCGGTAGACACCCTGATGATGCTCTTCGACCTCCGCAAGCCGTTCAAAGATGCCCTTCCGTTCTTCGGATTTTTCCAGCGCGGCGACTGCCCGATAGATGTATGCAGACTCACCTTCATCCTGCCAGTGACGCTGCAGCATACGTAGGTCCATTACGCTTCTCCTCATGGATTCAATTCTTGACTAATCAACTTACGGATTTCCGGCGCGTCATGTCAACGATTCGACCGACTGAACGGTATGCCGACGCGCCGGCTCACTTGCCTCACAGTCGCGTGGCGCATAGAATGGCATGGAACAATAAGGAGCACACGTGAGTACGCGCATAGTTACCGTTTATCTCTTGCTTGTCCTGTCCGCAGCGGGCCTGTGGGCACAGGCATCCGGGACCGCGCCGGCGCCGACTGTGACCGTCAGCCCCGGGAGGATGCAGGCCGCCCGCGAACTTTACAATCTCGTCGGCGGAAAGAAGGTTTCTCAGACTGCTGCGGACGCACTCCTGAACTCGCTCGAACAAAACCCCGGACTCGATCCATACAAGGACATCCTGAAGTCCTGGTCAGACGGGATCTTCGCAAGCAAAGAGTTCGAAGACAAGATAATCACTCTGTATGCAGCGGCATTCACAACCGATGAGCTGAATCAACTCGCCGACTTCTACCGTACCCCGCTCGGCGTAAAGTCATTATCGCTGTTTCCGGAGCTCTCGCAGAAGGGTGCGCAGATCGGAATGGATGAAGCACGGGCAAAACTTCCTGATCTCCAGGCGATGATCGAAAAACGCCGGAAAGAACTGGGAACGAAGAACGGCACCGGCACGCCTCCAGCCCACTAGGAAGTGTCACGAAGCGTGTTGATGGAAGGGAATCCCGGCAGCCCGCGGCAGGAGCTCCTGCGGCATCGACCGGCCGGCCTTGGCCCGGCGAACCGGCCGTGGCCCGGCGAACCGGCCGTGGCCGGCCGGCTCGATCAACACGGTTGTTGATACTTCTCATGGGGATAGATTGTAGAGGAAGTGGGTAATTGCCTTCATTCCCCGCTCCCAGGTAGGGAGATGGAGCCGCTCGTTCGGCGAATGGATGTGATCCTCCGGCAACCCGAAACCGGTAATGACCGACGGCATCCCAAGATGCTCAGAGAGGTAGGTCGCGACGGGAACGCTCCCTCCTTCACGCTTGAAGACAGGCTGGGAGCCCCACACGGTCTCCAGCGCTGCCGCAAGTGCCTGGTTTCCGGGTGATTCCCGTTCACTCAGGACCGGCGGACCTGCCGCATGCTCGGTAAGATCCCAGGTAACTGTCCGGGGAATGTTCGCCTCGATATACTGTTCCAACTGCTTTCGAACTTCATAAGGATCCTGATCCGGTACCAGTCGCATTGATATTTTTGCCATGGCGAGCGCGGGCAGAACGGTCTTGGATCCGGCTCCGGTAAATCCGGACAGCAACCCGTTCACTTCGAGTGTCGGCCTCCCGCCCACCCGCTCGGATGCGGTGTACCCGGCTTCGCCCCAGAGTTCGGAAACACCTGTCTGCCTGCGGTAGAAGGTGTCATCCATGTTCAATCTGGCCAGTTCCTTCCGTTCTTCGGCGCTCAATTCGCGCACACGATCGTAGAATCCCGGCAGGGTGACGCGGCCGTGACTGTCATGCATCCCCGCGACAAGATCACAGAGGACCTGCGCGGGATTGTGCACGGCCCCACCGAACATGCCGGAGTGCAGGTCCATTGAGGGGCCGGTAATATTGAGTTCGAAATAGGCGAGTCCACGCAACGCGTAACAGATGGACGGAGTGTCAGGGGCTATCATTCCAGCGTCCGGATTCAGACAGTAGTCCGCGGTAAGCAGTGGCTTGTTGTTGCGAATAAACGCTTCGAGGTTCGGAGATCCAATTTCCTCTTCTCCTTCGAAGAGAAAACGCACATTTACGGGCAGTCCTCCTGAGTTTCGTGCGGCGTCGAGCGCCGCAAGCACGGCAATGATCTGCCCCTTCATATCGGATGCTCCCCGCGCAAAGAGGCGCTCCTCGGATACGCTGCCGACGAACGGGTCCGTGTCCCAGAGTTCGACCGGATCAACCGGCTGGACGTCGTAGTGGCCATACACAAGGATGGTCGGGGCCGACGGGCCTGCATCCAGTATTGATCCGCATACAGTTGGCATTCCCGGCGTTGTATGGATTGCGGTGTCCTCCGCACCGAGCCGAATCAACCGGTTGCGAAGCCACTGTGCAGCGCGCTCTATGTCTTCACGGTGTGCGGTCTCTGTAGAGATCGAGGGTATGGCCAGGAACTCGATGAGATCTCCGAGAGTCTCTCGAGCGTGAGATGCAACGTACTCTACTGCCTGCTCACGTTCAGTCCGCATGAACGTCTCCTTGCTGTAAGGTTTGGTTCCGAATAGTATACCGGTTGCGTTGTCATGCGGACAGAGCCGATTTGGTCCCGGGACAGTCCGAACGGGGCATTGATGGCAATGCCGCCGAATGACTACGATACAGAGTGAGGGTTAAACCGATGCCGAGCATTCAGAGTCGTATCATGGAAGCGATAATTCGCCGAGCACAGCTGTTCGGAGACGAGACAATGAGTATTGACCGCGTTCGTGAACGGATGGAACGGCGTGCCCGCCTTCAGCCGATGCTCTCCCGAACCTCGATAGAAAAGGTGGAGGCACACGGGGTTCCGGCGGAATGGATAGTCCCCGAAGGCGCACGGGAAGACCGGGCAATCCTGTATATTCACGGCGGTGGGTTCGTAATCTGCTCGCCCAATACCCACCGCCCCATGGTGTCGCGAATTGCCCGTGCTGCGGACATCCGCGCATTGATGATTGATTACCGCCTTGCACCCGAGCACCCCTATCCTGCGGCACTCGACGACTGTCTGAACGCGTTCCGATGGCTCGTGGAGACCGGCATCGAACCGCGTCGGATAGTTGTAGCGGGAGACTCGGCGGGTGGCAATCTGGCACTGGCCCTGGTGCTTGCGCTCAAGTCCGGCGGAACCCCGACGGACCAGCTTCCCGGCGCCGTTTTTTGCCTTTCGCCGGTGACCGATATGATGGCGACCGGAAATTCATTTCTGACGAACGCGGATGCCGACCCGATGCTTTCACCGACACGTTCTCCACACTTCACCGATCTTTATATCGGTCGCAGCGACCGGCGGGATCCGTTTCTGTCTCCGCTCTATGGTGACTTCGACGGCTTTCCACCGCTCCTCGTCCATGTCGGGGACAGGGAAATCCTGCTCGACGACTCGGTTCGCCTCGTCCAGAAGGCGCTGGATTCGGGGGTGGATGCCCGCATCCGGGTGTGGCCGGGCATGTATCACGTTTTTCAGGCGTTCGCTCCCTTCGTACCCGAATCCCGGGAAGCAATTGCCGAGATTGGACGCTTCATTTCAAGTACACTGAACGTACACTGAACAGCGGGGAAACGCCTTGAAGTTCCCACGCAAGACTGGGTATTCTCATGCCCGTGGAATCCAGGTATTGCTTCTCGCGGGGCCGCCGGCCTATGTTTGCCGCCCTTGTTGTTTTGACTGCGCTTCTTTCCGCGTGCAGCTCAACCCGGATCATGTCCGCGTATGCAATGCCCAGACCACTCGAGGGGCTCTCCGCGAGTCTTGCGGTTGCTGCCAATGGCCGATACACGGTGGTTGCGGGCCACGCTCGTCGTCCGTCAGGGACTCCCATGGACTTCGAGACGTACACGCCCGTCAATGCACGTACCGATGTCATGGTTTTTCTTGCGCACGGCTTTACCCGGAGTCTTGCCAACATGCGAGGCTGGGCCCGCCTGTGGGCCTCCCGTGGAGTTCCGGTCACTGTCATGAACTTTCACAATACCGCGTTTCTCTTTGGCCATTTTGATCGCGACGCGCTAGATCTTCTCTATCTGGCGCAAGAGCTCCATTCGGGTCCGGTGATCTATGCAGGGTTTTCGGCCGGAGGAGACGTGGCACTGGCCGCAGCCGCGCAAGACGGGCGAACTGTTGCATATCTGGGCCTGGATAGTGTCGATTTTCCCAGCCTCGCAAGTCACTCGACGAGCCATTTCAGCAAACCCGCGCTCTACCTCGCTTCCGAACCTTCAGCCTGCAATCTGGGGAATGACATGCTGAATGCGCGCGCCATCGAACAGCGGAACGCAGTGGTGCTTCGCATAGCCAACGCAACCCACTGTTACTTTGAAGACCCGTCGGATCCATCCTGCATTTTCCTGTGCGGAGCGCTTTTGCCGGATGAGGCCGCCACAATAATCCGGGATACCGTTCGCAGTATTGCCACTGCCTGGATACTCGTCCAATCCGGGGCAAATCCCAGGGCAAACTCGGTTCTGGTCCGCGCACGCCTTGGCAGCGGAGACTGGGCAGCACGCGTGCGGACCTTCCCTGACACCAACGAGCGGATAACGAAATCCGACGTCAGGAAGTTCTGAAACGGGTTATCTCGGAATTGAGACCTTCACCCACTTTCCCGATGCGCCGTGCGATGGCCAACACATCGTCCACGGCAGTGGAAATCTCCTTCATTCCAACAACGATGTCGGCCATGCCGGCACGGACATCTGAACCGGTACTCTTGCCCGTCTCCGCAACTTCCCGAATAGAGCCGGACTGTTCGCTTATCGCGGAGGACTTGTCCCGGACTCGAGTTGATACCCGCCGCAGAGTCTCCATCGCCTCCAGGATCTGGCTGCTTCCCGACCGCAGCTCGGCCATGTTGCCAAAGATCTCCCGAAGGGAGTTCGACAGCTCACGGACTTCCCGGTCAATCTGAAAAAAGGCACTGTTCAGGAGCTCAGCCGACACGGCAGCATCCTCGACGCTGGAGGATACGCCGCCGAGGATATGCGATATCTCCTGGCTGTTCGAGGAACTTGCCTCCGCCAATTTTCGGATTTCATCGGCAACAACCGAGAATCCTCGGCCCGCGTCCCCTGCGTGAGCGGCCTCTATTGCGGCGTTCATTGCGAGCAGATTTGTCTGTGCACTGATGGATTTGATGATGGAAGCGATACCGTTGACACTTTCAAGGCTTTCACTGATCTGCCGGACATGCTCAAATGCGGCTCTCATCTTGTCACCGCCTCCGCCGACGGTACCCAGCAGCTCTTCGGTTGCCTCCCGTCGCCGTTCGGCAATTTTCGCAACGTTATCAATCGAAGCAATCATCTGCGTAACCGAGGCGGTGGACTCCTCGACCATCGTTGCCTGATCCTCGATCTGACGGCTCAGATCACCGATCGCTTCCGAAATTGCGGCGGCAGCATGATTTGTCGATCCGAGATTCAGCTCGAGCGATGTCATCCGTTGATCTATGCCCGAAACAGAGGTCTGTATCTGAGTTGCGGATGCCGACGTCTGCGCGGTGGCTTCGGTAAGGGTATCCTTCATCCGCATGTTTTCGGCTGAGGCGTTCTGGACAATCAGGATGGAGTCGCGGAGCGAAGAGGTAAACTCGTTCATGTCCTGCGAGAGCGATCCGAGCTCATCTTTCGACCTGGCAACGAACTGCACGGTGAGGTCTCCCTCCCGCATCCGTGCAATGCTGGCCTCCATTTGGCGGATCATCCGAACAAGGCGATCACTCATAAGAAGAGCAATCGCCACGCTCATGCCTATGAGGATGATTATGACAACGAGCGAAGTGAGGGCACTGCGTGATTCGATCTTGTGCACCTCCTTTGCAATCGTTGCCGTCTGGTCATCGATTACCTGGACCGACATAGAAAGCCGGGAAGACATGGTGTACAGCTTGCCGAGTACATCGTTGATGTCGGAGACTATTGCGGCTCCTGCGCTTGTGTGCGCAAGAGCCCCGTTTGCTGTCAGGTTGACGATTGTGAAAGAGGAGCCGCTGCCCCACATGGCGCTTGCGTCGTGCTTCAGGTGCGTCGAAATCTTCAGGAACTCGCTTGTGTTGGTTTGAATGAGCCCCCGGAGCGTACGGATATTTCCGATGGAGTCCTTTACCGACGAACTCAGTCTCGGGAGAACGGTCAAATGCTCCACGCGGGTGAACGCGGATTTCGTCGCCTCGTCTGCAGCCGAAAGCTTTGTCAGCTCATCGGCAAAGGGCCTCCAGAGGAGACGATTCGCATTGAGCGCTTCGGTCCGCAATGCGGTGCGCAGGTCTGCGAGCGTCTGCTGTTCGCCCCGGATTGCCGCAACCGGGGCCCGACTCACGAAGTAGGTGGTTGCGGCCGCGGAGAAAGCGGTCACCAGCACAAGAATCAAGATGACCAGCTTGATTCTTATACTCATTCAGGTGCCGCTCTGTTCGCGCCGTGCACGGGTTATCGAATCGAGCGTTACCGCGAGCAGCAGGACCGCGCCGGTTACGATGAATCGGATGGACGAGGCAAAGGCCAGGAGGTCCATGCCGTTGGCAATGGCACCGATGACCAGGGCACCGAGGAGTGCGGACCAGGCGCTGCCGCGTCCGCCGAAGAGGCTCGTTCCGCCGATAACTGCCGCCGCAATTGCATTCAACAGCATGTTTCCGCCGCCGGAAGACTGATTCACCGCGTACAGACGGGACCCGGCGAGTATTCCTCCAATTGCAGCAAGGGTGGAACCGAACAGGAAGACGGAGATGCGGATGAACCCTACGTTAATTCCCGCTCTCCGGGCAGCTTCAGCGTTTCCACCAACCGCAAAGATTGACCGGCCGTACTGTGTGCGGGTCGTAATGAAGTCGAAAAGAACGATGATAGCAAGAAGAATAATGACTGCGGTGGGCACGCCCGCTATGGGTATGTCCCGCCGCGGATTCCTGTTCACGCTCATAACCGCAACCGCAATGAGTACCGCGGCCGAAATGAGGATCGTCGTCGCTGCAACCTGAGTCGATGACTGCGCGGGAAGACCGATTTTCGTCCGTCGTGCACGTTGAAGCAGCTTGCTGCCGACAAACCACACAACAATGAGGACACCGATGCCCCATCCCGCCCATACGGGCAACCGGGTATTCGCCAGCCCGACAATGAGTGGATCGTTCAGATTGATGGTGCCGGTGCTGCCGAGCACCCACAGGAGCGCGCCCTGCCAGCCGAGAGATCCGGCAAGCGTTACGACGAAGGACGGTACTCTCATCCTCGTAATCCACCATCCCTGAAACAACCCGATAACGGCACCGGAAAGCACTCCGGCGACAATTGCCACTATTCCCGGCAGACCGGCCTTGACCGACAGCACGGCCATGACTGCCGCGGTGAATCCGCTCACTGCGCCCACGGAAAGGTCGATCTCTCCGAGCAGCAGAATCAGCACAACACCGACGGAGATGGTTCCGACCGCCGAGATCTGTACCATGAGATTGGTAAGATTCAATGGTGTCAGAAAATTGGAATTGGCAATTTGAAAGACAACTGCAATCAGAACCAGACCGAGCAGGACCGGCAGTGAGCCGATATCACCCTGCCCGAGCCGTCGCTTCAGCCTGCGCCAGACGGTGTCGCCGTTCCCGTCGCCCGACGAGGGAGCAGTTCGGGGCTCGAGTTTATTCTCCATGATTATCCTTCCTTGCTGTTAAGGTGTGCACTGCTATTCCCCGGTCGTCCCGGGTGTGTGCGGAAGGCCGAACTCCGCCCCCGTTATTGCGGCTACAACCTGCTCATGATTCGTATTGTGCACGTCAAAGGACGCCACACGCTTTCCAAGCCGTAGAACGGTAATTCTGTCGGTTACCTCAAACACATCCGCAAGATTGTGGCTGATGACGACAACTCCCAACCCCTTCTCTCTGAGCCGGACAATAAGCTCCTTGACCTGCTGAGTCTGCTCGACCCCGAGAGCGGCGGTCGGCTCATCCAGGAGCACTACCTTCGAATTCCACATAACGGCACGCGCAACGGCAACCGACTGGCGCTGTCCGCCGGAGAGAGACGCAATGAGCGTCCGCAGCGAAGGAATGCGCACGTGCAATTCGTCTACGAAGCTCTTTGCCGAATGCTCCATCTCCATCTCGTCAATGGTGCTCACGAGCCCCGGGATGAACGTTCGCTTCCGCTCACGTCCGAGGTAGAGATTTGCTACTACGTCGAGATTGTCGCACAACGCAAGATCCTGGTACACGGTCTGAATACCCAGGCTGTTCGCGTCACCGGGCTTCGAAATCTCAACCCGTTTTCCCTCGAAGATATACTCGCCGGAGTCGGGACGATAGGTGCCCGAAATGACCTTCACCAAGGTGGATTTCCCGGCGCCGTTGTCCCCGACAAGGGCAACAACTTCGGCTGGAAATACTTCGAAATCCACTTCGGAGAGGGCCTGAACTGCGCCGAAACTCTTGCTGATTCCGCGCAACTCCAGGATCGGCGTCCGATCGTGTGCTGGTTTGTCCATGATAGTTCCTCTCGGAGGGCAACCCGGCCGATGGCCGGGTTGCCCGCAAGTTCTCAGTGAAGATTATTGCAGACCGACCTGCTTGGCAGTCCAGAATCCGTCTTTTACGACGGTGTCTTTCACGTTGTTCTTGGTGACTGCAATCGGAGTGAGGAGCACCGAGGGTACGTCCATTTTCCCGTTGTTCACGGTTTTGCCGTTGGTCATGCTCGCAGGAACGGGCTTGTTCATGAGAAGATCATACGCAAGTTCCGCTGCTGCATCTGCTTCCGGCCTGATCGCCTTGTACACGGTCATGTACTGCTGGCCCTTCAGGATTCGTTGAATTGCGGCAAGCTCTGCATCCTGTCCGGTAACCGGAGGAAGCGGGCTCAGACCGGCGGCACGCATTGCTGCGATTGCACCACTCGCGGTGCCGTCGTTTGCACAATAGACGCCGTCCACCTTGTTTCCCAGGGCGGTGAGCGCCTGCTGCATCTCATTCTGCGCCTGGTCCGGGCTCCAGTCCGGAGTATCGTATTCCTTTGCAATGACGAGCTTTCCGGCCTTGACGAGGGGATCGAACACGCTGTGAGCCCCTTCTTTGAACAGCTTCGCGTTGTTGTCCGTCGGTGAACCGTTTATCATGACGATAGTCGGCTTCGTCAATCCCATTGAATCGAGCTTCTTCATCAGACTGGTGGCCTGCAACTTGCCTACTTCGACATTGTCGAAGGAGATGTAGTAGTTCACACCGGTCGAATTGAGGATAAGCCGATCGTATGCGATGACGGGAACACCGGCTGCTTTGGCCTTGTCGGCAATGACCGCGGCGGCTGCCGAGTCTACGGGGTCAAGAACGAGCACCTTGGCTCCGTTGGTCAACGCGGCTTCAGCCTGTGACAGCTGGGTATTTGCATCCTGGTTCGCGTTGTTGTAGATAATCTGGACACTCGGATCCAGAGCCTTCAGCTTCGCCTCGAAGTCCGGGCGATCGGCAGTCTCATACCGGGTCGTCTTGGTCTCCGGCAGAAGCAGAGCAACTTTCCCTGAAGCGTTTCCGCTGCTCATGGAAGAGCTCGAGCTCGAGGACTCTTTTGTCCCGTTTGCAAAGGCAGCTGAGGCAGCAAAGGCGAGAATCACCGCTGTGGTGAGCATGACACGAAAAACAATCCTCATAAGATCCTCCTGTATGTATATACGTAGTACTCAATAGCAAAAGACATGCCAATTCCAAGATTTCATGGAATAACTTTTCAAGTTACTCTATGAAAGTAACTTACAAAATTTTCGATTCCATCCGGTATGCGTCCGGCATCCGGTCAAGTGCATCTCGGGCACAGTGTGAGTAAAAAACTACTCAATGGGCATTTCCCATTCGCCTTCCCATTACCCGCCGCACAACCGCCCCGCCCTGCGATCACCAGAAACCGTTTACGGCCATGGAAGGTGGTGTATAATGGCCCCATGTTCTCTCCCATACTCATTGTTGACGACGATCAGGAGGTATGCCTCTCTCTGAGTGAGGTCCTCCACGGAAAAGGATTCTCGGTCCGTCAGAGCTCCAATCCTGAAGAGGTCCTTCCGTTGCTTGAACGGGAGCACATCGGACTCATTATCATGGATGTCCGAATGCCGACGATTGGCGGAATTGACCTGCTGAAGCTCGTACGCCGCAGGTTCGACGATCTGCCGGTCATCATGATATCCGGTTATGCATCGGTGGAAAACGCGGTTCGCGCCATGAAGTACGGTGCGCTCAACTTCTACACCAAGCCCATTCCAATTACTGCCCTTCTGCAGGAGATCCAGAATCTCGAGCTTTCCGAAGAGATCGGTCGCAATTCCGGACCGCGCGACAGCATCATCACAAAAGACGCGCATATGCAGAAAATCCTGTCTCTGGTGGCCAAGGCAGCGCCAACGGAAGCCTCGGTCATCCTGACCGGCGAAAGCGGAACCGGCAAAGAGCTGGTGGCTGATCTGATGCACGAGTCCAGCGGGCGTCCTCGGAACGCCTATGTGAAGATCAACTGTGCCGCGGTGCCGGAAAATCTTCTGGAAAGCGAAATGTTCGGTCACGAAAAGGGTGCGTACACGGACGCCCGGACCCAGCAGAAAGGCAAGATCGAGATAGCCGACGGCGGAACGCTCTTCCTGGACGAAATCGGCGATATGAGCCTTCCCATGCAGGCAAAGATGCTTCGGGTTTTGCAGGACAGGCAGTTTACGCGCGTCGGCGGAACCGAACCGATACACGCAGACTTTCGCATCATTGCCGCAACGAACCGTGACCTGACAGAAATGATCAAGCGTGGAACGTTCCGGGAGGATCTATACTACCGGATTTCCGTGATTACGATCCACCTGCCGCCGCTCCGCGATCGGAGAGAAGATATTGTGCCGATCGCAAATGCGTTTGTCCGCCGCTTCAACCAGGTATACGGAAAGAACCACCGGGGATTCTCCGACGACGTCGTAGAGGTGCTCGAACGCCACAGCTGGCCCGGCAATGTGCGAGAGCTCAAGAACATCGTGGAACGAGCGGTGATATTCTGTGAATCCGAGGAGATCAGTTTGAACGATCTTCCGGAACAGTACCACATTGTGGAACAGCAGGCCGGAAATGCGGCCGGGAGTCTTCAGGACCTCGCTGCGGCAAGTTCGCGCGCCGTTATTGAAGAGGCGCTGAAACGTAGCAACGGAGTGAAGGGTGAGGCTGCGCGCAGGCTGAACATAACCCGCAAGACACTGTATAACCGGATGAAGAAGCTCAATATTCAATGACACAGACAACCAGCACGGCCGCCGGCTCGGAGAGCGGTACTCAGGATCGAAAGGTCCTTCTGCAGATGAAGAATATCCACGTCGAGTACCAGAACGTCCACGCACTGAGCGGAGTGGATTTCGACCTGTTCGAAGGTGAGGTACACGCACTGGTCGGCGAGCACCGCGCAGGGAAATCATCGCTCGTGAAGCTTCTGAGCGGCGCAGTTCAGAAGGCCGCAGGTGAGATTATCTATCTCGGAAACGAAGTGCGCTCGTTCACCCCGGAATCCGCTCTCCGCGCGGGCATTGCAATGATCTACCAGGATCTGAGCGTTCTGCCAACGCTGAACGCGGTAGAGAACATCTTCGCGGGCCGCATGATCCGCAGACCGCTCCTCGGTCTGGACGAGGTGCAGATGGTATCGACCGGGCGCGCTTTGTTCGAACGGCTGCACGTGGATGTAGACCTCGATGCCCCCCTGTATCAGCTCACGCAGGCGCAGCAACTCATGGTAGAGTTTGCGCGGATACTGATGCTCAATCCGCGAGTCATCATTCTCGATGAACTTTCCAACAAGCTTACGCCGCGGGAAATGGGAACCATCTACGACATCCTGCTGGACTACCGGAGTCAGGGCAAAGGGATCATCTACATTACCCACGATACCGAAGAGACACTCAGAATTGCGGACCGGGTAACCATTCTGCGCAATGGATACCGGCGCGGCACGGAAAAAATAGCCGACCTCGACGAGTACCGTCTCTTCCAGCTCACCTATTCGTTCGAGCTGAGCAGACGCGGAGTGGACGGAAACCGGATGCAGTTCTACCTGCTCAAAAGATACACGGAAAACCTGATCCGTCACCTGCCAATCGGCATGGTTATCCTCGACGCGAAAGACGAGATACAGCAGGCACACCTGGGCAACCTGGCTTCATCGACTATCGGCGCCACCACGGATCTTCAGGAACCGGGTGGCATCGGACTCGAAAGTCTTCTGGAATCGTTCGGCATTCCGGAGGTGGAGGACATTGTCGGACGCATCCGCGCGCGGGAAGAGTACTGCTGGGAAGAGCTTTCCATCGACAAAGATCAGGTGGTGAAGGTGGACGTCTTTCCTTTCCGGGACTACGACGATCAGTTCGTCGGATCCGTGATTCTGATCCAGGATGTCTCAATTGACCTTTATATGCGGGACTACATAGTCCGTGCGGAAAAAATGGCGACGCTGGCTCAGGTCGCTGCCGGGGTAGCACACGAAGTCAACAATCCGCTGTTCGTTATCCGCAACTACGTCGAGGTGTTGCGGGATCGGGCTCTCGGTCCGGACGAGTCGGAGAAGCTCGACAAGATTGTCCGAGAGCTCTCGCGCATCGACGAGATCATCGGGAGTCTCCTGTCGTTTTCCCGAATCAAGGAACGTCCGACCCGTAAGATCGATCTCGTGGAAGTGCTGGACGAGGCGATTCTCCTTCTGCATCACAGTATTTCCCAGAAACAGATCCGGCTCGAACGGAAAACCGGGGAAGGGCCAGTTCTCCTCGTCGGCGATGAGAACCGGCTCAAGCAACTTTTTCTCAACCTCATCATCAACGGAATAGATGCAGTACTCGACGGCGGATTGATCCAGGTGGGAATTGCGGTGGAAGAGAACCGACGAATGGTCGATGTGACCGTCTCCGACAACGGCTACGGTATCCCCGAGGATGTTCGGGAGAAGATCTTCAACCCATTCTTTACAACGAAAGTGAACAGAAAAAACACCGGCCTCGGTCTCTCGATTTGCCAGCAGATAGCTCAGGACCACGGCGGCGACATCTCTTTTTCCAGCGCTCCCGGAGCATCGACTGTGTTCTGTGTTACGCTCCCCCTGGACCGCGAATAGACTTTCGTTTTCTTTTGGTTGCCGAAATGATTCCGAACGTGTACATTCTGGATTGAGCCAGGTGGAGAAAATTTTATCCTTTTAGAGGGGGTTCTCCACATGATACGAAAAAGCTCTGCTTTGTTCGTTTCGCTCATTTCTGCCGCCGCCTTTCTTTTCGCAAGCGTTAGCGTTTTCGCAAACGGTTCCCAGGAAAGCAGTTCGGCAGGAAAGAGCACCAGTACCCAGGTTGCCGCAAAGACGCAGACGTGGAAGCTCGCAGATGATCAGCCGGCCGGTTACCCGACCGTAGTGGCAGATCAGTATTTTGCGAAGTTGGTCAACGAGCGGACAAACGGCCGTTACAACATCAAGGTCTACTACGGAGGTCAGCTGGGAGCAGAAACTCAAACAGTACAGCAAACCATTTCCGGTGTTATTCAAATCAACCGCGTAAATGCCGCACCTCTTGCCTCCTTTGTCGGAGACTTGAGTGTTCTCTCGCTGCCGTACATCTTTACCGGTTCAACCCAGGAGTGGAATGCACTCTACGGAAAAGCAGGCGAAGATCTGCTGCAGAGCATGCAGAAGTCTCAGCTCATGGGACTTACGTACTACGATTCCGGCCAACGAAGTTTCTTTACCCGCAAGACTCCCATCAAGTCTCCTGCGGACATGAAGGGGCTGAAGATTCGCGTACAGAAGTCACCGGTATTCGTAGAGATGATAAAGGACCTCGGGGCATCGCCCGTTCCAATGGCGTATGGCGATGTCTTTACCGCTCTGCAGACCGGCGTAATAGACGGCGCGGAGAACAACATCCCGAGTTATGCAACCATGAGTTTCTATCAGGTCGCGCCGTACTACTCCTATGATGGACACTCACGTACCCCGGAGATTCTGTTCATGAACCTGAAGGCGTGGCAGTCGCTGTCCTCTGCAGATCAGAAGATCTTCAAGCAGGCGGCCCATGAAGCGTCGTTGAAAGAGCGAGATCTGTGGGCCAAGAAAGTCCAGACCGACATGGCAAAGCTCAAGGCGGCAAACGTTCACTTTGTCCACCTCACCCCGGATCAGGTGAAGGCGTTTCAGGATGCCGTGCAGCCGGTGTACAAGTCGTACAGCAAATACAGCGCACTGATAAACGAAATCAAGAATACGAAATAAGACCCAAAGGCTCCCGGATGCCGCTTCATGCGCTTCCGGGGGCTTTTCTGTGTCCGCAATACGGGAGAGCCAATGAAACGGTTTCAGCACAGTCTGGAAATAGTCGAACAGGCAATAGAATGGGTAGGAATAGTCGTCCTCGTGGCTATGCTTGTCATTTCAGTTGCAGAGATTGTGGCACGAGATACCTTCAATGCGCCCATATCCGGGTCGCTCGATATGACGCTGCTTATTATGATCTGGATGGTCCTTCTCGTTTCCGGAATTGGACTACGGAGCGATCTGCACATTCGCGTGGGTTTCTTCGTCGAAAAACTCCCTGAAATCGTCAAACGGATCATCTTGATCATTGTGTATGCAGCAATCCTCTTTTTCGGTATCGAGATGACTATCCAGTCTTTCCCGCTGATAGCACTTCCCGGCGTCATGCCGGAGCTCGGGATATCCAACGCATGGACATTTGCTCCACTTCTATTCAGCGGAATCCTCACCGTTGTTTCCGCCGTGGAACGTATCCTCCGCATCGCAATTGAACTCAAGGAGACGAAACACAGTGAAAACTAAGGTTGTCGTCCTTCTGCTGGTCCTTGCGTTTCTGCTTTCACAGATCCTGAATGCTCCCTGGGTTCAGTTCATTCCGCAGAGCGCCTCCCAGATCATCTTTCTCTGGTTGAGCTTCGGATTTTTTATCCTCCTGGGGACCCCCATCTCTTTTTCGCTCGGATTGTCGGCGCTGTTCACCGCAATGTTCATCCAGCTTCCCGTGCTGGCAATATTTCAGAACCTTTCCAGCGGGATAGACTCATTCGCGTTCGTTGCAATCGCGTTCTTCATCATGCTCGGACAGATCGTCAACGAAAGCGGCATGGGCAACGATCTGCTGGCGCTGGCAAATCTGATAATCGGCAGACTCCCGGGTGGCCTCGCA
Organism: uncultured Spirochaetales bacterium; assembly: GCA_964553615.1. Classification (GTDB taxonomy): domain Bacteria; phylum Spirochaetota; class Spirochaetia; order DSM-27196; family DATKUC01; genus DATKUC01. The sequence goes on along the minus strand of CAZKMA010000010.1, from coordinate 9,090 downwards.
CTCATGAACGTCCTGACAAGCATGCTGTTCGGCGGGATATCCGGCTCCGCAGTGGCCGATACCGCCTCCATCGGGACGGTCATGATCCCCCTGATGGAGCGGCAGGGATTCTCCCGTGAATTCGGCACCGCAATTACCGTCACCTCATCTCTGGAAGGAATGATTATTCCGCCGAGCCAGAACATGATTATCTATTCGCTGGCGGCCGGCGGGGTATCGGTCGGAGCGCTGTTTCTTGCCGGGTACCTTCCGGGCATTATCATGGGCCTCGCCCAGATGGCTTACATCCTGATTCTGGCACCCATTCGCAAATTCCCCCGGGGTGTGCCCATTGAACGGGACCGAATCCCGATGGTCCTTCTGCGTTCTTTTCTCGTCCTCAGCGTTGGATTCGTCGTGGTTGGCGGAATAGTGATGGGTTTCTTCACCGCGACCGAGTCTTCAAGTGCAGGTGTTGCAATGGCACTTGTGATTTTTGCAATTTTCTACAGAAAGAACATGACCCGTCCGGCAATTCGCCGAATCCTTAAGGGGTCGGTTCGAACAACAGCCATGGTGCTCTTTCTGATTGCGAACGCATCCGCCTTCGGTTATGTTATGGCATCACTCCAGGTTCCCCTTCTGCTTTCCTCCGGAATCCTAGCAATCAGCAAGAACCCGGTGGTCATCCTCCTGCTCGTGAACCTGTTGTTGCTCCTGTTGGGGCTCGTCATGGACATGGCCCCGCTCATTATCATTATGACGCCGATTCTCCTGCCGCTTGTACATCAAGCCGGGATGAGTCCGGTCCAGTTCGGCGTTGTGATGCTCGTGAACCTTGGGATCGGTTTGTGTACGCCGCCGGTAGGGAACGTGCTTTTCGTCGGGTGCGCGGTGGGGAACACCACAATAGAAAAAACCACGCGCCAGCTCCTGCCGCTGTACGCAATAATGATGGGAGTTCTTTTCATTCTCACCTTTGTTCCACAGGTCTCGCTCTTCCTGCCCGGGTTGTTCCACATGTTGTAGATAGCGAAAGGGTGGATTTATCGGCATATATATGCAAAAAACTCGAACGTGATATACTCATACCGTCACCTTCACATACCGTTGTCCTTCGGTGGGGGGTTTTTACGCAACGAGTGTTTGGTCGGGGAGGCCCAGGATGCAGGCACAGCGTGCCGGCGGTTGTATTGAAAAACGTTTTGAGTACATAGTAAACCATTCGCGCGATTTCATAACGCTCATCAATCGGGACTTCATCTACGAACTCGCAAACGACAGTTACTGTCAGGCAATTGAAAAGGATCGGGACGCGGTTGTCGGTCGGAGCGTGGCCGAGGTCTGGGGACAGGACACGTTCGACACGATCATTCAAGCGTATCTGAACCGGTGCTTTGCAGGCGAATCCGTCTCATATATCCAGCGTTTCAAGTTCGGCCGCGAACAGCGCTACATGCACGTCAATTACTATCCATACGAAGATGAAACCGGAACCATAACTCACGCTCTGGTCTATTCGCACGACATTACCCGCCTCGGGGATCTCGAGACACAGCTTCTGCACTATGAGTATCGCGACCCGCTGACCGGCCTGTTCAACAGAAAATCTCTTCAGATCATGCTCGACATGGAGATACTCAAGGCTCAGCAGGATTCGAAAGAAAATTCACTTCGAGGCATCCTCTTTATCGGCATCGAGAATCTCACGGACATAAATCGGCGCCTCGGTCACAGCATAGGCAACTACATTCTCGAAAATACCGGAATTCGCATCCGGGAGGCGATACGCAACAGCGATCACATCTTTCGATTCCAGGGTAACGAGCTCGCCGTAATACTTTCCTTCCTCGCAAAACAATCCGATGTGCAGGTGGTAGCTCAGAAAATTGTGCAGGCGGTAATGACCCCATATCGGTACAAAGAAGACGAAGTTCGACTGGTGTGCCGGGTTGGCAGTGCCGTGTACCCTGCGGACGGCGAGGACCAGGAAACACTCGTTCAATGCGCTGTGGGTTCCCTGAACGAGGCGGTACGCACAAACATAGAATACGTGGCCTACAACGAGCGCATGCAGGTCAAGGCATCCCAGCGTTTTGCCATGGAAGGCAGACTGCGCCATGCATTTGAAGAAAATCAGTTCGAGCTCTACTTTCACCCTATCATGAAGATCGGCGGCGGCATCGAGGGGGCGGAAGCGCTGATTCGCTGGAATCTGCCGGAACGGGGAGTTGTACGACCCGACGAATTCCTGCCTCTGGCGGAATCGAGCGGCGTTATGGATGCAATAAGCAGGTGGGCCGTGTTTGCGGCAGCACGCCAGGTCGCACGCATCCAGGAGCGGTTCCCGATCTACATTACCGTCAATCTTACCGCCCGGGACTTCGAAAACGACAGTTTTCTCCAGACGGTCCGAAGCGCACTGACACAGGGAGGTCTACGGGTAGATCCGTCTCGACTGAAACTGGAGATAACCGAGACCGATTCAATGCGGAACGTCGACATTGCGATTCATCGCATGCAGATGATACAGGATATGGGTATAGACGTCTTCGTTGATGATTTCGGGACCGGGCAGTCGAGTCTCACCTATTTGCGTACTCTGCCGGCCCCGACTGTCAAGATAGACCGGAGCTTCATAGAGTCGCTTCTGACACACCCGGAAGACATCTCATTTCTCGAATACATCGTGCATCTTCTCAAATTGCGCGGCAAGAAGGTAATTGCCGAAGGCGTTACGACTCAGGAACAGGTGGACGTACTGAAGACCATCGGGTGCGATTCACTTCAGGGTTTCTATTTTACCGAACCCCTTCCCGTTGACGCGTTCGAATCCTTTCTTGAACGTCACTACAACGGGGTCCGATAACAGAACAGAATAAAAGGGCTCGCCGTGGCCGTTTCCAACCTCTGATACCCACCGGGCAGGCACGTTACGCTGCCGGCCGGGCCTTTCATCCCGGGTCGGTGCGATTCAGCTGCCCAAAACGACGACTCACGCGAATTCCGTTGCCCGCTTCCGGAGCGGATGATAGCCTTGCCAATCAAATCAACTCAAAGGAGAAGAAAAGCGTGATCAGGAGAATTATTGCAGCTTTTGCGCTATCCGCTCTGCTTGTCATTCCCGTTTTTGCAAACGGCCAGAAGGAGGCACCGAAGGCCACTCAGACCGCAGCGGTGTCGTCTGCGGGGTTCAACTGGAAGGCCAACTCGGGGACGACCCTCAAGTTCATGGCAGATAAGCACCCCTGGATAGATGTTATTCGCCCCTATCTCCCGGAATTCGAAAAAATGACCGGGATCAAGGTCGCTATGTCGGTCTACCCGGAAAGCCAATTCCGGACGAAACGTACCGTTGAAATGGTATCCGGAACATCGGATGTAGATACGTTCATGATTATGCCTGCCCAGGACCTGGCCAAGTACACACAGTCCGGATGGCTCGCTCCGCTGAACGGGCTGATGACCTCGAAGTCGGCGCTCTGGCCCGAGTACGATGTGGCAGATCTCTTTCCTTCAGCACTCAAGGCCGGTGTCAGAGACGGTAAGAATTACACCATCCCGATCCAGCTCGAAACATCGCTGCTTGCCTACAACAAGGACATCCTGGCGAAGTACCACGTGGCAGTCCCAAAGACCATGGACGAATTGCTTGCCGCGGCAAAAAAGATCTATGAAGACTCCAACGGTCAGACATACGGCATTACGCTCCGGGGCAAGAAGGCGGCCGCCACATCCCAGTGGATAGACTTTGTCCACAGCTACGGCGGAACCTGGCTCAACAGTGACGGGAAAGCGGCAATTGACTCGCCGCAGGCAATTGCGGCTACCGACATGTACGGGAAGCTGCTTCGCCTGTATGGACCCAAGAGCGCCCCGAGCAACTCCTGGTACGAGAGCATTTCAATCTTCATGCAGGGTAAGGCGGCCATGATCTACGATGCGAGCGTCTTCAAGGCCGAGTATGAAAACCCGAAGAACTCACAGGTTGCCGGTCACGTAGGATATGCGGTCATCCCGAAGGGCCCTGCCGGATCCATCCCGCACGTTTCAGCCTGGAGCCTCGGAATCTACGCAGGTTCGAAACACAAGGATGCTGCGTGGCAGTTCATTCAGTGGGCGACCAGCAAGGATATGGAGCTGAAGGGGCTTCTCAAAGGGATTCCCGCAGCGCGCAACTCCGCATGGAACAGCCCCGTGTTCAAGAAGAACGACAGCACCCCTGAGTGGACGCAGGCATCTCTTGCGAGCTACAAAGTAGCTTCACCCATCTGGAACCCACCCGTTATCTCGGTGGGAGAAACCCGGGACGCGGTGGGAGACGCTATTGTGGCTTCCATTCTTGGACAGAACGTCTCGAAGGCACTGCATGGTGCCGCAAAACAGATGGATCAGATTATCGCTACCACTCACTAATACGCAGTTCAGCGAACGCTGACTCGAGCTACCCCGGCGCCCCGGCGCCGGGGTTCCCGTGTAGGGAGAGTTCGGCAGAACTGTGAGCAATTTTCCCTTCAGGAGATATTCACGTGCAAAATACGAGGGTCAAATACGCCTTCAGCCTGCCGGCTCTATTGCTGGTCTCGGTCATCGTCGTTTTCCCGATTCTCTACAACGTATACATGAGCCTGCACTTCTGGTTCGCGTCCAGTATGACCGGTCCGAAGTGGGTTGGTCTGCAGAACTACGTGGGCCTGCTACAGGACGCGCGATTCTGGAATGCGCTCCGAGTAACAGCGGTCTTTACCGTCGGGGCACTGGGAGGCGAGGTCATCCTGGGGACGCTCCTCGCGCTGTTCTTCAACAGGAAGTTCAAGGGGAAAGGACTGGTGAAGACCATTTTTCTCTTCCCTATTGCGGCAACACCGGTTGCCGTGTCCCTGATCTGGGGAATGATGTACAACTACGATCTTGGAATCATAAATGTCCTGTTGAAGTCGGTCGGGCTGCCTGCGCTTCGCTGGCTCGCAAGTCCGTCGCTTGTTATTCCATCTCTCGTCATTACCGACATCTGGCAGTGGACACCGCTTATCCTGCTCATTGTGCTGGCAAGTCTCGAATCTCTTCCACTCGATCCCTTCGAATCTGCAAGGGTCGACGGTGCGAATACTCTTCAGGTGCTGATTCACATTACGTTGCCGCTCATTCGCCCTGCAATTGTCGTGGCCGCGATGATACGTTCGATAGACGCCATCAAGACTTTCGACCTCATCTATGTCATGACACAGGGAGGACCGGGAAACGCGTCTGAGAACCTGAACCTCTACATATTTCAGAAAGGGTTCAGCTACTTCCGGATGGGGCAGGCTTCCAGTCTCGCCATCGTTCTTTTTGCCATCGTTCTCTTCGTCAACATCGTGTTGGCCGTCTTGAGAAAACGGTCGGAAGCATAGGGAGGCAGAGGCAATGAATCGTAATCTTCTCAAGACGGTACTGTTTTATCTGGGAGTCGTAGTCATCTGCATTATCCCGCTCATCGTCTTTCTGTGGATGCTGATGACGGGACTGAAGACCCAGGCGCAGAATCTGGCAATACCACCAAAGGTCTTTTTCCCACCGACGCTGGACAATTTCCGTTCGGTATTCGCCCAGAACAATTTCCTCTTCTACATGTTCAACAGTCTGGTAGTCGCAGTCATGTCCGTGTTCATCGGGCTTCTGTTCGGGCTGCCTGCAGCATACGCCATAGCCCGGTTCAAGATGCAGAAAATCGGTGTGACCATCCTCATTGCGCGGATGGTGCCATTCATTTCGTATCTCATTCCGTGGTTCATCGTTTTCCGACGACTGCACCTCATAGATTCCTACGTGGCCCTCATTACGACGCACCTGATCATTACCCTGCCGTTCATCATCTGGATCATGATCAACTTCTTCGAGAACATCCCCGAGTCGCTCGAGGAGGCAGCCAGAATTGACGGGTGCAATTACTTTCAGGCATTCGTGCGAATTCTCCTGCCGGTTGTCCGAAACGGTATCTTCACGGCTTCGGTGCTTGCATTCATCTTCTCCTGGAATCAGTTTCTCTTCTCGTTGATTCTTTCCGGCGACAACACCATGACGGTGCCTGTTGCGGTGTTCCAGTTCATATCCTACGAGCAGATCAACTGGGGCGGGCTTGCCGCTGCGGCGACCATAATTACCGTACCTCCGCTGGTTCTGACGATGTTCATCCAGAAATACATGATCAAAGGATTGACTGCCGGTGCGGTAAAGGGGTAAGAAGGGTAAACAACTAGAGATCGATGAGCATTCGCCGCAGAATATTCCTCAGCTATGTCGCACTCGTGAGTGTGTTCCTTATTTTCCTCGGATCCTACGTGTACATCGGAGTTCTTCGTACGCACACGGATGGAGATCTTACCCGGCTCTACCGGGTAAAGAGCTCATGGGGCGACATGCTCATTTCGCTTAATAATGTCGTGAACAACTGGGACGATGGACGCAGCTTTTCCACATTCATGAACCGGCTGGACGAGTTTCAGACGGGGCTCGAAAGTCTGCATTCGAGCGGGAACCTTCGCTTCTACTATCCGACACCGCTGAAGACTCACCGGGAGGCGCTCTATCGCATCTGGAGCCTGGCGCAGGATAACATACGGCAAATAATCAGCGGCATCGACGACAGTAATTTCCAGCGGGTTGTCCAGGAGATTACCCGGGAGCCGGGGCTGCAGCGACTCAATCATCTGTGGACGGAACTGTTCTACCGGGGAAGCAGTCGGCAGCGTTCGGATGCCTACGCGATTCGCCGGGTCCTCGACTCCATTGAGTTTTTTCCCATCTACAGCAGCACCATGACCCGACAGTTCAACATTGTAGTCCAAGAAACCTCGGCGGTGTACGAGAATGTCATCCACATCCAGCTCGTGCTCGCCCTCTCCTTCTTCGGTCTCTTTCTCATCGGTTACTTCACCTTCTCCATCCTCTTTACCCGCTCAATCTCCCGACCCATCGTTGATGTCAGCAGGAAGCTTACCGAGTTCATTGGCCAGACGATCGAGGCCCCGCATTCCGGACGTGGCGATGAGCTCGAACTGCTCGATCGCTCGGTCACCATGTTGATCGCGCACTACACCGCCCTGTCCGAGCATGCCCGAGTTCTCGCAGAAGGTGACATTGACAGCGCATCGGTCGAGATTCCGAAAGCGGGAGTTGTCGGAAATGCACTTGGAGAGATTTCGAATTACCTCCGGAAACTCGCACGGGTCAGCGCATGGATCCGCGACGGCAACTATGGAGCGGAGATTGAAGTGAAATCGGACAAGGATGTCCTTGGTCGGACGTTCAATATCATGTCCCACGTAATCCACGAAAAAATCACCACACTGAGCCGGGTGTTCGATGCAATGGATCAGAGCCTGCTCGTGATCGATGTCCAGGGCACGGTTGTCGAATCCAACAACCGGCTTCTGTCACTCCTCGAAGTAGATTCCATAGAGTACCTGTCCGGTCCGGACGGACTTCAACACTATTTCAAGGATTTCGCCCGATTTCACGACAGACTTCTTGCAGGACGATTGAAGGAGAATCATTCCACAACCATGATCTCCGGGAGCGGCAACCAGATCCCGGTTCGTATTACCGCGCGATTCCTCGAACCGCTCCCGGGGGAGCAGAATCAGATCATGCTCTTCATTTCAAACGAATCATGGAAAATGAGAATGAAGAGGGAGCGTGAGCGGCTGAAGTCGCAGGCCGTGGTGGCCGAGCTCAAATCGCTTCGCGCTCAGATCAACCCGCATTTCCTGTTCAATACGCTCAACACAATAATCCAGCTCATCGAGACCAGCCCCGAGCTTGCCGTCAACACCACGGAGAAGCTCGCGGATCTGTTCCGCTACACACTTTCGACGACCGAGCGGGACACCGTTTCCGTCGGCGAGGAGCTCACCCACATCCGACAGTTCCTGCAGATTGAACAGACCCGATTCGGCGAGAATCTGAAGGTCGACTACGATATTGACAGCGCCGTGGAGTCGCTCCCGATTCCACCGATGCTGCTCCAGCCAATCGTCGAAAACTCGCTCCGACATGGAAAAGACTCCGAGGGAAGAGTACATATCCATATCCGGGCAGACTGGATCGGTACGGATGTGATATTTCAGATTGCCGACCATGGCAGCGGCAGTGACGTACGCGCATTCCACACCGGTCGTGGAATCGGGCTGAAAAACGTGAGAAACAGACTGCGCACACTGTACGGCAACACCATCAGGATTGAACCAAACGAACCGCAGGGTGTGGTCGTCAGCATTTCGATACCGGCAGACCGGCAGACCGGCGGGCAAGCATGTCAGTGAAAACACTCATCGCGGATGACGAGAAACCCGCCCGCGACCGGCTTCGATCGTTGATTGCGGGCATTCCCGAGGTAGAAATCGTTGGAGAAGCAGAAAACGGACGAATTGCCGCCGAACTTATTGATCGGCTTCGGCCGGATCTGGTTCTGCTGGATATCCAGATGCCGGCGCTGAACGGATTCGAGGTACTCGAGCAGATTTCACACACCCCGGAAATTGTTTTTGTGACCGCGTACGACAAGTACGCAATACGGGCGTTCGAGGTGAATGCGGCCGACTATCTGCTGAAACCCTACAACCGCGTCCGACTTCTGAAGGCAATAGAGAAGGCCGTCCGATCTTCGCGGGAAACTACCGATCAGCGAGCCAGGATACTCTCCATCCTGACCCACTACCGGGAATCCGGTTCGCGACTCAAGCGACTGACGGTCCGCAAGGGCCTGGAATATCGCGTTTTCGAGATGGAGCAGGTCTCCTTCTTCCGCGCGGAGGACGGCCTGGTGTTCATGTATGCAGAGGATGAACGATTCCTGATCGATCTTGCACTTCAGAAGCTCGAGGACAGCCTGGATCCGGAACGTTTTCTCCGCATCCACCGGAATGCAATCGTCAACATGCAGCGGATATCCCGCGTCTTTCCGGGGCCGAACGGTAAGCTGGTCCTTGAAATGCCCGACCGGGAACGACTCATTGTTTCCCGCGACCGGGCTCAGCGGTTCAAGTCCGCTTCCGGTTTTCGTGTAAGCCGCCGAAAGCCGGACGTTCCCCTATGACTTGCCCCTGTACTGCGCGCTGATCAACCCGGGAT
>CAZKMA010000009.1:13542-92564 GCA_964553615.1 uncultured Spirochaetales bacterium | reverse complement strand
GGGCGATCTTTCAGAAGCTCATAATTGCTTCCAGGCCTGCCTGGAAAGAGACGGGCTCGCCCGAGGGGAACGGCCGGCCTGCTCCGCTGTTGGGAATGAACGTGCCGACAGAGATTTGCAGGCCCAGGTCGGAAAACGGGCGGGAGCGGACATAGGCGTCTATCTCGGTTCCGAGGTACGGTCCTCCAACACCGGTCTGAACTCCCGCGCCGGAGACCGGCTGGGCTGCAATCGGCCGGAAAAACGCAAACGATTTCAGCTCAAGCTGGAAGGTTCGCAGGAGTTCCGACTCCGATGTAAAGAACGGCTTCAACGAAAAGTTTGCACCGACACGTGCAGAATTGCCGAGCTGGGGTACGAAGATCAATGCATACGTTGTGTCCTGGTTGATTGGAATGAATGAGGTGTAAGCACCGCTGGTGTTCCCCTCCAGATAACTTGTTGCGTCTCCGTCTCCGGTAGAATAGACGCCTTCCAGGCCGAAATGGCTCTTGAGGAAAGCTGGATACAGGTCAATTGAGCCACCGCCCGCGTAGGCCATGATTGCGCGGTATTGATAGGATGACCCGGTTCCGGATGAGGTGTCGAGCACGTAGCTCAGCGTACTGCCGGTATTGAGATAGGAGAACACGTTGTAGAACAGTCGGGGAGTTATAGGACCGTTCAGTTTCATCCCGAGGTACTGAGTGTCGAGCAGTCCTCCGCTGTTTCCTACCGATGTGATCTGCCCGACCGGGACAACGCTTTTTGAAGACCGCAGATCGAACTGCGCAATGAAATCAAATGAAAGGGTCTGGAAACCGACAAAGTTCGGAAATCGAACCGTGGTTTGCGCAACGAGCCGGGGCGGTCCGAGCAGGATGTTCGAGTTGCCGAGGTCCTGATTGTCCATCTGGGACATGACAACCGTACTCGTGGGTTTGAGCATGAGTCCGGTGTATCCGAATGTCATGGACACGTCTTCGCGTGGATAGGCCAGTTCGAACTTGAGGCCGTCGAGGCGTCCGTTCAGAACCTTTCCGCTCATGTCGCTGTCCTGGATACGGCCTGCCCGGAGGGTGAACTTTCCATTGTATCCAAGCGGATTTGTTTGCGTTGTATCGACATACAGTTGATCGATATCGAACAGATAATATCTGTCAAGCGTGAACTGATAGCTGCCCTGTGCGTAGAGTGTGGTATTCGCACCAAGGTTTGCCGAAAACCAGGCAGCGAGCGTATCCTCCTGGCTGAGGCTGGTGCCGGAGAGGGATGAATCGAAGGAGAGGTTACTCTTGTTGTCCAGTGTCAAACCAAAGTCATACGCCGATGCAAACTGGAGAGTTCCCAGGAGAAGAATTGCGGACAAAGCCGTTAATGCGCCTCGTTTCATGATTTCCCCCTGCTATCGAGGTAGGTTCGCAGGATGTACAGGGCCTGCATTCCGGAAAGTCCCTCATACGGACTCAGGTTCTTCGGTGCCCATTGTCGGTACACCACTTCCCGACCGGCGTAGCGTGGTCCGGGGAAAAGATGGTACATGAGCCCTCCTGGAATATCAAAACTCTTCATGAGGATGTAGGAAAAATCACCAAAGGAGATAGGCGCGTCGGCTTTCGGCGGAGGGCTGATCCAGTCTTTCTGGTAGAGCGCGTTCATGGCCTCAACGGGAGTGGCATTCGCGGGAATAATGTTCGCCGCGGCCAGTACCATGTACACGCTGTCGCCGAACAGTGCCTTCTTTTGTGCAAGGAGCTCGTCAATGGTGGAATTGGACTGGGAAAATGCCGCAACAGGCAGGAGCAACATTGCGATTCCGGCACACAGCAGCACCCTCAGAAACCAGGAACGATTCATTTTCATATTAACGTCTCCCGTTTCATGCGATTTGCGATATAGTATAGTGTCACTATTGAGATATTGCAATTCGGGGGGGTGCAATGAAGCGCGATCTGATTTTGACTCTCGCAATACCGTTTGCCGCGGTTGTGGTCTTCATACTGCTGAATCTTCTTCCGGCGTATCAGACGTCCGAGTTGCGTGTCTACGACCTGCTTCTTCATATCAAGCCCGCCGTTCCGGAAGAAAAATCAATCCTTCTGCTCGATGTGGATGACCTTGCAATTGCAAGGGTCGGCAGCTGGCCGTGGAGCCGTGACAAGATGGCGGAAGGTCTCGAACTCCTTACCGAATTCGGCGCAAAACAGGCGGTATTCGATATCCTGTATGAGCAGAGCAGCCCGCTTGCAGTGAACTCGGAGGTGCTGAAACAGCAGATTCCGAACGAGTTTGCCCAGCAGTTTCAGAGCATAAATCAGAATGTCGGTGCGCTGTTTTCAGCACTGGAATCGGGCCAGATTTCTCTCAAGGACGCGAAGGACTATGTCCGGCAGCTTCAGGGGCTGACCGACCAGACACGGCAGAATCTCATGTCTGAAGTCGACGGAATCGTGCGCAACAACGATACGTATCTCGGTGAGGCGGCTCGCATGTTCGGGGATGCGTATTTTACGGTGAACACCCCGGATACGAAAGACCCGGTTGTGACCGATGCGCGGCGCGCGTACGCGGTCGAGCACTTTGCGATCAAGAACATCCAGGTGCATAACGATTCCCTCGTTCCGCGCGCAACCGACATCATTCCCGCCATTCCCTCAGTGATTGCCGGTGCGCGTGGTCTTGGTTTTCCACGCGTCGTTGTGGATAACGACGGTGTGCGCAGACGAATCGATCTTCTGTATCGGTACAAAGATTCCTATTTCCCCCAGCTTGTCTTCAGCCCGCTGCTCGACATGCTGAAGGATCCGACCGTCGTGGTAAACCGGAAGAGCATCGAGCTGAAAGGTGCGGTTCTTCCCGGAGACACGCAGCCTACGAATATCAACATACCGCTCGCGCCGGACGGGAGCATGCTCATAAATTGGCCGCCCAAAACGTTCCTGAATAGTTTTCGCCATTTCTCCTACTACAACCTGATCTACAACGTAAGTCTTGAAAATGATCTCATGCACAATTTGCGCGCCATGCAGCAGGCAGGCTACTTCTCGGTCTACGAGGGCAACGGGCCACTGCTTGCGCCGTACGACGAGGCGGAGAAGATCAAGCAGGAACTCTTCAAGAAACCGACTGATGCGCTCCGAGCACAGTACAGGCAGGATCGCATTCTGTTCTTTCGGAATGTCGGTAGCTTTCTCAACGGTCAGGGTGAACAATCCATCGTTCAGCAGATCGATTCGGTGCTTTCGACTCCCAATCTATCGAACGATCAGGAGTCCTACTACAAAGGGCTCAAGAACGATGTGAACACCTTCTTTTCCTCTTCCCGGGACCTGTATACGAAACTGATGGATTCACGGAAATTGCTCGCGAAAGAGCTCAGCGGTGCTTTTGTACTCATCGGTTGGACCGGGACATCCACCACCGATACGGGGGTGAACCCGTTCGAAAAGACGTACATGAACGTCGGAACTCATGCGTCCATAGTAAACACCATCCTGCAGCGGAAGTTCCTCGATCAGGCGCCGTGGTGGATAGCAATTGTGGTTGCGGCATTCTTTTCGTTTCTTGTGAGCTTTGTGATTCGCCGCATGAGCGGCCCTTCGGCAATCATTACCGGTGCGGGGACCACCCTTGTTGTACTTGCGGGTGTTGCGGGTTTCTTTCTTCTCACGGGAATCTATGTGAACCTCCTGACGGCGACGGTATCGGTCCTACTTACCTTCGTTTCGCTGACAGTCATAAAGTTCCTCCGGGTAGGTAAAGAAAAGGCCTTTCTGCGGAACGCGTTCAATCACTACCTTTCGGCAGATGTCATCAACGAAATCCTGACCGATCCGGAGAAGCTGAGTCTTGGCGGCCAGAAGAAGATGCTGACCGCATTATTTACCGACGTCCGTGGTTTCTCCACAATTTCTGAGTCCATGGATCCCCAGGATCTGGTCCGACTTCTCAACCGATATCTCGGGGAGATGAGCAACATCGTCCTGAAGGAAAACGGCACCATCGATAAGTACGAGGGTGACGCAATTATCTCGTTTTTCGGGGCACCACTCGAGGTCGGAAACCACGCGGTCAATGCGTGCCGTGCGGCGCTCGCCATGAAGGAAGCCGAGACAGCGTTGAACAGAGAGTTCGAAGAGTCAGGTTTGAGCCCTTCGCCGCTTCTGACCCGTATTGGGGTGAATACCGGAGACATGGTTGTGGGAAACATGGGCACGCTCACGCGCATGGATTACACCATTATGGGTCACAGTGTGAATCTTGCCGCGCGCCTGGAGGGAGTGAATAAGCAGTACGGCACCTGGATCCTCCTCAGTGAATATGCCTACCGCGCCACCGAGCGGACGTTTTCCGTGCGGAGACTTGACCGAGTACGGGTTGTTGGCGTAAAAGAGCCAATTCGTCTGTACGAGCTTGTCGGTGAACGGGACAGTGCGGACACAGAGACAATCGAGAAACTGCGCCAGTTCAATGCGGGTCTCAACTTATTCGAAGAGAAGAAATTCAAGGAGGCGCTGGAGCCGTTCCAGGATCTTCTGACGCGGTATCCGGAGGACGGACCGACAAAGTACTACATAGACCGATGCCGTCAGTTCCTGCGCAAACCTCCCGCTGCCGAGTGGGACGGCGTGTTCAACCTTACGGCAAAGTAGTCGCGCAGACTGCTGCCACGAACCGGCAGTAATCTGCCACGGGCTCGGCAGACCGCTGCCACGGACTCGGCAGTAATCTGCCACGGGCAAAAAAAAAGCAGGAGACGGCGATGAACCGATCTCCTGCTGAAATGCTCTCAGATCGAGCAACGCACGACCTGAAAACCACCACCACGGAGTGACAGTAAATATCATTCACTGTCATACCAAACCCACGCTCACATAATACAGTACATGATCTTTATGGTCAAGTATTTTTTCGGTTTCTCTCTCCGTCTTGACGAAGAACCGACGTGCGCCTATGTTTGTGCGCATGACAGAGAAGAGCCTCCCTTTCACCCTGAAACAGATCGAAAAGATGCTGGAAACGTATCCCACGCCATTTCATATCTATGACGAGCGCGCCATCCGGGAGAATGCCCGCAGAATGCGTTCGGCATTTACCTGGGTACCCGGGGGGTTCAGAAATTTCTTTGCCGTCAAGGCGCTGCCGAATCCGCATATCATGCGGATCCTTGCCGATGAAGGCATGGGCTTTGACTGCAGCTCCATGGCGGAGCTCGTTCTTGCCGAACGTGTGGGCGCTCGCGGTGGTGACATCATGTTCACATCGAACGACACGCCGATGACCGAATACCGCAAGGCACGCGAACTTGAGGGCACCATAAACCTCGACGATATCTCACACATCGACTATCTGGCGGGAGGCGTTGGCCTGCCGGAATTGATTTCGTTCCGATACAATCCCGGGCCGCTCAAGGCGGGAAACGCCATTATCGGGAAGCCGGAGGAGGCAAAGTACGGGTTTACCCGGGAACAGATCCTCAGCGGTTACCGTATGGCGAAGGAAAAGGGGTGTACGCGCTTCGGACTTCACACCATGGTTGCCTCGAACGAGCTCAATCCGGACTATTTTGTTGAAACCGCGCAAATTCTCTTCGATCTGGCGCTGGAGGTGCTTTCCGAAACCGGCATACGAATCGAGTTCGTGAATCTCGGCGGTGGTATTGGTATTCCCTATCGGCCGGACCAGACCGCGGTGGACCTGCAACGGGTTTCAGACGGCATCCGATCCCTGTACGACGCCAGGATTGCCGGCAGCGGTCTCGACCCGTTGCGTATTGTTATGGAGAACGGCCGGGTGGTCACGGGTCCCTATGGCTACCTGGTAAGCCGCGTCATTCACCAGAAGAATACCTACAAGCGTTACGTGGGATTGGACAGCAGTATGGCGAATCTCATGAGGCCGGGTATGTACGGCGCGTACCACCACATTACCGTTCTTGGCAAGGAGCAGGCCGTGGCGTCCGAGACGTACGACGTTACCGGGAGTCTGTGTGAAAACAATGACAAGTTCGCCATTGACCGTTCTCTGCCGCCTATCCGGATAGGTGACATCGCGGTCATCCACGATACCGGAGCACATGGTCACGCCATGGGATTCAACTACAATGGAAAACTGAGGTCGGCTGAATTGCTGCTGAAACAGGACGGAAGCGTGAGTCTGATCCGGAGGGCGGAGACCCTGCAGGATCATTTTGCAACGATTGACTTTTCCGGGCTCTAGGAGGACGAGCTAATCCTTCCAGACATCCACGAGGCTGTCGTAGAACTCGGCCTCGTTGGTGCTCTTGTACCCGTCCAGCCGTGATATTTCATCAAGACGATTCAGAATCAGATCTCTCGCCTCCCTTCGGTGAATGGTACGAGCCAGGTTCAGGAGATCCACGGTGGATTTGACGGTCCGTTCGAACTCATCGAGGCAATCATCAAGATCTGTGAACTCGAACACGTCCCGGAGCTGATTCAACCCGGCGACATATTCATCTTTCACATAGCCGTCGGCATGAATCATGCCGCGCAGACATCCGGCAAAGAATACGCGTTCATCATGGGAGAGATCCTTGATCTCGATCATGTCCTTCCAGTTGGAGGGGTCAGGCGAGCGCAAATCCCCTACGCCGTCCCGATCCTGCGGATTGTGGTTCTGAGGCCGCGCCTGCATTTCGCTGCTCATCGCGAGCCCTGGTCATCATTCCCTGAAATGCATCACAGAGCTTCAGTTCAACGTCCTCCCGACACGCACAGCCGAGCAGTTCGTTTCGAAATACTTCGTTGCGTACGAGCGAGACGAGTGTCGAGAGAATTTGCAGATAATCCATCGGCATTGCCGGATGCGTGGCAACAACGAACAGCAGATGAACCGGTTTGCCGTCCACCGAGTTAAACTCGATCCCTTCACGCGAAACACCAAGTGCTATGTGCGGTCCATCTACCTCATCGGTCCTTCCGTGGGCTACGGCAACACCGTGCCCGAAACCGGTAGACTGGAGTTCTTCCCGCGCAAATACTTTGTCTTCGAAACCCTGAATGTCGAGACCCTGAACGGAGCGAAAAACGGGAGTGTTGTAGATAACCTCTCGGATCGCGTCGTGCTTCGCGCTGCTCTGGAGATTCCAGATCACGCTGCCGTCTTCAAAATACTTCCGCTGATCCACGTTGTATAATCCTCATCCTGTCCCAGGGGGTTAACCCTTCTATACAAATACTTTTAATCACCCGTTTGCCGTTAGTCAACCTCCGGGTAGGACTTTTTGATGACATCTGCTATTCTTCGGCTACTTATGCGCATTGAGGTTGCATACAGGCCCCATCTCAACGATGGTCGCGCAGTCCGGCTCCTGAAGCGTCTGGCGCATCGCGCTCCGGAACTCGAGGGGCTTACGGTGGTCGATGTCTATCTTCTGCAGGGTACCGGCCTGCCGGCCAGACTTCTTGCGGATGTCTTTCTGGATCCTGTCGCGCAGGAAATGAGCGTAGACTCCCCGCTGATTGGCAAGCTCGACTCTGAGGGCTCCGCGCCCGGCATCGGCGGCACAGCATGGGATTTCGCCGTTGAAGTGGTCTACCGCCCCGGGGTAACCGACCCGGTCGCGCTGACGGCACGGGATGCGCTCAAGGACGCCGGCGGTGCGGATGGGGCTCCTGAGGTCCGTTCGGCGGTGCAGTACATCTTTCGACTCCCGGAGTCCGACGAGGCAGTCCGCCGGGCACTTGCACGAGCGCTTTACAATCCACTCATTCAGCAGGCGCGCATAATTGAACGACATCAGTGGCACGATGGCCTGCGGTTCGCCGACTGGTATCCATCCAGCGTTGCCGAGAGTCCGGATCTCGTTGAACAGTACGATCTTTCCGGCCTGGGACCCGAACCGCTCATGGAGCTCTCCCGCCGGCGGTTGCTTGCGCTGAACGCCGAAGAGATGGATGCGATACGTGCCTACTTCGCTGATCCCCGGGTTGTCGAGGACCGAGGTGGCTTCGGGCTCGACGGCAGCATAACCGATGTCGAGCTCGAGATGATTGCGCAGACATGGTCCGAGCACTGCAAACACAAGATTTTCAATGCGGAGATAGCCTACCGTGAGCTCGGGGAAGACGGTTCGGGGGAAAGTCACGCCGAACACATCTCATCACTGTTCTCCACGTACATTCGCGATACTACCGAATCACTCTGGGAAAAGCGGCCATTTCTCAAGTCTGTTTTCCACGACAACTCGGGCGTCATAGCCTTTGACGATGACCATCTTGTCTGTTTCAAAGCGGAGACGCACAACTCGCCCTCTGCGCTCGATCCGTACGGAGGGGCCATAACGGGAATCGTGGGCGTAAACCGAGACATTCTGGGAACCGGAATGTGCGCGAAGCCTATCTTCAACACGGATGTGCTCTGTTTCGGGTACCCGGATACCGATCCCGCGTCGCTTCCGCAGAAACTCCTGCATCCAACCAGAATCATGGAGGGTGTCCATCGGGGAATTGTAGACGGTGGCAACCAGTCCGGAATTCCGGTTGTCGCGGGCGGGTTTCTCTTCGATGAGACCTACACCGGCAAGCCCCTGGTGTTCTGCGGGACGGGCGGCCTCCTCCCCGCCTGGATTGGCGACGAGGAAGGTTGGGTCAAGCACGTGAATCCCGGCGATTTCGCGGTAATGGTGGGCGGCAGGATCGGCAAGGACGGCATTCACGGGGCTACATTCAGCTCACAGGCACTCGATGAGACGTCCCCGACGTCCGCGGTCCAGATCGGGGATCCGATTACGCAGCGAAAGATGACTGATTTTCTCCTGGAGGCCCGTGACCTGCGATTATTCCGCGGCATTACGGACAACGGTGCCGGCGGGCTCTCATCCTCCCTCGGCGAAATGGCGGAATCCAGCGGTGGTGTGCACGTGAATCTCGATGCGTGTCCGCTCAAGTATGAAGGGCTCGCAGCGTGGGAGATTTTCGTATCCGAAAGCCAGGAGAGGATGAGTCTGGCAGTTTCTCCGGAACTGATTGAAGAGTTTCTCGAGCTTGCGCGCAGACGGGACGTTGAAGCAACGGTGGTTGGCCAGTTCACCGACAGCGGCTACATAGATATCGATTATCACGGTCAGCGAGTCTGTCATGTGAGCCTGGATTTTCTCCATCATGGATTGCCTGTCATGAGGCTGAACGCCGTCTGGCGTGGTCGCTCGGTTCCCTCCGGGGTGGCCCCGACAGGTCTCCCGAGCGGAGCAGGACTGTCCGACGCGCAGAATGCATCGCTACCGGCTCTGCTGCTCGCGGTACTCGGCGATCCGAACGTCGCATCCAAGGAACCGCTTATTCGGCAGTTCGACCATGAGGTAAAGGGCCAGTCGGTCGTAAAACCCTTCATGGGAGAGGAAGACGACGGCGTAACCGACGGCGCGGTTCTGCGGCCGCTGTATGACTCCAACCGTGGTCTTACGGTAACGCACGGAATCTGTCCACGCTACAGCGATTACGATACCTACAACATGGCTCTTTGCGCGGTCGACGAGGCGTACCGGTCCCACATTGTCCTGGGCGGGGATCCGGAGTACGCCGCAGTGCTCGACAACTTCTGCTGGCCTGATCCGGTTCAGTCCGATGAGACTCCGGACGGCGAGCACAAACTCGCGCAGCTGGTTCGGGCATGCCGCGGACTTCGTGACGCATGCATTGCATATGGATTGCCTCTGGTTTCCGGAAAGGACTCCATGAAGAACGATGCGCGGATGGGCGGTCGGAAGGTCTCTGTCCGTCCGACGCTCCTCATCAGCCTGTTCGGCGTTGTTCCCGATGTGAGGAAGGCGCTCAGCGCGGACTTCAAGAAAGCGGGAAGTGTGCTCTACGTTGCCGGACGGACATATGCCGAACTCGGCGGAAGCATGCTCCAGCGGGTTATCCGCAGAACGGGCGGAAGTGCCGAAGATGGTGCGTTCGCAGTGGTTCCCGGTGTAGATCTTGAGCGTTCCCGGGCCCTCTATCAGGCGCTCTCCGGGGCCATAGACCGGCGGTTCATCCTTTCGGCTCACGATCTGTCGGATGGCGGCCTCGGCGTTGCCGTTGCCGAGTGTGCCATAGGCGGACGGCTCGGTGCAGAGGTTGATCTTTCGCGGGTCCCTGCTGATCCTCTTTCCCTGGATGCGGCCGCTCTCCTCTTCTCTGAGAGCGCGTCGCGTTTTGTTGTTGAGGTCGATGCGGACGCCGTAGCTCCGTTCGAAGCAGCATTCGAAGGGTTGCCGGTCGCACGAGTCGGGGTGGTTACC
Organism: uncultured Spirochaetales bacterium; assembly: GCA_964553615.1. Classification (GTDB taxonomy): domain Bacteria; phylum Spirochaetota; class Spirochaetia; order DSM-27196; family DATKUC01; genus DATKUC01. Next base: position 82,336 of record CAZKMA010000009.1, on the reverse strand, counting down.
GCGCGTCCGACGGTGAAGTTCACCAGCGGTCCCGAGGGCGAACTGGTCGCATCACTCCCCATCGATGAGCTCGTGGCGGCGTGGAAAATGGAGATGTAACGTCGATGGTCAACGTATGCATTCTGACCGGCTACGGTATCAATGCCGACGAGGAGCTCGCCGAGGCGTTTCGGCGCACCGGTGCGTGGGTTCGGGAGATTCATCTCAACGATATGAACGCAAACCCGGTGCAACTTGGGAACTACGGAATTCTCGGGATTCCCGGAGGATTCTCCTTCGGTGACCATCTCGGCTCCGGGAAGGTCTTCGCCTTTCTGATCCGTCGACACCTTCGTGAGCATATTCGGAGTTTCATTTCCGGTGGAGGTCTGGTTATCGGCATCTGCAACGGTTTCCAGGTTCTCGTAAAGAGTGGAATTCTCCCTGACCTGTCGCAGGACTGGACGCCGTCGGTTTCGCTGGTTCACAACGACGGCGGTACCTTCGTTGACAAATGGGTGAGAATCCGCGTGAATCCACAGAATCCTTCGCCATGGCTTCGCGGTCTGGAAACGCTTTCGGTTCCCATTCGCCATGGCGAAGGACGTTTCGTTACGGCAAATGCAGGGGTGAGCCGGGCTCTCCAACAGAACAATCTCGTAGCGTTCACCTACGAGGATACGAACCCAAACGGCTCGGAGAACGCCATTGCCGGGATTACCGACAGAAGCGGACAGATCCTCGGATTGATGCCCCACCCGGAGGCGTTCCTGGTGCAGCAGAACCATCCGAGGTGGACCCGGGAATCGGTTTCAAATGAAGCGGCCATGACCCTGTTTCGCAACGGGGTTGAATTTGTCCAGCATAGGGTTTACCAGTAACTTATACGCCGAAGAATCAGACCCCGCCGGCCCTTTCCTGCAACCGGTTTGAAAAAGCCCGAGAGTTGGCGTACTATTGGTGAATAGAGGAACGCTATGTTGGTGGAAGCTGAAATCTGGACGGTCGCACGCACGGACAAGGGCAACGCTGTCCTGGTGAAGCCGTTGGAATCCGAACGAGCAGTTCCTATCTTCATTGGTCAACTCGAAGCACAATCTATCCTCATCGGTCTCGGAAAGGTTCCCATGCCGAGGCCGCTTACCCACGACCTGTTCCTGAGCGTCCTCGAACAGCTTGCAACGAAGATTGAGCGCGTTGAAATAACCGATTTGAAAGACGGGACCTTCTATGCGCAGATCAAGATGGTGCATGATGGAAACGAACTTTCGGTGGATTCCCGGCCCTCAGACGCTCTCGGCCTTGCTGCGCGCCTCCACTGTCCGGTTCTCATTTCCGACACGGTGGTCGAAGAGGCAGGCATTGAGATAAACCTCATTACCGAAGACGAGACCCAGGTCATTACCGAACCCGCAGAAGAGAGTGAACGCACCAAGCTTGAAGATGCCCTCGCGAAGGCGGTCGAAGAGGAAGACTACGAGGAAGCCGCGCGTATCCGGGACCGACTGAACCAGCTTCAGTAAGACGCAAGAACACGGTCAACGGTCCGACGAAGGACGTGCAAACGCTCTGTACCAATGGTCTGCTGCGAGTAGATGGCCTCGTTGCAAATTCCCACAATCTGTTCGAACCCCTCTTCCAGTTCCGGATATCGCTCCTCCAGGCGCGCAGCGTATTCGGCTGCGGTCAGATTGTTGAAATAGGCGTTTCCGTGCGTCTCTCCCCATTCAATGACCCGGATCAGCTCACGGCGCACGAGATCGGTCTCTCTCCGCTTTTTCCGGTCCGGACGAAAAACGGTGCGTATCCCGGTGCGCTTCGAATCCGACAACGCCGCTAGGCCCGCGGCAGCGCGGCCCGAGAAGACCCGAAGGATCAGGTTTCCAACCGCCTCAATCTGTCTTCGGAGCGATCGAAAAAACCGGGCAATCCGTGAGCGCAGGACCTTCAAAGGGTGCAACCGCTTCAGGAAGGCGGCAAAATCGCGGGAGACAAGTGGTCCGAAAAGAAACAGGAGAACGAGCCCGACGGCAGCGACAATTCCGAGCACCCGAAGTGCCTCCCAGACGGTCTTCAGCCACGCCGGAGGGGGCCCCTGCGGTTTCTGTCTGAGGTAGCGGGAGAGGAGCAGCATTGAGTGTTGATCGGCGTGCGGCGGAGCAACGGCGATTGGCCGCGCGGTGACATGCTGAAACAGCGATGCGATCCACGCAAAGAACCTGAGCAGCAGGGAAAACGGGAGAATTGAGCGGTCGGCGGCAATGAGCAGGGCTACCAGGGCCGCGATGCCGCCGAGTGCTGCCGCCATGCCGATCCGGTGGCGGATCCGGTCAAGGGAGAGCGTAAGACCGTCCGCGGCGAAGTCCATCTCATCAAGGAAGATGTTGATGGATGCCCGGGTTGCAACGTATCCGAGGCAGAAGACACAGTACCACAGATATGCGCCGCCTCCGGGAGGCAGTCCGACGAGCCACAGAGCAATAAGAATGACTGCAATGAGCCCGAGGTAGAGGTTTGCCGATCTCCGGATTGAAAGAAGCCCCTCCCTTGCCTCACCTACCACGTGGGTGGACTGCCTTATTGCATGGTGCAGCGCCTCCCCGCGGTGGTCCCCACGGATGCGGTGGAAAGTCTCCAGCACGCGCAGTCGCGAATGGATCCCGGCACTCAGCAGCCACCCGGCCGCAAAGAGTGACACCCGTGCAATGGTGCGTGGATCCGGCACCAGGCGCCGGAGGAGAGGACCACCGCGAAAGAGTGCGAGGAGGAGATAAACTGCGGTCAGAATGAGCACAAACTCACGTATCCGGGCAAATGCGCCGGCACGCTCGCGTTGCACCAGATACGAGCCGACCGACTCCTCGATCTGCATGGACAGGAGCAGGAGAAAGGTGATGGGGGGGAATACCTGCACCCCGGAGCTCACCCCGAGAATGGCGTTTACCGCTTCGTTGACAATGACTCCAAGCGAGAGAAGAAAGAGAAAAGGAAGGGCAACGCTCATTGCAGGATGAATGACTGTTCGCCTGAATTGTGATGCGTGTGTATCAATCAACGATTTTTTCCCCGGCGGGAGTCACCCAGCGCACCGTGAGAACTCCATCGAACATCGAGTCGGATGCCCGGATTCCCTCGTCAACGTAGAAGAGCCCCGTTCGTGCCGGCGGAACCGAGCGCACCAGCAATTCACGCGAAGCAGAATCCAGCGCCGGACCCACATAGAAAAGCCGCGCGCCTGTGGGGAGCCTGCTACCGCCCCCCAGGAACTGAGCTATCGGCCCTTCCTCCTGCGGAAGCACTGTCGGGGCAATTCGGGCAAGAAGCTCGAGCGCCGCCACAGAATGCGGAACTCCCGCGCTCACGGAAAGCGTGGTAGAGCGTGTCCCGGGCTCGTCCTCCGGGCGACCGGGTAAATTCCCGGTTACATGAAGGCCTACGGGCTGACCCAGGTTTGTGGCACTCTGCACGAGCGAGGCTGCAGCTTCTATTGCCCGTTCGGTATGCTGGTACCGGTTGCGCACCGACCAGTGGCTCAAGTTCAGATCGAGCAAGATGAGTACCGGAAAACTGATGGCCGGGAGGTACTGCATGGTCTGGAGGGATCCGATTCGTGCCGAGACCTTCCAGTTAATGCGTCTCGGATCATCGCCGGGGACGTACTCCCGCAGTGAGCGATAGTTTGTCACATCCTCGTAGATAGGGTTCCACACCCGCAGATTTCCGGACGGATTTCCGTCTTTGGAATGAATTGACAGCGGGTAGACCGAAGGATAGACCACCATGCTTCCGGTAACGGGAAGGATTGTACGCCAGGGAAAGAATCCGAGTGGATCGGAGGTGGCTATCTGCACGGGACCGAGCGGATAGACCCCGCGGTTGTAGCCTTTGAGCTCGTAGCGAAAGGTAATTCTCTGCCGCGGCCGCAGCGAGAGTGCCGCCCGATTCTGGTCTCTCGGGGCAAGATTTCCGGCATCGTCAATGAGGGAAACATAGGAGATCGGAAGAAAACTGCGGTTCACCACCGAGAGCTCGATGAGCGCTTCCTGGAACTTGAACACCTTGACCGTCCCCTCGACCCGGGAGACCGAGAGCGAACGGCGTATGTTGACCGAATAGAGTTTGGACAGCAATGTAACGGTAATGAAGAAGATTGCCACCCATTGAACGGGCGCTATGGGAATGAACAGGAGGAGGAAGATCGATGCTGCAAGCCCGATCGCCGCCCCGCCGTTCATGAACCGCTCTGCAGAACCGGCACTGGAACCGAGTCGAGCACCCGGTCGACAATTCCCGAAACGGTCGTTCCGCGGATCTGGGCATCTGCGCTGAGAATTATCCGCTTATCGAAAACGCCGTGCGTGAGCTCCTTGACGTCATCCGGAACGACATAGTCCCTCCCGCGAATTGCAGCGAGAGCCTGCGCTCCTTTGTAGAGTGCAAGCGTTCCCCGCGGAGAGACACCAATCCGGACGCCCGCAGCGCCTCGGGTCGCTTCGACGAGGTTGACCATATAGTCGAAGACCGCCTCGTCGACATACACCGAGAGGACCATCTCCTGCATTGCGCGGATTGTTTCAGGATTTGTAACCGGCTGCAAATCCACAACCGGGTGAGTCATCCGTCGCTGGTTTTCCACAATCTGTTTTTCGATATCCCGTTCCGGATATCCGACACTCAGGGAGAGAAAAAAACGGTCCTTCTGCGCCTCGGGAAGCGGAAATGTGCCTTCGAACTCGACGGGATTCTGGGTGGCCATGACGAAGAATGGTTCCGGCAGCGGGAGGTTCTTTCCTTCGACGCTCACCTGATTCTCAGCCATTGCTTCCAGAAGCGCGGACTGGGTTCGCGGCGTCGCGCGGTTTATTTCGTCCACAAGAACCACATTCGCATGAACCGGTCCGCGGTGAAAATGGAACTCCGAGTCCTGCGGATTGTAGATCGATACGCCGAGGATGTCGGCGGGCAGGAGGTCGGGGGTACACTGGATTCGGGAAAAAACACCGCCGATCGATGTGGCGAGGGAGCGGGCGACTATCGTCTTTCCGAGCCCGGGTACGTCCTCTATCAGGACGTGGCCACGGCAGAGGATTGCAACAAGAAGCCGCTCTATGACGAGACGTTTCCCGAGAAAGACCTTCTCGACCTCGGCAACAACCTGCTCCGCCCATTGCTGTATTGTGATCACCGACAAGCCTCCGTATTCAGTATAACGCTGATGGCTCAGGGAGTGTTGGAGACGACGGGAGGAATTGCTGCATCTGAGTAGGGGACGGTGTATTTCCGGATTGAATGGGCAACCATGTAGTAGTGCCCGGATGCATTCCAGAGAACGTAGCCGCCTACCTTTCCCTTTGCTGCACCCGTGAGCTGGTTTGTCAGGTACTTCCAGTAGGTGGGTTTGTCGAACTTGAGCTCTCCACCAATCAGAAACGCCTGGACCCATGGACGGATGATTGCAGTGCCATGAACTATGTCCTCAGCCCGGCGGGATCCTTCCTGGTAGATAAACTCCGCACGGTCCAGATAGCTCATCTTCGGATAGAAATTCGTGCTGAAGTGTGACGGATAGAACATCGGGCACACAACGTCTACGTACCGGGAAAGCTCTTCGATATCCTGTCCGAGATACACGGTTCGATACCATGAGTTGAACCCGTACACGTCGATACTGATAGGGACATCCAGGGATTCGCGCGCCTTCTTCAAAAAGCCCGAAAGAGCCCCGACACGGTCCATCCCGGGATCCTTGTAGTGAGAAACGATGTGGCTCACGTATCCGTCGGACGGAAACCGGATATAGTCGAACTGTACCTCGTCGACGCCGAGTTTCTGCAGTTCTTTCGCAATGGCAATATTGTAATCCCAGACGAAACTGGAATAGGGATCTACCCACCATTCCACCTGAACGGTCTTCTCCTCCGTCTTTTTCTGATCGGTCGTTGTTGCACCGTCTCCGCTCTGCCCGGTCGTGTCTTTCTTTGGCTGCTCGACCGGAACCGTCTCTTTGCGGTAGACCCCCCACGGCTTGTTCGTGGTCGAATCCCAGAGCGCATATTTGCCGTGCTCGTAGTAGTACAGCTCACGATCCTTGAATACGACCATTCGTGCAATTACATAGATGCCGTTTGCGTGAGCCTGCTCGATGAGGTATCGCGCATTGAAGAGCGGATGAACTGCCCCTGCCTCGAGTGCCACTTTCACTTCGCTCTTGTAGCGGAGAAGACCAAAGTCGTCCTTGAAGTCGACGACAATGCTGTTGAGCCCCTCCTTCTTTGCCAGCGCGAGGTAAGCGGGCAGCCGGTCGGGCTTCGCATTTACCGGCGACACGTAGATGCCGACACGATTGCTTGCCTTCGCCATGCGTTCCTTCGCAGCCGGAGAAACGGCCGTGAGCGGCGGAGAAGGGACACTCGTTTCAAGCGAAGCAGGCTCAATTCCGTTCCCGGTATCGAGGCGGGTTATCTTCCCGCTTCTCCGATTCCACTCGTACGTGCCGTAGCCGTACCCGAGGGTGAATCGGACCGATTCGGGGTCGGAGGGCACGTAGTCAACGGAAGTGACTTCTTCCCAGAATCCGGCGCCACGGTAGAAGAACTTCAGCGAAGGAGTGTCGCACACCTGCTTCCAGGTTTTTCCCATGTCCGTTGTTTCATAAAAGCCGTCAAAGGATGTGCCGACGAGCATCGTGTTCCGGTCGAAGGGAGAGAGGTCAACTGCCGTGAGCTTCACATTGCGGTTAATGTGATCCTTGATCGGGACATCTTTCCAGCTCGATCCGGAGTCTTCCGAAAGATAGAGCCGGTCGGCGGCGACGACTGCCACGCGATTCGGCGCAGCCGAATCCCACCCGTACGCAAGGAGATGCGAGCTCGACGGAGAGGCTTCGGCGGTTGTCGCAGTTGGCGAAACGGTGGCGGCCCAGCTTTTTCCGCCATCAGTGGAGACCTCAAGCGCATCGGACGCCGTGAATCGGTATTCCGGAGCCTGGAGAATTGGCGCCGGCGTCTCCACCGGGGCCGACTGCTCGGAGGGGGCTTGTTGTCCGGCACCGGTCGGTGTGCCTCCGGATTGCGCGGAAGAGAGAGTAAGGCGGGGAACCACCAGGAGCACAGCCGTGAGAATAAGGATCGTGGGTACCGCTGTACCGACAATTCTTCGCGTTGTTTTCCGTTGGATAGCACTCCCTCCTGCGTGTTTGCGGCATTCTACAACAATGATGTCCTATTTGCTATAGTAACCATATGCATGAAGTCAAGATGGCTCAGAAAGAACTGGTTCATCCTCTGAGTCGTTTCCTCATGCTTGGCTCTCAATGACGACCCGGGCGACCATTGTTCCCGGACAATTGTGAACGTCCGTCCCATTTTCGGGCTCGAGAGGTTTGTGCTATGAAGTTCCCCGACCTTGATCATTCCTATACCGGTGTACTCGTTCCGGTCTCCGCACTCAAGTCGGAAACGAATTGCGGGGTCGGTGAGTTCGCCGATCTTCCCCTGCTTGGCAGATGGTGCAGCTCTGTCGGGCTCGAGATCATCCAGTTGCTCCCGGTGAACGATTCCGGCGCTCAGAGCTCTCCCTACAGTGCCATGAGTGCTTTCGCTCTCCACCCCATCTACATTCGGCTTCAGGATCTGCCCGAACTCGAAAACTGTTCCGAAGAGGTGTCTCTCCATGTCGAGGCGCTCCGAGAGCATTATAGTTTGTTCGAACGGGTGCGGTTCAATGAAGTGCTTGACGCGAAGCGCGCGGTGCTGAGCGAGGTGTTCAGCCAGTGCGCGGCTTCGATCCGGGAAGGAGCGGAGCTTACGGAATGGATGGCAAAGAACGAATGGGTCCGCGCGTATTCAGCGTTTCGTTTCCTGAAGGATCAGAACGAACAGCGGCCGTGGAGCACATGGACCGAGCTCCGGGATCCGGATCGAGCGGCTATACGGAGGATGTGGGATAGTGAGGGTGTCGCTTCAGAGCTTCACTTTCACGCCTGGGTTCAGATGCGCCTCGAGCAGCAGCTGACCCGTGCTTCCAGTGAGCTTTCGGCAATGGGAATTCTGCTGAAGGGCGATCTTCCAATTCTGATGGACGCCGACAGCGCGGATGTGTGGGCAAACCGCGACTTTTTCAACCTGTCTCTGCGCGCCGGCGCTCCGCCGGACATGTTTTCGGAACTTGGTCAGAACTGGGGCTTTCCGGTGTACAACTGGGATGCGCTCGCATCCGATGACTATTCGTGGTGGAAGAATCGGCTGCGCCAGGCCGACAAGTTCTACCACGCCTATCGCATAGACCACGTCCTCGGCTTTTTCCGCATCTGGGCAATCCCGTCACGACAGGAAAGTGGCACCATGGGGTATTTCTATCCCGCAGCGGAGATCACCTCCGAGCAGCTTCTCAATGCAGGATTTACCGCAGGTCGGATACGCTGGCTTTCTGAGCCACACATTGAGCGCGAGACTGTCGATCGGCTGCTCGAGGGGCATACGGAACTGATGGACCGATGTTTCCTCCGCATCGGCAGCGAGGATCTGTTTCTCTTCTCCAGCGCCATTCAGGGCGAACGCGACATTACCGAGCTTCCGGTCAGTCCGGAGGTGCGGGATGAGTTGCTCAGCATCTTTCGTGATCGGGCGCTCTTAAGGACTGGCCCAGACACATTCGCCCCCTCGTGGAAGTTCAGGGAGTGCAGCAGGTACGATGGTCTGTTCGACGAGGAGAAGGAACAATTCGAGTCCATTGTGGCCGAGAATGGAACCCGTTCTGAGGTCATATGGGAACAGCAGGGACGTCGGTTGCTCTCATTCATGAATACCACGGTACCCATGCTTACCTGTGCCGAAGATCTCGGAGTAATTCCGGAGAGCGTGCCACGGGTACTGGAAGACCTTGGCATTCTCGGGCTCAGGATTCCGCGCTGGGCACGCAGGTGGAGCGAAGAGGGGCAGCCCTATACAAAACCCATGGACTACCCCTTTCTCACTGTCTGCGCACTTTCGGTCCACGACACAGCGACCATGCGAGAGTGGTGGAAGGCCGACCCAAGCCGGAAACTGTTCTGGAAGTCCATTGGCCTGAAGGGCGCCTGCCCTGACACGTATGATGTGGCGACCGCCCGCGTTGTTACCCGTGCCGTGCTGGATGCCGGTTCGGCAATCTGCATATTCCAGATTCAGGACCTCCTGGCCGCAAGCGAGAATCTTCGGGTGCCGAAAGCTGAAGACGAACGGGTAAATGTGCCCGGAACCTACAACGACGTAAACTGGACCTATCGTATTCCTGTCCGGCTCGAAGAGCTGGAGCAGTTCGGCGAATGGTGCAATTTCGTACGGGAGACTGTTTTCCGGCGCCGGGAAAGGAGTGTGTCATGGAAGGAGAACCAGAACAAATGAACAGCAACAGCAGGAAGGACTCAGGCGGTCGCAGGAAGCGAACTCAGCGGCCGCGGGAATTCAATCTTTCCCGCGCAGCACGGGAAACCTACGGGTTCAATGACGCGCTGTTCAGTTCTACCGGCAATCAGATTTCATCCCGGATACAATCCATTCGTGATCTCGTGCACGCAATGAACCGGCATCGAGATGTCACCGTCAATCCCGAGCGCGTTGTCCACGTGTCATCGGTCAATGCGCTCGGGCTCATGGACCAGCTCTTTCATCATCTTCTGCTGCGCTACAGGGAAGACCATGAAACCGGACTGTTCGAACACCTGCTCGACGAGCTGTACGCCACTGTCGGCAGGAAAGAGGTCGATGCAGTGCTGCATGGCTTTACCGATGAGTTTCCGCCGGCGGATGTGTACAGAGAACTGCTGACGACGGACGCGTATCTCGATTCGGTCGAATCCGGCGAATCCGGCCGCGTGCTTGCACTGGAGGAGCTGTTTCTGCTCTGGATAGAAAACCAGAATCCGGCCTTTCTCGGATTCGAGGAGCTGCTTTCCGTGGATTCCACCAGCAGTCTTCCCGGTTATGACCGGGTCATGGCTGAAATGGAACGCATGGTCGCTTCATTATCCGCCGCAGATACGGCTCCGCTTCTGGATCTATTGCTGGAGCCCGCCCGCCACGAGCCTGATTCTCTCGAAGGACAGTTGCGATATATTCGGCAGAACTGGGGAACTTACCTTGGGGACCTGGTATTGAAGGTTCTGCGGGGACTCGATCTGTTCAAAGAGGACCAGAAGGGATTCTTTGCCGGACCGGGTCCCGGGGAAACAAAGGTCTATCAGTTCGGAGGACAGGAGGCCGAACTCGAGCGGTTCAGCCAGGATCGTGAATGGATGCCGCGGGTTGTAATGATAGCCAAGAACATCCTGGTCTGGCTCTATCAGCTCTCTCGAGAGCACGGCAGGGAAATACGGACGCTCGACCAGATTCCGGATCGAGATCTCGATCGGCTTGCGTCCTGGGGCTTTACGGCTCTATGGCTCATCGGTATCTGGGAGCGAAGCCCCGCATCCCGGCGCATCAAGCGAAAGATGGGAAACGGCGAGGCCGAAGGTTCCGCATATTCGCTCCTTGGCTACGAGATTGCCGCCGAGCTCGGCGGATGGGATGCGCTCGAGACTCTGAAGACCCGTTGTGCGGCGCGTGGTATCCGACTTGCAAGCGACATGGTACCCAACCATACCGGAATTGACAGCACCTGGATTGACCAGCACCCCGAGCGGTTCATTCAGGTCTCAGAACCGCCCTTTCCCGGCTATACCTTCAGCGGTGAGAATCTTTCACGGGGCCCGGATATCGGTGTTTACCTCGAAGACCATTACTTCGACCGGACCGACGCAGCGGTCGTATTCAAGCGGGTGGACAATCGATCCGGGGAGATACGTTATATCTACCACGGCAACGACGGAACGCACATGCCGTGGAACGACACCGCACAGCTGGACTTCCTGAATCCTGAAACCCGGGATGCGGTCATTGACACGATTCTGCATGTTGCACGGGTCTTTCCCATCATTCGTTTCGATGCGGCAATGACGCTTGCCCGGCGACACTATCATCGGCTCTGGTTTCCTGAACCCGGGACCGGCGGAGATATCCCTTCCCGTGCCGATCACGGACTTACCGCAGATGAGTTCAACCGCGCAATGCCGAATGAGTTCTGGCGGGAGGTCGTCGACCGGGTAGGCAACGAGCTCCCCGACACCCTTCTTCTCGCCGAGGCGTTCTGGATGATGGAAGGCTATTTCGTGCGGACACTCGGAATGCACCGGGTGTACAACAGCGCGTTCATGAACATGTTGAAGAATCAGGAAAACGCCAAATATCGGGAGACGATCAAGAACACCCTGGAGTTCGACCGCAACATCCTCAAACGATTTGTGAACTTCATGAACAATCCCGACGAAGAGACGGCCGTTGCACAGTTCGGTCGCGAGGATAAGTACTTCGGTATCTGCACCATGCTCGTAACAATGCCGGGACTTCCCATGTTCGGCCATGGTCAGATTGAGGGGTTCGCCGAGAAATACGGGATGGAATATCGCCGTTCCTACCTGGCCGAGGAACCCGACAGCGTGGTTGTGACGCGTCATGAACGTGAAATCTTTCCCCTCATCAAGAAGCGCTATCTGTTTGCCGAAGTGGAGAACTTCTCGCTGTTTGATCTTTATGCGAACGACGGAACGGTGAACGAGAATGTCTTTGCCTACACCAACCGGCACGGTCACGAGTCCGCGCTCATTCTGTACAACAACGCCTATGAGAGAGCGTGGGGCTGGATTCGCGTCTGTGCCGCTTTTGCACAGAAAGACGAAGCAGGAGAGCGAGTGCTTGTGCAGAAGGATCTGTCCGAAACCCTCGGCCTCCATCGAGATGCCAGCCACTATTGTCTCCTGTTCGAAAATAGAACGGGGCTCTGGTTCATTCGGAACAGCGCGGAGCTGGCCGAAAAGGGGCTTCATGTGGGACTTGCCGGATATCAGTGCCAGGTCTTTACCGGGATTCGTGAAGAGAAAGACACCGAAGCCGGGCTCTACGGTGCCCTGGAACGGCAGGCTGCCGGAAATGGCGTTCCCGATATAGACGCCGCGTTGAGGGACATTCACTACCGACCGCTGTACGCGCCGCTTGCACCCGCGCTTGCGCGCGACTGCATCGAGTCGATCTTCAGCTCTCTTGAACACGGCCTCGATCCGAAGCGAATTGAGCCCTTCTTCAAAAAGTACGAAAATTTCCTCCTGAGTGCCGTCGAGTTCGGAGACCTTGGTGGGCGAACGGAGGATGCTCTTTCCTATGCGCGGTCCTGTACTGCGTCATCAGCGACACTTCTTGCCGACGGGCTCCCGGAAAACTCTCAACTGCTTGCCGCAATTGTCGGCTGGATACTGCTCTCACCGCTTGCCTATCTCTGTGTGGATTCCGCATCCATGCTGGATGACTGGGAAATACCATCGCGGATATCGGCAGCGGTTACCCCGGTAATGGCAGAAAACTATCGTCAGGCACTCAACTCGCCGCGTTATGAATCGCTGCTGCGCATTCTGCTCAGGCACGAGTCCTGGTTCGATTCGGTGGAAGGAGATTCGCCAGCATCCGGCAATGTCCGCGACGCTGCCCGGCATATTCTCCGGGATCTGTGCGAAGACGCCGAGGTTACCAGATTTCTCGGGTTCAACACCTTCGAAGGTGCCATCTGGTTTCAGAAGGAGTCCTTCGAGATCCTGAGCTGGGCGCTCGCCATGGTCGGGATGATCCGTGTTCTTGCGCAATCGGAGGCCCCGGCACAAGCAGCCGCCGAGCAGTCGCCCGAAATGAAACGGATTGCAGGGATTGCTGTGCAGTGGAGCGAGATGGAGGCCGAGTCCGGCTTTCGGGTGGACCATTTGCTTGACCAGTGATGATTGATGCCGCTACTATACCTGCCATGGCGCGACAACTCCTGATCGCCGGAAGAAACAGTGCCCTGATCGACGCGCTCGTTCAGGAAGGACTGAATCTGAAGGTGCGGCTGCTCACAACATTCGATTCGAACCTGGATAGACCCTCCTCGCTCGATGTGCCGGAAGATGCAGCCGGCTCTACGCCGTGGAATCGACGTTCCCCGCTGTCGGCGCGCTCCGTGCTTCTGCGAGCAGTCAATGTCCTTGGTACTCTGGATGAGGCGATCATTGTCTATTCATCCGAAGACAAGTTTCGGCCGTTTCACGAGCTCACCGCCGCAGAGATGGAGGCAAAAATCGATGCGGATGTGAAAGGATACCTGTTTATCATGAAGGAGGTACTGGCGCATTTCATGCGGCAACGACGTGGTACGCTCTCTCTGGTATTTCAACGTCCCTCCGAGTCCCTTGGTTCGCCGCTGGAGGCGTCTTCCGCAGCGGCTTTTCGGTCGATCGGCGACGAGCTTTTTGCGGCCTACCAGAACGAACCGATTTTCCTGCGCGGATTCGAGTCCGCGAGTGATCAGCCTCGCGAGTTTTCGCAATTCGTCATGACCGCAGCGCAGGAGAAGCCGGAGCGGTCCCGCGGGAAATGGCTCAGGTATACCGGGAAATCCGGGCTCTTCTCATTCGTCCGCTAGATGGTTTAATGTTCACCCATGAAAATCTGGATGCGGTTTCTTGCCGGTGGTATCCTGGGTATCCTTCTGGGATTGTATCTGCCGCTGTATGGTGGTGATACTCTCGACTTGTTGCGCTACATTGCAAAAGTTGTTCTGAACATAGGTACCTATGCGGTTTCCGCAATGGTATTTTTCAGTCTTGCCTCCGGAGTGCGAGAGTTGAAAGAGGAACGTGCGGTTCTGCCGGTGGTCGGGCGGACGGTTCTCTCTATCGTTATTGCTACCGCGGGCCTTGCATTTCTCGGGGCGCTCACGGTAATCATACTGTCGCCCGAGCGTGTGCCGATTGTTGTTCAGCAGGCGACTCAACAGCAGCTTCCCACGGTTCGGGCGCTGCTTCTGGAGGCTTTTCCGGGAAACGCCATGCAGGCGCTCGGGTCCCCCACGTACCTGCTGCCGGTGCTCGTACTTGCCCTCATTATCGGTCTGACACTCAATTCCGCCGGGCTCTACACCTCTCCGGTCACCGATCTATTCGATTCTTTGTCGCGCATCTTCTACCGGATAAACCGCGTCATTGTCGATCTGATTGGCATTGGCTTCGTTGCTTTCGCGGCGTATTCGCTGCTCGAGCTCAGGCAGCTTGGTGATCTCGAGATGTTTCGGCAGCTATTTATTACCGTAATCTTCATAGCCGCGGTTGTTGTTCTTGTCATCGTTCCTCTCGTCATCTATTTCTTCGGAGCAAAGACGAATCCGCTGGAGTTCCTCTATGTCATGCTTGCTCCCGCACTTGCCGCGCTGTTCTCCCGCGATAGCTACTTCTCGCTCGGAGTGCTTACACGAATCGGTGGCGAGGAACTCGGCATACCGAGGAAAGCGGGATCGGTGATATTCCCAATAAACGCAGTGTTCTGTCGCAGCGGAACCGCCATGGTTACCGCCATTGCCTTCATACTCGTGCTCCGGTCCTATTCGAGTCTTGAACTTTCACTCGCGCAGTTCCTGTGGGTCATTCTGTTCACGTTTCTCACATCATTTCTGCTCGGATCGGTGCCCGGAATGGGCGTAATGGTGTCGCTTTCCCTCCTTTCCCGGTTCTACGGGCGCGGGCTCGAGGACGGATATCTCATCCTGCAGGCTGCAGGGCCCATTCTGGTAAGCATTGGTGCACTTCTGGATGTTGTGGTCTCAGGAACTATTGGATTTCTCCTGGCCGGGACGCGGAAGACGCGGGCTGAATATGCCGGGTCCGGCAGGTAGGAGTGAATTGCCGCTACAGGATAAAGCGCAGGAAGAACGTTCCCGATGCAATCATCTGGTCCCAGAACGGAACCTGTTCGCCGTCCCAGAAATGAAAGATGGGAAAAAGGGTGCGAAGCATCAGTCCGAACTGAACGCGCGGGGTAAACAGGTAGTTCAGACCAATCTGTGCTTCGGGATAGAAAAATCGTGCCGACTGATACATGTAAGCGGTTATCGCAGCCCTGTCTGGACTTCCGTACCCGATTGTCGGTATACGGAGAAGCACACTGGGTGAAACTCCGGCAGAGAGCTGCAGCTTATCCGCAATAGGAAAGGTCATGGTGAGCGGGGCCGAGATGAGGACGTTCAGCATGAGGAGCGCATCTGCGCTTTCAATCTGAGTTGGGACCACCTTGCCGCTTGTAGTCATTGCGTATTCGATGCCGAACAGGTCTATTGCCGGCCGAAGCGTCAGCGAGGGCGAGAGGTGAAAGCCGAGATCTATGCCCGCGCCGCCGGCAAGTGGGCTCACATCACTCTTTTGAACCGGATTGCCGCTGGCGTCTACGGTGTACCCATTGCCGATCCAGAACAGTCCGAGCCGCGCGTCTATGTCGCCAACGTTCAATGCGTATGTACGGGGAACGAAGAACGCCGCAAACGAAGATACCGCGAGTATGAAGACCAGAAACCGAGCGTTCGGGTGCGCGAATCTCATGCTCTTGAGTATAGCACTTCCCGACGGCGATTCAATACGCCTTGGCAAAGAGCGCAATGTGGTGCGCTTCTGAACCGCACACCATGCACTTCTTGCCTCCGACCTGTTCCTCGTTTCCGAACGGGAGCACGCGAATGGTCGCCCGTGTGTCCTCTTTGACCTGCGTTTCGCATTCCGGGCTTCCGCACCATGGCGACCGGGTAAAACCGCCGGCACTTTCACCTTCGAACATTGCTTTGAACTCTGCATAGTCGGCGATGTCGAAGGTATTCTCATCCCGAAACGCACGGGCCTTCTCGAAGAGGTCGGTCTGCATCTGTTCGAGCAGTTCCGTAACACGCTCTCCGACCCTGCCGATTTCCACCGACTCCTTCGTGCGGGTGTCCCGTCGCACAAGCATTGCAGTGCCGGATTCCATGTCACGAGGACCAATTTCAATCCGGACGGGTATCCCGAGCATCTCGTATTCGGCGAACTTCCAGCCCGGGGAGTTGTTGTCATCATCATCCAGCTTTACGGAAAGCTTCGTCTTGAGCTCGGCGTGGAGACGGGATGCGTACTCAATGACCTCAGTTCTGTTCTTGTTCTTGAAGATGGGCACAATGACTGCCTGTACCGGCGCCAGTTTCGGCGGGATGACGAGACCGGAGTCGTCCGAATGTGCCATGACGAGCGCTCCGATGAGCCGGGTGGAAACTCCCCAGGAAGTGGCCCACACGTGGTCAAGAACGCCTTCCTTTGTCTGGTAGGTTACGTCGAACGCCCGGGCGAAGTTCTGACCGAGAAAATGCGAAGTGCCGGACTGAAGCGCTTTCTTGTCCTGCATCATTGCCTCTATCGCATAGGTGTTGACTGCTCCGGCAAACTTCTCGGACTCGGTCTTTACTCCGGTGTAGACGGGGAGCGCCATGTACTCTTCCGCGAAGGTCTTGTAGACTTCGAGCATACGAAGCGTCTCTTCACGTGCCTCTTCTTCCGAAGCGTGCGCGGTGTGACCTTCCTGCCAGAGAAACTCCGTTGTCCGCAGAAAGAGCCGCGTCCGTTTTTCCCAACGCAGGACATTTGCCCACTGGTTGATGAGCAGCGGAAGATCCCGGTAGGACTGGATCCATTTCTTGTACATGCTCCAGATAATGGTCTCTGAAGTGGGCCGTATGACCAGCGGTTCTTCCAGTTCTTCGCCGCCCCCGTGGGTAACGACCGCAAGTTCCGGGGCAAAACCCTCGACATGTTCGGCTTCACGTTTCATGAAACTTTCCGGGATGAGCAGCGGGAAATATGCGTTCTGGTGACCGGTTTCCTTGAACATGGAATCCAGGGCCGCCTGCATCTTCTCCCACAGGGCATAGCCCTGGGGTCGAATGACCATACAGCCTTTCACGGGACTGTAATCGGCAAGCCGTGCCCGAAGGACAACATCGATGTACCAGTCAGAGTAATTCTCTGCGCGGGGAGTGATCTGTTCAGCCATGGGTAGACGTCCGTATTCCGAGATTTGGGGCATTGTAGAGGCAGGGTATTGCCGTGTCAAGGATGGTTGAATGTCGGAACGCGTTCGCCGCCGCGTCTGGCAGCTACTTTATCGTTGCAGTTTCGACCATGTAGCGGATTGTCTTGCCGGTGTCGGATTTATACTCTTTGTCCACGATAAATATGAGAGACTTTCCGTCCGGCGAAAGTATGATCTGTCGAATCCGGTACGAGGTGACTCCCTCTCGGACATAACCGGGAAGCCCGACGGTCAGTGTCCGGGATGTACCGTCTTTGAGGCGAGCGGTCAGGATGATGTGATAGGATGCTCCAACCGGCTTCCCGACTGTTTGCGCGCGCTGGATCAGATCTACGGCATAGCTGTTGCCGGTGTTGAAGTCGCGAAACTCGATGTGAGATTTTGGCTGCTGGCCGTCGACGAGAAGATAAACGATGCGCCCGGGTATCAGATGGTCTATGTGGTATTTCCGGATAAGACCCACGTTGTCTTCGAGCATTGTGTACAGCGCTCCGCTCCCATCCTGGCCGGGATAGAGCTGAACGTCGAAGGTACGCTTCTTTACCCCGTCGGGTTCGAACGTATTGGAGGGCACGTTCACAACGTACAGTTCGGCAAAAGGCTTCGCACCGTCCACGTCGAGGCCGTACTGTCCGAACATGAACACCCGGGAGTCCGGGGAAAAGCCAAGATTGACAAATGAGGCGACGTCTCCTGCCCAGGCTCCTGCGACTGAAGTCATGAGGATAATACAACTGAGGAGTAATCGCTTCATCTTCCCTTGCCTCCCCTTTCAATATCGATCAGTTCCGAACTTACTGTAGTTTTTTCTCATTCCAAATTGATATATTACTCACATGACCCTTGCCACCCGGAACACCATACTCTTGATAGGCATCGGGCTCTCGGTGGCTATACTCGGCCTGTGCGGTTACGTGATCTGGGTCGTTACCGCTCACGGATACCATCCATCCGGTGCTATCCTGCTTGGTACGCAGCGATGGCTGTTCTTTCACTGGAAATCCCCGAACATAGCACTTGGATGGAACTTTGTCGGCATTGGCGTCCTCGTGTTCACCGCATCTATCGGCGCCTATCTGTTCCGCAGGTACTTTCTGAAGACAACGGCGCCTGAGGTGTTCTTCTTTACCGTCTTTGTTCTTTCGCTGAGTTTTGACGGCATCAAGTCCATTCAACTCTATTTTCTGTATCTGAACCTGCCGTCGTTGTATGGAATGGTCGTAACGCGGTTTGTGTACTTTGGCCAGTTTCTCGGTACCTTCTGTCTCCTTGCCTCGAGTCTCTATGCGGCAGGCGTCCAGTATCAGAAGTACGCAACGGTGCTGGGTCTTTCCGGACTCGTGGCGTTTGCAGTTGCCTACGTTGTGCCCATAGATTCGCTTTCCCTGTACACGAACCTTCTGTATCACGTTGGCAACGAATCGACAATTCAGACGATTCTTCTCCTGATTGGCGTTCTCACAATTCTGAGCTACTCCACCACGATTGTCACCCGAGGAGTACCGGATCACGCCGTAATTGCGTTTGCGGTTGCGCTTACTGCTCTGGGCAGAGGGGTACTTTTCTATTTCTCCAACCCGGTCGCGATCCTTGCCGGATCACTCGCCCTGGTTGGAGGTATTGCGTTGTATGGAATCAGGAATTACCGGCTCTATCTCTGGATGTGACTGGAACGATCAGAGGAACATGACGGTGTTGGCAATGAGCCCGACACCTATGGGAAGCAGAAGATTGTCGAGGTCCCGGACCGGCACCATCTCGAGCAGCGTTGCGCCGAGGGCGATTGCGGTGGCCCGTACTGGTGAGCCGAGAATTGCGAGGCTGATCAGGTAGACCGAGACGAAACACGTGGCGCTTCCGATTACGGTCTTCCCTCCGGTGAACGGAATGCGAACATGTCCGAAGGTCTTTCCCACCAGACTCGAGAGTCCGTCGCCGAAGGCAAGGGCATAGATGGCGAGCGTTGCCGCCGGACCCGGATAGAGCAGGAGTGCAAGCATTGCTCCGACGCCCAGCGTAACCGGTCCCATGACAAATCCACCACGATCCCGGTCCCGGGAGGCGAGAGCGGTTACGTAGGAGATGACCGTGACCGGTCTGCCGTTCAACCTGAGGAGTTCGGCGTAGGCGTAGACAAGTGTCCCGATGCCGAGAATTGCAAGAGTGGCACCCACTCCCGCCACCATGGCAAGGCTTGGCACCAGTGCTACAAGAAGATGTATTGATTTGCGAACCATTTCCGTTCGAAGCTCGGCAGAGATGCGAGACGGGCTATCGGTATATTGGAAATCGGCGGGTGACCCATAACCCACCGCGGGCTGTACTTGAACTAATCGCTGCTGCCTGTCCGTAACGCTTATTGCTGCTAGAGTCTTTTGCATTTTGCCCTGTTCCTGAGTATAATATCTGTATGGGAAAGGCGGGGAGCGTGGCCAACGACTCACCGCCGGTTACACTTCTTCGCCCGCCACACGGACCGTCAGCTATATTAGATGCAATAACAGTGCCAACCAAGGGGATTTCTGTATTTTTTCTAAGTTCCTGCAAAACCGTCACTTAGCAGTTCCCCCGAAGAAGCAAACTGAATCGGAACGATTTGTGTATGCTTTTGTGTACAAGAAAATTCTCAAATCACTACGATGTTCTTCTGCCTCAAGTCTGACAGATGTTCGCAACGCGCTGATCTCTGTGGTATAATTCCGGGAAGTTGCCCGGATATCCAAAGATGACAGATACGTACACCCGACTTTTCGCCATCGGCCTGGCCATCCTTTCGCTCGCTTCCTGCGCAACCGCATCTCGTGCGCCCCGAGTCGGCGCGGCGACGGAGAAGGTTTCCGCAGCGCCGTCTGAATTCCCACCTCCGAAGGCGGAGATTCCCTCTTCCGCTCCGGCGAAAAAAGGTCCTGCCGTCGTTTCGACCGTCCCTTCCCGGACTGCAACCAAACCCCGGACGGACAGGACGCAGACACTGATTGCTGGAATGACCCTTGAGCAGAAGGTCGGTCAACTGCTCATGATAGCCGTGGCAGACCAGCGTTCAAACCACGAATTGAGAGCTCTCACGCACGCGTACCGCACGTTCTTCGAACGGGTCCAGCCCGGTGGTGTCATCATGTTCGGCGGTAATATCGAAACTGTTTCGCAGACACTCACCCTCATTCATGGACTCCAGGCCATCTCTCCCGTCCCCCTTCTTGTATCTACCGACGAGGAAGGCGGAGCGGTGAGCAGGCTGACTTCCAGCGGTAAAATCCCGGCAACTCCCATTCCGAGTCCCTGGACAATCGGTGAGACCGGCAATCCGGAGCTCGCTTTTCGAGCCGGCACCGTTATCGGAACCGAACTTGCCGCTCTCGGATTCAACATGGACCTGGCTCCGCTCGCAGACGTACTGACAAACCCGAAGAATACCCTCATTGGCACTCGTTCGTTCGGCACCGACGCCAGGCGGGTTGCGGCAATGGTTGCCCGCATGGTGGAAGGCATCCAGAGTACCGGCGTGGCCGCGGTTCTCAAGCATTTTCCCGGCCATGGCGATACCGCGAGTGATACCCACCACGGGACCGCAGTAGACCGAAACAACCTTGCCCGTCTGAAATCGGTAGAGCTGTTGCCCTTTCGCAGTGGAATTGCCGCCGGGGCGGACGGCGTGCTCACGGCTCACATTGCTTTCCCCGAGATAACCGGCACGAACGTTCCTGCGTCGCTCTCTCCTATCATGGTGGATGGCCTGCTGCGGCGCGATCTCGGGTTTGACGGCGTTGTCATGACCGATGCAATGAACATGGCGGCGCTTCTCGATTTTACCACCCCGGAAAAGGCTGCGGTCGAGGCGGTACGCGCCGGATGCGATATCCTGTTGCTTCCGCCGGATGCTTCCGCAGTCTTCAACGCCCTCATTGACGCGGTTCATTCGGATCGGATTTCAATGCAGCGGCTGGATGAGTCCGTTGCCCGGATTCTTGCCCTCAAGGAGAAACTGGGTCTGTTCTCGGATGCAGCCGGAAAAAAACTCACTGTCGCCGAGGCGGAAGCGCACATCGGGACCGCGCCTCACCGGGCCGTAATGAGACAGATCATTGAAGCTGCACGTGCGAATAGTGCCACCCGGTGAGCTTGCAAAACGGGGGAGTGTCCGGTACAGTCGGAGTTCCGAGGAGATATCCATGCGCACCATCAAGTTTCCTGACACGTTCGTGTTCGGCACCGCAACGGCCAGCTATCAAGTCGAAGGGGCTGTAGACGAAGACGGGCGTGGCACGAGCATCTGGGACACCTTCTCCCGGACGCCCGGAAAGGTGATGCATGGGCACACGGGTGAGGTGGCCGCGGATCAGTATCATCGGTATGAAGAAGATGTCCGGTTAATGCGCGACCTCGGAATCCGGAGCTACCGTTTCTCTCTTGCCTGGCCGCGCATATTTCCCACAGGATCCGGCAGCCCGAATCCCAGGGGATTCGACTACTACAACAGACTCATCGACGCACTTCTGGCCGCAGGCATAGAGCCCGCAGTTACCCTGTATCACTGGGATCTTCCCGAACCTCTCCAGCAGGATGGTGGCTGGCCGAATCGCGAGACCGCCTACCGGTACCTGGACTATTCCCGAACTTGTTTCGAAGCTCTCGGGGATCGGGTAAACATGTGGATTACGATGAATGAACCTTTCTGCGCCTCGATCCTTGGGTATCTTGCCGGAGTCCATGCACCGGGAATTCGTGATCGGAAGAAGGCGTATGAAGCGATCCATCATCTGAACCTTGCCCATGGACTTGCGCTGAATGCCTTCCGGGAAGGCGGGTATACAGGAAAGATCGGTACGACCCTCAATCTTTCCACACCGCGTCCTGCAACCGGCGATCCGAAAGATGTCGAAGCAGCGTCGCGCGCCGCGGACCAGTCTGTTGGTATGTTCCTCGACCCGCTCTATGGAAAGGGATATCCGGCACGCCACATCGGAGCGTATCCGGATATACGGATGCCCATTGAAGACGGCGACATGGACCTGATTTCCGGAAAGATCGATTTCCTTGGCCTGAACTTCTACTCCGAACAGGTAATTGCGTGGGACGAAGACCACCCCGAACATTTCCGCAGCGTTCCGCACTACCAGGCGGAGACGCAGATGGGGTGGCCGGTTACTCCGTGGGGTCTGTACCGCCAGCTGGTGTATGTGCACACGCACTACGGTGCGCCGGAGCTCTACGTAACCGAAAACGGGTGTGCCCTGGACGACCGGCTGGATGAATCCGGAACCCGCTGTCATGACGCTGTTCGCGTGGACTACCTTGCCGACCATTTTCAGGCGTGCTCCGAGGCGATTCGCAGCGGAGTGAATCTGAACGGCTACTTTCTCTGGTCGTTTATTGACAACTTCGAGTGGTCGTTTGGATACGACCGACGGTTCGGCATTGTCTACTGCGATTTCGCTGATCAGCGTCGAATCCCGAAAGACAGCTACTACTTCTACCGGGAAGTGATAGCGGGACACGAAGGTCCCTGATCTGCGAGGTGACATGAGTCTTTATCTGGTACTCGATCTGGCGGTGCTGTTTTTTCCCCTGGTCCTGTCGTTCGACCGAAAGGTCGCCTTCTACAAGAGGTGGCCTTCAGTCTTCAGTGCGATTCTCGTTGTCGGTGCGGTTTTCGTTGTCTGGGACGTATTTGCCACCAGAAGAGGCGACTGGCACTTCAGCGTCGAGCATACCGGTCGACTTCGTATCTGGGGTCTGCCGCTCGAGGAAATACTCTTCTTCGTTACGGTGCCGTACGCGTGTCTGTTCGTATACGAGGTTGTCAGGGCATACGTGCCTGAACGGGGCGTTTTCATGCCGTCCTGGCTTGCTGCCATACTTGGGATGGCCTTCGTTGCCGCCGGGCTCGTTTTCTATTCCCAGCCATACACCCTGACCGCTCTTGTCGTCTGCGGTGTTTTTTTCCTCGTTGCAGCGGCTGTTGCGCCGCATGTACTCATGTCAAGCTGGTTCTGGGTGGCTGCCGGAATTTGCTACGTGCCGTTTCTTGCGGCAAACGGCGTACTGACGGCGGTACCTGTTGTCCTGTATTCATCCGGACACATCTGGGGAGTGCGCGTCTATACCATCCCTCTCGAGGATTTCTTCTACAGCTTTTCTCTCATCTCAGGCAACTTCCTTGTCCACATTCTGTTGCGTTCCCGCTTTGACGGGAGTCGTATTCCGACCGTTCCAGTTTGACTTTCCTGCAGGCGGAGGCTACCGTGTCGCCATGTTCACAACGTCTCACTTCGACTCGTGTTTCCGGTGCGCGCAATGAACGGTGAGGCGCATCTTCCGAACGTCGCCGTCATCGGAGCAGGACTCGGCGGACTCTCCGCCGCAATCAGGCTCGCTGCGACAGGTTTCGCGGTTGATTTGTACGAACGCTCGGATAGTGTGGGCGGAAAGGCCGGCACTCTGACCGAATCGGGTTTCCGATTCGACACCGGGCCGTCCCTGGTTACCATGAAGGACGTCTTTGACGATCTCTTCTCTTCCGTCGGCAGGCGGGCCGAAGAGTATCTCTCCTTTGTTCCGCTTCCGGTCATCTGCAGGTACTTCTACCCGGATTCCACAACGCTCGACGCATTCTTCGAACCGGACCGTTTCGGCAGGGAGATCCAGTCGAAGACCGGGGAGCCTGCGGCGCACCTTGCCCGGTATCTCGCCTACAGCAAACGGATCTACGAAGTTGCCGGGGACCTCTTTCTCAGGCACAGCCTGCATGATTCGTCCACCTATGGCTCGGCGCTCTTCTGGAAGTCACTGAGTCGAATTTTCCGAATAGATCCGCTGCGGACCATGGATGCAGCCAACCGCTCGTTCTTTCAAAGTCCGAAGATACGACAGCTCTTTGACCGATACGCCACCTACAATGGATCGAGCCCGTACCTGACGCCAGCAACGCTCAACATCATTCCTCACGTTGAATACGGTCTTGGCGGATATGCGATGGCCGACGGCATACGATCAATTCCGCTCGCCCTCGAGCGCCTTGCCCGCGAGCTCGGTGTCCGGTTTCACTTCGGAGCCGACGTTGAAAGGATAGAATATGGCACGCCGGGCGGAAAAAGCGGCATGCGCCGAACGCGGACGATACGGGGAATCCGCATTGGCGGAGAGTTCCGGCCGTACGGTATCGTCATCTCCAATGTCGATGTGACCCTGACCTATCGTAATCTGCTCGTTGACGCGGAAGCTCCGCTTCTGAAACGGTATGAACGGCTCGAATCCTCCTCTTCCGGGATTGTCTTCTACTGGGGTATGCGTTCGGCCTTTCCGGAACTGTCGGTAAACAATATCTTTTTCTCATCGGACTACCGGAACGAGTTCGATCAGATCTTTCGTGCGGTCACAGTGCCGGAGGATCCGACGGTCTATGTGAACATTACGTCGAAGGTGAACCCGGCTGACGCGCCGACAGGCGGCGAGAACTGGTTCGTGCTGATCAATACGCCCTACGATTCCGGTCAGGACTGGGACGACGAGGTGGCGAGGCTGCGTCCGCGAGTTCTTAATACGCTCTGTTCGGCGCTGGGCCGTCGGATCGACCGGGAGATCGTTTTCGAGCAGACGATGCATCCCGGTCAGATTGCTGAACGTACCGGGTCGTACCGGGGAAGTCTGTACGGAATAAGCTCGAACAGCACGCTCGCGGCGTTTCTCCGTCACCCGAACCGATCCCGTCGTTATCCGGGGCTCTATCTCTGCGGCGGGAGCGTTCATCCCGGAGGCGGCATGCCGCTTGCTATTCTCTCGGGTGGCATCGCTGCGGCGCTCGTACAGAAGGATGTGAACAGACATCCTGAATCGTGGAGGAACGGATGACAGTTGGATTTTTTCGGGAGATTGCCGCGGGCGAGCGAAGGGTGGCTATGGTGCCTGCCCAGGTACCCGCCCTGACGAAGGCGGGGTGTGCCCTGATCATGGAGCGCGGTGCCGGAGACCCGGCCGGCTACCCGGACTCCGCATATGAAGAACGTGGTGTTCGAGTTCTCCAGACAGAAGATGCAGTGCTGAGCGAGGCCGACGTATTGCTTTGCGTCAGAGCGGCTGCCGCAGCCGGTTCGGCGGAATCGGCGGCCCGCGGCTCAATCCGGGAGTCGCGCATGCGCGCGGGGCAGGCGGTCATTGGCTTTCTTGAGCCATATGCGCCGGACAGTTCATTCCGTGTCATGAAGGACGGGCGGATCACGTCGTTCTCAATGGAGCTCATGCCGCGGATAACGCGTGCGCAGAGCATGGATGCGCTTTCCTCGATGGCAAACCTTTCAGGCTACAAGGCGGTGCTTGTCGGAGCAGACGCGCTTCCACGGATGCTCCCAATGATGATGACCGCCGCCGGAACCGTGGTTCCGGCACGTATTTTCATTGTGGGTGCAGGGGTCGCGGGCCTGCAGGCAATAGCCACGGCGCGACGGCTTGGCGGCGTTGTGAGCGCCTACGATGTGCGTTCGGAGGTGAAAGAGCAGGTTGCAAGCCTTGGAGCGCGATTCATCGAGATGGAGCTGGACACGAGTGACGCGGGAGGGGCGGGAGGATACGCGCGGGAGATGGGAGAAGAGTTCTACACGCGGCAACAGGAGCTCATGGGCGGAATACTCGCCGAATCGGATGTGGTAATAACTACCGCATCGGTTCCGGGGCGAAAGGCTCCGGTTCTCATTACCGCCGAGATGGTGGAGCGGATGACGCCGGGTTCGGTGATTGTCGATCTGGCCGCCGAGCGCGGCGGTAACTGCGAGCTCACCAGGAGCGGGCAGACCGTGGAGCATCACGGCGTGAAAATTCTCGGTCCTGCGAATCTCGTCTCCACCCTGGCTCATACCGCCAGTCAACTCTATGCCCGCAACATAGCGACCTTCCTGCTTTCGATGACAAAAGACGGGCAGTTTCTTCCGGACCTGACGGATGAAATTGTGAGCGCCACCCTGGTGACGCATGACGGCCAGGTACCGAATGAATCCATGCGACGGACGCTCGGGCTTTAGGAGATATTCATGACCCTGATCAGTGCCATTACCATATTTGTTCTTGCGGTTTTCGTTGGGTTTGAAGTCATTACGAAGGTTCCTCCGATTCTGCACACGCCGCTCATGTCGGGGTCGAATGCGATCTCCGGCATTACTCTCATCGGTGCAATCCTGAGCGCCGGCACCCGGCACACGCAGCTTACCACTCTGCTCGGACTCGCGGCCATCATCTTCGCAACCATAAATGTGGTTGGCGGATTTCTGGTGACCCACCGGATGCTCGACAAGTTCCGACGATCGTCGAAGAAGGGGTAATGCAGTGAACCAGACAGTAACACTCGTTGTGTACCTGATTGCTGCCGTTCTCTTTATCGTCGGCCTGAAGGGATTGAGTCATCCGAGGACTGCGGCGCGCGGAAACCTGCTCGGCGCGCTTGGAATGTTTCTGGCAGTCATTGTGACGCTCATGGATCGGCACATTGTCGGCTTTCCGGTTATCATCATCGGCCTGGTCGCGGGAACACTCATTGGAATTGTGCTTGCGCTCAAAATCCAGATGACC
Organism: uncultured Spirochaetales bacterium; assembly: GCA_964553615.1. Taxonomy (GTDB): domain Bacteria; phylum Spirochaetota; class Spirochaetia; order DSM-27196; family DATKUC01; genus DATKUC01. Next base: position 55,826 of record CAZKMA010000009.1, on the reverse strand, counting down.
GCAATGCCGCAGCTCGTCGGGCTGTTCAACGGTCTCGGCGGTGCCGCATCGGTTCTTGTGGCCGGAGCCGTACTCATTCAGACGGTGACAACCGAAGGTAAAGCGTTACCAGGGCCGCAGTTCACGGTGGCAACGGTCGCTTCCGGTCTGATCGGAGCAGTTACCTTCTGGGGAAGCCTTATCGCGTTCGCGAAACTGCAGGGTGTCATGACCGAGAAGCCGCTTCGCTATCGCGGTGAACAGATCATAAAACTTCTTGTCGGAATCGCTTCCATCGGGGTTGCAGTCTGGGTTGTAATTGAGCCGGCCAGGACGGATCTGTACTGGCTGCTCGTTGCGGTTTCTTCGGTGCTGGGTGTGCTTCTTGTCATTGCCATAGGCGGGGCAGACATGCCGATTGTCGTTGCTCTCCTGAACTCCTACTCAGGAATCGCCGCGGCGGCAACAGGATTTGTGCTCAACAACACCGTTCTCATTATAGCCGGATCGCTGGTGGGTGCGTCAGGCATCATTCTGACCCGAATCATGTGCCGGGCTATGAACCGTTCGCTCGCAAACGTTCTCTTCGGCGGTGTCGGCTCCGTCATAGAGGACGACGCCGGCGTCGAGGATGTCTATGCAGGGAAAGTGAAGTCTTCTTCACCCGAGGAAATTGCCCTTATTCTCAAGACATGCAGGCGTGTGGTCGTGGTTCCCGGATACGGCATGGCGGTGGCGCGTGCTCAGACCGCCGTGCGGCAGCTCACCGAGCTGCTTGAACGTGACGGAATTGAGGTAGAGTTCGGAATTCATCCGGTAGCGGGTCGAATGCCCGGTCACATGAATGTGCTTCTTGCCGAAGAGAATATCCCGTACGAGCAACTTCGGGAGATGGATCAGATCAACCCCACATTCGCGAACACCGACATGGTAATTGTGATTGGAGCGAACGATGTCGTGAATCCGGTTGCGCGTCAGGCCTCCGGCACTCCCATAGCGGGCATGCCGATACTCGATGTGGACAAGGCGCGCACGGTTGTTGTGATAAAGCGGAGTCTGAGCCCCGGTTTTGCAGGAATACCGAATCCGCTGTTTGCTGCCGACAATACGCTCATGTTTTTTGGAGACGGAAAGGCTGCCGTAGAGCAGCTGGTTGCCGCGTACAAGGACGCCTGAGCGCTTCTCAGTTCAGGTACTTCGGGGTGCCCTTACGTCTCGTCGGCGTATTTCTGTGCGATGGTTCTGATAGACGGCAGCGCTTCGAAGAATGCGTCGAGCAGGTCCGGATCGAACTTGGTCCCTGCCATCTGACGCATCTCTTCGAGCACTTTTTCTTCGGTCCACGCTTCCTTGTACACGCGGTGTGAGCTGAGAGCGTCGTACACATCCGCAATGGAAACGATACGGCCGAAGAGCGGGATTTCCTCTCCCTTCTTGCCGAGAGGCTTGCCGTCTTTGTCCGTACGGGTCGGCAAACCGGTTTCAATGTCGATGTGACCGGGGTAGCCGGTTCCGTCCCAGTTCTCGTGGTGATTCAGCGCCACAAGCTGGGCGATTTCGTCAAACTCCGACTGCTTGTTCACAAACAGACAGGCGCCAACCCAGGTGTGGGACTTCATGATTGAGTATTCATCGTCGGTGAAGCGTCCGGGTTTCTTCAGGATGATATCTGAAATGGCGACTTTCCCGACATCGTGAAGCATCGCCGCCATACGGAGATTGTCGCGAGTCTTCTGGACTTCAGTTTCCCCGAGGCGCTGTTTGTGCGCCCAGCGCTCGTAGATCTCCACCGAGTAACCGGCAACGCGGTTGACGTGCGGACCGGTCTCCTTTGGGTCCCGCAATTCCGCCATCATGATCATGCGCAGCAGGATGGCGCGCGTCATCTGCGCACGCTGAAGCGCCACGGTGGCGTTGGCTGCGAAGTGGGTAATCACCATCTCGTCGTCCTTGCTGAACGGAACGACGGAATTGTTTTCGTCCATCGCGTTGATCATCTGGATAACGCCAAGTATTTCACCGGTATTCGATTTGAGCGGGATTGCAAGCATCGACTGAGAACGGTACCCGGAAATTCGGTCAAAACTGGTGCTGTATCCGTAGGGCGCATCATCGGAAAGATCATAGACATCCTCCACGTTGACGGCCTTCCCCGTTGCTGCAGAGTAGCCTGAAATGGTCTTCTCGTTGATCGGGACGGTGAAGATGTTGTAGATGAGCTTTTCGCCGGGAGGCAGCTCTTTCTGCTTGGTGTCGTTCTGCGCGTACGTGATAATGAGCTCTTCGCCCCGTTTGACATAGATGGATCCTGCATCCGCGTTCACTACGCGGCGGGCTTCGAGCAATATGCGTTCAAGCAGGATATCGACATCCTGTATCTTGTTCAGTTCAGAATCGAGGCTGATAATGTCCCGAAGTTTCTTAATTTCTGACGTCATACCCGTTGATTCCCTACACTCAACTATTGCTACACTTTATTACATCGTCCTGCATAAGGAATTTATGTACTCTGCACTATATCATTTTTGGGTTTTGCACACAATGAGAGTTCGCAATTGGCAGCAATTCTCTTTTTCACGCAGTAACGTGAACTGGAATGCTTTCGCGCGCCTGCCGACGCGGCGCGCCCATGCCCGTTTTATACGATGTTGCTGCGCAATTAGTCCGGAATTGGGGACATCCGGGTCGGCCGCCCTGCTTCAGATTGCTTCAGTGCGCGCACCGCGCTGCCCACCATCGTGCCGGTTTCCCTGGCTTCGTGCGCGGATCCGGCGTGAGACGTTTTTCGCCACCGTGGCAAGGAGATAGGCGGAGCCGGCGAAGACGATGATGACCGACCCGCTCGGCATGTTGGTGAGATAGCTCAGCCCGAGCCCGGCCGTGGTGAAAACCATGGTCAGCAGTGTCGATGCAATCATCATCTGCCACAGGCGGCGTGCAAACATGCCGGAAATTGCCGCCGGGATGGTAAAAAGCGCAATGAGCATGACAATTCCCACAATGGTTACCAGAAGCACGATAGCGAGGGCGGCGAGAATGAGCAGCAGCATGTAGTAAAAGCCGGAAGGAACGCCGCGCGCGGTGGTAAACTCCTCGTCGAAGGTGACGGCCAGGAGCTGGTTGTAGAACAGGATACCGATGAGAACGACGATACCATCGAGAACGGCAATGAGCAGAAGATCGCCTTTCGTAACCAATAGTATGTTCCCGAACAGGTAGCTCATCGGGTCAACGAACCCCTTTGTCCCGGCGATGAAGAGCACCCCCACGGCCATCCCGAGGCTCCAGATGGCGCCGATGACCGTGTCTTCCCGTTCCCGGGCATATATGCTGACCGAGCCGATGATGACCGCAGCGAGAACCGCGGTGATGACGGCCCCGAGCATGGGGCTGAACCAGGCAAGACCGTAGCGGCTCTTCAGGTAGAGACTCAGTCCGATGCCGGCCAGAACCGAATGCGAGATGGCACCGGCGATGTAGCTGATCCGTTTTACAACGACGTAGCTTCCGATGACACCGAAGGCGACGCTGGAGATAAGCCCTGCGAACAGTGCATACCGGATGAAGGGTATCGAGGGATCGGAGAGCGCGGAAAAAAACTGGCCCATAGATGTCCTGTCCTTATTTGGTTGATGGGGAGGGGACGTTGCGGACGTCTATTGTACGCGGGTCGCCTTTCCCGTGTTCTACGCGGAGCACATGGCCGCCGTACAGCTCCTTGATCATCTCAGGAGTTACCTCGGTTGTCGGATGTACCTTCACGTAGTGATTCACACACACCAGGCGATTCACCAGCTCACTGACGAATCCGAGATCGTGCGTGATGAGGAGCACTGTGAGCGTCTCATTGAGCCTTCTGAGCAGGCCGTTGACCTGGTTTTCCACCGCGACGTCCACGTTTGCCGTCGGCTCATCCAGCAGGAGAATTTCCGGGCCGGCTGAAAGCGCCCGTGCAATGAGTACCCGCTGCCGTTGTCCACCGGAGAGCTCAGAGAACGGTCGATTGCGAAGATCGACCATGCCCACTTCCGACAGCGCCTGCTCGGCAGCCTCGAAATCGGCACGGCGATGAAGTCCGGGTCGATTCCGGACACGCCCCATGAGCACGACATCCCGGATGGTCACGGGAAAACTCAGATCGAAGGAGGTGTACTGCGGAACGTAGCCAATCTTATGACGGGCCGCCTGCGGTGACTTGCCGAAGACCCGTATGGTTCCTGAAGCGGGTTCTACGAGCCCGAGGATGAGCCGCGCGAGCGTGGTCTTTCCGCCGCCGTTCGGCCCGATTATTGAGACGAAGTCCCTCGGTGCAATTTCGAACGTTGCATTTTCCAGAACGGAAATCTCCGGGTATCTGAAACTCACCGAGTCGAAGCTGATGGCCGCCACCGGTTCATTCATCAGGTTTCTCCTTCATTTCCGGCGTCGCAGACCAGATAATTCGCTTCGCAGTCGTTGCATTTCTGGACGCTGTGATGTTCAGCGAAACTTTCCCAATGCCGTTTCTGGTCCGGGGTAAGAATACCGACTCCGCCGCACAACGGGCACGTGTTTTCCAGGGCGCGCAGAATAGCCGCCCGGATGAACTCCGATCGGTTCGAGATTCCGGCGAGTTCACGTGCAAGCGCATCATCTACCTTGAACGTAATTACCTCATCTTTCTTTGCCATACAAATTCCCTCTTGACGGAGGAGGTGCTCCGTTAGTACCCATAATGTAATACAGAGTAATACGAAGTGGCAAGATTCTGGAGGGAAGAGTGATTCGAGCGAAGGGTCGAGTATTAACGGCGGGCATTATCCTGTTTGTTGCAGTTGCGGGCGCTGCCTGCGCGGGCGGTTCGGCCGAGCGAACCGGAGGAAAGCGAGATACCACTTCCGGCCCCGGTGGGACGGTGCAGCCGCTCAATGTGATGGTGAGTATTCTTCCGCAGGAGTACCTTGTAAGCCAGATCGGAGGCACCGGTGTGCGGGTCGGGGTCATGGTACCGCCGGGAAGGGAACCGCACACGTACGAGCCGACTCCGCGGCAGATAAGCGAAGTTGCGCACGCCCGGCTTTACTTCCGCATCGGCATGCCGTTTGAAGACGCATTTCTCCCCAGGGTGGAGGCGAATGTGCCCGATCTCCGGGTTGTTGACACGCGCGTGGGAGTGACACTCCGTTCGCCCGACGGAAGACAGCACATGGTCGTGACTGCAAACTCACCGGCGGTCGAAGGGTTCGATCCGCACATCTGGCTCGGACCGCGAGAGCTCGCTATCCAGATGAAGACGATCCGGGACGCACTGGTTTCGGAGGTTCCCGGAATGGCGGATACGTTCACGGCGAACTACAATGCACTCGTGGCGCGGCTGCACGCACTGGATGGCCGGCTCAAGGTCATGCTTGCGCCGCTTCGTGGCTCCTCCATTCTGGTGTTTCACCCCGCATTTGGGTATTTTACCGACACCTACGGAATAGAAGAACTTGCCATTGAACAAAACGGCAAGAATCCGGGGCCCCGTGAAATGCAGGACCTTATCCGGCGCGCGCGTGCAGCGCATGTACGTGCTGTGTTCGTGGAACCCGAGTTTTCAGAGACAACCGCCAAACGGATTGCCGAGGCGCTCGGCGTCAGGATGCTGGTCATCAACCCCCTTGCCCCGGACGTGCTCTCCAACCTGGAGACTATGGCGAAGACTCTCCTCGCGGGTGCCGCGGGCCCCTAGGTGCCTCCCACAGGGGCTTCCCTCAAGGGCCTTCCCAGGTGCGTCTCCCGGGCCTCGTCCCGGCGACCTGTTGCATGTTTTTTCAGATATCGCGTATAATCAGCCGAAATTCCCGGAATTTCCTGCATAAAGATACACTTCGATGTATGAAATGCAGACGGAAAAGATGCCAAAGGCAACGGTTTTCGAAATCGGTACCTGATGGTACTTCTCCCTGTCTGTGGATCCGGTCGTCCGCTCGGCAACAGATTTCGATTTGTCTCCAGACAACGACGCGAGTACCGGGCGCAGGCGGGGTTGAATTGCGTGGGCGTTTAGAGTATTCATGGAGAATAACCGGAAATGAAGGACACGCTATTGGGCAACATAGTGCTGGACAAGTGCAAGCTTCCTCGAGACCTCGAGCGGATCATCTCGCAGACTGAAGTTATCGTACCGGAAAGCCGCAATCATCTCCTGAATCTTGTCTGCATGGATCCCGAGAGCAGCGGCTGCGAGGTGGCCTACGAAGTGTCCGGAAAGGGGCGGGTTGTCGAGGCGACCGTTGCACGATGCAAGAATGGCTTTGCAGTGAACTACACCGAGGTGTACATGCGTCGGCGCGATCCCGAAGCTATGGTCATTGCTGATGATCTGCCGACCGACAAGACCCGGTATACCGAACGGTTCGGTGATGGCTTCGACTCGGTGCGCGCGGAAACTTTCAAGTGGCTTTCCGAGCAGCCCCTCATTGTCATGCCGTTTCTTTCCGGAGATATGACGCATGGCTATCCGACGCTCATTGTTGCTCCGGCAAATGCAGGATTTTTCGTGGCGGCCATGGCGGACCTCCAGGGGTTCATTCCCCGGGACGATATTCCTGACGGTTTTGAGCCGCGTGCGGTCATCTACGTTGCCCCGCCGTTCCGGCACACTCATTTTGACGGAAAACAGGTGGTCATTCACAATCGTCTGGCCGGTATGCACGAGCTCTTTTCCTACAACCTCTATCCCGGTCCGAGTGCCAAGAAGGGCGTATACGGCATCCTTCTGACTCTTGGTGAGCAGGAGGGATGGGTTACCCTGCACAGCGCGGCAGTGAAGCTGATTACTCCCTACGATAACGAGTTTGTCATTCTCCACGAAGGGGCAAGTGGCGGCGGAAAGAGTGAAATGACGCAGGCAATCCACCGGGAGACGGACGGACGCATCCTGCTCGGTGAGAACACAGTTACGAATGAAAAGCTCTTCATTGAAATGAACGATACCTGTGAACTGCAGCCGATTACCGACGATATGGCGCTGGCACCGCCGGCGCTTCAGCGCAACAGCAGAAAACTGGTAGTCGAAGACGCCGAGGCGGGCTGGTTTCTGCGCGTTGACCACCTTGCAGAATACGGCACCGAGCCGCAGCTCGAGAAGCTGACCATATCACCGCCGGAACCGCTCATCTTCCTGAACCTGGATGGTGTTCCCGGTTCAACCGTGCTTATCTGGGACCACACGCTGGACGCACCCGGGAAAAAATGTCCGAATCCGCGAGTAATCATGCCCCGCCACTTCGTACCGAACGTCCTGGACGGACCGGTCGAGGTCGACGTGCGGAGTTTTGGAGTCCGTACGCCTCCGTGTACGCGAGAGGAACCGAACTACGGCATCATTGGCATGCTGCACATTCTGCCGCCTGCGCTCGGCTGGGTCTGGCGACTTGTCGCTCCCCGCGGTCATTCGAATCCGAGCATCGTGTCCGGCGAGGGACTCGTGAGCGAAGGGGTCGGCTCCTACTGGCCGTTCGCAACCGGGAAGATGGTTCGTCAGGCGAATCTCCTGCTCGAGCAGATTATCGCCACGCCGAGCACGAAGTTTGTGCTCATTCCCAACCAGTACATCGGGGCCTTCAAAGTGGGGTTCAAACCAGAGTGGATTGCGCGCGAATACATTGCCCGTCGCGGGAGTGTTCGGTTTCGCCCGGGACAGCTCATGGAATCCCGTCTTGCGCTGCTCGGGTATGCCCTTCCTTCGCTTCGGGTGGATGGCCAGACCATCCCGAAGGGAATGCTTCGAGTGAATGAACAGCTCGAGGTGGGTAATGACGGCTATGACGCCGGCGCCGAGATCCTGCGGAATTTTTTCCATCGCGAGTTGAGGCAATTCTATACCGACGAACTTCATCCGGTCGGCCGCAGGATCATCGATGTGTGCCTGAACAACGGCTCGATTCAGGATTATGAGGAAGCGTTGATCGGGTAACGACTCCGCGCGGTTGAAACCCTTTCTCCATGGACATATCTTGTGTATGAGGTACGTACCATGGCAGACAACTTTCGTATTGGATTCGTCAGCGGAAAACTGGGCGATGTGGACGGTGTATCTCTCGAAGTGAACAAGTGGATTGCCGCTCTGAACCAGATGGGGCACCAGGTTCACACCATTGCCGGTTACTATCGAAGCCCGGTGGAGAATGTTCCCGCAAGTCAGCAATTCCTCGTTCCCGGGATCCGCTTCGGTTCCGAGCAGCAGATTCTTTATGAACGCCGCTTCTTTCCCTTCCTGTCGCGTATTCCGCCGCGGGACAATCAGAACTCCCGGGACGAACTGGTCGAGGAGATGATGGCAGCAGGGCAGGAGGTGGGCGATCTGATCCACCGATACGTCCAGGACAACGGTATCGATGTTCTGATTGGAGAGAACACGAACGCAATGCCGATGACCCTTCTCGGGGGCATTGGTCTGTACCACCTGGCAACCGAGAAGCGGGTTGCCACAATCTTCCATCACCACGACTTCTGGTGGGAACGCAGCAGGTTCAGCAACTCACATATCGAATCACTCCTTACACGCATTATGCCCCCGGTGGATCTGGGCCTGGAGCATGTTGTCATCTCTTCCTACGCGGCGCATATCCTGAGCTCGCTGAAGCGGGTTCAGCCGCACGTTGTACCAAACTGCGAGGATTTCGATGATCCGGTCGTACTCGACGAGTACAATTCGACCTTTCGCAAGGATCTTGGCTTTCGCGGCGATGACATTCTCATTGTTCAGCCGACGCGTGTAGTTCGCAGAAAGCGCATTGAAGATTCGGTGCGTCTGGTCGGTCGTTTTGCGGACCGGTATCCGAAGTACCGCGACCGTTTGCACTACATTATCTCGCTTTACCAGGGAGATGAACCGGACGAGAACTACGTCGAAGAGATAAAACAGCTCGCCGCGGAGCTTGGGGTCAACGCCCATTTCATTGCGGATCGCGTCGGCTCCGTCCGGGGAATCACGACGGGCGATGCAGGCGAACAGAAGATGTACACCAACCGCGACGTTCTGGCAAACGCGGATCTCGTAACCTATCTTCCAATCTGGGAAGGGTTCGGAAATGCTTTACTCGAAGCTCTTGCGGCACGCGTGCCGGTGGTCATTACCACCTACCTGGTCTATAAGACCGACATAGCGGTTACCGGACTGCACAACATAGAAATCCGTGATCGGTACGACGAAGACGGTCGCCTCGTAATCGAAGACCATGTTCTCGAGGCAATGGAATACGTGCTTACGCATCCGGAAGAACGGAAGCGCATGGTGGAAGAGAATTTTCTCATTGCACGCAGGGAGTTTGGTTTCGGGAACCTGCTCGACCGGTTGTCGGGTGTATTCGCCGCATATGGCGATGAGATTCGCGCCTCCCGGATGCGTATTCGCAAGAGCAAGGCGCGGTACTCGGTCTGAACCGATCTATCTCCGGCGCCGTTTTGTTCTTTGCTGACTCTGGCCGGGGGGAACCTTTTCGAACGCCGCGACCTGGGGGCGGTTGTCGTGTCTCCGCTTGAGAAGAATGAGCGCAATGACCCCGCCAAGGATCATGAAGAAACTCAACACCTGACCCATTGAGAAGTCGAAGGGAGTCCGAAGAAGTTCCGGCGGAATCGGCGCCGAAGAGAGCCGGACTACGTAACCGATGCCCTGATCCGGCTGCCGGAAGTATTCGATGATGAATCGAATGATCCCGTATCCGACCACATAGGCCCCAACGAGGAATCCGGGATACGGCTTGCGTTTTCGAAAGATGAACCAGAGGATAGCCCACAGGACAATTCCTTCGAAGAATGCTTCATAGAGCTGGGAAGGGTGTCTGGGCAGGTTGATGAGCTGATTCGAGAACTGAACCGGAACACCGGTTTCGTGTGCCACCTTTGCCACCCACGGCACATTGGCCGGGTATCTTTGAGCGTTCGGAAAGACCATTCCCCACGGTTCGGTGGTGACACGTCCCCACAGTTCACCGTTTATGAAATTTCCCAGGCGTCCGAACGTGTACCCGAGCGGCACGCCGGCGATGAGCATGTCTCCCCAGTCGAGCAGGTCGATTTTCCTTACCCGGGCGAAGATGATTGCCGCTACAATTCCGCCGGTCAGCCCGCCATGATAACTCATGCCCTGAAATCCCGTGAAGTGCATGTTTGAGTCGAACGGCCAGAAGATGAGCCAGGGTTTGTGCAGGTACAATCCAGTCGGATCGTAGAATATTCCGGAGAAGAGTCTTCCCCCGACGAGGAGGCCAATGATAATCCAGAAAAAGAAGCTTGTTACGTCATCCGGGTTCAGTTCAAGTTTTCGTTTGCGGACCTGATACATGAACAGGAGGTAGGTCACCGCGAAAGCGATGAGGTACATCAGTCCGTACCAGCGGAATGGAAGTCCTGGTATGATCTGCGGCGATATCCACGTAGGGTATTTCAAGTACAGTAGCATGCGTCCTCCAGTCAGGAGTTATTCAACGGCCGCTCTTCGATGCGTCCGGTCGTTGTGTCAAAGACGAACTGAACGTTCTTCTTTGCAGTCGAGACTGCCAGGGTTCGTCCGTGGCTCTCGAGAATCGTCCCGGGAAAGACCGTTCCGCGGACTCGGACGGCGGAATCGAAGTGTTCTTCAAACTTCTCCCGAAACATAAAGATACGCATATTTCGTTTCTCAATGGAGCGCAAAAGCTTTGTTTTTTCCTGGTACAGAGCCGATAGAGGCTTCCCGGTCCCCGCGTCCGGACCGAGCCCGTCTGTCCGGTGGGCTTGTGTCTCCGCGGTCTTCAGATATCCGTCTACCTGCACGAGTCGTGCCTTGAGCTTCTCGATCTCCTTGCTCTCGGCCTCGATATGGTCGGATATGAGGTAGTTTTGGCCAAAGGATATCTGGGTGTGTGCACTCCGATCCGAACCGATGTTCATCGCCTCAACCCCGTTGCGCGCCTGTATCTGACCTCCTACCAGGTTTCCTTTCTCTCCGGTGAGAATGAGTCTGCCATTGCATTTGACGCGGCTTTGCATGCAGCTTCTGTCAATTACGATGTCTCCTACCGAAAGCAATGTTGCCTGTTCACAGAAGGCCGCAAGTATGTTCTTCTTGGTGCGCAGCACCGCTTTGCCGCCGCCGCGAATACCCTGCCGTATCAGGATGTTTTCTCCTGAGGAGAGCAGCCCCGCTTCGACTCCTTCGCCAACGCGAATTTCCCCATCGCTCATGACAAAAAAGCCTGAACGCACATTTCCCGTAACGGAAACCGGTCCGTGAAAGCGGATATTGCCGGTCTTGAGACCTACATCGCCCCTTATCAGATGAACCGCACGAACGGAAATGATGTTTCGGTCAATGACAAGCTCGCCGTTCGCTTTGGCAACAAACACGATGGTGCCGTCGGGCCGCAGTGTTTGTGCCACGTTTGCGCCGACCTCCGCGTCGAAGTTTGCCGACTCGCCCACGGGAATAACCTTACCGGTTACATCGAAACCATCCCGGGGTTCTGCCTGCGGCGGAATAATCTCGGCAATATCGGTGCCTGCGCTTACCTGTGTAATGCGATCCTGGTTCTTGTAGTCCGCGCGTCCGTCTTCCCGGATTCTTACACCGGCGTTGTTGGCAACCGGGACCAGATAGCGCAGAGCACGCTGTCCGGGGCGTATCGGCATTTCACCTCGCGCAACGACGGCATCCACCACCTCTTCCCCGGTAACCGCCTGCATGATTGCTTCCTTCAGCGCGGGTTCGTCTATTCCAACGCGCACGCCCGCTTCGGAAAGCGCCGTGCGAATCATCTCTTCGTTCGCGGTCCGTCCTATGCCCGACCGGCCGGTGACGGAGAGAGTGGCAAGCATGCGATCAGGTGTCAGCAGGACCTCTACCTGTGCGTCGGAATCCTGACGTACCCGCAGCAGATAGGTTCCGTCCTCGGCCTTCCCCACATCGAGGACACCTTCCACTTCGGAAATGATGACGTTCTGTTTTTGCGTGACGTTTTCGAAGAGCCGGAATCGGGGTTCGTCTCCGGAAATTCCCGGTATTGCCTGTCCGTAGAGGTCGATGCCCGGTTCGCCCGTCAAGGGCTGTGAGTAACTGAAGACCCGCTGTTCCGGCTGGACCGGCGCCATGGTCTCGATGAGATCCGGGGGAAAATCGGCGGCAAGTGATCCGGAAATGGCACCATTGCGCCCCGAGGCCGAGATCCGTGTCTTCAGCTCTTCCGTTTTTTTCGGATCGTAGAAACGGCCGGTAATTTCGACGACGCTGTCTCTTCCTTTCGTCGGGGCCTTTCCCTCGGCAAGGATATAACCGGTAAGTTCGTCGTCCGGCCCGCGGTAAAACGCGGTAACGTCGTTCTGGACGCGCGTACGGTCGAAGGACTTTAACCGTGCAGCGGTAATGGCTGCACCGATATCCCGGAGTTTGAGCGGTTTGCCGTTTCCGCGACTCTTGCGAACAGAGAGCACTGCAGTGAGCCGGTCCTCGCTGACCGTGACTTCGGCGCGACCGTCCCGGCTCCGGGAAAGCGAAATGCCCCGCACCGGGTTGCCGTGGATAATCGTGTTATCGATAAGGCCGATTATCTCCTGCGGATCGAGCAGTACCTCACGGGAATAGGAGAGCTTTTCGGCCGCGTCGAATATTTCGTCCGGAGTCGGCCTGGGAGCCTCGAGACTGCCCGGTTCGAGATTGAGAAAGCATGTTGCCCTGTCGTCCGAGAGATAGAGGTCCCAGCGGTGAAGGCGGAATGGAATGATGTCCGCCCAGTTGGTCCCGTACCGCAGGAACCCGGAAGTTTCGCTGAACAACTCATTGCGCTTTCTGTTGAGATTTCTGCCGGTGTGGTAGTCCGCGTCCAGGATTGCTGCCGGAGGAACTGCCTTCCCGAATACGTCTTTGCCGGGTGTTCCTGGATCTCCCGGGAACAGGTCGGCCACCTTCTGTTCCGCATCGACCCACCCGTAGCCTTCGACCGTCGGATCGAGATAGACCCGTTCGTTGTGAACCTGTCGCTCCACCACCTCCACGATTTCCTCTTTCGGAGGCAGGAAGGGGATGTGCGACTTTTTCAAAACACGCTTTTTTCGTCTGATCTTCTCTACGACTTCGGTCGTTATCTCCGGCGGAGGTTCAGAGGCCACGAAGTCCCGGGCAATATCGGTCATCTGCTCAGGGACCGCGTGGTCGGTCCACTCAGGCCGCTCAGGAGACGGATCCGTTGGAGGGGTCCCTTTGGCGACGGTCATGTTGAGTGATGGTTCCTTGCCGTTTTCGAAGAGCTTGAGCTTCCGTTCTATTTCGTCCCGGGTTACTATGCCGGTAATGTTGCGGCTCGACAGGAGAGACAGGATACGCGTTACCGTCCAGGCCTCTCCGCCTTCGGACCGAGAGATCAGAACGTGTGCTTCTGATCCGTCGGGGCTCAGTTCGAGCTCGACGGTGGCATGGACCTGTACATCGCTTTTTGGCATGTCTTTTACCAATCTCTATAGATGGAAACCCTGTCCGGCAGCCTTGAGCAGCTTCGACTTCAGAAGCTGATTTTCGCGCCGGAGCTGATTGATTTCGTATTGCTGCGTCTTTACCGCTTCGACGAGGTCTCCCTGAGTCAGCGCACCGGTATGGAGCAGGTCTTCAACGTAGTCCATCTTGGCTTCAAAATCAATCTCAGCTTCCATTTCGGCCGTCTCGTATGACTCGTCGATCGTTTCAAGACCGAGCGATCCATCGGCGTCTTCTCCGAGCTGCAGCAGTTTGTCAGCTATCCGATAGACTGCCAGAGAAAGTACTGCTGCCGGCTTGTAGATGACGACGGGCAGCCGGGACTGCAGCGCTATATCCTGGATTTCATCACGATAGATGATGCCGAGATGCTCCACATCCAATCCGAGATATTGCCGACAGCTTCTGCGAAAACGGGTTGCTTTGTCTGCATCCTTCGGATCTTCCATCATATTCAGGACCAGCCGGGGATGAAACCGGGACATTGCCCCTTCGAACGCCGCGTGACTCGCAGGGTCTATAGAGCGGATATGCTCGAGGAGTTGCATGATGTACACGCGCTGGAGCTGAGTCCCCTCCTTTTTCAGACTGTCCAGATATTTCGCTGCTTCGGAGTTCCGCTTGAACGCCGTGTTCATGATGCGGAAGACCACGTTCTTGAGGAAGAGATACGCATTTACGGTGGCAGTCGGAGTTGGTGTGGTCACGATGATTCCGTTTCCCGAGACAAGGAAGAAATCCAGAATGTTGAAGTTTGTTCCCGCACCGAGATCGAGTATCAGATAATCGGCGTCCAGCGACATGAGTTTTCTGATGAGGGTTCGTTTCTGCGCACTCGATATGTTTGCAATACCGGGGATTTCCGCATCGCCAGGAATAAAACGGAGCCCGTCATACTCGGTAGTCACAATGATCTCGTCGAAGTCTGCTTTGGCGTGTCCTATGATCGTGCCGATGCCCGAGGTTATGTTCCGAAGACCCAGAATGAGGTGAAGATTGGAGCCCCCGAGATCCAGGTCGGCGAGAATGACGCGCTTGCCTGCCTGCGCAAGAACAATGGCGATGTTGGCCGCGAGGAGAGACTTTCCGACACCCCCCTTCCCGCTGGCAATCGGGAGTACGTGCATTCAGATATCCTTGACCTCGGTTTCGTGGTATTCGGGAAGGGAAGAGTCCGTATCCGGTTGTTCCGCCCCTCCTCCGCTGCCCCATCGTATCAGAATCAGGAGAAAAATGACATCGATCGCCAGGATCGCGAACGAGGCAAAGACCGGAAAATAGAATCGGATAAAGTGAACAGGCTCAACGAACAGCCCGAGGCTCCGGACAAGAATGACGGTGAGCCCGATTCCGGGAACCAGGGAGACGATTTTCGCAGCGGCGATGAGCCTGATGTACTGGCTATACCGTATCGGATCCCACGCAAGGAGGATGAAAGCGGGAATCAGCGCGAGCTGCGCCGAGCCGAACCAGAGAATTCGGACCATTGACAGGTTGCTGCCCTCCGCCTGCCAGAGAACAAGGGCGTAGAGAAGCGAGAAACGGGTGAGTTCCCACAGCGCACCTGCAAGGGAAAAGAATCGTGGCCGGCTCATGTCGAAACGAGTGTACGGGCGACGCTTAGCTCCGGTCAAGTGCATGGGTTCGTCGATCGCGGATACTCCGTGCCGGGTGTATCGTAGTGTACAAGTCGGCAATTTGCGCTATTATTGGGACGTGATTTCTCACGTGGAGAGCCAGATGAACCGTTCCGCAAGTAGAAAAAGTCGCGAAAGACTCGTGTGGATAGCCACAACCGCCGTTCTTTCGGCAGTTCTCACCGTCTTTGTATTTGTTCCGCCCGTATTTGCACAGAGTCAGGATGCCGAAACACAGCGGTTGCTCTCTATGTTCAACCAGGTGTTCCAGTTCGTACAGAACAACTACGTAGACTCGGTCGACCCGAAAGTGCTGGTGGAAGGGGCAATGAAGGGCATGTTCGAGAGTCTGAACGACCCGTTCTCGGCGTATCTGACTTCCGATCAGATGAGAAGTCTCACGGATACGACTTCCGGGGAGTTTGGCGGGGTTGGAATGTACATATCCAAGCAGCCTCTGCCGGAGGGGCAGAAGACCCCCGGCTACATAGAGGTTGTATCTCCGATCGAAGACACTCCCGCATTCCACGCCGGAATCCATGCGGGCGATCTTATTGCAAAAATTGGAAAGGACTCTACTGCCGATATGACTGTCGACGATGCGGTGAACAGACTTCGCGGTGCTCCGGGCACCCAGGTTACCATTACCGTGCGGCGCGGCGAGTCTCTTGAGTTTCCCGTCACGCTCAAGCGCACAATTATCGAGGTGCCGACCGTGAAGTGGGATATGATACCGATCGACTCCTCAGCACAAGGTGGGATCGGATATCTGCGGATTATCCAGTTCACTCCCCACACCGCAGAACGTGTCCGGGAGGCTATCAGCTTCTTCAAGCAGCACAAATACTCATCCATGGTGATAGACCTCCGCAACGACCCCGGTGGTCTGTTGAATGCGGTTATCGATACCGCGGACCTCTTCTATTCCAGTGGTCTCATAGTCGGTACCCACAGCCGTGTTTCGAGCGAGAATCAGACCTTTAATGCGACGCCCGGGCAGATTGTACCAAACGACCTTCCCATTGCGGTGCTCGTGGATGGTGGCACGGCCTCGGCTGCAGAAATCCTCGCCGGTGCCCTGAAGGATCGCGGACGGGGTTACCTGATTGGCGAAAAGACCTACGGCAAGGGCTCCGTGCAGCAGGTCCGGAATGTCGGAGAAGGCGGATTCCGTCTGACGATGGCAAAGTACTTTACACCCAACGGGGAGTTCATCGACAAGAAGGGGATCGAGCCGAACCGGATCATAACCCAGCCAAAGCTCACCGAAGATCAGCAGAAGGCCTACGTGAAGCTCTTGAGTGAACAGCGCGTCCAGAAGTTCGTCGAGAAGCATCCGAAGCCGGGTGCGGCGGATGTCGAAGCGTTCCTGAACGGCTTGAAAAGTGAGGGAATAGACCTGGATGGCCGCCTTGTCCGGAATCTCATAAAGAACGAAATGGCCCGTCTCACCAGCACTCCGGTCGTTTATGATCTGGAGTACGACACGGTTCTCAACGACGCGGTGCAGATGCTCAAGCAGGGCCAGATTCACCCTTCAGTGCATGAAGCAGTTCCTGCTACCCCATAGTTATGCCGGTCAGAGCGAAGTAGAGCTAACCGGCAGAGATTTTCACTATCTATGTACGGTAAGGCGGATGGGGCCGGGAGACGAAGTCGCCGGTGTTGACGGCGCGGGAAACCGGTATCGCCTGCGGATGGAACGTGTCGATTCGGGGAAATGCGTCGTCAGCGTTCTGGCCGCGGCGGGTGAAGAAGTTGCCGACTGCCCGCAGATTACTCTCTTCCAGTGTCTTCCGAAGGGTTCGAAGACTGACCTCATTGTCCGTCAGGCCACCGAGGCGGGTGTGGCCCGGATTGTACCGCTCATCAGCCGCCACAGCATTCCCCGAATTGACGACGCCCGAACCGAGGAAAAGAAACGGCAACGCTGGCTGCGTGTTGCCCGCGAGGCGGTGCAGCAGAGCGGCACGCCACGCATTCCCGAAATCGTTGCTCCTATTCCTTTCGATCGGCTCGGTGAAAAGTTCGCGTGCAATCGGGACTCCGTTGGAATCTTCTTTCACCAGGAGCCTCTTGAACAGCGTACACTGCACGGGTATCTTAGTGCAAACCCGCAACGCGTTGCAATTGTCGTTGGTCCGGAAGGTGGCCTGGCCGAATCCGAGATCGACCATTTGCGGCAGCTCGGCTTCGGCGCCGCGTATCTCGGGTCCCGTGTGCTGAGAACCGAAACTGCGGCCCTGTATGCCATTGCCGCAGTGCAGATCGTTCTGTTGGAGAAGAAAACGTGGCGGATCAACTAAAGCTTCCTGGTGTACGGCGTATTCACGTCCTGCACGTTCCCATCGATATTCTCCCGCCTGATTCGATCGATGAGGCAGTTGAACTGCTCGCAAAAGACGGGCAGAGCCATCAGATAGTGCTGCTCCGGCTCTGGGATCTCATGCGGGCGCGGGTGGACCGGGAGTTCAACCGATGTGTACGTCAGGCTACGCTGGTCATTCCCGTATCACGCGGAATCCTGTCGGGTGCACGCTTCCTGAAGCGACAGGCGCCGCATCGGTATATGCCGTTCGACTTTGCGATTCGCCTCCTTGGCTCGCTTGAAAGTCGCGGACGGAGTGTCTATCTGCTCGGCGGAACAAAGAACTACCTTCAGAACACCGAACAAAATCTTCGCCACACCTTTCCCGGCCTCCGGCTCGTAGGCAGGTATACCGGTTATTTCGATCTCAATGTTGAACGCGATATCGTTACTGCCATAAAAAAGTCTTCTCCGGATCTGCTTCTCATGGGTTCCGGCCTGAAGGGGCGAAACAAGTGGTTTTTTCGGCACCGGAACCAGCTCGGCGCGGGAATTGCGTTATGGTCTTCCGAGTGTTTCGACGTGTTCTCTGAACGGCGGAAACGCCCTTCCCGACGGAGTTTCCAGGCAGGGACCGATGTGTTACCCGAACTGCTCCGGAGGCCGTGGCGGATTCTCCGTGGATTCGTCTATCTGTACTACGGCTTTCTTCTGGTCGTGCACCGCGTGCGAAATCTCTAGTTCGACGTTCTCTGTTCGATCCTTGTCTTCGAACTCCATGAGCTTCAGGTGCTGGTAAACCTGGAGTAGTTCGGGTTCGATTCTTCGGGTAAGCGCTCTTCCGACAAGAGAACGGACTCCCGGCATGAAGAGCAGCACTCCCACGGCGCTGGTTGCCAGTCCGGGGATAACTATGAGAATTCCGGCGAGCAGGCATCCTGCAAGATCCCTGAATTCCGGCGCCGGATATGCCCCGCTTCGAATGCTGCGACGGGCGCTCGCCGCGAGTCTTCGGGTTGAATCAATGACGACAATTGCACCGGCAAGACTGGTTGTCGCCTCGATTGCAAGCATAATGAACACGCCGTTCGACCGGGAAAACACAACGAGAGCGAAGCCGTCGAGCAGGATCAGCAGCGAAAAGTAGAGGAGCTCGAAGAAGAATTTCGCAAGGACACCGCGCTCGAAAATGCGGACCAGGCTTCGTACATCCACCATAATTGCAGGCTATACTATACAACGATTCGAGATTATTCGTCCGTTCCCTTGCTTTTTTCTTTGAATCCACTACGCTTAAGGATGTACGTTCGTCCAGCCAGTCAGTCAGACGTATTCGGCGAAGCATCAGTTCCGCATACCGACATACCTCATTTCCCGGGAAAGGGGAGACGATTCGATGGTACGGATACTCTTGATTGACGAGAACGATCAGGATCGAAGGACTTTCACTCAGATCCTTTCCTCTCGCTTTCGCGTTTCCGCCCATCCGAGCGGGACGGAATTGATGGAGCTTGTTCGCCGAGAAAATCCGGACCTGATATTTCTGGAAACAAACCTTCAGGGAATGAGTGGGATCGAGCTCATACCGGTGTTGAACGGCATTTCATCCCCGCCGGGCATTATCATGTACAGTTCGGTCTCCGACACCGCAACGGTGGTTCAGGCAATCCGTGCGGGTGCTTTCGACTACATCGTAAAACCTGCGCTGCTTGCAACGCTGGAATCGACAATACGCCGGGCGTTGGCGCAACGACTTGCCGCGCGACGCTGCGGCGGCGCACCCGGGAACGGACCGCTGGATGCGATTCTTGGAAGAAGTGAAGCAGTCTCCGAGCTCAAGGAGCTCATTGCCTCCTTTGCGCCGTCCGCAGATCCAATTCTCATCCTCGGGGAGAGCGGGACCGGCAAGGAACTGACTGCCCGCACCATCCATCGTCTCTCACCCCGCTGCGGCGGTCCATTCATTCCGGTCAACTGCGCTGCAATACCGGACAGCCTGTTCGAGGCCGAAATGTTCGGTGTCGAGAAGGGCGCGTACACCGATGCAATTGCGCGGACTGGGTTCATTGAGCGTGCAGACGGCGGTACACTCTTTCTTGATGAAATTGGTGAGATGTCTGCAATGGCGCAGTCAAAGCTGCTCCGCGTTCTCGAAGATCACATTGTGCGCAGAATAGGGGCAACCCGGGAGCATGAGGTGGACGTCCGGATAGTTGCAGCGACCAATACGGATCTCCGATCGGCCGTTGCGGCCAAAACCTTTCGACGGGACTTGTTCTACCGCATAAACATTCTTCGTATACCGGTTCCGCCGCTCCGGTCTCGACCCGCCGATATTCCCGAGCTCGCCGTTTCCTATGTCGGCGACAAGCCCGGTCTCGGATTTACCGACGCCGCGTTGAGAAAACTCCTTGAATACGACTGGCCGGGAAATGTGCGCGAACTGCATGCAATTGTGAAGCGCGCGTCCATCCTTGCACGGGACGGCAGGATAGAACCCCGTCACGTGAGGTTCTACTGAAGCAGGCGAACCTTGTCGCCGCGTATGACGGCTACCATCTTGCCGTCCGGCGCCTGGCCGACATCTGCAAATGTGCCTACCACGAGGATCTTGTCGTTGACCGCTATCATGCCTGGCTCCGGGGTACGCGGAGGCTGCGCGGGAAGTCGTTTGAAGTATTCGGGACCTGAAAGGATCACGTAGACTCGATAGAGGCTCACCTTTTCGAGACCGGTCCACTTGCCCGACACCAGCTCGACGAGCGCGAGGAAGTCCTTTTCATCGGGACGGATAATCTCGATTGACGCGACCGCTCCGTTGAGAATCAGGTATCTATTCCGGTCGATCTGGGCCTGTTTTGACTGCGAAACGAGGGTATCGATCTGCTCGATGTTGAGACTGAAATTCACGGTGTTGTCAAAATCCTTTTGATTTGCCGCGAAAAGCATGGCTATTGAGCCAAAGAAAATCAGCAGAACCAGAAGATTCCGTTTCATGATCCATCGAGTATAGCAGCATTCCCGCGCTTTGTCTAAATCCTGCGGATGTGATATCCTTCGATCATGGCGGCAGCTGCGGATCTGAAGGGAAAGACCGCGCTCGTTGTGGGCGGTACCGGCGGTATCGGCCGGGCGGTGGTTCTCGAGATTGCGCGTCTTGGCGCCGGGCTGATCATTCACGGCGGTCATAATAGGGAAAAGGGAGAACGGCTTGTCGAGCGGGTTCGATCGAGCGGCGTTCAGGCGAGTCTGGTCATGCAGGAGATTCGTTCGCTTGAAGATGCCGAGGTTCTGGGTGTTGCCTCCGAGACGGTCGACATTCTGATCTGCGCCTTCGGTCCATATCTCCAGGCGTCTCTCGCCGGGATGAACATGGCCGACTGGAGTTATCTGACCGGTTTGAATCTGGCACTTCCTGGATATCTCGTTTCCCGCGCTCTCAGCGGAATGTCCCGCCGCGATTATGGGCGCATAGTGCTTTTCGGGGCAACCGGCGGTGACACGATGCGGGGATATACGACCGTTGCCGCGTATTCGGCGGCGAAAATTGGCCTTGGAGTCCTTGCAAAATCGGTTGCGCGCGGATACGGTGCGAAAAATATTACGTGCAATGTTGTAACGCCCGGCTATGTTGATACCGAATATATAACAGACGAGCAGAGAACTGAGTGGACTTCGCGTTCGCGGACGCGCAGGCTCCAGCAGCCGGAACAGATTGGCAGATTTGTCGCGGAGATGAT
The DNA here is from genome assembly GCA_964553615.1 of uncultured Spirochaetales bacterium. GTDB lineage: Bacteria > Spirochaetota > Spirochaetia > DSM-27196 > DATKUC01 > DATKUC01. Next base: position 34,691 of record CAZKMA010000009.1, on the reverse strand, counting down.
TTGTGCCGGTGGTGACCTCATTAATGGAGCTATTATTGATCTTTCGGCCGGAATGATTTGACAAAGAATCGTCCGACTAATACTATTAGGGAGAAGATCTTCTCGAGACCTTCTCATGTAAAAATATCCAGTGAGCTCTGAGCATGCTGCTCTTGCAGACACTGCTCCAGCAGATTGAAGGGGAGCCATGAGCAACAACGACATCGTTCCGGGATTCGACGAAGAAAAAGATGAAAGCCTCAAGATTCGTCTGCAGAAGGTGGACTCGGTCGATGGGTCGCTGATTCTCTTCCTGACCGGATACATCGATACGTATAACTCCAACTTCTTTCAGAAGCGCGTGAATCGTGCGATCGAGTCGGGTTTTACGAGGCTCATCTTCCATTGCGGCGGGCTCAACTATGTTTCGAGTACCGGTATAGGTTCATTTACCGCATTTCTCAAGGCCGTGAAGCCGCGCGGGGGAGACCTTGTCCTGCTGGAGATCCAGCCGAAGGTGTACGAAGTATTCCAGTTGCTCGGATTCTCCCAGTTCTTCAATATCAAGGACAATCTCGACGAAGCGGTGGAATTTTTTGCCAAGGGAGGGGTTTCCGTCGAGTCCGACGTCTTTCCGAAGATCTTCAAGTGTCCAATATGTTCGAAGAAACTGAAGGCAACAAAGGCGGGTCGATTCCGCTGTTCAGAGTGCAAGACTATCCTCGCAATCGACAACTCGGGTCAGGTCTTCCTGGGCTGAGTCTGCATCGATATCGAATTTTGCCGCAGCCACGGCTCCGGTGGGTGAGCCGCGCGCTGCTGCGCAGTCAGGTGTGATACGCTCAATCACAGAAGGAGTTCCCATGGTTAAATCAAAAATCGAAGGGTACATGATCAATCTATCCTTGACCCATGAGGAAGTAAGTGAGAACGTCTGGCTCATCAATGACAGCGAAAAAGGGCTGGGAAATGTGCTGGTGTTCGCACAGGATTCTCTGGTAACCATTCGTGCGAAGGTCATGGAGACACCGCCGGAGCACAGGCCGGAGCTGTACGAAGAACTTCTGCGGCTGAATGCGGATATGGTGCACGGAGCCTATGCAATTGAAGAGGACCACATTATCCTGTTTGACACCCTGGAGTTCGATACTATGGATTACGAAGAGTTCCAGGCATCACTCGACGCAATAGGACTTGCCCTCGCACAGCACTATCCAATACTTTCCAAGTACAGGAATATGTAAGGAGGCCTTGTAATGGGTATCTTTGACCGATTCAGACGGGTGGTTAAGTCCAACCTGAACGATATGATCAGCAAGGCTGAAAACCCGGAAAAAATGCTGAATCAGCTGATTGTGGACATGAATCAGCAGCTCATAGAAGCAAAAAAAAGCGTTGCGTCTTCAATTGCGGATGAAAAACGTCTCGAACGGGAGATCGGGCAGAATCGCGCTCAAACCCAGGAGTGGGAGCGCAAGGCAATGCTTGCGGTCCGTGCCGGAAAAGACGATCTTGCAAGAGAGGCACTTCTGCGCAAGCAGGAATACGAAAACTATTCGAACCAGTATCAGCAGCAATGGGAAGCGCAGCATCAGTCCGTCGAGAAGCTCAAGGAAGCTCTTCGCGGACTGCAGCAGAAGATCGAGGAGGCGCAGCGGAAGAAAAACCTGCTTATAGCACGTGCAAAGCGGGCGGAAGCTCAGAAGAAGATTCAGCAGACCATGGGCGGCATGTCCGACACTTCGGCATTTGAGGTGTTTGATCGAATGACCGCCAGGGTTGATCAGATAGAGGCCGAGGCTGACGCCATGGGCGAGCTGGACGACATGAGAAAGGATTCCGACCTGGACTCTCAATTCAAGGCACTGGAGAGCGGAAGCTCGAGTGCCGATTTGCTGCTCGATGATCTGAAAAAACGCATGTCCATTGAGGGACCGAAGACCGCACAGGGAGGAGACGCCGCAACGGACCAATCCTCCCAGAAAAGTGGCGGGACTGAGAATCCTTCCGGCGATGAGGCGCTCGAGGAGCTGAAACGGAAAATGCACGATGAGGCAGGTGGATGATCCTGTTGTCCTTCTTCTAACGGACGATCGTCCGCTGGGCGAGAGCGTCCGGTTTTTTTTCCAACGCGGGGGGCTTCCTGCCTCGGTTCAGGTTGTTTACGGCGACACGCCTGACGGTAGCGACGCAATCAATCAAGTCGACATCGAAGACGGACCGGGTGACGTCGTTGTGCTGCCTGTCCGATGGATGTACACACTTTTCGAAACTTCAAATGTCGAGGGTACTCCGGTCATAGCGTATGGCGGCTCGTCTGCCATATCGGAAGCGTTCATTCTTGGCTGCTGTGACTACCTTCGCGAGCCCTGGGACGCAGAGGAACTCTGGGCACGGGTCTCGCGGCAGGCTTTCGAAGTGCGGATCGGCTATGCATGGGGGGCATTGAGCGTACTTCGTGACCGTGTTGTCGGTCCGCTTGGTGAGCTCCCGCTCTCTTATCCCGAATATCGCATACTGGCAATGCTTGCGCGGCATCGAGGCGGGGTTGTTACCCGGCAGGCGCTCTATTTTGCGCTGTGGGGGCGCGAAGCGCCTGACTCACGTGTGGTGGATATGCATGTGTCTCACATACGAAAAAAGCTGCATGTGGTGGTCCCCCCGGGCAACGGTGAGCTGATAGAGACGGCTCATGGTCAGGGCTACTGCCTGTTTTAGCAATATACGTACCACATTGGTTGTGGATAACCTGTTAATAAAACAATAGATTCAGCCTATCCGCTACACATCCTTGTAGGATATATGGGGTACAGAATCGTAGTTTTCAACCGGCATTTTCCCGGGAATCCAATAACTCCTTATTGACAAACGGTTTAATCAGAGTCAATGCCTTTCTTCACAAAAAACTCGTTTCGGCGCAGAATTACTGCAAATGGGAAGAATGCGGACACGCGTCCCGCACCCTGTGGATAACCTGTGTATTGAATGCGGAAAACCCCACAGATATACTCATATCTTGTGACCGGGTAACGCTTTATTGGTCCGCTTGCAAGAGTCCATGCGCCGTGTTACGATCAGCCGTTGTGAAAAGTGCAGTCCTGGTACCCGTTCGCTTCGTCCTGGTGTGCCTGCTCACCACGGCTCTGCTGGTGGGGCTGTACGTGCTTTCCGTCTGGGGAGCGGCGTACATTCCGGGCCGAGGCCTGTCCACCAGACTGTTCTCAATCGTGATGCTGAACGGATTGCACGAGGTGTATCCGGTTGCAGTCCTTATCTCAATTGTCGTTGCCCTTTTCCCGGTGCTCAACGTGAGCCGGTTTCGTTTCACTGCACTGTTTCTGCTGACTGCAGTTTCGGGGGCCGCTCTTGTTTCCGGAATTTACGGTGTCCAGGCGGTCCGAGTCTCACTATCTCCGACTATTCCCCCCTCTCACACCGTTGTTTCGAAACTTGTTTACCGATTCGGAGAGGACTATCTCTACGCCGAATCGGTGGTGGGGTTGAGCCTCACAAATGTGACGGTTTACCGTCACGGCGAAGAACCGGGGTTCCGTCTGGTCCATGAGGCGCTTGTAGATCCGAAGACACATCAGATTCGAATACCCGAAACAGGGAGAGAGTACCGAATTGCCGATTCGGCAACGTCCTTCGTGCACATGTTTCAACCGGCGCCGGTGCTCGAATCGCTCTTTGCGGACGCACGCGGGCTTGGACACTATTTCTGGGGTCAACCCCGCTGGTACTCCGCCCTGTATCTTGGTACCGTGTTCGCGTTCGTGTTCTGTGTGACCGGCTTCTGGTTCCTGATCCGTCTGACGCGTTGGCCGCTTTTCAACGGCATCCTTGCGTTCGCAGCGCTTCGGTTGCTTCTCGCGGCCGGGACCTTTCTCCAGAGCTCTTCGTTTCGGGAATTCGCAGCCGCCATCGTGCAGCCGCGTTTTGTCTCCTACGTCGCCCCGGCGGGTATTCTCCTGATCGGATTTTTCCTGTTTGTCATTAACGTCCTCCTGCCGCCCTTTGATCGGTGGAAACGGGAGATCGACAGTGAGTAGAGTGAGCAGCCGGATCGTCCTGATCGTGTTCCTGACCTATCTTGCCGGATTCCTGTATTTCCTTTTTCTTTCACTCTTTCAGTTTCCCGTACGTGAGGTGCTCTCCATCTACTATTGGGGATGGGTGTTCAACAACTCGCTCGTGAATGTGATCGATTACGCGATTCCTCTGCAGTGTACTGCGCTGTTGCTCGGTTTTTCGGTCTTTATTCACGACATGGATCTTCGGGTAGGTGCCGGACGGTCCGCCAGTTTTCCATCTCTCGTGAGGGTACCCATAGTTCTTCTACTCTTTCTGACGCTTGTGTATGCGTTTTCTCGGGAATGGATTATGCCGCAGAAGGTGCTCCAACTGGACACCTACACCTACAACACCGCGTTTTCCCGGGAACTGCTTGAGACTGCCACTGCCGCGTTGAAAGACGGGAAGTATCAGATCGCGCTTACCCGCTCTACTCAGTATCGAGCGATAAATCCGCTGGATGATCGTGGCGACGAACTGTTTCGAAGCGCGAGAGCCCGGCTTCTTTCGGAACCCGGGCCTGAATCCGGCAGCAGGAAGGCTGATTCGGTTCCTCCCGTAACAGGCGCGCCGGACGGGCTCTCGGGTCCGGAGCTTCTTGCGCGAGGGAACACCTATTTCACGAACGAGGACTACTTCTCTTCCTACTATTACGCGACGCTGGCGCTCCAATCTGACGCAGGGCTGCCGGACGCCAGACGCCTTCAGTCCCGGTCTCTGGACAAGATACAGCAGGTCGACCTTTCCAAGCTCCAGAAAGAGCAGGCGAGCATTTTCGAGCAGAAGCGAAAAGGGTTTCTCGACCTCGAGTCGGACAAGTCGATAGATGCCTACTACACCTTCCTGGCGCTCTCACAGAAGGTTCCCCAGGACCCGGACGTGAAAAGATACCTTGCAGCGGCGAAGGAAGCCGTGCGTCGTATTTCCTTTTTCACCGACGAAGTAACCGGAATCGCGTCGCTGCCGGGTGTTCAACAGGTCCTGTTCCTGAATGGGCGTACCGACAAATACACCGAGTTTCTCTACCTCGGGAAGCTCGTGACCGTCCCGCAGGGGATATATGCAATGGATGTCGAACTGTTCCGTATTTCTCCCGACGGTAAGGTGCTGCTGCATCTGAAGGCACCGTATGGCAAGGTGATAGGAAAGCACCTCGTGCTGCGCGCGATAGACCGGGAGGACGCAGACAACCGCATTGAGCCGACCGTATATGCCGGGGCCATACCGAAGGATACCGGGCCGGTTTTCCGGCTGGCTGTTCCGCCGTCGGATCTGGATATGATTGCAGCGGGGTCCGGTCATCTCGCATCGGTTGGCCTGGTGCCCCTCTGGACATCGGTGAAGATGCTCCGTTCGTATGGGTACTCTCCGGAACCCATCTATCTGGAGATTCTCCTCAGGCTGCTCATGCCGTTCAGTTTCGTGGTTTTGTCACTTTTTGCAACCAGTCTTGGCTGGAGGTTGCGCAGCCGATACCTGACGAGGCCCCCGCTCCTTGCGCTGCTTCTCATCCCGGTGGTTCCATTCGTTATCAATTACGCCGTCCGGCTGTATACCTACGGATTTCGGCTGATTCTGGGATTCCTGCAGCTGTATACCGGCTTCACGGTTACACTCGTGGTGCTCGTTGCCACGCAGGCGGTTCTCCTTGGACTTGCGCTTCTGACCCTCGCGGCGCAGTCGACGGAGTAGCCATGCCGGTAATTTTCGGGCGACTGATTGGAGCCGCTGCGGGCATCGTTGCGGGTCCGTTCGGCGTTCTCTTCGGCTTTGTCATCGGGTATCTTGTTGACCAGGTTCTCCGTGAACGACGGAACCGGACGCTGTATCGGCGGTTCTTTCTCAATCCGCTTGGAAGCGCTCCGCCCGGAATTGATCGCGCATCGCTCGCTCTGATCGGGGTAGTGGTGTATGCCTGTGTTCTCCAGGGAGCGGTTCTGGTGCGGCAGATCGATCTGCTCAGGGCATTTCTGCGACGTCCTCCGGTTTCACGCAATTTCCGCCGGCGGGCTCACCTCATAAATCGTTCAATTGATCAGGCGGTGCGCCTGTCTGCCGGGCTGAACGTTTCCGAGCTGGCACTTTGTCTGCAAGCACATCTGACGGACGAAGCCGAGAACTCCGTTACGGTGTCCTTCGGCGAATACCGGCGCGGCGAGGTAGCGGAGCTGCTTTCCGCCATGGTCTGGTCCGACTCCGGAGAGATACGGAAGGAGATGCGCAAGCTATTCGAATTGCTGAATATCGATGCGGAGGCGAATGATCGCGGGCTCAAAGATGCATACGCAATCCTCGGTGTCCCGCCGGACGCGGCGACGGCCGAAATTCGGGCGGTTTTCCGAACGCTTGCGGCACAGTTTCATCCGGACACCCTCGGAAGTCTGGACGAACGACAGCGGGCGGCATCCGCGGCGGCCTTTATACGGATCCGCACTGCTTACGACACCATCCTCCGGATCCGGGATTCCGTAACGGTGCCGGAGCGGACTATTCCTCCACGCGCTTGATTCGCGCACCGAGCAGTTGCAGGCGCCGCTCGAGGTTCTCGTAGCCACGTTCGATCTGATATACATTTTGAATGGTGCTCTGCCCTTCCGCGCACAAGGCGGCAATGACCATTGCCATGCCGGCACGGACATCCGGGGAGACAAGGTCGGAACCGCGTAGTCGACTCGGACCGTTAACGACGGATCGATGGGGATCGCACAGGATGATGCGCGCTCCCATGCCGATGAGCTTGTCGACGAAGAACATACGGGATTCGAACATCTTCTCGTGGATAAGGATTGTGCCCTCCACCTGCGTTGCGACAACCAGCATAATGCTCACAAGATCCGGCGGAAAACCGGGCCAGGGTGCGTCATCTATCTTCGGTATCTGTCCGCCCATGTCGGGCACGACCCGGAGGGTCTGTCCGGCCGAGACATGGATGGAGTTTCCTTCCTGTTCCCAGTGAATACCGAGTTTCGCAAAGGCGAGCTTGGTCATCTTCAACTGAGAAGGGCAGGCATCGTCGATCTCAATGTCTCCCCGCGTTACTGCGGCAAGACCGATAAAGGAACCGACTTCCATGTAATCCGAACCGATGCGATATTCCGCTCCATGGAGCTTCTTCACCCCGTCTATGTAAAGGATGTTCGAACCTATTCCGGTAATTTTCGCTCCCATTTCGATGAGCAGCCGGCAGAGATCCTGTATGTGCGGTTCCGAGGCCGCGTTTTCGATCCGCGTCTGACCTTCGGCGAGAACTGCAGCCATGATGGTGTTTTCGGTCGCCGTTACCGACGCCTCATCGAGGAAAATATCGTCTCCGACCAGTTTGTTCGTGGTGAGTTTGAACTGGCCATCCGCCTCGATTCGCGCACCGAGATTCTGCAGAGCAAGAAAATGGGTATCCAACCGTCTGCGTCCGATGACGTCGCCTCCCGGGGGAGGGAGGACGACTTTGCCGGTGCGCGCAAGCATGGGACCGGCAAACAGAATGGACGCGCGGATGCGCCGAGCAAGCTCAATTGGTATGTCGTTTCGACTGATATCGTGGGTTGTAACGGCAAAGGTCCCCGGGGACCGATGCTCGACCGTGCAACCGAGGGTTTCCAGAATCTCGGTTACAACCTGCACGTCCTCTATCTCCGGTATGTTCGAGAGCACCACAGTTTCATCAGTGAGCAAAGTGGCAGCGAGACAGGGGAGAGCCGCATTCTTGTTCCCACTTGCCTTGGTGCGACCCTTGAGCGGGAAACTTCCGTCGATAATGTATCTGTCCATTGTCAAACCTTCATTGTCCGATTCGCTTATTTGCCGATCAATCCCTGCCCCGGATCGAAGGAAAACTCCCTCCGACCGAACGGGTCCATTGAGATTGTGGCTGTGTAGAAGTGGCTTTCTCCAGCGCAGCAGATGACCCGAACCGTCATCGAGAACCGGAGAGAGCGCCCGGGGGAAGAAAAGGGGTTTTCGCGGATTTCCGGGAAAACGATGTTCTGAATTGCCTTTGCCGGTTTGTAGTAGTCGAACGGGGGTTCGCTGCCTGCGCCGATGGGAGCCGGCGTGAACAGCGCGGAAATGATTGCTCCATCCGGTACACCGCGGGATCGCAACCCACGCAGTACCAGGGGGTCGAGTGCGATGTTCAGAAACGATTTCCAGTCGCCGGATTCGATTGTCTCTCTGGCGGACGTGAGAAAAGCACGCAGGTTCCGAACAACGTTCGTGCTCCGGTATTCCTGGTAGCTTCCGTCTTTGTACTTGAACCAGGTGATGAACGTCTCGTAGCCGATTCCGGCCTCTATCCCCGTGTGAAAGACGAGGATATCGAGGACTCCGTCGTTGTCTATGTCCCGTACGACCGTCCGGACGTTGGGAGTCTCCAGCAGTGAAAACCGGGAGAAATGGGTGCTGTCTGTGAATATTGCCCACTCCTGCTCTTCTCCATCATGATTCTGAAACGAAGCGACGACAGCAACGGGACCGGCGGCCTTGCGATCGATCCTCCGGACCGTGAGCCCCTCGAGAACTCGCTTCTTTCCCAAAGGTATGGTCTCGGAAAGGTGCACGCCGCCGTGTTGCTGTTTATAGACCTCAAGATAGAATGTCGGCACAGGAGCGTCCGGGATAAAGAGCCGGGACAGTCGGCTGAGTACCGAAAACTGCGCTTCCTCCGGCTTGTCGGTTGCAATGGACAGGAGCGCAACGTCGTTCAGTCCGTCTCTGTCAAGATCGGTGACGATGGCGAGAGGTTCGCCGCCCTTCCGTACCGGGTATGTATTTGAGGGCGACTCCGCCAGAGCGAGCTTCAGAAGTTGAGCGCGGCCGAGGGGAGGCTGTTTGTCCGATGTTGACGCACTCTCGCTCTGTTTGGACTGCCCAACCGGTGTCACCTTTTTCTGCCCGGTCGCTTCATTTTCGCCGTTCCGGTCCTCGGTGGATGTTGCGGGCGACTGCGCAACCACCCTGTCTGCCGGGGACAGGCTGTTCTTTGTCCCGGTTGAACCGGTAGCGCATGCTTCGAGAACGAGAATCAGGGCAATGAGCAGAAATCCCTTCACCCACCCATCATACCCTTCGCCGGCTCTTTCCGCCAGACTCAGACTCCGTTGTTTTGCGTTGACGCGCCTCGTGCGTACGTGAAACTGGCGGCACAGGTGTGGTAGTATTGCCGCCATGAAAGTGATGAAGTTCGGCGGAAGCTCGGTAAGGGACGCCGAGAAAATTCGCGCCGTTTTGGAAATTGTGAAGGCCGAGCAGCGCAGCGGTCAGGTGGTCGTTGTTCTGTCCGCGATGCGCGGGATCACGGACCTGTTGATCGGCGCCGCACGAGAGGCCGAATCCGGGGCAAATGTCTACCACCAACGTGTCCAGGAGATCCGCGACCGGCAGCGCGCGGCAGTTGACGTGTTATTTCCCATGGACGAGCGGGATTCCATTGCTACAGCGCTGGATGTCCGGCTCGACGGGCTGGATGACATCCTGCACGGTGTAGAGCTGGTCAAGGAGTGTTCGCCGCGGACTCTCGATCTCGTGGTGAGTTACGGAGAGCTATTGAACTGCCATCTGTTCTCGGCGTACGTGGCGTCTATCGGTATCGGCGTTGAGATGGTGGACGCACGGGAGATGATCCTGACCGACGACAGACACGGTGAGGCAGAGGTCGATTTTCCGGCGAGCTATGAACGGATCAGGGAACGTCTGTCCCGTGTTTCCGGGTTGCCCGTGATTACCGGCTTCATAGCCGCAACCTCAACGGGTGTAACTACCACTCTGGGCCGGGACGGGTCCGATTATACCGCATCCATAGTGGGCGCAGGGATGGACGCTGAGATTATCGAGATCTGGACGGACGTTGATGGGGTCTACAGTGCTGATCCGCGGTTTGTACCCGAGAGCTTTGTAGTTCCGGAGATCAGCTACGCAGAGGCAATGGAGCTTTCCTATTTTGGCGCAAAGGTCATTCATCCGTATACGATGATTCCTGCGGTGGAAAAGAACATTCCGCTCGTAATCAAGAATACGCTCAACCCTTCCGCGCCGGGAACCCGAATAGTAAAGACCGCTCACCGAAAGCCACTGTCGATAACCGGCATTGCATCGGTTCCCGATGTGGCGCTGATCAACGTTGAGGGTGGTGGAATGGTCGGCATACCTGGCATTGCCTCCCGGGTGTTCAGCGCGCTTGCGCGCGCGCACGTAAACATCATCATGATCAGTCAGGCTTCTTCCGAGCACAGTATCTGCATTGTGTGCATGGCAAACCAGTCGAAGGAAGCAATCGAAAGTCTGAAGCGGGAACTTGCACCGGAGCTGCACGCCCGGAAGATTCAACAGTTCCAGCTTCTCTCCAACCTGGAAATCGTTGCCGTTATCGGTGAAAATATGCGGGGACGTCCGGGAATTGCCGGCAAACTTTTCGCCGCGCTCGGGGACTCGGAGGTCAATATCCTTGCAATTGCACAGGGCTCTTCGGAGATGAATATCTCATTTGTAACGGAGCGATCTTCGGGTAGCGAAGTGCTCAATATTGTCCATCGTGCGTTCTTCCCGGACGGGGCACCCGATCTTTCACGCCCGTCAGACAGTGAATTGAAAGGAGCTCAGTGACATGCAGTACTCCAGTACCCGTTCGCCGCAGAAAGCGGTATCGTTCAGCGACGCGGTTTTCCAGGGGCTTGCGCCCGACGGAGGTCTGTATCAGCCTCTCGAAGAACCCGACCTTCGTTCGATTTTCCTGTCGATAGATCAGAACACTCCGTTTCGCGAAATTGCCGCGCGCATGACAAGCGCCCTGCTGCCCGAAGACTTCTCGCCGGAGAAGGCGCAGAATCTCGTTGAACGCGCCTTCCCGTTCAGTCCGGCGCTGAAGGAAATACGCAAGGGAATGCAGGTGCTCGAGCTGTTTCACGGTCCTTCCTGCGCATTCAAGGACTTCGGTGCCTCGTTTCTTGCGAACGTTATGGAGGCTCTTCTGCTGAACAGCGATAGACGCGCGATTATCCTCACTGCTACCTCCGGCGACACCGGCAGCGCCGTAGCTCACGCGTTTCACCGCAAACGAAACATCGACGTTGTTCTTCTCTACCCTTCCGGACGGGTGAGTCCGCTGCAGGAAAAGCAACTCACCACGGTGGGCGACAACGTTGTTGCGCTGGAGGTAGCGGGTTCTTTCGATGATTGTCAGCAGATGGTAAAGGATGCGTTTCCCGACCCGGAGCTTCGCAGAAGGCTTCCGCTCACCTCTGCGAACTCCATCAATCTTGGGCGGCTCATTCCGCAGTCTTTTTACTACGCGTACGCCTTTGCGCAGCTCCGCAGCCAGCTGAATGAGGACCTCATCTTCTGCGTGCCGAGCGGTAACTACGGAAACCTCACCGCGGGTGTGCTTGCGTGGAGATGGGGGTTGCCGGTTACCGGATTCATTGCTGCGGCCAATCTGAACGGCGTGGTGCCTGACTACCTGGATTCGGGGTTCTATCAGCCGCGTGCCTCAGTCAGGACGCTGTCGAACGCCATGGATGTGGGAAATCCGAGCAATTTCGAGCGGCTTCGGGCCATCTTCGATGACGACTGGGTGGGAATGAAATCGATGATCCGTGGAGAGACGGTGACGGATGCACAGACGCTCGAAACAATGCGCCGCTACTACGAGCTGGACGGGACTTTTCTCGATCCGCACACCGCCGTGGGCGTGTGTGCTGCCGAGCGGGTGTACGGTCGGGAGCTCGAGACTGCGGTAGACGTAGTCGTGTTGTCCACCGCCCATCCTGCCAAGTTCCCCGAAATCGTCCGGGAAGCAACCGGCACCGAACCGCCGCTCCCTCCCGAGCTTGCCCTGGTTCTGGATAAGGAGAAGCACTCAATACGGATTGGAAACGGACTCGACGACCTGAGACAGTTTCTCCTGGGCCGCTATTCCACGTAGAGACGAACCAGTTTCTTTCCGTCGGTCCCGCGAAAGGGATTGCTGGAGTGTTTGAGGAACGCGCGGTAGACCTTGCACGCCTCATAGTACCCGTTCGGTCCGCGGTACGTCGAAGAAAGGTCGCACCGGTACAGCTCGAGCAACAGGGGAAAGAGCGGGGAAGACATGAGTTTCTCCGTGCGCCAGATCGGGAGTACCGAGAGTGCTCCCGGCACCATGTGAAACTTGATAAGAAAGAAGACGTCATCGATCCGGGCCCGGTCGAATCCGAGCGCACCGAGGAACTTCCGTGCAATATCCGCACCGATCTCTGCATGGCCATCGAAGCGTCGTTCACCGTTCCTGATCGAATATGGTTTTCCGCAATCGTGAAGGAACAGGGCCAGAGAGAGCACGAGGTCTGTGGTCTTGCGGTACTTCAGAGTCTCCAGCGAATGTACCCAGACGTTCCCTTCCGGATGGTGCCCTTTCGACTGATCGGTTTCGTTCATGGGCATGAAGACCGGCCAGAAATGCTCGACGAAGCCGGAATCCATGAGCAGAGCGAGACCTTTCCATGGAGATTTCCCGGTGAAAAGATCGACAACGAACCTTCGGTGAGTCTCGCTCGCCGGCGGGACCGTCTCGGCAGAAATGCGGGGTAGATCACCATCAAACTGGTAGTGATAGCGCCCTGCGAGGATGGCCATATCCATGAGTATCTGTATCGGGTCTGCCGTTTGTAGAACCGGTTCGATGACCGCCCGGCGAAGCTCCGGATAGACGTCGAATGGATCCAGAAATAGATCCCGTGCCGGGTCGTAGAGCAGATCCATAACGGGAAAACTGTTACGCTGAAACTGTGTGATGGAGTCTTCGTGACAGCTGAAGTAGTATCGTTTTTCGTCGCGGCTGATTGCGGCGTCCACTCCCTCTATTGCCGGGAACTCCAGCTCGGTGAAGACTCTGGCAAGGTCGACGAGAGAGCATTCGACCGCCAGATGGACGGTGGAGCCGCTCGGCTGTCGAAAGAATCGGTCCAGTGCAGAGAACGAGCTGAGGCAGTAGCGAATCTGGTGCAGTGCAAGCTCATCGAGGGGTGTCATACAAGCTAAGATACCCCTGCCGCCTCACCGCGTCCAGCAAGGGGTCATTCCGACCGGGTCTCGGGTCCACCTGCACGCAAGACTTCCGCCTGAGCCCACTCCTCGACCTCCCGCACCACCGGATCCAGGGAGGCCGGCGGATGCGTGGTCGCGTAATCGTCTATGATCCGTCGTCCGCGTACGTCGTCCTTCTCCCTGCTCGTGCGGACTGACTCCGCAATTTTCACGACAGCGTTGCGGTACTGTCGGACAGCCTCAGGCTCGAGGACGCTTCCGCCGTCCACTCTGCCCTTCAGTCCGGCAAAGGTGATGAAGAAATCGTACGTCTCGATGGCCCGCAGACGATCATCTTCCGAAAGCACGGACTTCCCGATCTCGGGAATATCTTCGGGAAGGTAGTACGGTTTCCGGCTGCCGGCATTCCTGAGGACCTCGAGAGACGCCGCCATTGAGCCGACCACCTCCGGTCGGAATATCTCCCACTGAATCGCATTCCTTCGTCCCCGATTCCGTTCGCGATACTTGGTGCGGTTACGCCAGATCATGTACAGATTTTCCGCAAGCACCCAGGCGGGAATGATGCGGCAGTAACCGGATGGAAGGTCGGGATTCCGATGTGTTGGCTCACACAGGAGCGAGAACGGCATGGACACGCGCTGCGGCAGTGTAGAAAGTCCGGTGGCAACGATGGAATAGGGGGATCCGGTGAAGTTTGCCGGGTATTTTATGTTGCAGCCGAGGCCGAAGAACATGCCCTCCGCAGGGTGAATCTCCTGGTCTGGAAGGCGCGAGGTGTGGTTCGAGCCGACATTTGCCCCATAGCCGACGTTTCCCTTCCCTTCCGGCCAGTACGCGGCGATGAGGAGCGCCTGGTGGTGGAATCCGACGAATGGACCGACGAAGCTCGCCGTTACTTCTCCCTCCGAAATGCCGGAGTTCGGTCCGATGATGGACTCGGAGACCTTTGCGTGACGATCTGCGTGGGAGTGCTCCATGAGAAGGGACCGATCCACGATGGCCCCGTCTCTTGCGGCAACTCCCGGCTGCAGGATGCTTGAGCGGATGATGGAGCCGCTGGACACCAGAGTCTGTTCATCGGGTGTTGCCAGCAGCGTCGAGTCTTCAACCAGCTGCGCCCCGGATACGGTGACGCTGCTTCCGATGAACGAGTTCCGGATCATTGTGGTTGCCATGATCCGCGCACCGGAGGCGACAACACCGAGATGCATTATTCCGGCGCTGTCCCGGGGCTTCACCGCGCCATCCGGCCCGGACTCCGCCTGTGCCCGCGCGTCTTCCAGAGTCATCTCCGGGGAGATGACGACAGCACGGCCTCCTGTTTCAATCCCAACGGAGATCGACCGACCGTTCCCGCAGGTACCCGATGTGTCGTACAGAAGCGTCGTGCCCGAAATTGCTGCACCCGAACCGACATGGTAGCCCTGGATCAGCGGGCATCGATGGATTGCCGCGCCGGATTCGATGATCGATCTCTGGATGGTGCTGTGGAATACTCCCGTCGGAATTGTCGCGCCATTTTCCAGGGCAGCCGGAGTCCCGTCGAACAGACCGAGGACGCAGCCGTCGGCAAAGAGATTCCCCGTTATGAACTCCGGCGAGAATCCGGCAGCCACAAGAATCCCGCTCCAGTCCGGAGCGCTGTTTCCCTGTGCCTCGAGGCGGGCAATCTCCCGTGCGCTCAGCCTGCGCAAGCCTGCCGCTCCGCCTGCCGCCTGCAGTGAGGCGAACCAGTCGTCTCCAATCTGGATCCCGCAGCAGCTCAGTCCGGTCAGGAATTGTTCCCGATACGTCATCTCTTCCACACGCACATTGTAGCAGCGACCGCGCGCCATGTCAGTGTTCCCGGTTGCGCAACCCCGGGTCGCGAAGTATGCTCGATGGCGTCATGACGCTGACCGATACCACAATAACCATGCGCCGTCCGGATGATTTCCATCTTCACGTGCGCCAGGGTCCGCTGCTCACCGCAGTTGTCCCCCATACCTCTCGGGCATTCGCCCGTGCCCTCATTATGCCGAACACGGTGCCGCCCGTTCTGACCCTGGAAGATGTGAAGCGATACCGGAACGAGGTGATCCGGGCCGGCGGCATTCCTGCCGTCGGCATTCCTGCCGCCGGCATTCTTGCCGCCGGCACCGATGCCGCCGGCAGCCGGCGCTTCGAACCGCTCATGACTTTCAAGATTACCGAACGATCCGGTGAGTACTGGAACGCGGAGCGGCTCAGACAGGCGCGGGAAGCCGGTCTGGTTGCCGCGAAACTGTATCCCGAAGGGGCAACGACGAACTCTTCCGATGGCGTTCGGGATGTGAGATCGGTCTATCCCGTTTTCGAGATGATGGAGGAATCCGGCGTTGTCCTCGCCATCCACGGCGAAGACCCGTCAGTCTTCAGTCTGGAACGGGAGGCGGCTTTCCTGCCCCATCTGCACACAATTGCACGCGATTTTCCTGATCTTCGGATTGTGCTCGAACACGTGTCTTCCCGGGAAGGAGTGGACTCTGTCCTTGCGCTTCCGGATTCCGTCTGTGCAACCGTGACCCTGCACCATCTGGTGCTTACCCTCGACGACGTTGCCGGCGGCCTTCTCAACCCCCACAATTTCTGCAAGCCCGTTGTGAAGACCCCGCGAGACCGGGACGCGCTCCGCTCGGTGGTATTTTCGGGGAATCCAAAGTTCTTTTTCGGTTCCGACAGCGCGCCGCATCTCCGGAGCGCAAAGGAATCGGACCACGGCAGCGCCGGGGTCTTCTCTGCGCCGGTACTCATTCCCGCGCTGGTCGAGCTCTTTCTCGATGCGGGAGCCATAGAGCGGCTCGAACCGTTCATCGCATCCTTCGGAGCGGACTTCTATCAGATTCCGCGCAACAGTGACCTGCTGACGGTCCGAAACCGGGAGTGGAGGGTTCCACCGGAGTATGACGGCGTCGTCCCCTTCCGGGCAGGCGAGAGGCTTGCCTGGTCAATTGAAACATGAGGAAAGAAACAACAATGGCCGATCATCATACTCCGAAAAACGGAGACAATCGTTCCCTCCTGCTGCTGTTCTCCGTCGTGTTCATGGACATGGTTGGATTTGGTTTCATCATTCCTATTCTGCCCGACTTTGCCGAGCGCTACGGCGGCACACCCACCGTTGTGGGGCTTCTCATGGCTGTCTACGCCCTTGGCCAGTTCGTTGCCGCGCCGGTGCTGGGCCGTCTTTCCGACCGCTACGGACGCCGGCCCATCTTTCTGGTGAGCATTGCCGGAACAATGATATCAATGCTGATTCTCGGTTTTGCCCGAAGCGTTCCCATGCTCTTTGCCAGCAGGATCGTCGGCGGACTTTCCGGCGGGAATGTCACGGTGGCCCAGTCCTATGTTGCCGACGTGACAGACGAACGCAATCGTGCGCGAGGGCTCGGGTTCATCGGCGCGGCGTTCGGGATGGGATTCATTCTCGGCCCGCTTTTCGGCGGATTGCTGGTAAACTTCGGGTTCTCCGTTCCCCCGTTTGTGGCCGCCGCGCTCTCCGCGCTCAATCTCGGTCTGGTCATTTTCACGCTTCCGGAGTCTCTTTCCCGGGAACAGCGGACGCGCACAGCTCTTCGGACACGCCGTCGGTTTTCGATTGCTCTCCTGCGCGAGACGCTCGGCAGAGAGCCTGTCGGCAGCTTGCTCGTAGTAACGTACTTCTATGGACTCGCATTCACGATGTTCGAGATGATCTTCTCCCTTTTTGTTCAGCAGCGTCTTGGACTGTCTCCGCAGGCGCGCAGTTACATCCTTGCCTACATCGGCGTTCTGATTGCGCTTGTTCAGGGGGGAGGGATCGGCTTCCTGACGAAGCGGTTTGCCGAGGAACGGCTTATGCTCGTCTCTGCCGCAGTCATGACGGTTGCTCTTGGTTTCTGGGCGTTCACCTCCTCCACGCTCTACCTGGTCATCGTTCTTGCGCCGCTTTCGATTGCCGCAGGCATCATCACAACGTTGCTTCGCAGTCTGTTGAGCAAGGCGGTACCTCCGGAGGAGATTGGCGGAACACTCGGCCTCAGCAACTCTCTCGACAGCCTGAACCGCATTGTTTCACCGGCGGTCGGTGGGCTCATGATCGGTCGCCTCGCGACCTGGGCCCCCGGGGTACTTGGTGCTGTGGTTCTCGGCGGCGTGACCGTGCTCATCTGGGTGCGGCTTATTCGCGGACGCGAGCACAATCTTTCGCTTTTCCACGGTTGAAGGTATCCACGAAGTCGTATTTTTGGGTATAATTATCCAATCGATAGCATTCGTTTCGATATCCCAACTGCAAGGAGGAAACAGAACCGTATGGGCGAATCAAGCGCCACGTATGGCGGCACCAGTAGTGGTGACGGCGACTATCCGAGTAGTCGCACGCGCAAGTCTGATGCAACCGGTTCAAACGCCGGTGATGCGTATCACGAACGTACAAAACTGATAGTGCCTGCTTCTTCCTTGGCAGCGACTCTTCCGGGCTGACCAACCACCAGATGGCGTCCTCTCTCGCCTGACGACGGTTTCCCCCACTTCGGCCCGAAGCAGTATTGCTTCCGGGTCAAGGATGTGGGTCCAAAAGAGAGGTGAGCCATGATTACGATGTGGAAGCAAGACGGAAAAGGGCTGGTCCGCACCGGTATTCTGGAGCGTAACTGCTGGATACAGGTAACCGCGCCGACGCCGCTCGAGATCGAGACGATCCAGCGCGACTACAAAATTGAAACCGATGTCATTACCGATATTCTCGATATGGACGAACGCTCCCGAAGTGAGCGCGGGGATGACTATCTTCTGCTGATCGTCCGGGTGCCGGTACACGATCCGGAAGCCGAAGTTCCCTATCAGACCATGCCTCTCGGCATTCTGCTGGTTGCCGATCTCATAATAACCATCAGCGTACGGGAAGCAGAGGTTCTGAAGGACTTCACCGAGAGCAGAATTCGCAATGTCGACATCCGCAACAGGCAGAGTTTCATCATGTTCATCTTCCTGCGTCTTGCGGTACATTTTCTCCGCTATCTGAAGGAGATCAACCGGCAATCCACGGGTGTAGAGGTGGAGCTGCAGCGCTCAATTCGCAACAACGAACTGATCCGTCTGCTCACGCTCGAAAAATCCCTGGTGTTCTTTACGACCTCATTGAAATCGAACGAGCTGCTTATCGAAAAGGTGCAGAAGACCGGTCTCGTGCGTCTTTCCGAAGATGAGATGGACCTGCTCGAGGATGTCATGACTGAGAACAAGCAGGCGATCGAGATGGCAAACATCTACAGTAACATCCTGAGTGGGATGATGGATGCTTTCGCGTCGGTCATATCGAACAATCTGAACGTGGTCATGAAGCGCCTGACAACCATCTCGATCGTGCTCATGATCCCGACGCTGATAGCGAGCGTGTACGGTATGAACGTGGCAATACCGTTTCAGCATTCTCCACTCGCGTTTCTCGGCATTGCGGTGGTCTCCGTGGTGGCGTCCGCCGTCGGATCGTTCTTTTTCGTACGGAACAAGCTCTTCTGAATGGAGGACCGCTGATGGAATATGCGATTGCAGTATTCGATGTCGGTAAGACGAACAAAAAACTCCTCATCTACGACCGGGATCTGACGCTGCTCGATTCGACATACCGTGTATTTCCGACTATCGAACTCGACGGGCTCGAGGTAGAACCGCTGGAAGCCGTTGAAGCGTGGTTTCTCCAGGAGCTGTCACGATTTGCCCGTACCTATCCGATCAGGGTCATTACGGTGTCCACTCATGGAGCCGCGTTCGTCTGCGTGGGATCCGACGGCAACCCCGCACTGCCCGTCGTCTCCTACACATATGAACCCGGCGATGCGTTTCATGACGAGTTCTACCGCGAGGTAGGCGACCGCGATCATCTTCAGCGTACCACCGCGACGCTTGAATTGAAGGCTCTCATAAACCCGGCGAAGGGAGTGTTCTTTGCAAAGCGTCGATTCCCGAAACAGTTCGAAGCGGTCCGTCACATCCTGCTGTTTCCCCAGTACTGGGGGTTCAGGCTTACCGGAAACGTGGCGGCGGATTACACCTATGTGGGCTGCCATACCTACCTGTGGGACTTCGCAGCAGGCCGTTGGTCCGAGGTGGCGGATCGTCTGGGTATCCGCGATCTATTGCCCGAACGGGTTGGAAAGCCGTGGGAGACTCTGGGCACCGTCTCTGCCGCAATTGCCGCGCAGACCGGGCTGGACCCCGGGACTCTGGTGACTTTCGGAATTCACGATTCGAACGCGTCGCTTCTTCCCCATCTGGTAAAACGTCAGGACAGCTTCGTTCTGAATTCGACCGGAACCTGGTGCGTCGCCATGCATCCGGCGGAGCGGGTCGAGTTCGCCGCCGATGAGATCGGCAAGGCGGTCTTCTACAACATTTCCCCGCTCGGGAAACCGGTGAAGACCTCTATTCTGATGGGCGGGCTCGAGTTCGAAACCTACACCGAGCTTCTCAAAGCGTCGACCGGACGGACCGATTTCCCGGCCTACCGGAAGCAGACATACGAACGGATTCTTGCTGAGCGGAGGTTTTTTATTCTGCCGGGCGTAGTCCCCGGAAGCGGTCAGTTTCCGCACGCGCGCTCAAAGGTTGTCGAAGACGGCGTGGTCTACCCGCTCGAGGACATACAGACCGGAAGACGCGTGCCTGGATTCTTCAGTGATCTGGAAACAGCCTACGCGGTGCTGAATCTCTCTCTTGCGCTTCAGACGAAGATCGCTCTGGAGCGGGTGAACCTCAAATCCGGCGTATCCCTGTATACCGAGGGAGGATTTCGGAACAATGAGGACTACAACCGGCTCATTTCCACCTTCTTTTCCGGTTCCCGGCACGCGTTGACGAATGTGCGCGAGGCGACCTCTTTCGGCGCTGCGCTGGTATCCCGACTGGCGGTAGAACAGGGAGAACCGGAGGAGCTCGCCCACACTTTTGAGATTGAGGATACCGCCGTGCCTGCCGAAACTTTTAGTGAACTCGACGCATATGCCAGTGCGTTCTACGATCTCGTATGATTTCCGGAGTGTCCGTGTGACGATAATTCCCGCTATAGATATTCTAGATGGTAAGTGCGTACGCCTGACCCGAGGTGACTATTCGGCCGTTTCGGTGTACGGGGAAGATCCGGTCGCGGTGTCCGAGCGATTCGTCGAGGTCGGAGCCGGCCGGATACATATCGTGGATCTGGATGCCGCGCGCGGAAGCGGCAACAACCGTGCGGTTATTGCCGAAATTCGCCGAAAGATCGGCGTTACCATCGAGGTTGGCGGCGGCGTCAGGGAGGACGCAGACATTGCATCGCTCGTTGACGCGGGAGTGAATCGTATTGTCGTGGGCACCGTGCTCGCACGGGACCCCGACCGCGTTGCGCGGTGGTGTAACCGCCACGGCCCTGTCGTCGTTGCCGGAATTGATGCCCTGGATGGGGTTGTTCATGTTGCCGGCTGGCAGACGGGGACCGATTTGCGTGATACCGACCTTGCGCGGACTGCGAAGACCCTCGGATGTATCAGTATTATTTACACCAGTATTGCCCGTGACGGCATGCTCGAAGGGCCGGACATAGAACGCACGAACGCCGTTGCCGCGGCTACCGACCTTCCGATAATCCTGTCCGGCGGAATTTCGTCCCGGGAGGACATTGATCGTGTCTCCTCACAGGCTCACCCGAGCGTTCGGGGCATTGTTGTGGGAAAGGCTCTCTATGCCGGACGCATTGATCTCGCGGCGGTTCTCGAACGATATGCAGTAGTAGATTCCGGCACCGAAGCGAGGGAAGCATGGTAGGCGCAGACGACAGTGTCACGTTTCCGCTGGTCATTGTGGATGAGAACGGGATCTTCTCCGATATCGGGCTGTCGAGCGAGAAGGCGTATCGAAAGAGCTTCGAGCACGGTGCTCTCTGGTGCGTCCATGGAGAAACCGGGCGTGTTCTCCCGTACGAGAGACAGCCGTACGGAAAAGAGCCTGCTTTCACCAATCTCGAGCGGCGCGAAGGCTTTGTCCTGGCGGTTCTTCGGCGACCGGGCGAGGCGCCCGTCGTTTCTTCCGCGGCGACTTCCGCA
>CAZKMA010000009.1:0-13442 GCA_964553615.1 uncultured Spirochaetales bacterium | reverse complement strand
CGGCCGCTTCCGGAGTCCGGGGATGCGGGGCCGGACGTGCTTGCTCATCTTGTTTCGACAATCAGAGAACGTCACCGGGACCTTCCCGAGGGGTCGTACACGAGCTACCTGTTCAATGCCGGCGGCTCAAAAATCAGGAAAAAGACCGGCGAGGAGTCAGTCGAGGTCATCCTTTCCGAGGACACCGATGAACTTGTCCGGGAATCTGCCGATCTGATCTACCATCTGCTGGTGTTGCTCGAGTTCGAGGGGATACCCTGGTCCCGTGTGCTTGCCGAGCTTGCTCGCCGGGAAGGGTAGATTGCCGAGGCCGGGAAAAATGGTCACTGCAGCCGCCGGTCGTGGAATCTTTCTCGGTCTCGTCGTACTCCTGTGGACAGGCGTCTCCGGCTCGATATACGGCGAACAGCGTCCCATCCTGAGTCATGCTGCGTCGAGCAGCAAGCTCCCAGTTCCAGACGGCACCGCCATTCCACCGACTCTATTGCCCGGTTCCACGGACCCGACGGTGAGTGCGCTTGAAGTGGATGTCCCGGGTTCATCTCCGGCGGCCGAGGAGCAGCGAGCGGCATACCCGAACAGGGACAGTGCCTTCGTGCTTGTGGGCATCTTCGTTGCCCTCATTGTGGTATTCGGAATGGTTCTTGCTGCATGCAGGTTGAAACGTCCTTTTCGTGCGGATCCGGTGGAGGAGACGGCTCCATCGGCAGATGGGCAGTCCGCGGATGACCTTCTCGTGAAAAAGCTCGAATACGTGGGCGAGATTGTGGGAAGAATCAGCCACGATTTCAACAATCAACTGGCCGGCGTCATAGGAACACTTACGCTGTTGCGCATGCAGTACGATGAGGGAGATCCCCGCTCCGATCAGATTTCCCGTGCGGTCCAGGGAATACTGCGCGCTCGCGACCTGACCCAACAGTTGCTCATATTCTCGAACGGGCAAGTCGTTGCCAGGAAGCCGCAATCGCTGAGGCCGATTGTCGAAAGCCTTATCGAACTTCTGAAGCCGGTAACCTCCTGCAGATTCTCCGTGACGTTCCCGCATGATCTGTGGAGAGTAGACATTGACGGGGACATGGTGTCCCAGGGTCTGTACAACCTGCTGCTCAATGCCACCGAGAGCATGCCCGACGGAGGGCAAATACAGGTGTATGCTGAAAACGTGACCATGAGCGGCGTCGACTATGTCCAACTGTCAATTCGGGACCACGGAAGCGGTATTCCGGAAGCGAACCGGGAGAATATTTTCGAACCGTATTTTACCACCCGGCCCGGGAAGCAGGGACTCGGCCTGTCCGTAGCCTATGCGGTCGTCCATCGCCACGGAGGCCGAATCCGCGTGGAAAGCGACCCCGGCGAGGGATCGCTTTTCAGCGTATTGCTGCCCGCATCCTCCCCTCGATCAACGGGCTGAGGAAGCGGCCTTTCTGACTCCATCGACGATCAGATCGCCCATTTCCACGGTGCCCACTGTCTTTGTTCCGGTGGATGCAATGTCGGCCGTTCGGTATCCTCCATCCAGGGTCGACTCTACAGCATGCCTGATTGCGTCATGTGCCGCCGGGAGGTCGAAACTGTACTTGAGCATCATGGCGACCGAAAGAATCTGTGCAAGCGGATTGGCCACTCCTTTTCCAGCAATATCCGGCGCGCTTCCGCCTGCCGGTTCGTACAGACCGAAGCTGCCGGTTCCCAGGCTCGCGCTGGGCAGCATACCGAGAGACCCGGTAATCATTGCCGCCTCGTCCGAGAGAATATCGCCAAAGAGGTTTGGACAGAGAAGCACGTCGAATTGAGCAGGGTTACGGACGAGCTGCATCGATGCGTTGTCCACGTACATGTGAGAAAGTGCAACATCCGGATACTCGGTCCCAATCCGTGTTACCACCTCCCGCCACAGGACCATGGTGGTCAGCACGTTTGCCTTGTCTATGCTCGTGACCCGCTTTCCACGCGTTCTTGCTGCCCTGAAGGCGACATGCGCAATCCGTTCGATTTCAGGAATCGTGTATACCATGGTGTCAAATGCGCGGTCTGCCTCCCGTCCCTTTGGCTGGCCGAAGTAGACATCTCCGGTGAGCTCGCGGATTACCAGAACGTCCACTCCGCCCTCAACAATCGTCGATTTCAGCGGGGAAGATTCCTGAAGCTGCGGAAAGATGATCGCAGGGCGCAAATTTGCATACAGTCCGAAGATCTTGCGCAACGGAAGCAACGCACCACGTTCCGGCTGCTGGTCCGGCGGAAGGTGTTCCCACTTCGGTCCGCCGACGGAACCGAAGAGAATTGCCTCTGCGGCACGGCAGGTGGCGAGCGTGGCTTCCGGGAGGGGAGAGCCGCTGTTGTCTATGGCAATCCCGCCGACATCTGCATGGTCGAGGTCGAAGTGAACCCCGAAAATCTCGGCAACGACCTGGAGTACCTTCTCGGCTTCCCTCATGACCTCGGGTCCAATTCCATCCCCTGGCAGAACAGCGATTTTTCTGGTTTTCATGTTCCAACTCCTGCACCGCAGAGTACCGGGAAGCCTCGCCTTCGGCAAGCGGACCACACCTTCCGTACCGCCGAAAAATTCGCTATATTAGAGATTAAACGGGATTTGAACCGAATATCGGAGGATTACTCATGAATAAGAAAGCTCTAGAAGCCGTCGCGCTGACTGTGCGGTCACTCTCAATGGATGCAGTACAGGCCGCAAATTCCGGCCACCCCGGCATGCCGATGGGTATGGCCGAAGTCGGAGCGGCACTCTTCGGTGAAATAATGCGTCACTATCCGGGTGACTCAAAATGGCCGAATAGAGACAGACTCGTGCTGTCCGCAGGCCACGGCTCCATGTGGCTGTATTCACTTCTGCACCTGTCCGGCTACAACATCTCTCTTGAGGATATTCGCCATTTCCGCCGCGTTGGATCACGAACGCCGGGACATCCCGAGTACGGTCATACCGACGGTGTGGAGACGACCACCGGACCGCTTGGGCAGGGGATAACGAATGCCGTAGGGTTCGCAATTGGCGAGAGCGTGATTGCCGGCACATTCAACACTGAGGCCCACAAGATCATTGATCATTTTACATACGTCGTCGCCGGTGACGGTGATCTCATGGAAGGTGTCAGCTCCGAGGCGTGTTCGCTTGCAGGTCATCTGAAGCTTGGAAAGCTCATTGTGTATTACGACTCAAACCACATCTCGATAGAGGGCTCGACGAATCTCGCGTTCACCGAAGATGTGCTCAAGCGTTTCGAAGCGTATGGCTGGCACGTTCAGCAGGGAGACGCATACAACCTTGAGGAAATTCATGCGCTGACAAAGAAGGCGCAGGCGGAGACCGGTCGCCCTTCAATCATACTGATGCGCTCGATCATCGGCAAAGGATCTCCGAACAAGGAAGGTACCGCGAAAGCGCACGGTGAGGCTCTTGGTCCTGATGAGGTCGCACTTACGAAGAAGAATCTTGGTCTTCCGGAAAACGAGGATTTTTTCGTAGATCCTGAAGCCAAGTCGTACTTCGCTTCGCTCAAGGCCGGATGGAAGCAGCAGTATGACCAGTGGCAGGAGATGTTTCGCGCATGGGCGAAAGCGAATCCAGGTCTGAAGCAGCAATGGGATCAGTACAACGGCAATCCCGACTCCCTCATTTCCTCGGTGAAGCTTCCGGAATTCAAGGTCGGAGACGCTCTGGCAACCCGGGCGGCGAGCGGCAAGACTCTCCAGGCCATTGCGAAGGTAATGCCGAATCTGATCGGCGGATCCGCGGACCTTGCTCCGTCCAACAACACCGCATTGCCGGATTACGGGGATTTCAGCGTCGAGAATCCGACCGGGCGTACCTTTCACTTCGGCGTGCGCGAGCATGCGATGGGTGGCATAAGCAACGGTATCGCCCTGTACGGGGGTTTACGGCCCTTCTGTGCGACATTCATGGTCTTTTCCGACTACATGCGTCCATCGGTCCGGCTGGCGTCTCTGATGAAGCTTCCGGTAATCTATCTGTACACACACGACTCCATCTACCTGGGCGAAGATGGGCCGACACACCAGCCGGTCGAACATCTTGCAGCGCTCCGCGTAATTCCCGGATTCCGTCTTCTCCGCCCGGGCGACGCTCAGGAAACCGAGCAGGCGTGGCTTATGGCCCTGAGTCGCACCGACGGGCCGACGGCACTTGCGCTGACCCGGCAGAAGCTCACTGTCTATGAAAAGGCGGATGCCGACTGGAAGACGAACATCCACAAGGGTGCATACGTGGTCATGGATTGTGAAGGCACGCCTGATGTTATTGTTGTTGCAACCGGTTCCGAGGTGAGCATGGCTGCGGAGGCGGCAAAGGCATCCGGTCGCAAGGTACGCGTCATATCGATGATCTCCCGCGAGCTCTTTCAGTCACAGAATCTTGCCTTCCGTCAGCACCTGATTCCGAAGGGCATTCGTACTGTTGTTGTTGAGGCCGGAGTCTCTTCCGGTTGGGAAGGCATTGCGACCGACGAGCAGGATATGTTTACGCTGTCAGATTTCGGCGCTTCCGGAGAGGGAAACGCGGTTGCCGAGCATTTTGGATTCACAAAAGAAGCACTGGTTCGGATGATTGAGATGTAAGGATTCCGGTACAAACCGGGAAAGGAAAAGCTATGTCAGGCTATCTTCTGGGACTTGATGTCGGAAGTTCTTCGGTCAAGGCGTGCCTGCTCGACAGCGAGACGGGGAAGGCGGTTGCGACCGCCACTTCGCCTTCTACTGAGATGACCATACAGGCGGTGAAACCCGGCTGGGCGGAGCAGGAACCCGAGGACTGGTGGACTCACGTGCGCAACACGATTGCCACGATACAGGCAACGCACGCCCGGGAGATAGCAGGGCTTGCCGGAATTGGTATTTCCTACCAGATGCACGGACTCGTGCTCGTGGACCGGGACGGAAAAGTCGTTCGACCTTCCATCATCTGGTGTGATTCGCGGGCTGTGCCCTACGGGGAGGGAGCTTTTCAGGCCCTCGGCGAGGAATACTGTCTCTCGCACCTTCTGAACTCCCCCGGCAACTTCACTGCGGCAAAACTTGCCTGGGTCAAGGAAAACGAGCCAAAGCTCTTCGAACGGGTGTGGAAGATGATGCTGCCCGGGGACTATGTTGCCTTTCGCTTGACCGGAGACGCGGTAACAACTGCCAGTGGCCTTTCGGAGGGCATTCTATGGGACTCCCAGGCTGAGGAACCCGCAGACTCGGTACTCGACTACTTCGGATTCTCGCATGATATCATCCCGGAGATCCGGCCGACCTTCAGCATCCAGGGAGAGCTCAGCGCATCCGCGGCCAACGAACTTGGTCTTCGCAAGGGCGTCCCCGTCGCCTACCGGGCGGGCGACCAGCCGAACAATGCGCTCTCTCTCAACGTTCTCGAACCCGGCGAGCTCGCGGCAACCGCCGGAACATCCGGAGTGGTGTACGGCGTTGTAGGGCATCCTGCATACGACACCCGTTCGCGCGTGAATACCTTCGTGCATGTGAACCACTCACCGACCGACCGGCGTTACGGTGTACTTCTCTGTCTGAACGGAACCGGGATACTGAACCGGTGGATGAAACAGAATTGCGTTGATCCGGAGGACGGAGACGCGGTGGACTACGCCGAAGTCAACAGAATTGCCTCTGCCGCTCCGGTTGGAAGCGGTGGAATTTCCGTGCTTCCATTCGGGAACGGGGCCGAACGGACACTCGAGAATGCCGATCCGGGCGCTTCTATCCACGGGGTGAACTTCAACATTCATTCTCGCGCACATCTTCTTCGGGCGGGCCAGGAAGGCATTGTCTATGCACTGAATTATGGGCTGACTATCATGCGCTCAATGAACATGGAGGTGAATACTGTCCGTGCCGGATACGCGAACATGTTTCTCAGTCCGCTTTTTGCCCGGGCATTCGCAACCGTGAGTGACACCACCGTCGAGCTTTACAGTACCGACGGAGCCGAGGGCGCCGCACGCGGTGCAGGAATTGGAGCCGGCGTGTTCGCGGGACGAAGCGACGCGTTTCGCGGCCTTGAGCGACGGGAGACCATCGAGCCTGTCGGCGAAGATCGGGAAGCGTATAGAGAGGCGTATGCACGCTGGCTCGATACGCTGCATACGGCAGTTCCGGGTACTCAGACCGACGGGCGGTGATTCATAAGCCGCCATTCCCGGTAATGGCTATCCTCGAGTGAGTCCGAACGGCGAACCACCAGGTGGAAGATACCGCAGTTGGATGCAGAGAAGATCGGCATCCAGCTTTCCGAACCGAGTGTAACCTTGATCAACCACTGGATCATGCCTCCGTGGCTGACCACAAGGACGCTCCTTTTGCCCTCTCGCGCACCCTCGATGAGTGAATTCCAGAACGAGACGGCACGTTTTTTCAAACTCGACACAGATTCGGCCTGGGGCACGGCTTCCCAGCTCTGTGCCTGAAAACGACTCCACTCTTCAGGGTACTTCATCCGGATCTGCTCGAGAGAGAGGCCGGAGAATAATCCGGTGTCGAGTTCCTGAATCCGCTCGTCCCGGTGCGGAGCGGCAAATCCCGCCGTTCGCGCAATGATGGAAGCGGTCTCGTACGCCCGGTCGAGCGGAGATGCAAACACCGCGTCGATCATGCGTGGCTCATGGACGGCATGATGCCCGTCCAACGTACTGCCGGCAAACCATTTGCCGACCTGCTCCGCCTGCTTCTGTCCCTGCGTGCTCAGGGGCGTGTTGTGCCGCCCCTGAATAACATTGTCCCGGTTCGCTTCGCTTTGTCCGTGACGGACAATATAGAAATCGGCTCCCTCCGGAAGCCGCGTGAAGTCTGGTATCATGCGATCTTACCCTCGATTTACCTGTGACGCGCTAGAAGTCTATGGTAATTGAGTGACCGTCGGCGTCGTCCAGGTACTTGATCATGAGAGATTTCGTTGTTGGCTCGTAGTACCGTCCCTTGGCGTATGACTCGAATTGTGGGTCCGCGCGCCACGGTCCCTGAAATCCGAACAGCATTACCTCCTGAAAGTTCGGCACTCCTTCAAACAGGACGTACTGAGTTCGGTTCAAGTCGTATTTCAGGTCGATTTTCCACTGCTTCTGGGTAAACGTAGTTCCCGAAATGCCCATGATGGTCCACATCCAGGTTCCCTGTCCGGCCTGTTTGAAAAATGAGACCTCGCGCGGGTAGTAGGGGTTCGATGTTATTATGGGATAGATATCTTCGGCCGCGATATACCCTTCAGACTTCTTGATGGTTCCGTTGTCCGTAGTAAGTACCTGAGGCAGGAACCCCTGATCGTCGGCGAAGTCGAGTGCGGAGAGCACGAGATTTCGCCCCATGAGGACCAGTTTGTCCTCCTGCCGGAATTGTCCCACGTCTATGAGCAGCCGCCCGGCAAGGATTGAATTGTAGAGCTCGATGCGACCGGGGCGAACCTGGACGAAAAATCCCTGATCGGTCTTGACGATGTTCGGAATAATGACGCTCGAAATCAGATCGTAGAACCGCGCGGTTGCCTTGACCGCATCCGCGGAGAGTTCCTGCGCGTCAAGGGCGTTCTGAATCATTCCCAGCGCGGTCGCGACGCTGACGTCGCTCAGGCTCACCTGACCGGCAAGTTGCAGGAGACCGGTGTACAGGTTCCCGGTTCCACGATCCGCGGCGAACAATACCGCGTGCGGTGTCCTGAAGACCTCTCTGTCGTTCTGGCTCACCAGGGTTTCGAGTCTGGCAGATTCCTGCTGATCGGATGCAATCAGTTTCCGGTTCATTGCGACAAGATTGCCGAGAAACACCGAGCTCACATAGCTGAGATCGGCCGGATGCTTGTCGGCGGCGGTCCTCATCTCAGTGAACGCGCGAACGTAGTCCTTGCGTTTCCATGCTTCAGCGAGATAGGCGGTAAGGATAGGCTCGCTGAATGCGCGGGAACCATCCCTGTTGCTCCATGTACCGGTGGCGGGATCGTACCGATTGTTTGCCCAACCGTTGTAGGCCACGTTTATGTAATTCTGTACAGCCGTACTGTAATCGCCCGCGGAGATTTTCATGCTCTGACTCTCGAACCAGAGGGTGAAAACGTCTTTCGTGGAGGGGGGAGCCACGGTGTACCGAATGACCGGCTTCGTATTTCCTCCGGCAAGAATAATGCGATCCTTGCCGGGCGTGATGTTGCTCCGGGAAGGAAGCGTCAGCAGATATTGATGACTCGAATGAGACACGGAAAATACCGGCACATTCTTGTCCGGTTTCGAGAGCGTTGCATTCTGCAATCCAAACGGCAGTGTAATCGAGCTGACCGGCTGCATCTCAGGGGGCAGTTCAGGAACGACTTCCAGGCCTTCTCCGTTTTTCCCGCTGGAGGTGAAGCTGACCCGTGCTCCCTGCTGAAACAGGACTTCAAATCCCTTCTGAATGCTGTTGTATCCGGTGATCCCGAGATTGAGCTCCTTACCGGATTTCTGATCCACTACAAGGCCACGGTCCGGACTGAAGGCAAATCGCAGGCCCTGAAACTCTATGCTGAGGTTTGAGATGGTGGGCGCGTTTCCGGTGGAACCGGCCGAAAGATTGCCTCGAACGGAAAGCCGACCCGAATCCGCCTGAAAGAGCTTGCCGCCGGAAAACTGGAGCATGACCAGCAGCAGGATAACGGCAACGTAGAGCACCGGCGCAAGGAAGTAGACTTTGTTTACATGAGTTTCCATACTTTTTCGAAAGTGTAGCAGTAGACGCCCGGAGAATCAATATTCGAGCTGCCTCAAGCGGGCACTACCGAGTGTATGTTGAGGTGATTTGTCGTTTCGTACATGAGATCGATATTCAAAGCATTTCGATAATGCCGCTATTGCCATCCACGCGCACACGCTGACCGGTTTGCGGCTTCACACGGTTGAAACTGGTTCACAGCGGATCCGTGCTCGAATTCAGCAAAACTGTTTGATGACTCTGTCGGATGTCTGGTACGATGGGCACACACACATCCATCGCGAAGGGGTCCACGTTATGGAGGAAAGCAAGAAAAGGATCGAGTTCTGGAAGAGCGCCATACCATTTGCCGCAGTTTACGCGGTGGTGTGGGGTGTTGCCGGCATTTCTCTTCCGCTCATCGCGAAAAGTGCCCATCGCGCGGGGCTGGTCTTCGCCATGCTCAACCTCGGTGTTGGAGTTGCGGCTCCATTCTGGGGTCACCTCTCGCGACGGGCATCGGTATCTGGCCTTGTCTTTGCCAGCACCCTGCTTGCCGGTGTGAGCTGGCTCATGATCACTCTTCTGGGCAATGTGCTCCTTCCGGTCATGGCACTTGTTTTCGGCCTTTTCGCCTCCGGAATTTTCGCACTGGCAACGGTGCAGGTTACAAAAATCCTTCCGAAGGAAGAGTGGGACACATTCATAGCCCGCATGCAGAGCGTCATGACCGGAGGCCAGGTAATCGGCCTGCTTGCCACCTCGCTCTATGCCGGACCGGCTCTTGGGCTGCCCTTTCTCGTGGTTGGTATTCTGGGAGGAGCGGTCGTGGCTCGCGGGGCCATACGGCGGGGTATAGGAGATATCGAGCATCTGCACTTCGGTCACCTCACGCCATCCACGATCTTCCCGGGAATCCTCCATGGGCACTACCAGGTACACTTCCGCCCGAGGCATCTGGTGCATTTTCGCCATCCATTGCTTGCCGTTGTGCTTGTCCGATGGACTTTGCTGCTGCTTGCGTGGGCACCGGTGTACGCAATCTATCCTCTCATGATGAAGAACGCCTTCGGGTTTGCCGGGGCGTCTTCCTCCATTCTGTACTCCGCAAGTACGGCCGTCACCGTAATTCTGTTCATTGCCGCCGGCGCAATTGCGAAACGACGTACTCCTGAGGTCTCCATGACCATCGGTGCCGTGGTCAGCACCCTCGCATTCGCCCTGATGTATCTATCCCCTTCGCTTCGCAGCACTCCGGTGGGCGGAGTCGGGTTCGTGCTCATGGTGTCTTCGTACGCTTTTGTCGGCGTCGGCATGAATGATGGAGTAGTGTCGATAGTAAGCGAACAACAGGAGGGCGAAGCCCTCGGTGTTGCCAACGCGCTCATGAGCGCAGATAACGTTGTTGGAGGCATTGCGGGCGGCGTGCTTGTTTCGGCGCTCGGGTACTCGGCGCTCTTTGTTGTAGGATTCCTGCTATCCCTGCTCGCCCTTGGTGCGGGCGTGATGGGAAACATGATGAAAGCGCGAGCAGGGGGGAAAGCGGCCGGCGCGGGAGCCTGAAGCGCCTGCTCGGCCGGACGATCGCAGCCTGGGCAGTTGACGTCCCGGTGTTCGCGGGTGAAGATGTCTCGGAAGAGGTATTATGGAATGAGCGAATATTTCGACCTTCTGGCGGACTACAATGACAAGGCGAACAGAGCCATGTTCGCTATTCTGGCCGACCTCAGCAATGAGCAACTGGTTCAGGACGTGGGTTCCCATTACCGGTCCATTCTTGGCGTAATATCGCACATCTACGACGCTGACCTCAGGTGGCTGGAGCGTATACGGAAAGGATTTCCCGAACTCTCCTCGCTGGATGGGGTAACCTCCGATCCGGGAGCAGAACCTGCATCTCCCGGACGCGATTTTGCCACCCTCAGTGCGGAACGTCGGCACGTTGACGGGATCTTCAGGAAGCTCGCCGCAGAACTCGACGGAGGACTTGCCGGAGGACCCGCCGCCGAGGTGTTGAAACAGCCACTGGTCTTTTCCGATTCCCGGGGCAACAGCCGACAATACATCCTCTGGCAAGCACTCGTGCACATTTTCAATCATCAGACCCATCATCGCGGCCAGGTTGCAGAGATACTGGACCAGATGGAAGTGAAGAACGACTATAGTAATATCATCTGGTACATTGCGCCGCCGAACTAGGACCACGGTATTCGTGTGTTCGCCGAGGCGAAATCTGTTCCGCATGGAGGCTGAAGAATGTTGACCCTCGAAGGGTGCCGGAACCGGCAAATGCGGATGTGGGCCGCGCTCCCTGAACATGTGGAGTGGGTCCTGGTGGCAGATCCACGTCATGTGAACTATCTCTGTGGATTCTGGGTAAATCCCGTAAGCCTCTCAGCAGGTGAGCGGGGTTTCCTTTACCTGGAGCGGGACGGCGAAACGGTGCTGATGACCGACAGTTTTACTCCGGGATCCGCTGCCCAACATCCTTTTGTGGACCGCCTCATCACCGAGCCGTGGTACGACCGTCTGCACGCCGCTTCAAACCGGGATCATGTCCTTTTCGATGCGCTGCGGCATATCTCTGCGCGGTTGCATCCACGCGCCGGCCTCATGGAGGCGGAATGGGTACCCGCGGGGGCGTTTTCATCGCTCGGTGTCGGATTCGAGCGCGTTCCTGCAGATGGAATGTCGCTCGGCTCGCTTCTTCGTTCCCTTCGTCGCAGGAAGGAGCCGGACGAAATCGAGCTACTTCTCCGCTGCATTCGCGCAGGAGAGGCAGGGCACCGGCGGGGAAGGGAGGTCGTTGCTCCCGGCGTGAGCGAATTGGAGATTTATCGGGAGGTGCAGTCCGCGGCGATAGAAACTCTGGGCGAAGTTGGAATTGTCTATGGAGATTTCCGGGCGACTACGCCGTCCATGCCAAAGGCGGGTGGTCCCCCGACAGACTATGTGCTCAAAAGAGGTGACACCTTCATTCTGGATTACTCCGTGGTCCTTTCAGGCTACCGCGGCGACTTCACGAATACCCTGGTTGCCGGACATCCGACGCCGGAGCAGCAGCAGATCATGGATGCCTGTCGCGCCGGAATGGAGTCGGGAGAACGCGCGCTTTGTGCCGGTGCAGTGGCGTCGGAGGTGTATCAGTCGGTGAACGCACCGCTCGCCGCAGCCGGCTGGCCCCTGCGCTCCCACGCCGGTCACGGGCTTGGGCTGGGACATCCGGAAGCTCCTGCGTTCGTCTCCGAAAGTGACGAGGTGCTTGAGCGCAACGACGTGGTAACGCTCGAGCCGGCTGCCTACGTAGACGGAGTTGGTGGGGTAAGGATCGAGCACAACTATCTGGTTACCGAAAGTGGATTCGAACGTCTCACCCATCATGCTATAGGCTTCTGAGCGGATCTGCGCCGTCGATTCACGGTCCGTGGAGCGACCGGCAGCGGCTGCAGAAGCCCCCCTCTGCCCGCCCTACGACAATCGACCAGTTCCGCATTGTCGCAGCGTTTGACGATAGCTCACCCTTCATATTGTTTACCAAAATTGTTTGAAATTCACCCGAAAAGACGCTACACTCTTATGTTGCAAGGTCCGGCGGTTCATCCAACATTGCCTTTCACCGTCATTGAAGCCGCCCGACCACCCAAAAGAAGGGGTAGATCGATGACGGCACGAAAGCTGCAACTGGCAATCTTCGCAAGTCTCCTCATTGGACCGGTCCTGGCCGCCTCTGCGGCAACCGCAATGGTGAAAGACATCCGCGGCAATGTGAACGTACGGGTGGCATCCGGTGCATGGGCACCAGCCCGCGCAGGTATGCAATTCGACACCGGGGATACGATTTCCACGGGGTTCAATTCCACCGCGGTGCTCACCATCGGGCTTACTACCATTACGGTACAGCAACTTACACGGATGCGACTGGACGAGCTTGTTCAGAAGCAAGGCAAACTCACCACCTCCTTTACTCTGCCCATCGGCCGAGTTCAGGCGCACGTCAAGAGCGCAGACGGCTCTCCGCAGGACTTTCGGATACACTCCCCGGTTTCTACCGCCGCGGTCCGTGGAACTGAATTCACCTTCGACGGATACTCGCTCGAGGTAACAGACGGCGTGGTGCGATACATAAACCGCGTCGGTCAGACCCAGGATGTCCAGCATGGACAGCAGAGCGAAACCGATGGAGAAAACTCCCCGTCCAACCCGGAGAACAACTACTCTTCGAACTCGGGTACCGAACTGCCGGGCACGCCGAGCGGTGTCACCGGTGGGTCTACCGGCGGGGGAGTCATGAGCGGTTCGATTGTTGTGAGCTGGTAGGGAGATACGATGAAACACACTTCGCATTTTCTGGTTCGTACAGGGGCAATTGTCGTCATGCTTGTCGCGACGCTGCTCGTCGCTTCCTGCTACTGGAACCCGCGCGGCGGCATCGGGAAAATCACACTGCAGATTCCGCAGTCGGCAGTTCGAAGCATCGGCGCCGCCCAGGCCACACAGGCGGGCGGCGGAGCAACGGAGACCGCGCGTGTGTATCTGTACAACGATAACATGAACGCGCAGGTTCCGATTGGAACCGGCTCGCAGTACGTCGAGGCAACCGTGGGCACTTCAGGCGGTTCCATTACACTTGACACGGTGCCGCCGGGTGACGGCTACACGCTTGTGCTGACACTCGGTTCGTACTCCGGTACGACATTTGTGCCGGCACAGTACGGACAGTCGGCTCCGTTCCAGGTGAGCGCGGGGAAGAGCAC
>CAZKMA010000008.1:16354-95909 GCA_964553615.1 uncultured Spirochaetales bacterium | reverse complement strand
ATAACATATGTATAGTATTGAACCTTCGATAGCGCTTCGGACCAAAATCCGAGGCGTTTTCTTTCTGTTTTTTTGCGTTATCTGTGATACGGGTGTGTATAATAAATCGCACATCTCGTGTATCTTGCAAGGGTCGGTGCGATCAGATATTTGATAACTTCCTGTATTAAAGCAACTTAGGGTTTATTCATCAGCATCTGCTTACATGGCACGCTTATTGCATCATTGTAATGGAGGTGCGAGAATGAACAAGAAGACGGCCAAGACAGCACACCAGGAAGATGCGCTTCGTGCTTACTTCGAGCAGATCAAGAAAACCCCCCTCCTGACTTTCGAAGAAGAACTTGACCTCTCGCGGCGTATCGAGCAGGGAGATCAGGCAGCACGCCATCAGCTCATTGAAGCGAACCTCCGGCTTGTTGTGAAAATTGCAAAGGCATTTGTTACACCGGATGTCTCATTTCTGGATCTGGTACAGGAAGGGAATCTCGGGCTCCTGAAGGCCGCATCGAAGTACGACTACCGAAAGAACGTGCGGTTCAGCACATACGCGTCGTGGTGGATCAAGCAGACTATTACCCGGTCACTCTCAAACAAGCGGCGGGCAATACGGCTTCCTCACCGAAAGGAGGATTCTCTGCGCAAGATACAGCAATCCTTCAACGTGTTGAGTCAGCGGCTCATGCGTCGCCCTTCGGTTGACGAGGTGTGCGTAGAGGTGAATATGTCGAAAGCGGATGTGGTCGAGATTCTGAATCTATCGACTGCACCAGCCTCACTGGACTCGGAGATCAATTCAGATTCAGGGACGTTGCACGATGTGTATGAGGACTACACATACTCGCCGGATATTGAAACGATGGAACAGTCGCTCAAGGACGAGACCCGCAAGTTTCTCGATCGATTGCTCGACAGAGAACGACAGATCCTCATGTATCGGTTTGCCTTCTACGGAGGGAAAAAGTATACTCTTAAGCGGATCAGCGATGAGATGGGAATTTCCCCGGAGACGGTGCGACAGATCGAGATACGGGCTCTGCGCAAACTGAAAGAGCAGGCCGAAGAGTTGAAAGATTACGTATACAATTAGTGTAGAAGAACCGAAACTCAAGGTGTGAGTGACCGAAAACGTTCTCCAGGAAACGCACAAAAAGAGGCGATTCGCGTCGTAATGGCTCTGGGCGCAATCGCCTTTCTGTTGTTGATACTGCTGGCGCTATTGCCGCCCGCGCAGAAGCAGCAGACTGTCGCAGCCGCCTCCCGGACAAAGACTGTTCCGGTTTCTCGAGCGCCTGCAGTCCGGACTGAGCGGACGTCTTCGGACGCTTCAAGTGGAACGGATGCGGGAACAGCGGTGCGGAAGGTTGCAACATCGTTTGCCGAACGGCCCGCTCCGAAGCGGCAGGCGTGGAAACTCTATCTTGTCATCGACGATGTCGGAAACAACGTTTTCCAATTGAAGCCGTTTCTGAAGTTCCCCGGACCATTGACTATATCGATATTGCCTCAACGAGAGTATTCCGCGGAGGCAGCCCGGTTGAGTCACGAGGCGGGAAAGGAAGTGATTCTTCATCTTCCCATGGAGGCGGACAATTCGCACGAGAACCCCGGCGCAGGCGCCATTCTGACGTCGATGTCGGACCGGGCAATCGTGGATACCGTTGATCGCGACCTTGCGTCTGTTCCGTATGCCATTGGTGCGAACAATCATATGGGTTCCCGGGCAACCGCAGACACGAGGGTTATGCGGGCCGTGCTCGGCGAGCTCAAGAATCGAAATCTCTTCTTTCTGGACAGCCGCACGACTGCAAAGTCGGTGGCCAAGGGAATAGCGAAGGAACTGCACGTGCCGTTTGCACAACGAGAGGTGTTCTTGGACAATCAACAGTCGAGGCAGTCAATCGAAAACTCGCTGCATGACGCCGAACAGATCGCGGAAAAGCATGGATATGCGGTCATGATCGGGCACGTGTGGACTAATACGCTCGCGGAGTTCTTTACCCAGCTGTACCCGGAGCTTCTCGACAAGGGGTTTGAGTTCGGCAAGCTCTCGGAACTCATCCGAGAGAACAGTGGATATGGTCGTACTGGGAATTGAGAGCTCCTGCGACGAGTGTTCTATGGCGCTCGTCGTTGACGGGAAAGCCATCAGGTCACACGTTATCGCAACGCAGATTGAGTTTCATCGTCGCTTCAACGGAGTTGTTCCGGAAATTGCAAGCCGAATGCATACCGAGTGGATTCTACCGGTGTACCGGCAGACGCTCGACGAAAGCGGTATGGGGTCGTCGGACATCGATGGCATTGCTGTAACATCCCACCCCGGTCTGTCGGGATCCCTTCTTGTGGGGCTTTCTTTTGCAAAGGGGCTCGCCGCCACTCTGGGCGTTCCGTTCGTGGCAACCGATCACATACTCTCTCACCTCTATGCGCCACAACTTGTCGAGGACATTGAGTATCCTTTTCTCGGACTGCTCGTTTCGGGCGGGCATACTCTTATCTGTCGCATGGACTCGTGTGACGATCTGACGGTGCTGGGAACCACGATAGACGATGCGTGCGGGGAGGCGTTCGACAAGGTCGCCAAGTACTACGGGTTCGGCTATCCTGGCGGGGTAGTTGTTGACCGGCTCGCGAGGACAGGAGACGCCCGCGCGGCGAATTTCCCTGACCCATCTCTGCACAAGGGAGATCATCGGTACGACGTCTCCTATTCGGGTCTGAAGACTGCTGTGATCAATCAGCTGGATCAGTTCTGGAATGCGGGGTACGAGCAGAGCCGAGAGAACATAGCGGCAGCATTCGAAAAGGCGGCCATCGACATGCTTGTGAAGCGGCTTCTGCGGGCCGCATCAGATACCGGTATCCGCCGAATAGTAGCAGGAGGCGGGGTGGCAGCCAACACCTATTTGCGGCAGGTTCTTGCCGCACGGGAGGACCTGGAAATCCACTTTCCGCCGCTCGAACTGTGCACCGACAACGGAGCTATGGTTGCTGGATTCGGCTATCACTACCTCAAGGCAGGCATGAGTTCGGACTGGAGCGAGAACGTGAGTGCCCGAGTGAGCCGCTTTCGCCGCCGGTATCCGTAACCATGGCGTCCGTAACATCTCTACTTCGGCAGATATTTTTCAAGAGACTCGAGATCGTCATCCGCTTCGTGCAGCTCGAGCGGGGAATGAACCGGGGCGCTCGCGATTTTTCGGGCAATCGATGACACAGCAACCGCGTACGCAGATTCGGGATGCGCAGAAGACGTGACTCGCCTTTCGACGATTGAACCGGGTATCAGGGGTTCGTAGGGGAGAAGGCCGATATAATCGACGTCTATTGAAAGGTTCCTGCGCACTATCTCCCGAAGTTTTGAGCCCAGCCTGATGTCGACAGCCGAACGGCCCATGTTGAGGACTACACGGGGCCGAAAGGTCGCAATGTGTTGCCGTGCAATGTCTGCGTCCATGCTGGCGTGCCTCAAGATATTTTCCACCAGCAGTGAAAACGAATGCTCGGTTCCTTCAATTTTCCCGACAACGAATTCTTCAATCAGTGCGCGTTCCGGGCTTCTGGGTGGATAACTTCGCAGAATGAGGCGATACAGTGCAGTCTTCAAGAAGGAGTAAGCATTCAGGACGGCTGTCGTTTCCGGAGTGGTCACAACTATGCCGGCTGCCGAGCCCAGGAAGAAATCAACGGTGTTGTAGGCCGAACCGGAGCCGAGGTCGAGGATGACGTAGTCTGCAACCAGTTTCTCGAGATCTTTCAGGATGCGGACCTTTCGAAAATAGGGCAGATTCGCGGTTCCGGGAATAAGTGAATCCCCTGGAATGAAATAGAGCCGTGGATCATGTGTTTCCACAATCAGACTCTCAAGGCTTTCAGCCTGTTTGTGGATGAAGTTACCGATTCCCGCGTGGTTGTTCCGAATTCCCAGACAC
The DNA here is from genome assembly GCA_964553615.1 of uncultured Spirochaetales bacterium. Lineage (GTDB taxonomy): Bacteria > Spirochaetota > Spirochaetia > DSM-27196 > DATKUC01 > DATKUC01. Next base: position 91,974 of record CAZKMA010000008.1, on the reverse strand, counting down.
GTGTGAAGATTTGCTCCGCCAAGGTCAAGGTCTACCAGTACAACTGTCTTTCCCAACTGTGAAAGGGCTACGCCGAGGTTGGCCGAGAACATCGTTTTCCCGACACCGCCTTTTCCGCTGGCAACAGACAGGATTGTGGTCATATTTCCCACTATAGGAGAGCGGACCCAAAAGATCAAGAATCCGCCAGGTTGACGGCCTGCGTGTTTGACACCGGGGGGGTTTCGTAATAATCTTTCACCTATGACCAACGGGAAGTTCCAGGTCCTGATAGCGTATTCGCCCGATCACTCGAGCCTGTCAACCGTGGCGTCTTCAATGATTTCCCTCTTTGATCCGAACCGTTTCCTCGTAAACGTGGTTCCTGCGACCCAGGCTACGGCATTACAGCTTCTTTCCTGCGATATCCTGCTGCTGGGGTCGAACGACGAGGCAAATTTCGCGCACGGAGGATTCCAGTCGTTTCGGCAGAACCTGGGAGACATGAAGCTTTCGGGGCGACTTGCGGCGTTGTTCTCGAGCATCTCTGAGATATCGCTCAAAAACCTGAAAATCATGCTGAAGGGATCGGAAATTACGCTTGCAGACGACGGATTCATTGTTCGTTCCGCGTGGGACGATCCGAAAACAGAGGGGATCCTTCGGAACTGGGTTGGACATGTTGTCAAGACGCATGACGAGATTGCCAGAATCTGAGTGCAGATGCGGACACACGGGCGGTGTTAGCTGCCTTCCCAATTGATAGAGAACACAGGAGTCACCATGGCCCAGGATCTCGATGCAGCTATTCGGAAAGTGCCGGACTTTCCCCGCCCCGGGGTACTGTTTTACGACATTACCGGCATTCTCGCCGAACCGAAGGCATTCTCGTATTGCATAGATGAGATGGTACAGAGATACGAGGACGCTCCAATTGACGCGGTAGTTGCCATTGAATCCCGTGGATTCCTCTTTGCCGCGCCATTTGCTCTCAGATTGCGACTGCCGCTGATTCTGGCACGAAAGAAGGGGAAGCTGCCCGGGGAAACGGTATCCCGCGCATTTACCCTCGAATATGGCCAGGATACGCTTGAAATCAAGCGGGTGGATCTGCGGGAGAAAAGGCGGATGCTCATTGTTGACGATCTGATTGCCACAGGCGGCACAATTGCTGCCGCGGCGGAGATTATTCGGGAAACCGGGTCGACAGTGGCAGGTGTGTTCAGCGTAATCGGTCTGCCCTTCCTGAACTACCGAAAGTTGCTCGGCACTGTGCCCGTTTCAACGCTTATTGATTATCACGGAGAATGAATCTGACACGCGGGTGTTGACAAGTCCCGCGGATCTTGAGTATTGTTTGCCCGACACATTGAATAGCATTTCCCGGTTGTGTAATGGTAGCACTCAAGACTCTGGATCTTGCTGTGGGGGTTCAAGTCCTCCCCGGGAAGTAAATGATGGCCCCTTCGTCTATCGGTTAGGACAGGAGATTCTCATTCTTCAAAGAGGGGTTCGATTCCCCTAGGGGCTAACAACCGGAGAACCGGTAGACCGGCTTGGATGAGCCGGTTTTTTTTTAGTCTCCCGTGAGTGATGAGAGTGAAGGGAAACCAATGACAAAAGACCCGACGTTTCTCGTACTCGAGGACGGAACAGTGTATGCCGGCAACGGTTTCGGAGCCGACGCGCCGCGAGTTGAGTCCCTGGAGTCTCTAAATGCGGATTCGGTTGTACCTGAAAAGGCCGCCGGAGAGGTAGTCTTCAACACGGCGATGTCCGGTTACCACGAGGTCCTCACCGATCCGTCATATACCGGCCAGCTGGTTACCATGACCTACCCCCACATGGGCAACTATGGCGACCTGCCGGAGTGGAGCGAAACCGGGCCTGAAGGTGGAACGGCGCGCGCCGGAATCAAGCCTGCGGGCCTGATTGTCCGAAGTGTCTACTCCGGCCCCGTTCCGGATGGCCGTGGCACTCTGGACGAGTTTCTCCTGGCAAACAATACCCCTGCTGTTGCGGAAATTGACACGAGGGATCTCACGATTCGGCTGCGAACAAATGGGAGTCTCGTCGGCATCCTCGTGCGCCCGGATGATCCGGCTCATCGCGAGCTTTCGGAAGCGGAACGAGCGAGGACTGTGGAATTCCTTGGGAGTTTCCCCGGAATGGTTGGCCGAAACCTCATTCACGACGTTGGGACGGGCGGCATTGAGGTTGTCAATCCTGACGGGGTTGTTCACGTTGCGCTGCTCGATTGCGGGGCGAAGGCGAATATTCTGAACGAACTGGTCGCCGTCGGGTGTAAGGTTACCGTATTTCCGAGTAGTGCCGACGCAGAGGCCATTCGCTCGGCGAAGCCTCAAGCGCTTCTTGTTTCGAACGGGCCGGGAGATCCGTCGGTCCTGAGCTATCAAATTCGCACTATCGGCGAGCTCATAGGGAAAATGCCCACCTTCGGGATCTGCCTCGGACATCAGCTCATAGCACTCGCGCTCGGGGCCTCGACCTACAAGATGAAGTTCGGCCACCATGGCGTGAATCATCCGGTCCGGGACGAGCGTACACGCAAGGTCTTTGTGACCAGTCAGAACCACGGATTTGCCGTGGATGAGAAGACTCTGCCTTCCGGGACCGACGTCTGGTTTCGCAACGCGAATGATGGAAGCATAGAGGGGCTGGTGGATGAATCTCTGCCCATGATGTGTACGCAATTTCATCCGGAATCAGCCCCCGGTCCGCATGACTCCTCGTGGATTTTCCGCGAGTTTCTGAATCACATTTAGGAGGCCGCATGCCCGCTCGCACGGACATACATACCATCCTTATCATTGGTTCTGGTCCCATTGTTATCGGCCAGGCCTGCGAGTTCGACTACTCCGGCAACCAGGCGGTAAAGGCGCTGCGGGAAGAGGGATACCGGGTAGTTCTTGTAAACCCGAACCCGGCAACCGTCATGACAACTCCGGGCATAGCGGACAAGATCTATATGGATCCGCTCGAGGTTCGGTACCTCGAAGAGATTATAAAGATTGAGAGGCCGGATGCGATTCTTCCCACAATGGGTGGACAGACGGCACTGAATCTGGCAATGGACCTTCATGCCGAGGGCGTACTCGACCGCTACGGCGTTGAGCTCATCGGTGCAAAGGTAGACGCAATCCGAAAGGCCGAGGACCGTGGCGAATTCAAGAAAGTCGTTGCCTCCATCGGGCTGGAGAGTCCAAAGTCTATTCTTACGAAGAGCATGCGGGAGGCGAAGGAGTTCGCACAGGAGAATGGCCTTCCGATCATTATCCGCCCGAGCTATACACTTGGTGGGCGCGGAGGCAGCATTGCGTCTACCTGGGAAACACTTGATCCGCTCCTTGAACGCGCATTTTCCGAGAGTCCGGTTCACGAGGCGTTAGTCGAGGAATCGATTGTCGGCTGGAAAGAGTTCGAGCTCGAGGTCATGCGTGACCAGTCGGATAATGCCGTCGTCATCTGTTCTATAGAAAATATCGACCCCATGGGGGTCCATACCGGAGACAGCATAACCGTTGCACCGATCCAGACGCTTTCGGATCGGGAATATCAGACCATGCGAACCGCTGCCATTGAAATTTTGCGTGCTGTTGGAGTTGACTGCGGCGGTTCCAATGTCCAATTTGCCGTGAATCCGCAGGATGGTCGCATGCTGGTCATAGAAATGAACCCGCGTGTTTCCCGATCCTCCGCACTTGCAAGCAAAGCCACGGGATTTCCCATTGCACGCTGCGCAGCCCGCCTTGCTGTTGGCTTTTCCCTCGACGAAGTGGTAAACGACATTACAGGAAAGACCGTATCGTGCTTCGAACCATCGCTGGATTACGTAGCGGTCAAGGTGCCGCGTTTCGAAATAGAGAAGTTCCCGAAAGGTCATGCAGAACTCGGTACCCAGATGAAGAGCGTTGGGGAGAGTCTTGCCATCGGACGTACTTTCATGGAGGCCATGAACAAGGCAATCCGTGCGTGTGAGTTCGGTTTCTCCGGCCTCGAAGATCTGCCGGCGGTGGGTGATGAGGAGATTCGGAAGATGATCCTCACACTCCATCCTCGACGCATATTTGCAATCTATACCGAAATAAAGCGCCGTGGCGCGGTCGCAATTGCGGAAATTGAAAAGAATACCGGGTACAACCGCTGGTTCCTGTATAACATGCTCGAACAGATCACCCTTGAAAACAGAATTGCGGAGGAAGGACTCAACCCGGATCTTGTCCGTGAGGCGAAACGGATGGGGCTGTCGGATCGGCGGATTGCCGGGCTCGCAAAAGTTCCGGAACCTGAGGTTCGCAAGATTCGAGAGGACGCCGGAATCCATGCGGTTTATCATTTCGTCGACACCTGTTCCGGCGAATTCGAGGCGCAGACACCATATTTCTATTCGACATACGGCGAGAGCGATGAGGGTGAGCCATCGAGCGGAGACGCGGTCATTATTCTTGCAAGTGGTCCGAACCGCATTGGCCAGGGGCTCGAGTTCGACACATGTTGTACACTTTCATCACTTGCCTTCCGGAAGCTGGGCGTGAAGACAATTATCGTGAATTCGAACCCCGAAACGGTTTCAACGGATTTCAACGTTTCCGATCGGCTCTATCTGGAGCCGTTGACGGTCGAAGACGTAAGGGAGATTATCCGGAAGGAAAGGGTGAAGAAGGTCGTAGTGCAGCTCGGAGGACAGACTCCGCTGAATATGGCCGAAGAGCTCGAAGCCTCAGGAGCAGAGGTTGTCGGTACGTCCGTGAAGAGCATCATGGACGCCGAAGACAGGAAGTTGTTTTCTTCAGTCATGGAGCGGATCGGAGTGAAGCAACCGGTGAACGCGAGCGCCGGAAGTATCGGCGAGGTTGAAGAGCTCGCCGAGCGAATAGGCTATCCGGTATTGCTCCGCCCCTCGTACGTTCTCGGTGGTCGCAGCATGATGATTGCGTACGGCAGAGAGGAGCTTCGCGCGTACGTGGCAACCGGCATCGAGATTTCCGATCGGAAGCCCGTGTTGGTCGATCAATTCCTGGAAGACGCGTTTGAATATGATGTGGACGCATTGAGCGACGGAAAACACGTCTATGTTGCCGGAGTCATGCAGCACATCGAGGCAGCCGGTATCCACTCGGGAGATTCCGCCTGTGTTTTTCCGCCGTATAAGTCCGAGCCCCATATGGTTGAACAGATGGTGGAGGCCACCGCCCGGATAGCGCGCGAAATCCAGGTGGTCGGACTCCTGAATATCCAGTTCGCCTCCAAGGACGGAGTACTCTACATCCTCGAAGTGAATCCGCGCGCAAGCAGGACTGTTCCTTTCATCTCAAAGGCGTCCGGCGTAAATCTCATAGAGGCATGTGTCCGTGTCTGGCAGGGGGAGAACCTGAAAGACCAGGGCATGATCAACGATGTCCAGACCGGAGTCGCCGATGTCGGAATGGGAAAGTGCGTTGTCGGATGGGCGGTGAAAGAGGCCATGTTTTCGTTTGATCGATTTGCCGACGTCGACCCGCTGCTTGGACCCGAAATGCGAAGTACCGGCGAAGCAATCGGAATCGGTGAGACATTCGGCGAGGCGTATGCGAAGGCGCAGCTTGCAACCTCGGCAGGTCTGCCCTCGCGAGGGCGAGTTTTCGTTACCGTGCATGATCAGGATAAGCCGACGATTCTCCCGCTCGTGAAAGAGCTCGAATCGCTCGGATTCCAGATAGCCGCAACACGAGGAACTGCCGAGTTTCTCTTCAACAGCGGTGTTTTTGCCGAAGTCATCCTGAAGGTGCACGAGGGGAGTCCGCACATTATCGACCACATGAATGCGGGTCGAATTCAACTGATCATCAACACGCCACTTGGCCGTTACACCCAGCGGGATGACGACTACATTCGCATTAACGCGGTCCGGCGCAGGATTCCGTACACGACAACCACGTCGGCAGCTCGTGCAGCGGTAGAAGGTATTCGGTATCTGCGGACTGAATCGGTCAAGGTCCACGCATTGCCCGATGAACCGGCCGGAAGTCTCATAGCAAGTCACATGCTGGCAGGCGCACCTGATGGGCACATAACAGGGGCGGACGGCAAGAACGGCCCCCGGACGGTGCAATAAGCACCGCCGGATTAACACCGCCTTGAAGAGCTATTTTTTGTTGTTCTCCGGTTTAACCACAAAGTTGTTGTAGTAATAATCAAGACTGTCAACAAGCGCCTCCCACGACGCTTCAACAATATTCTCGTTCACTCCGACGGTGTCCCATGAGTGGTCTCCGTCCGTCGTTGTTATGAACACTCTGACCTTTGCGGCTGCATGACTCTCCGGATTCAGGACGCGTACCCGGTAGTCCGTCAGGCCTATCTGGGAGAGGAACTCGTGATGCGGAGCCAGAGCGTCGCGGAGCGCGTTGTCCACCGTTTCTACCGGGCCGACTCCGACCGCTGCCCCCATGATTTCCTTTCCTTCGGAAACCATGAAGACACGTCCTACAGTCTTTGATGGTGTTTCCATGGTTTTGAATGTTTCAAGGTGATAGTTCTTCAGCTCAACGAGCGGCTGGTAGATTCCCAATGCCTTGCGCATGAGAATGTCGAACGATCCTTCGGCAGCTTCATACTCATATCCTTCGCCTTCCCGCCGTTTGAGCTCCTGCGTAAGGGCGCCGACAACCTCCGAGTTCTTGTCGTAATTGCCGTACTTCGAAATCTTGTCGACAATAGTGGATTTTCCGGCGAGCTCTGAAAGCAGGATGTGCCGCTCGTTTCCGATGACACGGGCATCGATGTGCTCCATCAGCCAATCGGCTTTTGCAATGACGTCGGCGTGTTGACCCGCTTTGTGACTGAACGCGGCGGTTCCGACAAACGGCTGCCGCTTGTCCGGGATGATGTTGGCCTTTTCCGCCACGTAGCGTGAGAGTGCAGTGAGTTTCGTGAGATGATCGGACGTTGACGTCTGAAGCCCGAGTTTGGCCGCTATGTTCGGAATCAGCGTGCACAGATTGGCATTGCCGCAGCGCTCCCCCCATCCGTTGATGGTTCCCTGGACGTGCACGGCACCTTGTTGGATGGCAGCAAGCGAGTTCGCAGTAGCCGTGCCGCAGTCGTTGTGAAAATGGCCGCCAAGCGGGCCAATCTTCTCCCTGGGAAGTGCGCCAATGATTTCCATTACCTCGTGCGGAAGGGTGCCTCCGTTTGTGTCACAGAGAATGAGACAGTCGGCTCCCGCCTGGGTGCCTGCCTCCAGAACGCGAAGGGCGTATTGCGGATCGTCCTTGTAGCCGTCGAAGAAGTGTTCCAGATCGAAGAAGACTTCGCGTCCCTCACTCTTGAGGTAAGAGAGAGAGTCGTAGATCATTGCGAGGTTTTCTTCGATATCGGTGCGGAGTACCTTCTCCACATGTGCCTTCCAGGTCTTACCGACGACAATTACCGTAGGCGTCTGTGCATCGAGCAATGCCTGAATGTGGGCGTCGTGCTCGGCTTTTAGTCCGGCTCTGCGAGTCGAACCGAACGCAACAACGCGGGCATGCTCGAACTTCTCATTCCGGGCTCGCTCGAAGAACGCGGCCTCTTTCTCGTTCGAAAGAGGGAATCCACCTTCAATGTAATCGATGTGCATCTCATCCAGCTTATGAGCAATCTTTATCTTGTCGTCAAGGGTGTAACTGATTTCCAGCCCCTGCATTCCATCCCGCAGCGTTGTGTCATAGATGGTGATCTTACTCATGGATCCTCCTGTCCTTCGGTTGTTTTCCCAGGACACACTGATGTGTCCGGATGTCAGGGCCAAAAAAAGAGCCGTCCCTCGCAGGAAGGACGGCTCGCATATTGCAGCACTTCCTGCTAAGCATCGTGAACAATAATAATGCTAATCAGGATAGAGGCTGCTGCAATTGTAGGTCGTTGAGAACAAAATCCCGCCATGGCTATAATTTTGTTGTTTCTGTACGGTTTGTCAAGTCTCGGCCGGAGAGATTCCTTTCACCGCGGCCCTGGGGCCGGTTCTCCCGGGGAACAGATCCCGTTGCAAGTGACCGAATATTAGTCTAGAATGGAGTGAAATGGAGAGAAGAAGCGTTTTTGAATCCCTCGCGTCTCGATTGTCCACGCGTGAGCGTCAGGAGATGCTCGAGCGCATGAGTGACATGCTCGAGGCGGCGGGCGACGAGCCGCTTTCTTCCGACCTGGACAGCGATCAGGTGGATCTGGACGCGCATTATCAATCACTGAACATCTGGCAGAAGTTTCTGATTTTTCTGCAGGCACTCTTTTCCGGCCAGGACCGGATTATCATTCTCGAGCAGCACGCACTCATTGGGGTTGCGCGCACCGTGAACAATGCGAATCCGGACATGGTCGATGTTCACAACGGGATTCTCGGTGGTCCGCTCTTCGATCAGCTGCAACGACTTCGTGAGGCCTCCGAATCAATTGCTCCGGTTCTTCGGGCATGTTCCGGAGCCGACAAGCCTGAGTTTCTCGTGTTCCTCACCGGGATGGAGATGGGCGATTTCCAGGAACTTGTGGAGTCGCGCACCGATCCGTATCGCGTCGCAGAAGCGCATTCCGATCTGACGGACATTGAAATAAGGCGAAGACTCGAGCACGATCTGGACGACCTGCTCTCGACTCTGCCGGCCGAAGGGCGCCAGCGGATGTATCAGGATGCACAGCTCGTTTACATGCTCCAGCAACTTGTCGGCTTCCGTTTCAGTGAACTTCTTGGGAGTTTTGTTCTGCAGCCGGCAACGCGCGCCACCGGGGCGTTGTTCGTTAACGCAAGGGAAAATCTATCGCGGCTGAGTTCCATCTTGCTGTCAATGACCGAACCGCCGAACCCGGGGCTGGTCAAGGCTATGGTGCTTTTTGCCACTCGAGACGGAATGACGGGAGAGAACCAGACGCGCGAAGACGGCAGCCCGGAGCGGGCCGCTGCATTCGAAAGAATGGTAGAGTCCCGCGTGGAGCAGGCGCTGAAGGCCTTTCAATCAATTCGATCATTTGGCCGTTCGGTTCCAATACGAAGTCTGATGCGGTGCGTGACCGGGAATTTGAGTTACCGGCCGGAACTCATGCGCGGCGGCGAAGACTGGTTCGCGGTGCTCAGGCGATACTGGCGGGATCACATGGAAGAGCGTTTCCGACAGTTCGTGTTCCTGCGCAAGCGCGACGATCTGCTGCGGGACGCAGGTATCCTGCTGGACGGAGCGGCGGCAATGCCACTTCGTGGCTATCCACCGGAAGGTACTCCCGGAGAGGGCGTTCGATTCGGAACGAGCCTTGCTGTATCGAAGGGTTTCTTCTCTACCGTCTACGCGGTGCGCGTGATCCGGCCGCTCAAGACGGTATTGATTGATGGTGAGTTCTACAAGGAAATGAACCGGAACGAGTTCGTTGAAAGCTACAACGTGCTCGACCAGATGGCGTCGCGAATCCGGAAGCTCGAGGAGAAACTCCGGCCGGACGGCGATTATGGAGCGGTTCTGTACCGGGAGGAACGGGGCGTCGTTCATTCTTCATCAATAGTGGATCAAATACTCCGTGCCCTGGACGAAGAGGTTTCAAGTATGCTGGACGGCGCAATCGGCGCCTTGCGCGGGATTACGGAGGTCGTAAACGGCATTCTTTACGGTGAGGTCGGCGGTCGCTACGATACGCTTTCCAACCTGGGGTATGTCGGTGGACGAAACAACAAGGAGTATCTCCAGAATCTGGACGCGGCACTGCGGAAGTGCAAGGAAGCCGCGCGCGTCCTTGGCGCTCTATATGATCTGGAGTCGCTGCGCAGATAGAACCCCCGTTTCCTGGGTGTCGTTGACGACGCTTCGCCTTTCCAGTAATGTTGCTGACAATGACCGAGGTTCTCCGGGCCACTTATCCATCTCTCGACGGTGCTACCGCTGTCTCGTATCCGTTTCCCGTGCCCGCAGTGGTCACACTGAAGGCTGCGGGGGAAATGGGTGCGTCCGGTCGCGCATTCACCCCTGCGCGGGCAGAGTATCTTAACAGGGCGGGGGTGAGCCGCGACAGATTCATAAGTCTGCAGCAGGTGCACTCACGGATCGTTCATGCGGTCGACGCCGACAGCTACGGCCTCGACGGTGACGGGATGGTCACGACCGACCGGAAACTGGTGCTCGGGGTGACCGTTGCGGACTGCATGCCGATTTTCCTGTACGATCGTGCCGGCGGCGGCTTCGGTATTGTGCATTCCGGTTGGCGCGGGACAGGGATTATTTCGGACGCAATACGACTCATGATTCGCCACTTCGAGTCCGATCCCGGGGAGTTGACCGTCATGATGGGCCCGTGCATAGGCCCGTGCTGCTACCGTGTCGATCAGGATCGGGCGTCACTCTTTGCGTCTCGATGGGGAGAGCAGTCTGTTGTTCGACGGGATGAAGGATGGTATCTGGATCTGCCCCGGGCAAATCTGGATGTCCTGCGAACTATCGGAGTTTCGCGCGTCATAGACGCACAGGTATGTACTTCGTGCAATGAGGCTTTTTCGTCCTATCGACGGGACGGGAGCGATGATTACACGGGTATGATGGCATTGACGGGAAAATTCACGGTACCCGATGGCGCGGTGCGTGCAACGGTAGGCGGGATGGAGCAAGAGTATGATCAACATGAAAAATGAAATGAAGATGCGGATTCGCGAAGCGCTTCAGCGGGTTGCCCATGAACGTGGACGGGTCGATGTCGAGATTCCTGACGATCAGGTAATAGTTGAAAAGCCGCCCCGCATCGATCTCGGTGACCTTGCCTTTCCCATGTTCCCGTTTGCGAAAGAGCTGCGCACATCGCCTGCACAGATCGCCGCCGCAGTTTCCGAGGCGCTTTCGGGGGCACCGCTCCCCGATGGAGTCGCCGAAGCGGTTGCCGAGGGTCCCTACGTGAACGTGCGGTACGATCGGACCGCCTATATACGCCGGATTCTCTCTTCGGTGGAGCGTGAAAAAGACCGGTACGGCACGACCGACAGCATGAACAAGGTTCGCGTAACCGTCGAGTTTTCCTGTCCGAACACGAACAAGCCGCTTCATCTCGGTCACCTCAGAAACGACGCGCTCGGGGAGAGTGTGTCGCGGATTCTTGCCGCGAACGGTGCGGATGTCCGAAAGGTGAATTTGATCAACGACCGCGGCATACACATCTGTCAGTCCATGATTGCGTATCGCCGACTCGGCAACGGGAAGACTCCCGAGAGCGAGGGAATAAAGTCTGATCACTTTGTCGGTGACTACTACGTAAAGTTCCACGAACTCGCCAAGTCGGATCCGAAGGCGGCGGAAGAGGCACGGGAGCTCTTGAAGAAGTGGGAGGCCGGCGATCCGGACACCATTGAACTATGGCGCCGGATGAACGGATGGGCCATCGAGGGTATCCAGGATACGTACACGAAGACCGGGGTCTCCTTCGATCAGATCTACTATGAAAGTGAGACCTACCTCTCCGGACGCGACGAGATAATGCGCGGTCTTGACGAGGGTATCTTCACCAGAGAAGACGACGGAGCTGTGACCATCGACCTCGATGATATCGGGCTCGAGAAGAAGGTACTTCTGCGGGGCGACGGAACTTCGCTCTACGTTACCCAGGACATCGGTACGGCGCTTGCCAGATACCGCGACCAGCCTTTTGATCGTCTGATATACGTAGTTGCTTCCGAGCAGAAGTATCACTTTATCGTTCTCTTCCATGTGCTTTCACGCCTCGGATACGAATGGGCTTCCAATCTGTATCACCTGGCGTACGGAATGGTGAATCTGCCCGAGGGCAGAATGAAGTCACGCGAAGGTACCATTGTCGACGCAGATGATATTCTGGCTCAACTCGCCGAGATGGCGAAGGAGGAGATTCGGCAGAAAGAACGGGAAGAAGCGGTCGGGGACCTGGAGGCAACGGCTTCGAGTGTGGCTCTCGGTGCGCTGAACTACTATCTGCTGCAATCTTCGCCCCTACGGGATATGATTTTTAACCCGAAGGAGTCTCTTTCATTTACCGGGAACACCGGTCCGTACCTTCAGTATATGGGTGCGCGGATCTGCAGCATGCTTCGCAAGGATGCCGGGAAAAATGATGTACCGGTTGGTTCCATCGATGCGGAGGTAATGGATGTTCCGGAGGAGTGGGAGATGATCCGGATGATCGCCGACTATCCCGAGGTCATAACGGTTGCCGGTGCCGGATACAATCCGTCAGTCGTTACCGCATATCTGTACGATCTGGCCAAGGTTTTCAGCCGCTACTATCACGACAATCCGATTGTGACCCATCAGGACGAATCTGTTCGAAAGGCTCGTGTTGCGCTTGCAAAATCGGTAATGCAGGTATTTCGGAACGCGTTCGCACTGATCGGGGTTCCGTTTCTCGAAGTCATGTGAACAAATCCTACAATTTGGTAAGGTCTATTGCCCAAGAGCCTACGGTTTGGTAGCTTGTACGCGTGATTGCAAGAATATGTAATTCTTATAAATATTTATACAACGACAACTTGGTCACATTCGCAAATTATGGCATAATTATTGCTAACTACATATACTCACTGTGTATGTCACCTCAGGGGAAGGAGTTGCTATGAGCTTCACTGCGCGCCCGAAACAACATGGCCTGTACGATCCGGCCTACGAGCACGAGAGTTGTGGCGTTGGGTTCGTCGCTCACATAAAGGGGCAACGAAGTCACGCGATCATAGATCGTGCGCGCGAAGTATTGATAAACATGACGCACCGCGGCGCGGTAGGTAGCGAGAAAAATACCGGAGACGGAGCGGGCGTCCTGACCGCGCTCCCGTGGGAGTTCCTTGAAAAGGTTGCGCGGAAAGAGCTTTCGATGGATCTTCCCGAGCGGGGAACCTATGCAGCGGGCATAGTGTTTCTGCCAAAGGATAAGAGGCAACGTGAGGATTGTCGCGCGTCGTTCGAGAAGATCATTGCCGAAGAGGGTCAGAGACTTGCAGGCTGGCGCATAGTTCCCCGGGACAATTCGATGGTTGGGCCGACTGCGATTGCGGCTGAGCCGATCATGGAGCAGGTGGTGATTTCCTCGGCCGATGGGCTGGACGAAGCCGCATTCGACCGCAAGCTGTACGTTATCCGAAAGCGTGCAACTCACACGATTCGCGGTAAGGAACACGATCCGGACGATTTCTTCTACATCTGCAGCCTGTCAACGCGGGTCATGGTTTACAAGGGCATGCTGATGCCCGAACAGCTCTTTCAGTACTTCACGGATCTGAGCGATCCGGACTATCAAAGCCACCTCTGTATGGTGCATTCTCGATTTTCAACGAACACGTTTCCGAGCTGGGATCGTGCTCAACCGCAGCGGTTTACGGCCCACAACGGCGAAATAAACACGCTGCGCGGCAACGTGAACAAGATGCGTTCCCGTGAGGGTACGCTGAAGAGCGATCTGTTCGGCGACGACCTCGGTCGGGCGATGCCCATAATTGAACCTGATCTTTCAGATTCAGGCACACTCGACAATGTGCTCGAACTGCTGCTTCTTGCCGGACGGGAGCTTCCTGAGGCCGTCATGATGATGATTCCAGAGGCGTGGCAGGAACACCGGCACATGCCCGACCACGGTGCGGCCATGTACGAGTACATGAGCACCATGATGGAGCCCTGGGACGGACCCGCCTCGGTCACCTTTACCGATGGAAAGGTCATCGGTGCCGTCCTTGATAGAAACGGATTGCGACCGAGCCGGTACTACGTGACCGATGACGACATTGTTGTCATGGCAAGCGAGGTTGGCGTCTTCGATGTAGCGCCTGCGAAGGTCAAGATGAAGGGACGTCTTCAACCGGGGCGAATGTTCCTGGTAAACTTCGACGAAGGCCGTATTGTAGACGATGTCGAGCTCAAGGACGGATTTGCATTGAGCAAGCCGTACCGGAAGTGGCTCGACGAGCAACACATCACTCTGGATCATCTTCCTCCGCCGACCGTGGTTCAAGGGCTTTCGGAAGACTCAATTTCCCAACGGCAGCTGGCCTTCGGTTATACGCTCGAGCATAAATCTCTCCTGCTGAAACCGATGGCGGAGAACGGAAAAGAGCCGATCGGGTCGATGGGAAACGACGCACCGCTTGCCTGTCTGTCCGAACGGCCGCGTCTGCTGTACGACTACTTCAAGCAGCTCTTCGCACAGGTCACGAATCCGCCGATAGACTCCATTCGCGAAGACATCATCATGAGTCTGGTGACCTACATCGGGCCGGAACGGAACCTGCTGGAAGCGACGCCGGAGCATGCGCACCGGGTACGGCTGGAACATCCGGTGCTCACGAACGGCCAGCTCTCGCAACTCCGGGAGATGGATCACCGCGGCTGGCGGTCATTGGACATCGATATCACCTTCCCTGCCTCGGCCGGAGTCGAGGGGCTGAATGCGTGCCTGGACCGGATCTGTGCCGAGGCGGAGCAGGCCATTTCGGACGGTTACGGTCTGGTCATCCTGACCGACCGCCCATCAGGGCCGGACAGGGTGCCGGTCAGTGCGCTCATGGCAACCGGTGCGGTTCATCATCACCTTGTTCGTCGGGCAAAGCGAACGCAGATCGGTATTGTCGTTGAGACCGGTGAGCCGCGCGAGGTGCACCACTACTGCATGCTTTTCGGCTTCGGGGCGGACGCGGTGAACCCGTATCTTGCCTACGAGACAATGTGGCACATGGCACGTGAAGGGCGCATTCTCAAAGACCTGAGCGATGAGCAAATTGTTGAAAACTATCTCAATGCGCTCGCGGCCGGAATACGAAAGGTCATGGGAAAGATGGGTATCAGCACTCTGGAAAGCTACAAGGCGGCACAGATATTCGAGGCGGTTGGAGTTGCGGACGAGGTAATTGACCGCTGCTTTGTTGGGACCGCGAGCAGAATCCGCGGTGTCGACTTCCAGATTCTGGCCGAAGAGGCGTTGAAGCGGCATGCCACAGCGTATCCATCCCGCAACATACCGTTTGATTTCGAAAATCTGAACGCAGGCGACTACCAGTATCGTGTCGGCGGCGAAAAGCACATGTGGGACGCGGAATCCATTGCGCTCATTCAGCAAGCCGCTACCCAGAATGATGCGAATGCGTACCGGCAGTTCGCGGATCGACAGAACCAGCGCTCGACCCAGCAATCTACGCTGCGAGGACTCCTGAAGTTCAAGGCCGGTGACCCGATTGCACTGAGCGAAGTTGAACCCGTTGAAAACATCCTGCGCAGATTTGCGACCGGCGCAATGAGTTTCGGGTCGATCAGCCAGGAGGCGCACGAGACACTTGCAATCGCCATGAACCGAATTGGCGGAAAATCGAACACCGGAGAGGGCGGCGAGATGCGTGAGCGCTACAAGCCCCTGCCAAACGGCGATTCCAAGAGGTCCGCAATCAAGCAGATCGCATCCGGGCGGTTCGGTGTGAACATTGAATATCTCACGAATGCGGTTGAGATCCAGATAAAGATGGCCCAGGGCGCGAAGCCTGGCGAGGGCGGCGAATTGCCCGGGCACAAAGTGTTCGATGTCATTGCAAAGACCCGGTTTTCCACCCCGGGAGTCGGCCTGATCAGTCCTCCGCCTCACCACGACATTTATTCAATAGAAGACCTGGCGCAACTGATCTTTGATCTGAAGAACGCAAACCCGAAGGCCCGCATCAGTGTAAAGCTGGTGTCCGAAGTTGGCGTTGGCACAATTGCGGCGGGGGTTGCAAAGGCTCATGCAGATCATATTCTGATTTCCGGTCACGACGGCGGCACTGGAGCGAGCCCGCTGACGGGAATCAAGAATGCAGGGCTGCCATGGGAGCTCGGGCTCGCGGAGACCCATCAGACCCTGGTCATGAATGACCTGCGCAGCCGCGTGGTAATTCAGACCGATGGACAGATCAAGACCGGACGCGATGTCGTCATCGCCGCAATGCTCGGCGCCGAGGAGTGCGGTTTCGCAACGAGCGCGCTCATCACGGTCGGATGCATAATGATGCGGGTCTGCCACAAGAACACCTGCCCGGTCGGGGTGGCAACGCAGGATCCGAAGCTGCGGGCCAAGTTCGCCGGAAAGCCTGAGAACGTCATCAATTTTCTGACGTTTATTGCAGAGGATGTGCGGTCGATCATGGCGGAGCTCGGTTTTCGGAAATACGATGAGATGGTTGGGCGCGTCGATATGTTGACGCCCGACGATTCCGTTCGAAACTGGAAATCTCGCAATATCGACCTTTCGGCCTTGCTAACGCGTGCAGAGAAGAAAAACGCGGATACTCGCGTTATCTGCTGTATTCCGCAGGAGCACGGAATTGAAAAGGTTCTTGACCGGCAATTTGTAAGCCTTGCCGAGAAGGTACTGCTTCACCGCGAACCGTTGCGTCTCGATCTGCCGGTGCGGAATACCGATCGTGCCGTCGGAACAATGCTGAGTCATCATATTACTACCCGATGGGGCGCAGAGGGGCTCCCGAAGGACACCCTGCACATTAAGCTCTCGGGGAGCGCCGGGCAGAGTTTCGGCGCCTGGGTTACGAATGGAGTTACCATAGAGCTCGAGGGTGATGCGAATGACTATGTCGGAAAGGGATTGTCCGGTGGTACGCTCGTTGTCTACCCGCCCCGGGATTCGATTTTTGTTCCCGAGGAAAACATCATAATCGGAAATGTGGCGCTGTACGGAGCAATCTCGGGACACGGTTTCTTTCGGGGACGTTCAGCCGAACGTTTCTGTGTCCGAAACTCGGGCGCCAGCGTCGTTATTGAAGGCGTGGGAGACCACGCATGCGAGTACATGACCGGAGGCAACGCAGTCATTCTCGGGCCAACCGGGCGCAACTTCGGCGCCGGGATGAGTGGTGGCGTTGCATACGTGTGGGACGCGCACAAGGACTTCGCAACAAAGGTAAACATGGGTATGGTAGTGCTCGAGGAAGTCCGGGAGAATGAGGACATCGAGAAGATTCTCGAGCTCGTGGGCATGCACAAAGAGCTTACCGACTCCCCTGTCGCCGCATACGTCCTGGACACCTGGGAGCGCCGACAGTCGGAGTTCGTAAAAGTAGTGTCTCCCGCCTATCAGAGAGTGCTTGAACTCCGGCGGACTGGACATACCGAACGTCTCATGGAGGTAGTAAATGGGTAAGCCGACCGGTTTCATAGAGTTCAGACGCACGCCGGTCAAAGATCGGAAACCACTCGAGCGGATTAAGGATTTCAGCGAGTTCCACAAACAGCTTGCCGAACAGGATCGCCGGGACCAGGGCGCTCGATGCATGGATTGTGGGGTGCCGTTCTGCCAGTCGAGCTTTGGCTGCCCGGTGGACAATCTCATTCCGGAATGGAACGACCTCATCTATCAGGGGCGTTTTGAAGAGGCGTTCCGGCGCCTTCTGAAGACGAATAATTTCCCGGAATATACGGGGAGGGTCTGTCCGGCACCATGTGAATCCGCGTGCGTTCTGGGCATAAACGAACCTGCGGTCACGATAAAAGATAACGAATGTCACATCATTGACCGGGCGTACGAATCCGGGCTGATGAAACCGCGCATTCCTGCACAGAGGACCGGAAAGCGAGTCGCGATTGTAGGTTCGGGTCCGTCCGGGCTTGCATGCGCCGACCAGCTCAATCAGGCCGGGCATCAGGTAACTGTCATTGAGCGGGACGACCGAATCGGCGGGCTGCTCATGTACGGCATTCCGAATATGAAACTGGACAAGAGTGTGGTTGAGCGGCGCAATCGGCTCATGGCAGACGAAGGCGTTGAGTTCAGGACGAACACCGAGGTAGGGACCGACATCGGGTCCCGGGAACTGGTTGATCAGTTCGACGCGGTGGTGCTCGCCTGTGGTGCAACGGTACCCCGTGATCTCCCGGTGCCCGGGCGGGAGCTCAAAGGAATCCATTTTGCAATGGAGTTCCTGAAGGCAAACACGAAGAGCCTCCTGGACAGCGGACTGAAGGACCGGAGCTTCATTTCAGCAGAAGGGCGTAATGTCCTCGTCATTGGCGGTGGAGACACGGGCAATGACTGTATTGGAACCTCGATGCGGCACGGGTGCGAAAGTCTTGTGAATTTCGAGCTGCTTTCCCGACCGCCGGCCGCACGAAACAGCGACATGCCGTGGCCGACCTATCCTCGTCTGTACAAGTCGGATTACGGTCACGAAGAAGCGGATGAGAAGTTCGGTTCCGATCCAAGAGAATACAGCATACTGACGAAAGAGTTTCTTGGAGATGAAAACGGCAGAGTTCGCGCGGTCCGGACCGTCCGGGTAGAGTGGATTACAAAACCGGGTGAACGGCCGTCGATGCGTGAGCTCCCGGGATCGGAGGAGGAGTGGAAGACCGACCTCGTGTTACTGGCTCTCGGTTTTCTGGGTCCCGAACAGAAACTTGTCGGAGAGCTTGGCCTCGAAACCGATGCGCGCTCGAATTTCAAAGCCGACTACGGCGGTTTCCAGACTTCCAACCCGAAAGTGTTCGCCGCCGGTGACTCACGCCGAGGACAAAGCCTTGTTGTCTGGGCCATTAACGAGGGGCGTGGCTGTGCAAGGGAAGTGGACCGTTATCTCATGGGGGATACGCTTCTACCCTGAGCAGCACGGGTTTGCCCGGGTACCCTTTCTTTTCCGCGGGTTGAGGCGTGCTATCGGTGATTGACCGGATGGCCGTCTCTTTCCCGGACCGGCGTGCCGGCCTCATGCGCAGGTGTGGCGTTCAGCGCTCGCAGCACCCGACCCTTCCACCGTATCGGGGTGCGGGCAAGAGTCATGAGAGTTACCGAGCTGTAGAACACCATCGAAAACAGAACGTTTGGAATTAGCATAACCCAGTACCGGAGCTGTCGGTTCGAAGTAGCTCCGGCCACAATCCCAAGCCAGATCATGCTCAGGAACGATCCGGCGGTTGTAAGAAGGAGTGGAGGGTAGAGAACTCCGAATGGCGCAGCTACGACACTTGCGAGCAGATAAAGCATGACAATCCGGTAGCTATACCGTGCCGCGTGGTCGGGCGCGAAGAGCCCGCCGGTATTCCACCGAACAGATTGTGAAACCATGTCCGGGAGCGCGTGCTGCGGCTCGGGTGACACTATTGCGTTCGGGGAGAGCCTGACCCTCACGTCGAGACGGCCGAGATCCCGGACTTCCGCAATAAGTTCCGCGTCTTCGGTTACCGAGTACCGGAGACCGGCAAAGCCGCCCACGGCCTCGAGTATCGAACGGCGCACCGCGATGTTGTTTCCGAATCCTCCGGTCGGGTTGCCGATTCCTGCGCTGCCTGCGGTGTAATAGAACCGGAAAAGGTGATCGAATCCCTGAAACTGGTAAAGAAAACGCGCGATGACGGTTTTTATCTCGATGCCGGGATTGTTCTTATCCGCGGTCTGATTTGGCATGACGGTACCGAATAGAAGTCCGAGCCCGGGATCGCAGAACGGAAGGACCATACTGTTTACCCAGCGCCTGTCTACCACGCAATCTGCGTCGGTGAAGAGAAGGACTTCGGACTTGAGGCCGACAGTGCCGTGGTGAAGAGCATTCTGTTTCGGGTTGGTCCGTACCGTGTCTCCGTTCGTTTCCGGAACGTCGACAATGTGAACGGGCCAGACCGCCTCATCCGCAAACGTAGCCATGATTTCACGGGTGGAATCAGTGGAGCGGTCATTTACCAGGACGAGTTGGAAATCCGGGATGAGACTGAGGTCCATTGCCTTCAGGGAGGACAGAAGCCGTGGAAGGAGGGCCTCTTCGTTTCGCGCGGGAACGATGAGTGCGACCGAAGGTACGTCACCCGGGGATAGAATGCGGTCAATTCCCTTTCGAGTCGTGCGGCTGTCATGGATTGCCGCGCGAATTATCCCAAAGACAACTACAGCATGAACTACGAGTATCCCAGCGGAAAGGACGGCAAAGATGATGAAAAACGTGCTGGAAGCCAAAATTATACTCCTGTTCGCCATTGTATCCGGTCCCTTCGGTGGGTGCAATGGAGGGAGGCAAAGTCCAGCAATTCTCATTTTGACGCGGCAACGTCAACTGGCATGCCATTGCGCGCCTTATACGACGTTGCCGCGACTAATGGTATTGCATAGCGGTTGAAGAGAAGATCCTACTTTTCAACCGCTATGCCGCATTCGCCACAATGAGAATTGCTGGGCAAAGCAGACTGTTCGGAGGCGACCTTGACTTTCGTTCCATTTCCATGGTAGTTATAGTTTTACGATTTAACGGTCAGAATCTATCCGAGAAACTGGAGATCGCGCTCATGTACGCAATGGTTGAGATTCAGGGACGTCAGTATAAGGCTGAAAAGGGTTCCCTGTTGAAAGTGAACAAATTACCCGGGGATGAAGGTCAGACACTGGAGTTTGACCATGTTCTCATGGTCCGTGACGACAACGACGTCAAGATCGGTACGCCCTATGTGAAGGGTGCCTCCGTCACTGCGGTCCTCGAGGGCAGAGGCAGAGATCCGAAGGTAATTGTATTCAAATACAAAAGACGCAAAGACTATCGTGTGAAACAAGGGCACCGACAGGACTATGCCTTGATCCGTGTCCAGGAGATTGCAGCGAAGTAATCCGTGGCAGTTGAGGTCGTAGTGGGGCTGGATTTCGAAGGTGCTCTGCGCTCGCTTGATTCACGCGGGCACGCAGGCACCGGTCGGAATAGCGGTCCCGGATCGAACATTGTATGTGCTGCCGCGACCGTGCTCGTGCGAACTGCTGCACGGTTGCTCGCAGAGGACCCGTCAAATCGCGTACGCGGAGATGCATCGGAGCCCGGTGTACTGCGTTGTGAAATTGACCCGGTCATATCCCTCTCGCCGGAAAAAAAGCTTTGGCTGAGGGGGGTTGCAGACTTTCTGGTATCCGGACTCCGTGATCTCGAAAAGGAGTATCCGGCGGAAGTCGTGCTGAAAATAGTAAAAGAATAGAGGGAGAAAACCATGGCACATAAGAAAGGTGGCGGAAGTTCAAAGAACGGACGTGACTCTCATGCACAGCGTCTGGGAGTAAAGCGATTCGGCGGAGAGCTCGTGTCTGCCGGTTCAATCATTGTCCGGCAGCGCGGCACCCCCTTTCATCCCGGCGTTAACGTAGGCCGTGGAAAAGATGACACGCTGTTTGCAAAAGTGACTGGAAACGTAGTCTTCAAGACACGCAAAGGGAAGAAGATCATCACTGTCGAGCCTGTCACCGAATAGCGCCGGATGCGAGTGTGGAGCGATTTGTTGATGAACTCCAGATCCACGTAAGCTCCGGCCACGGAGGCCACGGATGCGTTTCGTTCCGACGTGAAAAATACGTCCCGAAAGGCGGCCCCGACGGTGGCGACGGCGGCCGCGGCGGCGACGTTATTTTCCTTGTACGAAGAAATCTTAAGACACTATCCCACCTTCGCATGAAGAACAGTTTCGCCGGGCGAATTGGCCAACCGGGTCAGGGGCGAAACATGCACGGACGGGACGGCGAGCCGGTGATAATTCCGGTGCCGCCCGGCACCACAATTCGGGACGTTTCAAGCGGAGAGATCCTCGCGGACCTCAAGAAAGAGGGCGAGGAACTGGTGCTTTTCCGCGGCGGGCGCGGAGGGAAGGGCAATGCTCATTTTGCCACGGCACGGCATCAGACTCCCCGATTCGCCCAGGAGGGAGAAGCCGGTGAAGAGGCGGACCTTGTCGTTGAACTCGCAATTATTGCGGATGTCGGTTTTGTTGGATTCCCCAACGCCGGAAAGTCCAGCTTGCTCAAGGCGTTAACGAATGCCGACCCGCGAGTTGCCGCCTATCCATTTACAACGAAAGTTCCGAATCTGGGTGTTCTTACAATTCACGATCGTGACATTGTACTTGCCGATATTCCCGGAATAATAGAAGGTGCCTCGCATGGTGCCGGACTTGGATTTCAGTTTTTGCGCCATATTTCGAGAACAGTCGGAATTGCCGTCCTGATTGACCTTTCGGAAGAAAATTTCCAGGAAGCGTTTGCGGTGCTCATGGAGGAAATGCAGCATTATTCACTGTCGCTCGAGAAGAAACGGCGATTGGTGATTGGCACGAAGCTCGATATGCCGGATACCGTCGAGAACCTGAATCGACTGCGGGAGTCGCTGCCGGACGAACGAGTTATCGGCATATCGTCTTTCACACGCACCGGGATTGCGGAAGTGGCCCAGGAGTTCTTCGATATGGCGGTCTCGGCTGTGTCTGAAGAGGAGACCAGAGACGAAGATGACGAGGTGGTCCAGTAGATGAGGTTGGCCATTTTCGGTGGATCCTTCGACCCCATTCATGTCGGTCACCTGTATATTGCCGAAGAAGTGCGGATGAGCCTCGGGTACGATCGGATCTTGTTTGTGCCTTCAAATATTCCACCGCACAAGCGCCCGTCGCAGAAAGTGAGTGGAGAGGATCGCCTGCGAATGATCCGCCTTGCAACGCAGGGGAACGACGCATTCGCCGCCGACGACTATGAGCTGCGTGCGGGGGGTGTATCATACACGATCGGTACTATTCAATACGTGATAGAATCATACGACATTGAAGGGAAGCCGGGCCTCATAATCGGTGACGATCTTGTTCCGGGTTTCCCGAGTTGGAGGAGCGCCGAAGAAATTCGTTCTCTTACCGACATCGTCGTGGCCCGAAGGTCCGGGCTGAACGTTGCTCATGCCGGCCTTTCCGTGTCGAATGTGCTCGTGCCGGTCTCGTCTTCCGACATACGCGATCGCATTGTCTCGGGGCGTCCCTTCAGGTACCTTGTTCCGGAGAATGTTTATGACTATATCTTCAACAACAAACTCTACCTGCATTAAGTTTCCGGTCGGGGAGCTCTCGCAATTTCTGGAACGTGAGCTGAGTCCAAAACGGTACCGTCATTGTCTGAGAGTGGCGGAAACTGCGCGTGAATTGTGCGTCCGGCATGGACTGGATGAAAGCGCCGGGCATTTTGCCGGATTGGGTCACGACCTTGCGCGGGAATGGCCTGCGGATAGACTCTTTCGGACTGCTGCCGTGGACAGGAGTCCCATCAGCCGGATGGAGACGGAGAACCCTCTCCTCCTTCACGGCAGAGCCGCCGCGGTGATCATTGAACGTGATTTCGGTGTTGCAGAGGTCGAAATCCTCGAGGCAATTCGAAATCATACGCTCGGCCGCGCCGGTCTGGGCCCGCTGGGCAGGTTGCTCTATCTGGCCGACTATGTCGAACCGAAGCGCCGGTATCTGAAACGCGGATTCCGCGAGACCGTAATGGGGATGGATCTCGACCGGGCAATTCTCGCGGTAGTCAAGGACGCAAACGCGCGATGGAAGAACCTTGCCGAAGCAACTCAGGCAATGTACGATGAAATCAGATCGGAGTTGGCGGAGTGAAGCGCGCGCGAATCGATAATGGGGCAATACTCCTGGCGTCCATCGTGTTGATTGTGGTTGGAGTGAGTTTCTTTCTCTATATGCAGGTTCGTACCGACAAGGTGACGTCGGTGCTCGATGAAAAGAAGGAAGTTCGTGTACTGTTTATTGTTGCAAACGGCGATAAGCCGGATTTTACCGATGCGTTTCTGTACAACCCGGTAACACGGCGTGCGGCGTTGTTTGATGTTCCGGGTAATGTGGGATCTCTGATAGGTTCGTTGAATCGTGTGGACCGCATAGATGTCCTGTACAAGAAGGGGCGCGCGGAGGCGTATAAGAAGAAGATTGAGTCGCTTCTCAACGTCAACATTCCGTTCTATTGGGTAATGAGTCCAAAGGATCTTCAGGGCCTGACGGATCTGATGGGGGGGCTTGAGATGTTTCTGCCGAATGCGGTGAACGATGTTTCAAACGGGAACGTCACGCTGCTTCCCGCGGGAAACGTCATTCTCGATGGGAGCAAGGTGGGGACCTATCTTGCATATGGGGAATCGGCCACGAAAAACATCGACCGGTTCGAGCGTGAACGGAAGATCATGCAGGCTTTTCTGAAAAGAATGGGCCAGAAGGCGTCGTTTCTCACAAGCGACCGCGTCCTGCCTTTCCTGACTTCCCGAATCGGCACCAATATGGACCGGCGTGCGCTCCGGTCATTCATCCACGAGATTTCGCACATGGACGAGCGAATAATTTCACAGCGGGTTCTCGGAGATCTCAAGACCGTCGAAGGCACTGCGGGGAGTGAAAAGCTGCTCTTCCCGTATTTTGAGGGTCAGCTCCTGAAGGATGCGGTTCGACAGGTTCAGGCGAGCTTGAACAGTCAGGACATGTCCTTTGCGGATATTGGAAGTCTGACGCTCCAGGTTCTGAATGGAACGTCGACACCGGGTCTGGCAGCACGAACGAAAGAACTGTTCCAGAGCTACGGATTCCAGAATGTAATAATTGGCAATGCAGGTCAAACCGATGTTCCCAGGACGGAGGTCATAGACCACAAGGGTAATCAGGCCGCGGCTCAACGCGTTGCCGATATTATTCGTGCGAAGGATATCGTACGTCAGCCTCCGGATGTGCAGAACACTAACATTGACGTAACGATAATTCTCGGAAATGATTTTGATGGATGGTATGTTAAGTAACAAGACGATTACCAAGGAAGCCACACTCGAGATTGCACACTTTCTGGATGATCATCAGGGTGGTCGAACGGTCGCGCTGTATGTCGGAGAAAAGAGCAGTTTTACCGACTATTTTGTTATCACGACCGCGAGGAGCCAGGGGCATCTTCGCGGCTTGGTGGGCCAGGTCTACGAAGTACTTGATCGATTTGATTTGAGTCCGCGAGGGGGCAAGAGGCGGCCTGCAGAAGACGGCTGGGTGCTCCTGGACTGCGGGCCCATCGTAGTCCATCTCATGCTGAAGGAGCCTCGCGAGTTCTATGACCTTGAGCGACTCTGGTTTGGAAGTGATGTGCTGTTTGAAGGAAATGGCAGCGGAAATCGGAATACGGCTGACCCCGTTGTGTAAGGGGCAAGGGGCCAGCGCAAACGCCCGGGGAGCAGGAAGCTCGAGGTACCTGAGCTCCTATTCTTCGGACTCATCGTCGTCGTAGTCCATTTCATCATCGAAGTCGTCGTCATCGTCGTCGTCAAAGTCGTCAAAATCATCGTCCGAGCTGTCGTCAATGTCGTCGCCGTCATCCTCATCATCATCGTAATCATCATCTTCGAAGTCATCCTCGTAGTCGTCAAAGTCTTCTTCTTCCTCTAAAAAGTCGTCGTCTTCATAGTCATCGTCCGACATGCCCCAAATGCTCATTTCAATCTCCGTCTCGTCTGTTTCTGATGCTGTCATATGGGTACCTCCGCTTGATTCGATTGCCGTTTATTTTTTCACCAAATCTACGGGCAAGACATCAGCAGTGTCAACTCCCTTCTCGAGCAGGAGTCACAGCTACACTATACGGCCAGCGAAAAGAGGCTGTCAAATGGTATTTACTTGCCCGAGAAAACATTGTGAGCGAATATTCGCGCGAGTTCTGGAGGTGCCTGCGGCATTCGGTTGGGCGAGATAGGTTTGACAGTTCGCCCATAATCGGTATAATAGGTGTGCTGACGGACGACATTGATCTAACACATATCGGAGCTGGGATCTGGGGAGATTCCTGAGTCTCTGTGTTCTTTGATATACTGGATATCTGTGGACGGGGTACGGTCCGGTAACGACCCCCTCAAACATCTGGAGTGGCAGTCGAGGTTGGGCTGCGCACTGAATGCTTTGATGATCTTGGCAGGTTTCTGCGACATGGCATATTGCACAACCGTTGCGTATGGAGGGGACCATTTCCTGCGGGCGAACCGCACGAATGTGAAGTGTCATAGAACGGTTCTGCGATGGCTCATGTTTGATGAGTGTCGACTGCCACTGGCCTGGCAGTAGTGTAGTCTGGGGGATTTGGCTGCTTTCTGCGGTGCCGAAGCAATGCAGAAGTGGTTTGAAAAAGTTTGTTCGAAGGGACCGATCGGCACAATTGGCTGAACGGGGTGTGGAAGGAGCGTCAAATGCAGATCACAGATATCCGGATCAGAAAGGTGAACTCGGAAGGCAAACTGAAGGCCTATGTCACGGTTACTTTTGATGACTGTTTTGTTGTGCACAATGTAAAGGTCATCGAAGGGAAAACGGGGGTCTTTATTGCTATGCCGAGTCGCAAGACAAAAACGGGTGAGTACAAAGACGTAGCACATCCAATCCATTCTGATTTTCGCACAATGCTCCAGGAACGCATCCTGGACGCGTACGCGAATGCGGATGACGTAGATGATGCGGCATCGGGCTCGGTTGAGGTGGATGAAGCGTAATTGTGGCCCGCCCGGACAGGACTAACGCAATGAACATTGGGACGTCGGCAAGCGGTAAGCCACCGGGTTTTGATCCCGGCATTTCGCAGGTTCGAATCCTGCCGTCCCAGTTATAGATCTTGGGCTCTCGGCCCGGATTGAGTTTGGTAAGAAGGAGCTTTTAGATGGAGCAGAAGATACTCCAGGCAGCCGTACGGACTGAAATCGGCAAAGGGCCGGTCGGTCGACTCCGGAAGAACGGGAAAATTCCTGCAATAGTATATGGGCACAAAAAAAGCCACCCTATTGCCATAGATGCGCGCGAATTCGGACAGAAGTTCAAGACGATGTCGGAAAACACGATCATCACCATCAAGACCTCAGATGGCGACTACGACGTTCTGGTCAAGGACTATCAGGAAGACCTCATGACCGGCAACCTGGTTCATATCGATTTTTATGAGATCGAACGGGACCGGCTGCTTCGGACGCACATCCCCCTGCATATCGTCGGTAATTCGCCGGGTGTACGCGAGGGTGGTATTCTCGAGTCACTGTTGCACGAAGTGGAGATTGAGTGTTTTCCGCGCGACATTCCCGGGAACATCGACGTTGATATCTCGGAACTGGCAATCGGTAATTCGATACACATATCCGACATTGCGACAATGAATAATGTTCGAATTCTTCATTCCGCGGATCAGGTCATTGTGACCGTTGCACATCCGAAGGCGGAAGTTGTTGCGGAGGTTGTCGAGGAGGCCGTTGAGGCACCTGTCGGCGAGGCCGTCGCAGAGACACCAGAGGACTGATCCCAAGTTATGGTCCTGGTTGGCCTCGGAAATCCGGGGCCGGAATATGCCCGGACGCGGCACAACGTCGGATTCATGGTAATGGACGAGGTTGCGTCGCGTCTCCGGTTGTCTTTTCGCAAACCGCTGTTTCGTCCGTATCGGATTGCAGAAACTTCCCGAGAACACACCGAGATTACTCTGGTCCTGCCGTTGACCTATATGAACCGGTCGGGAGTTGCTGTTCGTACCGTCCTTCGGGTAACCGGAGAGACGGCGGACTCAGTGGTGGTTGTGTGTGATACGCTGGACCTCCCGTCCGGTGCACTGCGATTGAAGCGGGGCGGATCTCACGCCGGGCACCGCGGGTTGCGATCGATAATAGACGAAACAGGATGCAGGGATTTTCTGCGTCTGTACATCGGCATCGGCCGCCCCGATTCCAGGGAAGAGGTCATCGATTATGTGCTTGGAGAATTTGGTCCGGAGGATTCCGAAATCATGAGAAGGGCAGTGAGCGACGGTGCCGATGCGCTCCTTGCTCTTACCGCCGGTTCGGTCCAGGATGTCATGAACAATGTCAACACAAAGACGCGGGAATCCGGCAGACTCAATTCTTAGTTTCTTCAAGAAGCACCATCCGGCCGGGAACGCGGGTGTACTGGTTGCACTCTCGGGAGGGGCCGACAGTACCGCGCTGTTGCTTGCCCTGCTGGAATCGTCCGCGTCCGATCTGCAGCTTCAGCTTGTCGCCGCATATGTCGACCACAATCTTCGGCGACGAGACGAGCTGGATCGGGAAATTGCCCATGTCACTTCACTGTGTTCGGCCGTCGGCGTGGCGCTCGAAGTGCGCACGATTGAGCGCGGGGCGATCGAAGATGCGGCGCGCAGAGACGGTGTTGGAATTGAAGCGGCAGCGCGTCGGATTCGCTACAGTGTGCTCGAATCTGTCAGGCGGGATTACGGACTGGAATTCATTGCAACCGGACATCACAGCGACGATCAGGCCGAAACAGTCCTGATGCGCGTGCTGCAGGGTGCCTCCGCCGGCGGGCTTTCCGGAATGCCGGAGCGAAGAGGGCGGATCATCCGACCTCTGCTTTCGGTATCCAGAGAGGATCTGCGGACCTTTCTGATTGAACGGAAAGTGGAATGGATTGAGGACTCATCGAATCGGTCTGAGAGGATGCTCCGGAATGCGATTCGCCGCACAGTGATTCCCGCAATCGAATCGGTTTTCCCGTCGTACCGCGATTCGCTCCAGGCACTTGCTGAGAAGGCTTCATTCTCCGATGAGTATCTTCAGCGTGAAGCCGACAAAGAAATTCGGTGGGTTCGCACATCCGGCGGCTATCGAACTGAATTGGCTCCGTTTTTACGCGCGAATCCTGCTATACGTCTTTCGTCGTTGTATAGAGTGGCAAACCTCCTTGCGTCGAACCATGACAACACTTTTCCACAGCGAATTCCCTATCGCTTTCTCCGGCCGATCCTTTTTGCGTCGATGCCAGTCATGAACAATCGGGGGCTATTGCTTCGTGGATATGGTCTTGTCCTGCGGATAGAAGGCGAGAATCTTTTCTGGGAGGCCGATGTTGTTGAGGACCGGAAAAGTGGGTATCTTCTATGCGTGCCCGAACGGGGTACCGCAGAGTGGATGGTGGGAAATCATACCCTGAAGGTCGAGCGATATTCCGGTCAGTCTCCGTATGGCGAAGGCGCCAGAGCTTTTCCCGGAGCTCTTGTGCCGGCGTCTCTGATCCGACCTCCGCTGGTAATCCGGTCTCGCCGCCCGGGTGATGCGATATCGACCAGTTCAGGAACGAAATCCGTGAAGAAAATCCTCTCAGATTTGGGAATATCGGCAGTTCAGCGGGATGATGTGCCGATTATTGTTGACAGAGAGGGTATTATTGCCGTATTGGCTGCACCGTTCGGTGGCAAAACCATAATTTCTCGAAGAGTACCGCCACAGGTTCCGGGTAGTCCCGTCCCTGCCACGGCAATTGTGCTCCGGTGAGGTAGATGTCTATGCAGGACGATCAAAAGGATCCCGGTCAGATGAAGTTCAACTTCCGCCACAACAGGATCGCCCTTTTCTTTCTGCTTGCGATTCTCGGAATGTTCATGATTCTTCTCTTTTCGGACAACAAGGATCCCGGAACGATCATCGACTACTCCCAGTTTCTGACCTATCTGGACAAGGGCCAGGTAGATAGTGTGCGGATTGTGGATCAATCTGAAATTCATGGGACATACAAGAGTACTGGGGGGGGGATGGTCCAGTTCAGGACAACCATCCCGTACTCCGACAACTCATTGATCGACAAGTTGCGTGCGCACGGCGTGACTTTTTCGGGAGCGCCGCGACAAATTTCGCCCTGGCGTGTTGCTCTGGAACTTCTACCGTGGATTGTAGGGTTTCTGTTCATCTGGTTCATGTTTCGGCAGGTCCAGGGAAACGGAAACAAGGCGTTTTCCTTCGGCAAGAGCCGGGCCAAGAGGGTGACTGAGGGAGGCACCCGCATTACGTTTGATGACGTTGCGGGCCAGCGCGAAGCGAAGTCCGAGCTTCAGGAAGTGGTGGAATTTCTCAAGAACCCTGCAAAGTTCACCCGGATGGGCGCCAAGATACCGAAGGGCGTATTGCTTGTAGGAATGCCGGGTACCGGAAAAACGCTTCTTGCGCGAGCGTGTGCCGGAGAGGCCAATGTTGCGTTCTTTCACATGTCCGGTTCGGATTTCGTTGAAATGTTTGTCGGCGTCGGTGCCAGTCGGGTTCGGGACCTGTTTGAGCAGGGCCGCAAGAGCGCTCCCTGCATTCTGTTTATCGACGAGCTCGACGCGGTTGGCAGGACGCGCGGAGCCGGATACGGTGGAGGTCACGACGAGCGGGAACAGACACTGAATCAAATGCTTGTTGAGATGGATGGGTTTGACACGAAAGATGGTGTCATCGTGCTTGCCGCCACCAACCGTCCGGACGTCCTGGATCCTGCGCTGCTGCGACCCGGTCGATTCGATCGCCAGATTGTCGTTGACATGCCGGATCTGAACGAACGAGAAGCAATCCTGAAGATCCACGCGGCGAAGGTCCCGCTTTCGGCAAACGTTGATCTGCATCGTGTTGCCCGGGCGACCCCTGGAGCC
This sequence comes from uncultured Spirochaetales bacterium, assembly GCA_964553615.1. Taxonomy (GTDB): domain Bacteria; phylum Spirochaetota; class Spirochaetia; order DSM-27196; family DATKUC01; genus DATKUC01. The sequence continues at coordinate 61,797 of CAZKMA010000008.1, read as the reverse complement.
TCCGGGGCCGACCTGGCGAATCTTGTCAACGAAGCGGCATTGTCGGCGGCAAGCCGGAACAATGAGGTCGTCGACGTGCCCGATTTCGAGGATTCTCGGGACAAAATGCTTATGGGTGTCGCCCGCAAGTCCAAGGTCATATCTCCGCGCGAAAAGAAGGCGACCGCCTACCATGAGGCGGGACATGCGCTTCTCCACTATTACCTGAAGAATGCGGATCCGCTGCACAAAGTCACCGTAGTGCCGCGTGGCCGCGCGCTCGGTGTAGCCATCTCGATCCCGGAAGAAGACACATACAGCCGCGGTGAGGGGTGGTTGACCGATAGGATCCGCATAGCATATGGCGGATACATAGCGGAGACCATCATCTACGGGGAGACAACCACGGGGACACAGAACGATCTTACCCAGGCGACCGATATTGCACGTAAGATGGTTACCCAATGGGGGATGAGCGATATTGGTCCCATCGCCTTTGGCCAGGAAGATGAGCCGATCTTCATCGGGAAAGAGATCGCACGCCACAAGGATTATTCCGAGGAGACCGCAAAGAGAATCGACGCGGCGGTCCATGGAGTATTGAACAGCTGCTTTCAGGAGGCGGAGGGGATTCTGCGTGAACACGAGGATCAGCTTCACATCCTTGCCAACGCACTTGTGGAAAAGGAGACTCTGACCGATGAAGAAGTGAGAGTGCTTCTTGGCCTCCAGATGGACAACGTGCCTGATCCATTTGATGGGAAAACGGAGGTCGCGGGTCAGAATGCTGACGCAGGCGGAAGAAGTGGCGTCGGCAACGGGTGAGTTTGTTGAAATCCAATCGAAGAGTGTTTGTGAGAGGATGGATTATTCTGGCATCTCTGGCTCTGGTTCCCGGGCTGACCCGGGCATTTTCACAGGAGACGCCAGCGCACGGAACGGTTCAGAGTGTTGCCTCCGGAGTCGGAGAACTCTATTTTCGCAGCGCGCAAGACCTCTATCGCGCCGGAAAGCCTGCAGAATCCACGTCTCTTCTCCGGATAGCCCTGGAGTATAATCCAACCAACTCCGATCCACATTTTCTTCTGGGGAAGATTCTTTCCAGAAATCAGTCGACCGGAGCAGAAGCCATAACCCAGCTGGAAACAGCACTCAATCTTGATGAATTTCATTCGTATCTCGCTTCCGACTGTGCAATTGAGCTCGGAAACCTCTATCTTCAAACCAAGCGGTACGACCGTGGCGTTGCGCTTCTTGATCGCTATACCGGACGTACCTACGTGGATGCGGCGCGATACCGGCAGACTCCGGATCGTTCGCTCATAAGCGGGGATGGAGCCGAAGGAAAGCCGCAGGACGTCCTTACCCCGGAGGCACAACCCGCCTTCATTGCCACGCTCGCGAGACTGCTCGAAGGTGCGGGGCGGAATGGGCAGGCTCGAGCGCTTCTTGTCCGAGGGCTCGAGCTTTTTCCGGAATCAGCACCGCTCATGCACGCCCGCATGTTGCTCGACCCGGTACCGAGTCTTGGCACCACATCGTGGTTGGAACAACACGGTTCGGACAACCCGGAGTATCTATCGTTTCTTCTCGACTATATACGGCGTCTGACCGATGGCGCATTGCGCAAACAGATGCTCGACCTCTATTTTTCCCACGGTGGGAACGCAGCGGAGGCGTGGGCATTCGCGGCGGGCCAGGATAAGACGGACAGCGAAGCGTTGAAGGGCCTTATCGATGCCGGCGGCTTGCCGCCGGGAACGACTCCTGGCTCCGGAATTGACTCAGCTTCCGCGTCCGCCGTTCAGTTGCTCGCAGCACGCCTTACCGATCCCGCGGCGAAAAAAACGTTGACAGGTATGGTATCGGGGTTCAGCGGTAACCTGGGCGTTGATGAAAACGGAGACGGTTTCTTTGAGCAGAAATTGACGTACGCACACGGGGTACTCGTACGGTGGCAGCAGGATGAAAATCAAGACGGTATCCCGGAACGTTCCGCCCGTTTTTCAGACGGGAAGATTATTTCTCTCTCGACCGAGACGGATACCGGGACGATGCGTATCCAGTACGAACAGTATCCCCGCGTTCGATCCGTTGAGTTTGCCAGTTCGACCATGAAGGGCACCGCAGGGGATCGTGTCTTCTATTCTGTTCGGCCTGGACGTCTGGAGGTTCCATTCTTTTCAAAGGGATACGTGCTGCCGGCCGGAGGTGCCGGAGTTCTGGATCACATTTCGGTGGGCGATTTTCAGCAAACAGTCGATGAAGAGCAGGTCATGAAGATCTCTTCTCAAGTCGTTGCGTGGTCCGGCGGTGCGGACAGCGTGAGTCGTGTTTTCTTCCTTCGGGATGGACTGCCATATCTCATGGCGCGGAGCAATCCACGGAGCGGCACGGTCGACGAAGTGGTGGAGTACCGGGACGGTGAGCCGATTGCCGGCATACGCGATCTGAACGGTAACGGGTATTTCGACGAAAGCGAGTTTTACGCTCAAGGGAAGGTTTCCTATCTCGCGGTGGATGAAAATCAGGACGGAGTTCCGGACTTCTTTCAGCAGATTACGCCTCAGAAGAGTCTTGCATGGGACCTCAATGGTGACGGCAGGGTGGACATCAAAGATATGATAATTGGTGCAGAGAATGTTCGCAGACTCTTCTCAACGGAATTGAATGGCCGTTTGAACGGGTCAGTGGACATAAAGCGATTCATCCCGTCATCCGCCGAAAAAGGGTCGGCAGCTCAATGATATACCGTCTTGTAATGGCCGTCATTCTGGCGGCGCTTCTCGCGTCCTGTTCAACATCTCCAGTTGTCACCACCCGGCCTCCCGATCGCAAATCAGTGGTCGAGAAGGAACTTCACGATCTCATCAATTCGGATACACCGCAGAGTGTCTTTCCGCGGATTACTTACTATCAGAATAACGGAGAGCTCTTCACCCCCGCAGAGCGCGCAGCGTTCAGCCGAGAAGGTGTTGCGGCAATTCGCGCGCGGTTCGAACGCGCGGTGAGGGAGAAGAAGTATCGGGAGGCAATCGGACTTCTTGAATCACTTCGGCGCGTGGTGGAATCCAGGCTCATTCCCGACGGAATTGGCGCTGCTTCAGAGGCAGAAGCGGTTACTCCTGGTAAGCTCACGCTCGAACTTGCGGAAAGATATCGCACCGATGGCAACGATGTCGCTGCGATGAATATGGTGTTGAACATCGGCGATCTTCCGAAAGTCGCCTCCTCGGATCAGCTTCTTTCGTACGGCAGGATTGCCGTCTCTCTGAATAACCGTAATGGGCTTTCCGTGATTGTGAAGGCCCTCGAACAAACTCATGTCGCGGTGCCGAAGGAGTTCGTTGCGTTTCTTGACAAGACACCGACTCCGTCTCAGATGCTCAAAGGAACCGTGACGATATGGGTGAATCGAGGCATCAAGATGCAGGGAGGCGTTGGATATGCAGACCGTGTCATTGGAAGCGGTTTCTTCATCGATCCTCGGGGTTATCTGATAACGAACTATCACGTGATCAGCAGCGAGGTGGATCCAACGTACGAAGGATACTCCCGTCTGTTTGTCCGACTGCCGAATAAGCCGGATGAACGTATTCCGGCGCAGGTGGTAGGGTACAGCAAAATATTCGATATAGCGCTGATCAAAGTAGAGGTGACCCCTGCATACGTGTTTTCGTTCACGAACATTCGGACCCTCGAGCCGGGTGAACAGATATTCGCTATGGGATCACCCGGCGGACTTGAGAATACGATTACTTCGGGGATAATATCCGCCACCGGTCGTCGGTTTCTCCAGATGGGAGACGCCATCCAGATGGATGTCCCGGTCAATCCCGGGAACAGTGGCGGCCCACTCGTTGACGGAAAAGGTGATCTTGTCGGGGTCGTCTTTGCCGGTATCGAACAGTTTCAGGGCGTGAATTTCGCGATACCGTCGTTCTGGATTCGCAAGTTTCTTCCGCAGCTATATGGCGGGGGTAATGTAGTTCATCCGTGGATTGGTGCAGATGTCCAGGTGGTGAACAACGGCCTTGAAGTGGTGTATGTGGCCCCCGGGTCTCCGGCGCAGATATCGGGACTTCGGGAACACGACATTATTACCATGATAAACGGAAATCATGTCAGGAAGGTGGGCGATGCGCAGAGTGTTCTGCTTTCATTTCCCCAGCGCACGCTTCTTTCCGTTACCTGGGAGCGTGATGGTCGCGCGCAAAGTGGATATGTGATGCCCTCGGACAGGCCCTATATTCCGATAGAGGAAGCATTGAAGACGCAGGAGCCCGCTGATCTCTTCCCGGCGCTCTTCGGCATGGATGTAGAGTCAACTTCAGACTTCCCCTGGCAGCGGGATTTCGTGGTGAAGTACGTCTATCCTGGTTCCATTGCCGATGAGACCGGCCTCTCACCGCAGGATCCACTCACCGTTGTTAACTGGAAAGTCGACAAGAAACAACACGCCGCGATAGTCCAGCTCGTCATGAAGCAGAAAAAGGCCGGATTCCTTCAACGTGCAATTCAGCTCGGAACGTCTCTGGAAATACCGAATTTTCTATAAAAACTCGAATACTCTATTGTGTCCTCTCGCAATATGCGGTAGAATTGCGCAGAACTGTGGAGGCTCAATATGTCTCAATCTCTCAAACTACTGAAACTTGCCGGCAGCCTGACCGTTGAACGGGCCGCATCGATCAGAGCTGATCTCCTCTCGTTGCTTTCGGAATACGATGTCATAACCCTTGATCTGTCCAAGGTCACCGACGTCGATCTTTCGTTTGTACAGCTTTTGTACGCCGCCGCGAGCGAAGCCGTACGACTCGGCAAGGAATTAAGTTTTTCCGGAAAACTCTCTAAAGAAGTCCGCGCTGCCCTGCAGGTTGGTGGATTCTGCAGCGAGGCGCCCGAAGATGCCGGGGAGCTCATTTCAGCGCTCTTTGATTACGAGGAGCTCTCTCCAAGGAGTCCCGTGTGAAATCAGAAGACACCATGGACCAGTTTCGTGAAAATTTCCGGGAAGAAGCATACGATCTGCTCAACGCCCTTGAAGAGACTCTGATGCGTCTTGAGCAGAATCCGTCGGATGAGGACCTCATAGGCGGGGTGTTTCGAACCATGCATACTATCAAAGGCTCAGCTGCAATGTTCGGGTACGAGCACATCTCCACTTTCACTCATGAGGTAGAGACGGTTCTGGATCTGGTACGGAACGGACGCCTGACCTTTTCCGGAGTTCTGACCGGCCTTACGCTGCGAACCCGGGATCACATCCGTGATCTTCTGGATGTCGGCGATCCGGTGCCCGCAGACGCCCTGGAGGTATCGGAAACATTGATGGAAGAGTACCGCAGAATCTCTGCACATGCCGACGATGTTCCGCACCGTGGCACGGCCGCCGAGTCATCTTCCGCAACCCGTAGCAGGGAGAAGAGAGGCGACCAGACGGAATCGATACCAGATCGGGGACCAGCACTTTCCAGCGAGCCGGAACGGACCTACCGAATCAGGTTCCAGCCAAAGCCCGGAATTTTCGAGGATGGGACGAACCCGTTGTTGCTGCTTCGCGAGGTCTCCGCGCTTGGGGAGTATTCGTGCGTTTCCTATGTAGACAGGGTTCCCTCGCTCTCGGACATGGACCCCGAAAAATGCTATGTATCGTGGGACATTGTATTGACTTCCCGGAAGGGTCTGAACGCAGTCCGGGACGTCTTCATCTTTGTGGAGGACAACGTTGTTCTGGATGTTCAGGCGATTGACGAGGTTGATCTTCTGAACGACGGTCCGCACAGGAAGCTGGGTGAAATACTGGTTGACCGGGGAGTCATTGACCGGGAACGGCTGGAAAGCATTGCCAGCGGACAAAAGCGACTCGGTCAGTTACTGGTTGAAGATGCGGGTGTCGACCCGTCGGCCGTTCACGCGGCACTCGAAGAGCAGAATCATCTCGACCGCGTGCGCACTCGTGCACAGACGGAACTCGCCGCATCGAGTATCCGTGTAGGCTCCGACAAACTCGACCAGCTCGTGGATCTGGTGGGCGAACTCGTGACGCTTCAGGCACGACTCTCCCAGACGGTGAGCTCGAGTGGAAGCGATCCGCACCTGACGGTGATTTCGGAGAGCCTCGAGCGTCTCACATCGGAGCTCAGAGATAGCACCATGAGCATCCGCATGATCCCCATCGGCACCACCTTCAGCAAGTTCAAACGGCTCGTTCGTGATCTTTCAGGCGAGCTTGGAAAGCAAATTGAGCTGCTAACCGAAGGTGGCGAAACAGAGTTGGACAAGACGGTAATCGATCGATTGAGTGATCCATTAATCCACATCATTCGCAATAGTATCGACCACGGAATTGAGAGTCCGGAAGACCGTGTTGCGCATGGAAAACCTCAGAAGGGTGTGGTTCGGCTCGCGGCAAGCCATTCCGGTGCATCCGTGCTGATAAAGATCTCCGACGACGGTGCCGGGCTGAATCTGGACCGGGTACGCGCGAAGGCAATTGACCGCGGCATTGTGGCGAAGGACGTTCAACTTTCCGACGACGAATGCAAGAACCTCATATTTGCTCCTGGCTTTTCGACCGCAACCGAAGTAACCACGGTGTCCGGTCGCGGTGTCGGGATGGATGTGGTGCGGAAGGAGATTGAGAGCCTTGGCGGAACCGTGCAGATAGAGTCCATTTCGGGCGTGGGCATGACGACGACACTGGGTATACCTCTTACGCTCGCCATAATAGAAGGACTTCTGGTGGATATTGGCGGAGAGAAGTATGTGTTCCCGTTGTCTGCCGTCACTGAATGTATTGCAGTGACCGATGAGATACGCCGGAACCATAAGAATCGGCGCATGATAGAAAACCGGGGCGAGATCCTTCCCTACATGAGCATGCGTGAGATGTTTCGGTTTTCCGACGAATATCCCGCAAATGAACAGATCGTCGTTACGAGCGTTGAAGGTCGAAAGATCGGGTTTTTGGTAGATTCGGTCATCGGTGACAACCAGACGGTGATAAAGAATCTCGGGAAAATCTATCGCGATGTCGATGGAATCTCCGGCGCAACGATCCTCGGGGATGGGACCGTGGCCCTGATCCTTGACGTGCCGAGACTCTCGCACATTGCTATTGCCCGGGAGTCCGAGGCCAGGGTCGAGTAAGGATGTCCACGGCAATGGAACAGAAGAATCAGTATTCCGGCGGGTCCGAAACGGCAACCAGACCACCTGCGAGAATTGGTGGGGTCGGCCTGAACAATAGACAATTTGCCAGGTTGAGTCAGTACATAGAGAGCGAACTCGGGATCAAGATGCCGGCCGCAAAAAGGATCATGCTCGAATCCCGGTTGCAGAAGAGGTTACGCGTACTTCGAGTGTCCTCGTTCGAAGAGTACCTTGCAATTGTATTCAGTGACGAAGGGAAGAAAGGTGAGCTGTTGCATATGATTGACGCGGTGACCACGAACAAGACCGACTTCTTCCGTGAACCCGACCACTTCGAGAACCTGCTGAACAGGGTGCTGCCACGACTTGCAGCCGAGCGCACGCTTGAAATCCGTGAGCCGGTCCGGGTCTGGTCCACCGCGAGCTCAACGGGCGAAGAGCCGTACACGATTGCCATGACTCTGGAGCAGTTTCGCGAAAAGAATCCCGCGTTCTCGTATCGCATTCTCGGTACCGACATATCCACCCGTGTTCTCGAGCGCGGTCGCGACGCCATGTACACTGAGGATCGGATCGCACCTATCCCACTCGAATACCGGAGCAAATACCTTCTCCGGAGCAAGAACCCGGAGGACAGACTTTTTCGCATAAAGCCGGAACTCCGCGCACGGGTAACCTTTCAGCGATTGAATTTGATGTCGGATGATTTTGGATTGCATAAACGTTTCGAGGTGATATTCTGTCGAAATGTAATCATATATTTTGATCGTCAGAATCAGACACGACTGTTGCGGAAGTTGTTTCAACATCTCGTACCCGGCGGGTATCTGTTTCTCGGCCATTCTGAAACCCTTGCCGGGATGGGGCTGCCGCTTACTTCGGTTGCTCCGACAATTTACCGAAAGCCGGAGTAGGATGAAAGTTATGTCACAAGCTATTCGCGTCCTGATTGTCGACGACTCTGCGGTTGTCCGGGAAACCATGCGAACCATCCTGAACAGCGATCCGGCAATTGAAGTAATTGCAGTTGCCTCCGATCCGGTAATCGCGGCGAAGAAAATCGAAAATGAAGTTCCCGACGTCATTACGCTGGATATTGAAATGCCGCGAATGGATGGCCTGACATTTCTTCGGAAACTGATGTCGCAGCATCCAATTCCGGTGTTGATTTGTTCAAGCCAGGCGGGAGCGGGTTCGGGGAATGCTCTGAAGGCGCTTGAATATGGTGCGGTAGATATCATCGAGAAGCCGAAGATGGGTACCAAACAGTTTCTCGAGGAGTCAAAGGTCACAATCTGCGACGCCGTCAAAGCCGCTCATTTTTCCGGAATGCGAAAGCGCGGCACCATCCGCTCGATGCGGCTTCCCGGAGTGGAGCCAAAGCTGACTGCGGACGTTATTCTTGCACGCGCTACCAGCGGTCAGCACGTAATCGAGACAACCGAACGGGTAGTCCTTGTGGGGGCTTCGACGGGGGGAACCGAGGCCCTGCGCGAGTTCCTGGAGGTTCTTCCGATAGACAGCCCGGGTATTGTGATTGTTCAGCATATGCCGGAACACTTCACCGCTGCATTCGCAAAGCGACTGGACACGCTGTGCCAGGTGACGGTGAAGGAAGCAGCGAACAACGATACGGTCATTCGCGGGCGCGTCCTGATTGCACCCGGAAATCGACACACCCTTCTGAAGCGGAGCGGGGCACGGTACTATGTGGAAGTAAAAGACGGTCCACTTGTCAGTCGGCATCGGCCTTCAGTGGACGTTCTGTTTCGGTCGGCGGCACGATATGCGGGAAGAAATGCAATAGGGGTAATCATGACCGGGATGGGCGACGACGGTGCGCGAGGCATGGCTGAAATGAGAGAAGCAGGTGCCCACACAATTGCGCAGGACGAGGCAACCTGTGTTGTTTACGGAATGCCGAACGAGGCCGTGAAGCGGAACGCAGTGGAAAGAATACTGCCGCTCGGCGCAATTGCACCTGCTGTTCTGGTGGTTGCAGCAGAGAACAGGACCTGACAGCATGGTCTGAAGCGTGAACGGAAAAACATGAACAAACAAGATAATCCGTACACGGTGCTCATTGTCGAAGACGAATCGATAATTGCTCTTGATATCGAGGAACATCTGTCTCGGGCCGGATATCGAGTTGTAGGAAATGCAACGAACGAGGAAGACGCAATCGAATTGTTCCGTGAGCATCACCCCTCAATTGTGCTCATGGACATTCAGCTTTCCGCCGGATCATCCGGCGGGCCTTCCAATCGGTTTGGGGGGATAGAAGCCGCTTCGCGGATGCAGCGGGAGAGTGGCGTTCCCGTAGTGTACCTTACATCCTTCTCCGATCGGGACAGCATTGACAGAGTAAAGCGGACCGACTTCTATGGTTATGTTTTGAAGCCATTTCAGGAACGGGAGCTCCTGGTCGCCCTCGAACTTGCTATCGAAAAATATCAAATGAGACGAGAGCTTGAGGAGAGCAAGCATCTTTTAAAGACAACCCTCGACCATCTTTCAGAAGGAGTAATTCGGACCGATAGCAGTGGTACCGTGACATACATGAACCCTGCCGCCGAACGGTTTACCGGGTGGAATTGTGAAGAGGGCGTCGGAAAGGCCCTGGATACTGTCTTCGTTACATCGACTCTCTTGCCCCGGCCCGGCAGTGACCAGTCATGGGGGACGCTTACCAGCGCCAGCGGTGTACAGACATTCGTGGAGTGTCGAGCGTCCTCGGTCAATGATGGTGCGGAATCCGCCGGCGGGAACGTAATTGCGTTTCGTGACATTACGCTGGAAAAGCGATATCAGGAATACGTTTCACGCGCAATGGTTGCCGCGGAAGAGTCCGCCCGTTCGCGCACTCTCCTGCTCTCCGCGATGAGCCACTCAATGATCAGTTCCACCCGGGAAACGAGAGACCTTTCAAACCTCCTTGCACATTCCTCTGAGGGTGAGCCTTCCCACGACCTCGCGAGTCGGTTGCGCGAAGAAGCCGAGTCCTCTCTTACCATACTCGAAGAGGTTGTTGATCTCCTGGATTTCGAAGCCGGCAGAAGGAAGTATGAGCCAATTGGATTCGACCTTGTTGAATCGCTCTACGAAGTCATGGCTTTGTGTGCGAGGAGAGCGGATCGAAATGGACGGCACCTTGTGATTCTCCATTCTCCGGACCTGCATCGCGGCGTCAGAGCGGACAAGCGCGTTATCCAACGGGCCATGCAAAGCATGGTAGAATGGGCCATCGATACGACCGCTGAAGATGAGGTTGCAATATCGGTGAATTCCGGAGGACCGGTCGCGGACGGGAGATCGACATACGAGATTACGATCAGCAACTCCGAGTCGGATGCGATGCGCGAGATTGTTGAGAACTCATCAGCCATCGACCGGCCTGTTTCTGTTCCGGAAATCCGATTTGCAGTCGGAACTCGGTTGTTGGATCTGATAAACTCCGGAAGCTCCGCGATGTCCAGCGCACTTCCTGCAAACGCTGTACGAGTCCATCTATCAGTCGACACTGTGATGGGATTCGAGCGTCCGCCGCCCGGTCAGCTGAAGACGCTTTCGGTCTGCATCGTCTCGCCGTCCAGTGCCTTCATTGAATCGGTCAGCACGCATCTGGTTTCCTGGGGAGTAACCGTGCGGGCATACTGGGATATGGAGGAATTCAGATCCGCAATCAGTACTCTTGACCGCGACAGGATGGTACTCCTTGTTTCATCAAGTCTCCTTCGGTCGCGCGCCGGAGAGCTTTCAACGGAAATTGCCTCGGAGCATATCATCCAGGTGGCCGGGGCTGGTTCTGCACCGGTTCAGACTGGATCCGATGTCGATACCCATCTCCAATTGCAGGAGCCGGTTCGGGCGGAGGATCTCCATCGACTGCTATCTAGTATTGTATACTGAGATTCCCGGGTAATTAGTGGTTGCGTACATTCGGAAATGCATTAGAATGGTCATAGGAACCGGGGATCCTCTATTGCCCCGACCACTCAAAGCATAGAAAGTGCAGATGAGGCTTCATCTGGAACGTCATCTGGCATTTCAGCGGATCGTACCCCGGGGGGCAAGTTGGCCGGCGCGAAGATTGTCATTGTCGAAGACGAACAAATTGTAGCACTCGATATCAAGATGCATCTCCAGAAGTACGGGTATGAAGTTCCCGCTATATTCGCATCCGGAGAGGAAGCGGTCGACGGAATTCCCGCACTGAATCCGGACCTGGTACTCATGGATATCAAGCTCCAGGGAACGATGGATGGTCTGGAAGCTGCTTCCCAGATTACCGAGGAGCATAGCATTCCGGTCATCCTGCTGACGGCAAATGCAGACGAAAGCACCATCCAGCGCGCGAAATTTACGCAGCCATACGCCTACATCATCAAGCCTTTCGAGGAGCGAGAACTTCGCACTGCAATCGTGTTGTCGCTGTATCGCCACGAAATGGAGCAGAAACTCATTCAGCGTGAACAGCTCTTCTCTACAACACTCCGGAGCATAGGAGAGGCCGTCGTCGTGACCGACAGCTTCTACAGAATTGACTTCATGAATCCTGTCGCCGAGCAATTTATCGAAAAGTCGTTGTCCCAGGTTTATGGAATGCAGCTTTCGGAAATGCTCAGGCTGGAAGATGAAGATCATCAGGTGCTGATCCACACTCCGGATATGACTGCAGAGCCGTCTCCCGATTTCCTCGTTCCAATGGATTTCCCCGCGGGGTGCGTTCTGGTGCCGGCGGAGGGCGCACCCATACCCGTGGACGTTCGGCAGAGTGCACTCATTGATGGGAAGGGCCGGCATACCGGATGGGTTTGGGTTCTGAACGACATAACGAGCAGGCTGGAAAGCGAGAAGGCGCTGCGGGAAAGCGAACAGCAACTTCGGCACGCACAGAAAATGGAGGCTGTAGGACGTCTTTCCGGAGGGATAGCTCATGACTTCAACAACCTTCTTACGATAATCATGGGCTACTCCAAGTTGCTGAAAGAGGCTCTCGGGAAGTTGGACGACAGTCGCAAGGAGGAACTCGAAAAAGACGTCGACGGCATCCTCAACGCGGCCACCAAATCCGCCAACCTTACACGGCAACTGTTGGCGTTCAGTCGTCATCAGGTCATGCAGCCGCGAGTAATCAGCCTGAACCGTATTGTTTCCGAGGTAGAAAAGATGGTTCGCCGATTGCTCAGCGAAAACATTACCATGCAGATCATGCTGACCGATGAATCCTGCAGAATCCATGCTGACCAGGGACAGATCGAGCAGGTACTGATAAATCTTGCAGTGAACGCGAAGGACGCAATGCCCGATGGGGGACGACTGACTATTCGAACGCTTGTGGAGCAGGTGAAAGAGCCGAAGAAGGTACGCACCGGAATAGTTGCACCCGGTTCGTATGCGGTGCTTCGAGTAATAGATTCCGGAACGGGCATTCCATCCGAAGTCGTGAACAGGATATTCGATCCATTCTTCACAACGAAAGCAGTTGGTCGGGGAACCGGACTTGGACTGTCGACCGTATATGGAATTGTGACCCAGTCCGGCGGCGCCATAGAGGTCAACAACAACATGGACTCCGGCGCCACGTTTTCCGTGTATCTCCCGCTCAGCGTACGTGATGAAGACGAGGAGGAAGTGCATATTGTTGAGAAAACCCGTTTGTCGGGCAACGAGACTGTCTTGATTGTGGAAGACGAGGAGTCAGTGCAGGCATTGCTGACGCGGGTGCTGCGCATGAACGGATACACGGTCATCACCACGCAGAACGCAGGTGAGGCGCTGCTGATCACGGAAGAGCAGACCCAGAAGATCGATTTGCTCGTTACAGACGTGGTGATGCCGCATATTACCGGTGTGAAGCTCGGCACGCGCCTCCGTTCGTTGATACCCGAATTGCGGGTGCTTCTGATTTCGGGCCACCCGGAAGATCCTTCGGTTGAAGCCGAGTTACAGTCTTCTCCGTGGGGATTCCTGCAGAAACCGTTTGCTCCCGAAACGCTCCTGCAGAAGGTTCGTTCAGTGCTGGACAAGTGAAGTATCAACAACCGTGTTGATACTTCACGAAGAGCACATTTTCCGGTATAGTAACGCCTGACCGCTGACATGAAACAAACAAACATACGCAACTTCTGCATCATTGCCCATATCGATCACGGAAAGTCGACTCTCGCCGATAGGTTCATCCAGAAGGCCAAAATGGTCGAGGATCGTTACTTCAAGGACCAGATCCTTGACAGCATGGATATCGAACGGGAGCGTGGGATAACCATCAAGTCTCAGGCTATTGCCATACCCTATGTTGGAGCCGACGGGACAATCTATCAGCTGAATCTGGTGGACACTCCCGGACATGTCGATTTCTCGTATGAGGTTTCGCGTGCAATTTCCGCGTGTGAGGGAGCGCTTCTTCTCATCGACGCGACTCAGGGGGTCGAAGCTCAGACGCTCTCGAATATGTATCTGGCACTTGAGCACAACCTGGAAATCATTCCGGTCATCAACAAGATTGATCTGCCCGGCGCCGACATCGATTCGGTCCGGCACCAGATTGATCACGAACTGGGACTGGATGCCGACCTGGCCATGCTGGTTTCGGCCAAGATAGGGACCGGAATAGACGAGCTGCTCGAGGTCATTGTGAAGCAGGTTCCGCCACCGTCGGGCGATTCGGAGAATCCTCTGAAGGCGCTGATCTTCGACTCGGAGTACGATCCGTATCGTGGTGTCGTTGTTCACATACGGGTGTTCGAGGGTATCATGCGGCAGGGGCAGACTGTGCGCCTGTGGCGCGGAGAGACGGTCCACGAGATTGAAGAGATCGGACATTTCAGGATTGCGATGGAGAAGACGGATTCTCTAGCGGCAGGCGATGTCGGATACTTGTTTGCAGGTATCAAGAACATTGCGGATGTGCGAGTCGGCGACACAATTACCGATCGCGATCGTCCGTGTGATGGACCTCTTCCTGGTTATCGTGAAGTGAAACCGTTCGTGTTTTCTTCGATCTATCCGGTGGACGCGAATGACTACGACGAGTTCGTGAAGGCAATGGAGAAGCTGAAACTCAACGACGCGTCCCTGATCTACGAAAAAGACTCTTCTGCGGCGCTTGGATTCGGTTTTCGATGTGGATTTCTCGGGTTGCTTCATCTTGAGGTTGTGCAGGAGCGTATTGAACGGGAGTTCGGGCTGTCAATCGTGTTCACCGCGCCTTCGGTCCGGTACCATATCCGTATGAAAACCGGCGAGGAGATCTTTCTCGACAATCCTCAGGATCTGCCGGATGTGGCAATGATTGATGAGACGGAGGAACCATACATCAAGGCGTCGATCATTTCCCCAACGACCTATCTTGGAAATGTCATGTCGCTTGCAATGGAAAAACGCGCGGTGCAGAAGGACATGATCTATCTTGACGAGAAGCGTGTTGAGGTAATCTATGAGATGCCCCTTTCCGAGGTTCTGTACGATTTCTATGATCGGCTGAAGTCCGTGAGCCGCGGCTATGCGTCGTTTGACTACGAGGTTCGTGGTTACCAGCCGACCGATCTGGTCCGGCTCGATATTCTGTTGAACGGAAAACCGGTGGATGCGCTGTCACAGCTCGTGTATCGGCCGAGTGCCCAACAGCGAGCCCGGATAATATGTAAGCGACTCCGGGATGAGATCCCGCGTCATCAGTTCAAGATTCCGATTCAAGGGGCTATCGGGAGCCAGATCATTGCCAGGGAAACCATTGCGCCGCTTCGCAAGGACGTAACTGCGAAGTGTTACGGCGGAGACATAACGCGGAAGCGGAAGCTTCTGGAGAAACAAAAAGAGGGAAAGAAGCGGATGAAGATGGTAGGTAATGTGGAGTTGCCGCAAACCGCGTTTCTGACTGTGCTCAAGACTACGGAAGAAGATTAAGCGGAGCCATCGTTCCCCATTCCATCTGCCATCTCGCGTGCCTGCCTGATTGTTCGAATGTAGCCATACGCGCTCCCGAGCGCGCGTTTGAGGAAAGATTCACTCTTCATTGCCCCGGTGGCGCCGTCGGGAAAGTCCAGGTAGATATAGTCCACCATTTCCAGCTGTGGTACGAGCGCTTCCCACGCACCGGGTATCGTGTGTCGTCCGTTGAGATACGATATGATACGGGCGGCGGTCGTCTCAACAAGTGAAAGCTCACTGTCAAGAAACAGTCTTACACGATCCATGATGCCGGGCCAGTCTTCTTCCGCCGGCACGGATTCCCACGCCTTCCCGGAATCATTTCTCTCTGCATGACCGGATTTCTTTTCCAGCTGATTCCGAAACTCTTCGGACGTAAGTATTCGGGGCGCCCCGATATCCACGCCGCTATTCCCGACAACATGTATTCGCCGATTCTCACCGATCAGACGCTTAAGGTTTTCTGCGTAGGAGTAGAGAACAGGATCGGTTACAAAGGGACCGTCAGACGGTAGTCCCAGGCGAAGAGACGGCCGCGATATGGAGAGTTCGTAGCTGCTGTTTGGTGAAAGACGGTGTCCTGTTCGCAGAAGGCGGGTGTGCATCGGGGTTCCACGGGCGTGAGTTTTTCCTCGTCGATAGGCGAAATCGAGACCGACGAGGAGGATCGTGGATGAAGTGATTCTTTGGGCAAGGTGTACCGCAACCACTCCGACGGACCCCAGGGGCGGCACGATTGTCCGAACTATGTTTGCTTCTTTCAGACGTCGGATCAGCGCCGTGGGGGCAAATTCGGAAAGGAAGGTCCCGTGCATGGAACTCGGGAAGAGTCGAAATGGGGCCGGATGGCCGGAGAGGTCTCCTGCAAGGACAATCGGAGTACGTTTCAGTCCAACGAAGTCCTGGATATTTGCCCACTGCGCTTCGACCGTGACCACGAAATCCGGGTTTATTCCCGACTGAACCAGCGCACTTGCGGCTGTGTCCGCAGCGAGAAGAAAGAGGCCTGAACGAAATTGCCGGATCCATGGGAGCGCGGCCTCGAGTGATTCGCCTGCACCTGCAACGACTACCGGTAATTCGGTGTGCAGTGTCGATACGTCATGAGTTCTACTCAGAAGCGGCAAGTTCCTGAAGGTGTTTCGGACCCAAAGCCTGCCCATGTACGTTCCGGTGAGGCGATTCTGCCAGTGAATGCGGATGTCGTGTTCAACCGCGGATGCGAGGTTTCGATATATTTCACTATTCAGTGAATACCCTCCGGACAGTGGGAGAACCACAACTCTCCGGAAAGTTGCCAGCGGGATCTGCTCATGAAGAAAATTGGAGAGTCCCTCTGCCGTGTCGACGCGAACAAACGATACGGCCGGATGATTGAGCAGGTGAGGCGTAGCATGTTGCAGTGTGAGTGCCATGAGATTCTCGTCGGCTTCCACACAAACGATATGGCACTCTTCGGGCAGCCGCTCTATGAGTTCCGCAATGCCGTAACACAAGACCGGGGACGGAACGAGGATGAGGGTGTTCGGTCTTATGGATACCGCCCGGACCCGACGAACAGCTGCAGTCGCCGGACCCATGGGTGAATAGAGGTTCTTTCCGCGATATCGTACCTGAGTTTCCCCATCTGCGTTGAGCAGACGGGGCAGGTCGTCAGTCATGCACTACTGCTTCTGCGGCGTGTACAGGTACTTCGAAAAGATCTGGTTAAAATTGTCGACCAGAAGATTGGTATCAAAGATGGCGCTCTGAACGTCCTGGGACTGGAATTTTTGCGCTGCAAGTGGGAAGTTTGTTTCGACCTTCTTGACGGCATCTGCCGGTGCAGTTCGTTCGTCCGCCATCTGGAAGATCATGACATGATCCCCGAGCACGATCGGATCCGATATTTGTGTCCCTTTGAGCTCGAACAGTTTTCGGAAAAAGTCTTCTCGGGATGCCCCGGAGGCCACGGGAAGTTTCGGCTCGACAGCCTTTACGCTCGGGAACAGTGGTTCGTTGCCGTAGTTTACCGGGAAGAAGTCCGTAAGCGATATTGATTTACCCGCCGCCTGTGCGGCTCCGGCAAGGTCGCTCTTCTCGGCGTTCTTCTTTATGTCCTTTTCCTGTGCAACAAGGTAGTCTTCGATAATCCCACGTTGAAACGAGTTCATGTAGTCACGAATCGTCTTCAGGGTGTCCTTGTTCGAGAAATCGGGCTTCTGCGCGGGATCGTTCACCTGGTAGATTACCCAACCGTAAGTGGTTTTCAGAACGCCGCTGATTTCACCGGCTTTCAGGGCGAATACCTTATTCAGTACAGTCGGATCGGAAAAATCCGTTGCCAGCTCGTAGTAGTGCGTCCATCCCATGTCACCGCCCTTGTTGGCGTACATGTCTGCGGAGTGGGCGCGCGCAAGGTCTGCGAAACTTGCAGTCTTGTTCACCAGCTGTTCATGAATCGCCTTCGCTTCAGATTCGTTCGAGTGGAGCGTTATGACCGATAGATTGATGCGTTCGAACTTCTGGTCGTTCGCCTTTCCGTATTCGATGACTTTTGACTCCGGAAAGTCTGCGTAGGAATAGGAGACGAGATTGAATCGCCGCTCAGGTGAACTCATATCCGCGACAAATTTCTCCGCCGCAGCGCTGAAATGAAGGCCGTTCAGCTCGTCATTTATGTATTCCTGCTGGACCAACTCCTGCCGCAAATACCCGCGGAGCCGGTACTTGTCCGCGGTTGTCGACTGGTTGTATTTCTGTATGCTGAACTGGCCGTTCTGATCGAGAAATTGCGGATCCTGTGCAATTTGCTGATCGATAGCACTTTCAGAAACGACAAGTCCGCTCTTTTGAGCCTGGATCATTACGGCTTCGTGGAACGCGGTGTTTATAAACGCACTTCGCCACACCTGATACAGTGCGGATTGGGAATTGGTATCCTGACCGCTGTCCCGAAGTCTCTGCGCAATGAGATTCTTCTGATGGTCGAGATAGTTGCCTGGTGAATAGACAATTTCGTGACCGGCGTAGGAACCGAAGACCATCTTGTTTCCGCCGGCGGTTCCGGAAATTGCCGGAGCACCAATGAAGGTTACCACGATTACAACGAGTATGATGAAACTGAAAATCCAGATGGCGGTAGTGCGCCGCCCGCCTTTGTCTTTCTTCTTCGGAGCTGTGTTCTTCGGCTCGTTGGATTTGCGTTGATTTGAGGCCATACGTATCCCTTTGGCTGCGAGTGCAGAGTATTGCTCACAGTATCAGGAAAGCGCCGCGGATGTCAATGAAAGCGGTCCGGGGCCAGCAATTCTCATTTTGACACGGCAACGTCAACTGGCATGCTATCGCGCGTCTGTGCCCGTTTCATAGGACGTTGCCGCGACCAATGGAATTGCATATCGGCTGAGGAGAAGCTCCTCCGTTTCAACCGGGCTGGTGCTTCTGCCACAATGTAAATTGGTAGTCCGGGGGCCGAAAATGGGGTCAACGCCGGATTCCAATGAGGATTTCAGAAGGGTTGACATCAAAAACCTTTTTGGCTATAGTTCATCTCCGTAACGGGGGCGTGGCGAAGCTGGTTATCGCGCCGGCCTGTCAAGCCGGAGATCGCGGGTTCAAGCCCCGTCGCTCCCGTCTCGCGAGCCAGCCCCGCGAATAAACGCGGGGCTTTTTTTTCGGGCTGTAGCGCAGTGGCTAGCGCGCTTGGTTCGGGACCAAGAGGCCGGCGGTTCGAATCCGCCCAGCCCGATCTCTGTCGATAAGAATCAACCAATTTGTTTCGCGGGGGCGCTTCGCTTCCTCCGCCCAGCCCGATGGAAAAGTGTGGCCGCTTCTCAAAGATGCGGCCTTTTTTTTGGTCCATGGGTGCAGGTCTTAAGGGGATCCTTTGTCGAATCACGCTGGACCGTTTGGCAGCCGCACTGAGTGGTGCGGCGCGTCCCCCAGCCGGTGACGCGCCTGGCAGGGATGCATGAGTATCTGGCTCGGTAGTACGGAGCGTGTACGTTGGGCCCGTTGCCGACGCCCGTCGTCGAAGTCCGCTGCCGTCGCCCTCGCACTCGCGTTCGCGGGGTCAACTTTCCGGGCGGGTCTGCCGAAGATGTAGTCAGAGAAACCGACCATGCGAGTACGATTAATTCTGCCTATCATCGTCATCACCGGCGCGTGTGCGCTGTCTGCCTCTGCCTTCGGACAGGCGTCGACTCACGTGGTTGCGCAAAACGAAACCATCTATTCCATTGCAAGAGAGTTCGACGTGAGCCCGGACTCCCTGCTGCATCTGAACAAAATAGACAATCCACGTTTTCTCAGGGTTGGGACAGTACTGAAGATTCCTTCGTCGGCTACCCGGTACACGGTAAAGTCAGGCGATACGCTGTACGGCATTGCACGGGAACACGGAATCTCTCTCGATAAACTGCTCAAGGAAAACTCATTCGGCGCAGATCATCTCCTGCGCGTTGGAGAGGTGATAAAGATTCCCGGTGGTGGGACAAGCGGTGGAAATGGCAGTCCATCCGAAAAGAGTGCGAGATTCGTGCAGGTGTCGGGTCTTACCGGGAAAACCGGGTCTCATGAGTCCGAAGGCGGCGAGCGCGGCGAAACAGCGTCGGTCCCATCGATTCCTTCTGTGCCTGTAAGCAAAGACACCGACGGAGGAATCAAGCTTCCCGTTTCCGCAAAGCCGATAGTGAGCGACGGGAACAGCAGCGAATTGTGGCCCCACGCAGGACCTCGCTACGTTCTTTCCGGCAAATTCCCGGGCATACTGATACACGGTAAGCCGGGCGACGCGGTCACGGCGGTGGCTTCAGGTCGTGTAATCTATACCGGCCCATACACAACATTCGGTCGCGTCGTATTCATCCAGTCTTCGTCCGGATATGTGTATATCTACGGAGGAAATGATCGGATTACCGTTTCTCCGGGAGACAAGGTGGCAGCGGGTGCAACGGTTGGACGGTTGGGAAGGATGCCGTTTTCTACGGGAGCACAGCTCTATTTCAGCGTCTGGAAAAACAATCGGTTCGTGGACCCCGGAAAGGCGCCTCGGGACTAAATGTCCATTGTCCCCATCTCAATTTCAAGCTGTCCAGGTGCATGCGGAGTTTCCAGCTCTCTCGTTGACGTCACTCCGGAACTCGGATATTATCTCTATTGTACCAAACCTGTCAGAATAAGATGTGGGTGATGGAAAACAGAGAGTCGAACACGAAGGCAAAACTCAGAGAGCCTGATAACAGGGACTTCATGAACGGCTTCGACGATGTTGCCGATCCCGAGCCTCTGAGTCTGTATCTGAAACAGATTGCAGTGTATCCTCTTCTGTCGATGTCGCAGGAACGCGAGATAGGCGCCAGAATGGCCGGACTGCGCCGGCAAATTTCGCTGATCGAATCCGAGCCGGACGAAGCATCGTCCTCCGGATTGTCTGACCGGGAAGCCCGTCTATCCCTGGCGCGGAGTGGATTGCGTGATCAAAAAAACCTGATGATCAATGCGAATCTTCGTCTCGTGGTGTCCGTAGCAAAAAAGTACATTAATCGCGGTCTATCACTTCTCGATCTGATCGATGAGGGGAATATAGGTCTTATCGAGGCCGTCGAGCGGTTCGACCATACGCGCGGCTGCCGATTCTCGACCTACGCCACGTGGTGGATTCGACAGGGCGTAATCAAGGCGATAGCGGATAAGGGGCGGGTCATTCGCATCCCCGTTCATATGCTGAATACAATCAGGAAGTGCTACTTCGTTGCCAAGCATCTGACTCAGGAACTTGGTCGGGATCCCAGTTCCGCGGAGGTTGCCGAATATCTTGATTTGCCTCCGAGCAAAGTTGAGCACATGATGCAGCTCACCCAGGATACAAGTTCCCTCGACAGCACGGTGGACCGTGACAATCCGATAAGTCTCGCCGAGCTCATTGAAGACGTTCGGCAGCGGACCGCGTTCGATACGGCGTTTCACCTGGCGCTTCAGGAGACTCTCCAGGAGGTACTGAAGCAGCTGACGGAAAGGGAAATGCGCATCATTCAGCTCCGTTTCGGCCTGGCCGGAGAGGGACCGTTCACCCTGGAGGAGACGGGCAGATTTCTTGGTATTACCCGGGAACGCGTTCGTCAGATTCAGGAGAAGGCGATGAAGAAGTTGCGTCAGTCCGGCGAGATCGAAGGCTTTCTGGACAGGTCATGATCGAGTTCGATCGGGTGACCACACGTGGCGGCGACAGAGGGGAAACCAGCCTCTTCAACGGTGAGCGGCGCCGGAAGGACGATATTCTCTTCCACGCCATGGGAGACGTTGACGAGGCCAATGTATGCATTGGAGTTGCCCGTGCGACGTGTTCTGCAAAAGCGGCAAAGGAACATCTGTTCGCGTGTCAGCAGGTCCTGTTCAAGGTTGGCGCGGAGCTTGCCACGCCGCGGAACGACCGGCTATACGCTGAAATCAAGCAGGTAGTCCCTGCAGATATCGATTGGCTGGAAGCAACACAGAAACAACTCATGGAGCGTGTTGAAATTGGCCCGGCATTTGTAACGCCCGGCGACACTGTGCTCGGGGCCCATCTTGATCACGCCCGGACGGTCGTGCGCAGAGCGGAACGGACCGTTGTTGCATGCATCCGGGACCGGCACATGGATCACATCGTTCTATGTCAGAACTATCTCAACCGGCTTTCAGATTATCTTTTCATTCTTGCTCGTGCGGCAGATCAGAACCTGATCGAATAGTCGATCTTCCCCGCAGATCATTCGGCGTTAATTCTGCCTCAGTTCCGGTGTATAGTCTGTGATCCACCATCCGGTCTTCATCAAAAATGAAAAAACCACGAAAGGGCGTGCCGGCAAGCATGAGCGGCATCCACAGACGATCGTCCTCCCACATCTTTTCAAAGGGTATCTCCTGTTCGGCGCACCAGAACGGGATTGCCTCTTCAGTTTGCTGCGGTCGGCCATGGAACTTGCCGGCCGTAATGACGCTGCATTGCAGTGAGTACCCATCGGTAAAGACGAATGAAAGTTCCCCTGCATGATGAAGTTCTGACGGCGTAAGGCCCACCTCCTCCTGCGTTTCGCGCACCGCGGCCTCCATGGATGTCTCCCCTGGCTCGACCCGTCCGCCTGGTCCGTTGATCTTTCCCTTGCCGAGGCCGCGCTGCTTGTGGATGAGCAGGAGGGCGCCGTCGGTTCGGATGAAGCAGAGCACCGCCAGATCCACCGGCTCATGATTGGTCCAGTCAAAGCTGTCTATTCGCCACTGCATCGTCAACTCCTCTGGACAGGACGGTAGCAGATTTGGCATCCGTTTACCAGTGAACGGGTGAGTGTACGCGCAACATGCGCTATACTGGCCGGTATGAATGACGACTCGACGCCGGTGGCGCCGCGGGCGGAAGAGCTCATTGTTTCTGCGTTCAGTCAGAAGCAGGAATTGAGTGCTCGCGGCATTGCACCCACGCGGGTAATATTGACCCCTCTCCAATATCGTCTGCTCCAGGATTATCGCGCCCGTCTCGGCGAGGCGCCGAGCACGGACTACGAATACCTCACGCAGTATGACCTGTTCGGTATGGAGTTTTATGTGGAGTCGTCAGTCCCCGGCGACGACCTGAACACGGTCAGAGTGGAGTAGTGCCGTGGCCGGGGAGGTCCGGCAGCAGGCTGTCCGGCATCAGGAGCATCGCTTTCCCGTTCATGGCCTCAACCTCCCGCGAAATGGAGCGGGCAATTTCTATGGGATCGGCAATGCCGACAACGGATGTGCTACCTCTGCCGATATTTCCGTACACTATCCGTTCAACCATCGAGTACTTCATTCGTGGATGAAATTCGATCCCGGCTTTGAGCTTGTTTGTCTTCCGGCGGAGATATTCGGCAGCTTCAGGAATACCCCCCAGCTCGTCCACCAGCCCGATTTCCACTGCATCCTGTCCAGACCAGACACGGCCTCGCCCGATTGCGTCTATCTGTGCAATATCCTTCCCGCGCGCCGTTGCAACCTTCTCGAGGAAGGCCTGATAGACACGTTCTATTTCGAGCTCAATCTGCTGTCGTTCGAACGCGGTGAGTGCCCGAAAGACAGATCCGGCATCCGCGCTCGCGCCGGTGCGAATCCCGGAGGAGAAGATGCCGAAACGCTTGAATAATTTTTCTGCATGAATGGAAAGCATGAACGCTCCAATAGAGCCGGTCAGGGTCGTTCGTTCGGCGAAGATGCGTTCGCTCCGACACGCCATCCAGTATCCACCGGATGCCGCCACCTCGGCGAAAGATGTTACCAGAGGCTTCTTTTCGGCCAGGCGTCCAAGTTCTTCGAGAATGTCGTCGCTTCCGGTAGCTGAACCTCCGCCGGAGTTCACCCGGAACACGACTCCTTCGATGAATCGAGAGTCTTTCAGTTTGCGAATTACGGGGACATACGAGTCGGGACCGATGGATTGTCCCGTCAACGGACTGTAGCGCGAACGACCATCTCCAACGGCTCCCTCGAACACCAGGACGGCAACGCGGCGTCCTCGCGTCGAGCGAGGTCGCGATTTCACTTCACGCGACTTCTGCTTCTTTTCCTTGAGATTCTGTCGGTATCCTTCCGCGGTGAGACTGCCGGTAAGCCAGCCTCGCTCAATTGCCTCGTTTGGCGATATGATCCTTCCGGAAAGCAGTTCGTCGATGTCCTCCCGCGTCATTATACCGGTAGAGACGATATCCTCTGTGAGGGTCTTCATGACCACATCGATGTACCGACCGTACTGTTCCCGGTCGGCTGCAGACATGTCGGTACGCATGAAACGCTCTGGAGCAGTCTTGAAGCTCCCTCTGCGCGCCACATACCCCTCGATATCCAGTTCCCGGACGGCCTTCCCAAGGTAGAGTGACGAAAAACTGAGCCCCGGAAACCGAACGGATCCCAGCGGATGCACGTACCGTTCGTCCGCGGCCGTTGCAAGATAGAGCTCCTTTGTTCCGTAACTCTGTGCAAAGAACATGGTTTTCTTGCCGTGAGCCCGGAGCTCCAGCATCGCCTTTCGGATTGCCTCCAGTCCGGCGAAGAGCGTTACGTGAAAGTCCGATTTTGCTGAAATCAGCACTCGATCGATCTTTCTGGAAGATCCGATAGACTGAACGGTTGCCAGAAACCGATCGAGACGAAACTGCGGTCCGGCGGTGGCCAGCATCGGGCTTTTCGCCAGAGGGCCTGTTTCACGAAATTTCCCCGAAAGCGTAATGGTGGTGTAGTTATGCATTCGCACTCCTTCCGTTTCCTGATTCGTTGTCTTAGAATGTACTCCGTCCGAATGACCGGGAAAAGCAGGTGAAAATGTCGGAATACAATGCATGTGCCATCCTCCGCCGCGGAAAGGACAGACTGCCACGTTCACATCATCCGTGGATATTTTCCGGCGCTATTGCGCGAATTGAGGGAAGTCCCGGGAAGGGCGATGTCATCTCAGTTCTGGACAGTGCAGGCAACTTCGTCGCACAGGGTTTCTTTAATCCGGATTCTTCGACGCCAGTTCGTCTTGTCTCCTGGTCCCAGGCTGAAAGCGTCGATACCGAGTGGTGGATAGACCGGGTGCACCGGTCGTTTGTCTCCCGGGGGAAGCTCCTGCAGGAAGACGGCGTTCGTGGGGTGTATGGAGAGGCGGACGGGCTCCCGGGATTGGTCGTGGATTTTTACGGACCGTATGCAGTGGTCCAGATTACGACTGCTGCAGTTGACCTGCGAAAGGACCTCGTCGTCCTGGCCATTCAGGAGGCAAGCTCCCGGACCGGCAGACCGCTCTCAGGAATCTACGAGCGGAGCGACTCGGAGGTCCGCCGGCTCGAGCGGCTGGAACAGGTGAGCGGGCTGTTGTGGGGCGAAGAGCCGCCCGACCTGGTTGAGATTGTAGATCAGGGGATCAAAATTGGATGTTCAATCCGTTCAGGCCAGAAAGGCGGCTTCTACTTCGACCAGAGGTTCAACCGCGCGCGTGTTGCGGCGTATGCCGAGGGGAAACTGGTCCTGGACGCATTCAGCTACTCGGGTGCATTCTCCCTCCATGCCACGCGTGCGGGCGCGCGTGAATTGACGCTCCTTGAGTCATCGGCGGACGCGCTGCTGGCCGCAGAGCGCGACCGTGTGGCAAACGGCATGAGCGGCGCTGCGTGGGAACTGGATCGGGGCGACGTATTTCAGAAACTGAGAGAGTATCGGTCCGCGAAGCGATCTTTCGACCTGATAATCCTTGATCCTCCAAAGCTCGCAACTACTCGTGCGGGCATTGAAGTTGCCCTTCGCGGATACAAGGACTTGAATCTCAGCGCCCTGCGCCTGATTTCCGAGGGAGGGATTCTCGCGTCGTTCTCATGCTCAGGGAGGATCAGCCGGGATCAGTTCCGTACCGCAATTGCCTGGGCGGCGAAGGATGCAGGACGGGAGGTTCGAATTCTCGAGACGCTATCGCAGGGGCCGGATCACCCCATCCGGCTCTCCTTTCCCGAGTCGGAATATCTGAAGGGCTACATCCTTCAGGTCATGTAGAGTGGACCCGCCGGCAATGGGCGAACTGTTGTCCAGGGGTTTTCCTATTGCGACATTCTTTGCAGCTGTCTCTGATCGTTCAGGAGAATTGAGCTCGTTGGAAAGCGCTTCAGCCCCTCATCCAGCACGGCCGTTGCCTCGTTCTTCATTCGACGGTTCATGAGCGCGGCGAAGCGGTTGTGGTAGTCAACACTCAAGTTGTATTCGAGAATAGTGCCGACCTGTTTGATCTGCCCTTCGGCCTTCAGATCCACCGGAAGCGAGTTCCAGAACTTCAGCACGGCGCTCCAGTCTTTTCCCGACATTCGTTTCTGCAGCTCCTCGAGCGTAAGAGACGTCCTGGAGGCAAAAATTTCGTGGCTGGTATGTCCGGCAGTTCTTTCAAGCCAATTCATCGCCGGTTGCCATCCGTCCGTGCGGTAAATCGACTGAGCCTGCGCTGCAAGAATCATTTCCTGCCATTTGGATTTCGGGCGGGATGTCCGGTCGCCCCATTTCGCGACGGCATCCCGTGCTCCGGAGAAGTTCCCGGACGACATCCGTGCAACGATGAGGTTCTGTGCGAACGCGGCTGCAAGCGAATCAGTCTTTGCATCTCTGCCGAATACGGATTCAAGCCGGTCAACAATGGAGAGCGCCTGCTCATACTCACGCCGGCCGTTCAGCGCGGCAAGATAGTTTGAAAAACTCTGAATGACAAGTCGTTTCGCATCCTGACTCTTTTCCAGAGCCCATATGTCCCAGGCAAGACCGATTGGACTCCTGTCGTCTCCCCGATCCTGTGCTTCCGCCATGCGGTTCTTGAGCACGAGGGCCACGAGGCCGCGGAAATCGATTGTTCGCCGGTTAGCGTAGTTGCCGGTGGGCACATACGCGAAACCGGTAAGCTTTCCAAATGCGTTGTGAAACTCTCGTTTCTTGCCGGGGTCGAATCCAAGTGCTGTCGTAGTCTCTACGTCCACGGTCCGATCCGGAAAGATGACCGTGGAAAACGCGTGGTCCGTTGTTTCGACCGCGCCGGTCTTCAGACCAAGCGCCTGGGCGGTCAGGTTGTAGACGACCGCGGATGAGACGCAGTTGAATGTGCCTGTGTCGAGCAGAACGTCCACCCGTGTCTGTCCGAAGCGGTAATTCCTGAATGTTCCGGAATGAAGGAACTGCAGCAGTTTGTCTGCGGCCTCAGGCGGTTTCATGCCCTCGGTGGCGGCCCGAGCGTTGCGCACCACGGTGCGGAGCCGCTCGAGGTACTGTGGAATGCTCTGCGCTGCTGTGCCCGAAGCGACGAGGCTGAGTCGTGCTTCCTGCTCCCAGCTGAGCGAATTACCACTGAATGCGGCAATTGCAGGGTCCGGATTCCAGGGGACGGAAGCCGCAGCAGAGGTCTGGGCGGCAATTGACTGAACGGGTGTTACCGTGAGGCACAGGAGAGCAAAAGCGGTAATGGCAGCGCGCCGGGAACCTGATTCCCCGCGAGGTACCGGATTGGTGAAGCCGACTGATATTTTCCGACGAAGCGCGGTTGAGGAATTCGACATAATAATGATTATATCCGTTACATATGCGGAGTCAACTGTCCGATCTCATCACTGTTGCGCTATCCGAACGCAGTAGCAAGCAGTTCGCGCGTGTACGGGTGCTGCGGCTCACGAAATATCTTCGCAGCCGGGCCGGATTCCACGACCTTCCCGTTTCGCATGATCACCAGATCGTGGCACAGCGCCTTCAGCACCTTGAGGTCATGGCTGATGAAGATATAGCTCAACCCGTGCCGTGCCTGCAGCTCGCGCAGCAGGGTAATCACCTGAAACTGGATTGTCCGGTCCAGGGATGATGTTGGCTCGTCAAGGACAAGCAACGCAGGTTTGAGGACCAGCGCTCGCGCCAGCGCTATCCGCTGACGTTGTCCCCCTGAAAACTCATGCGGATAGCGGTCACGGATCCCGGGATCCAGACCGACCTCCTCCATGGATGAACGGATTGCAGCCTCTCGTTCGATGGGGGTGCCGATACGGTTGATATCCAGTCCCTCGCCGATAATTCCGGCAACCGACATGCGCGGGTTCAGACTGCCGTAGGGGTCCTGGAAGATGATCTGCATGCGTCGTCGAAGCGGGCGCAGATCTTCCTCCCGGAGCCGGTCGACACTCCGCCCCTCGAATTTCATTTCCCCTTCACCTTTTACGAGCCGCAGAAGCGCGCGGCCGAGAGTGGTCTTTCCCGAACCGCTCTCCCCGGCAATTCCAATTGTCTGGCCACGGCGAACTTCGAGGTCAATTCCATCCACCGCTTTCACGTGGCCGGTCGTCCTGCGAAGGAAACCGTGTTGAATTGGAAACCAGACCTTCATTCCCCGTGCCTCGAGAAGAACCGGAAGCGTCATGTCGGAGGGCGGTGGATCTTCGGTCGGCTCGGCATTCAACAGCGTTCGCGTATATTCGTGAGCCGGGGCGTGAAAAATACCGTGCGTTGTTGCCGTCTCGACGATCAGACCGTCGTGCATCACCGCGACCCGGTCCGCAATGCGGCGTACTATCCCGAGGTCATGCGTTATGAAAAGCACTGCCATTCCAAGTTCACGCTGCAGTGATTTGATGAGATCCAGGATCTGTGCCTGGATGGTAACGTCCAGTGCAGTAGTCGGCTCATCAGCGATGAGAAGCGCAGGTTCGTTCGCGAGCGCCATGGCAATCATGACTCGCTGGCGCTCACCACCGGAGAGCTGGTGGGGGTAGGAGGCGAGTTTTTTTTCCGGATCCCCGAGGCCGACTCTGCGCAACCAGTCCAGACTGATATTGCGGGCATCGGGTGCTGCATGTCGATGGAGGTTGATCGTTTCCACGAGCTGTTTTTCAACCGTGTGCAGCGGATTGAGCGACGACATCGGTTCCTGGAAAATCATGCCTATCTCATTTCCGCGGACCGAAAGAAGTCCTTCGGGCGGCCCGGCCAGAAGATTCCGACCTCTGAAGAGGATATTCCCGGCAGGGTAGGCAATGTGCGTTTCCGGCAGCAGGCGCAGGATTGCCTGTGCGGTAACGGTCTTTCCCGAACCACTCTCACCGACAAGCGCAACGGTCTCGTGCTGTCGGATCATTATATCCACCCCGTGAACAACTTCGTTGAGTGCACCCCCCTTCCGGAATGCCACCCGAAGGTCTTGAATCTGGAGCAGTATATCGCCTTCTGTGGCCGATGGCATGGTCATACGGCCCTCCGCGGATCAAATGCGTCGCGTACCGCCTCTCCGACAAAGACCAACAGACAGAGGGTTCCGGCAAGAACGGCGAATGCAGTAATTCCGAGCCATGGAGCCTGAAGGTTCGACTTGCCCTGTGCAAGGAGATCCCCGAGAGAAGGGGACCCAACCGGCATACCGAAGCCGAGAAAGTCGAGTGATGTGAGAGTGGTGATTGACCCGCCGAGGATGAATGGCAGGAAGGTCAATGTGGCAATCATTGCATTTGGCAGAATATGCCTGAAAATAATCCGGCCGTCAGTGGCACCAAGCGCCCGCGCCGCAAGAACGTACTCAAAATTGCGCGTCCGCAGGAACTCGGCGCGCACGACCCCGACCAGCCCCATCCATCCAAAAAGCAATGTAATCAGGAGCAGCCACCAGAAGTTTGGCTGAACCACACTCGAAAGTATGATGAGCAGGAAGAGCGTCGGCATTCCCGACCACACTTCAATGACTCGCTGACCGACTATGTCTATGCGTCCGCCGTAATACCCCTGTATTGCACCGACCGCAACTCCAATGGCTGAGGAGAAGAAGCTGAGCGTCAAGCCAAAGAGGACCGACAGCCTGAAACCGTAGATGATTATTGCCAGCACGTCACGTCCCTTCTCGTCGGTGCCGAGAAGGTTGGTGGAAGTAGGAGGGGAGGGCGCCGGACTCGGGAGGTCGTAGTTGATGGTGTTGTACTTGAATTTGATTGGCGGCCAGAGGATCCAGCCTTTCTTGTTTATGAGATCGGTGACGTAGGAATCGCGGTAGTCGGCGGTTGTGGCAAACTCTCCTCCGAAACTCTTCTCGGAGTACTCACGAAAGACCGGGAAATATGATTTGCCGTCGTAGTGGATGTAGAGCGGGACATCATTCGCCAGGAACTCCGCAAAAAGACTCACGATGAACAGAATCAGGAATATCCAGAGTGATATAAACCCGCGGCGGTTTGCCCGGAAACGGCGCAGCCGCTCCTTGGTGAGCGCGCTGACTGTGAGCCCCTTCATCACGTGCGCCTCGACTCGAAGTCGATCCGCGGATCGACCAGGGTGTAGGTCAGGTCACTGATCAGACCGAGCACCAGTCCGAGCAGCGTGAACATGTAGAGCGTGCCGAACATGACCGGATAGTCCCGCTGCATGGTTGCCTCGAATCCGAGCAATCCGAGGCCATTGAGGGAGAAAATCACTTCAATGAGAACCGAACCGGCAAAGAACATGCCTATGAATGCCGCGGGAAAGCCTGCAATGACGAGCAGCATTGCATTTCGGAACACATGTTTCCGGAGAATATTCTTCTCCGTGAGTCCTTTTGCACGCGCGGTCATGACGTACTGTTTGTTGATTTCGTCGAGAAACGAATTCTTTGTCAGCATGGTGAGTGTGGCAAATCCACCAATGACCATCGATATGATAGGAAGAGCCATGTGATGGGCATAGTCCGCAATTTTTCCGAAGAGGGTGAGCGTGTCGAAATTGTCCGATACCAGGCCACGAAGCGGGAAGATCTGCAGATAGGAGCCCCCCGCGAAGAGAATTATCAGCACTATGGCAAAGAGGAATGTCGGGATCGCCGTACCAAGAATTATGGTTGTGCTCGTCCACAGATCGAACCTGCTGCCGTGTTTCACCGCTTTGCGGATTCCAAGCGGAATTGAGACCAGGTAGATTATGAGTGTGCTCCACAGGCCAATGGAAAGAGAGACGGGCAGCCGTTCGACAATCAACTGGATAACGGTTCGCCCCTTGAAGAGACTGTCGCCGAAGTCGAACACGAGGTAACGATGCAGCATCTCAAAGTATCGCACAAGGAGCGGCTTGTCGAATCCGAACCGCTTGCGTATTTCCGCAATGACTTCGGGATCGAGGCCACGAGCTCCCCGGTAGGCGTTCGCCTGCTGCTTGTTTCCGGTCGCATCCACGGCTTTTGCCTGGCTTACTTCCTTCCGCCCCTGGCCGGAGATCTGCTCCATGGCGGGGTTGGAGCTTATGCCGCTCATCCGGGCAACTGCCTGATCGACCGGTCCTCCGGGGGCAATCTGAACAATGAAGAAGTTCAGTGTAACGATTGCCCAGAGGGTCGGTATCATGAATAACAGACGACGCGCAATGTATCTTGCCACCGGTCCTCCGAAACTATCTCGAGGGGAGTCTGGCTTCTTTTGCTGGATCAATCCACCAGCTGTCTATTCCGAGAGAGTATTTCGGCCGAATCGCCGGCCGGTCGAACTTGTTCCAGTACGCAATACGAAACTTGGAGAGATTCCACATCGGCATGACATAGAAGTTCCACGTAAGTACCCGGTCAAGTGCGCGGCCCCATGAGAGAAGAGCTTTCTCGTTATCCTGGTTTGCAATGATACCGTCAATCAGATAGTCAACCGCCGGGTCCTGGACACCGGCCATGTTGTAGGTGGAGTCCAGGAAATTCGAACGCCACACAATTCGCAGATCGATGCTCGGATATGGATTCGCCGAGTAACCCCAGTCAATGAGATCAAAATCGCGATCGTGCGCACGATTCAGGTACTGGCTCGTGTCCACCATACGGATATTCATGGTAACACCCATTCGTTCGAGATTTTTCTGAATGGGGAGGGCAATTCGCTGCATCGAGGGACTGTAGATCATGAGCTCGAATTCCATCGGCTTGCCGGTCTTCACGTTGACGAGTTTCTGATTCCGTATCTCCCACCCCGCTGACTTGAACAGACGGAGTGCGGTTCGTATCTGATTCCGAATGTTGCCCGACCCATCGGTAACGGGGGGATCATATTCGGTGGTGAACACCTCTGCCGGCACCTTGTCCCTGATCGGTTCAAGGATCTTCAGCTCGTCCGGTCCGGGCAGTCCCTTTGCTTCGTACTCGGTGTTGGCAAAGTAGCTGCGCACTCGTGTGTACTGCCCGTAGAACAGATTCTTATTCATCCATTCAAAATCGAGAGCGTATCCGAGCGCCTCGCGAACTCTCCGGTCGGCAAACATTGGCCGTTGTATGTTGAAGGTGAAGGCCTGCATGGGCAAAGGGATCTGATGCGGAATTTCCTGTTTGGTGATGTAACCCTCATCAAAATTCTTTCCCGTGTAGAGTGTCGCCCAATTCTTGGCGATATTCTCCTGGTATAGATCATATTCGCCGGCCTTGAACGCTTCGAAGGCGACCGTCTCGTCCCGATAATAGTCGTAACGCACAAAATCGAAATTGAGCTGACCCTTCAATGCCGGGAGATCCTTTGCCCAATAATCCGAGCGCCGTTCGTAGAGCACGTACTCTCCCATCTTATAATCCTTCACGGTGTAGGCCCCGGATCCCATGGGGATCTGGATGAGTGGTTCTGCAAGATTCCGATTTTGCCAGAATTGTTTCGGGAGGATAGTCAAACCCGCAAGAGAGACCATGAGCGCCCGATCTCCCTCCTTGAGAGTGAATTTCACCCGTCTGGAGTCCAACGCCTCCACCTTCTGAACTCCGGCGTAGGAGAGTTTGAATTGCGGAACTCCTTCGGCAAGGAATTTATTGTAGCTGTAGACGACATCTGCCGCCGTAATGGGTGTTCCATCCTGAAAACGGGCCCGCGGATCAATGTGAAAAATGATCCACGAATAGTCCTCCGGGTATTCAACCTTCTGGGCGACAAGGCCGTAGTAGACATCGATCTCGTCTTCGGACTGGGTCATCAGCGTGTCATAGAATGAGGAGCTGGATGCCGCAGGGTCGCCTCGTTGTGCGAACCGATTGAAGTTGTCGTAAGTGCCGATAACGTGCGCTCGCAGCGTTCCACCCTTCGGTGCATTGGGATTTACATAGTCGAAGTGCGTAAATCCTGCCGGATACTTCGGTTCACCGTGAACACTGAGCGCATGAGAAACGATGATTCTCGGTGCCCCGAAGGCAGCCGCCGAAACCAGGACGAGAATCAGAAGAAAAAGAACACACTTTTTCATATCAGCCTCCCGGCAGACGGTACTTAATCACATACAATGATAGTAGGAAATCCGGCCGGCCGCAAGGACCGATTTGACCTGAAGTGCGCCGACGCAGCGATTCGACAGAACGCTCGCATGCCTGGTTGACGGCGACGATGGAGCAGATGCGACTGGATGAGCGGGCTATAAGACGCGGCGTTCTTTCGGCGAGGGCTTTTCCTCGGTTCTTCCTTTATTTGTTGTCTCCGACTCCTGAATGTCAAGAAACGCCTCGTCAGGTTTGAGAGTCTTGTCGGCATACATGCGAGCCGTCAGACCCGGATCTGAATGCCCGAGCGCACTGGCAACGGCGCTTACATCCTTTCCGCACTGAATCTGAATTACCGCCCAGGTGTGCCGGAGCTGGTGGGCAGTGACTTCGCGCCCGATTGTCTTCAACGATTCGTGCTTGATCCGGTTCGTCACCGAAACGCGGCTGAATGGCCGTCCGTGATGCTCGAAGAGGTAGGTGGTCCCGTGAAAATGGCTGCAGATGCTTTCAATGAACTTCGTTTTCGCGTGGACTCTTCTCTCTTTTCCCCGTTTGCCAACGATTCGAATTGTAAGAAAATCCTTATCGGCCGGATGAAGATCCGACAGCTCTATGGCAAGCATTTCGGAAATGCGGACACCGGTGCCGATGAGAAACCGTACCATGAGCCGAATTGTCGTATCCTTGGTTTCCCGGATGAACTTTCGGACCTCTTCAACGCTCAAAATTTTTTCCATCGGCACTGAGAAGCCGTCTATTCGCTTGAGCTTTACTCCCTTGAGAACCTCTTCGAGTTGATACTTCTTGCTGAGGCTGTCAGCGGATGA
The DNA here is from genome assembly GCA_964553615.1 of uncultured Spirochaetales bacterium. Lineage (GTDB taxonomy): Bacteria > Spirochaetota > Spirochaetia > DSM-27196 > DATKUC01 > DATKUC01. The sequence goes on along the minus strand of CAZKMA010000008.1, from coordinate 28,215 downwards.
GCTGTGCTTGAACGCGTAACGAATCCTGCTTTTCGCAGCTGCAATCTTGCGGTTGATAGTGGCGGGGCTGTAGTGCTTTCCGTCATGGTTCTCGTCAAGCCACGCAGCGTATTCCGTCAGTGAGTCGACGAATGGAAGATGTCGGTCTTTTACGAATGTAATGAATTGTTTGACGTCGATCTGATACCCGTCACGAATGTCTTCAAGTTCTCTCAGCAGTTTGTCTTGTCCGGTCAACTTGTCCCACCTCACGCTATCACGACTTCTGCGCTGTAGTGCGCTATGTTACACAAATTACGTGAAGTAATGTAACAGATAAATCAGGCGTCGTCAAGGGCGATGAAGTGAGGGAGGGCCCGACAAACGGACAAGTATCGAAAAAACGAAAGGCCGGCGTAGATGCCGGCCTTTCAAGTTATTTTGAGCGAGTCCTAGAACCTGAACAGCATGTCTTCGTACGTCGGATACGGGTAGAACTCCGCGGGAATAACCGTTTCGAGGGCATCAATTTCAGCACGGAGGTCCGCCATGGAGACAAAGACTTTCTCCCGGAACACTTTTGCTTTCTTGAATGTCTCCTCTTCGGCACGTGCTGAGTTCAGACCCGTCTCAAGAATTGACAGCGAGGCGTATGATCGGGAAAGAAGATCGCCTGCGATCTTCAACTCCGATTCGAGGCCGGCGGTATCGACCCGAGCTGATTTGAGCGTGTCAATGCTCGCGACCAGTCCGGTCAACCACTCGGTTGCGGCGGGGAGGATACTCTTCCTGACCATCTCGATCATGATGCCTGCTTCAATGTTAATTGTCTTGGCGTACTTCTCGAGATAGATTTCTACGCGGCTGTGCAGTTCGTCGGCACTGAGTACGCCATGCTTCTTGAACAGTGCCACACTGTGTTCTTTGGCGTATTCGGGAAGGCAATCGACCCATGCCTTGATGTTGGGCAGTCCACGGCTTTCGGCCTCGGTTTCCCATTCGTGGCTGTAGCCGTTCCCATTGAATACGACACGCTTGTGCGCCTTGTACTGTTCAACAACGATCTTCTTGATTTCGCTCTGCTTGTCAGCCGCCTTTTCGAGACGGTCGGCGTAGCGGGAAAGGACATCTGCAACAGCAGTATTCAGTACAACGTTGGGCCCGGCTATGGAGTCGCCCGAGGGAACCATGCGGAACTCGAACTTGTTGCCGGTGAAGGCGAACGGGCTGGTCCGGTTGCGGTCGGTCAAGTCCTTCGGCAAATCCGGCAACGTGGTTGCACCAAGCTCGAGCTTGACCCCTTCTTTCGAGGTGACGGTCTTGCCTTCACTGATTGCTTCCAAAATTTCCTGGAGCTGGCCAAGGAATATCGAGATGATAGCGGGAGGCGCCTCATTCGCGCCGAGGCGATGATCGTTTCCCGGGTTGCCTGCGGCGGTTCGAAGGAGCAGCGCGTGGGTGTCTACGGCCTCAACGACTGCGGTGCAGAACAGGAGAAATTGGCTGTTTTCGTGCGGCGTGTTGCCGGGTTCGAGCAGATTCTGACCGTCATCGGATCCCATGGACCAGTTGTTATGCTTTCCCGAGCCGTTCACGCCGGCGAACGGCTTCTCATGAAGCAGTGCCGCCAGACCGTGCCGGCCGGCAACCTTGCGCATGGTCTCCATGACGAGCTGGTTGCCATCGGTGGCTACGTTGGATGCCGCGTAGATGACTGCAATCTCGTACTGATGTGGCGCAACCTCGTTGTGCTGGGTCTTGGCGCTGATCCCGAGTTTCCAGAGCTCTTCGTTGAACTCGCGCATGAATGCCTGCACGTTGTCCGGAATGGAGCCGAAGTAGTGGTCTTCCAGTTCCTGCCCTTTTGCGGGAAGCGCTCCGACAACGGTCCTGCCGGTCAACAGCAAGTCGGGCCGTTGGTTGAAGTACTCCTCATCGACAAGGAAATATTCCTGTTCCGGTCCGACGGTGGTAATAACCCGCGTTGCAGTCTCATTCCCCAGAGCCCTGAGTACACGCAGCGCCTGCTTGCTCAGCGCGTCCATGGATCGGAGAAGCGGCGTTTTCTTGTCGAGCGCCTCGCCATGGTATCCGACAAAGGCGGTCGGGATGCACAGAGTAACACCGGAAGGATCCGACTTGAGGAATGCCGGACTCGCGGTGTCCCACGCGGTGTAGCCGCGTGCTTCGAAAGTGGCACGGAGCCCTCCGGATGGGAATGAAGACGCGTCGGGCTCGCCCTGAATCAGCTCCTTGCCGGAGAACTCCATGAGAACGCGCCCTTCAGCATTCGGACTGATGAACGAGTCATGCTTCTCTGCAGTAATTCCGGTGAGCGGCTGAAACCAGTGTGTGTAATGCGTTGCACCCTTCTCGAGGGCCCAATCCTTCATGGCGTTAGCCACCACCTCGGCCACCTCAGCGCTGAGTTTCTTTCGACCGGCCTGAACGAGCTTCAGCTCCTTGTAGATAGACCGCGGAAGACGCTCGCGCTGGGTAGCATCGTTGAAACTGTTGGAGCCGAAGAGCGCGGGAATCCCCGGCACGGCGCCTGCAATATCGGACATGTTGGTACTCCTTGTAAGCATTCTGATCCATTTGAGGTTCCGAATGGGATTAAATATTCCCTTCAGATCTCCACAATGTAAGCAATATCCGTGCCAAATCCAACAATCAGTTTTTCATGACGCTGCCGTGCGTGCGGGAGGAATAGAAGCCGGAAATATGTGCTGTTCCCGGGAAAACAGCGGGAAATCCTGACCTGAACAGGCGGAGACGCTGCCTGAATTCCTACAACTCTGTTCATGGTCCTACAATTGTGTAGTATTGCGGTGGGCGATGCGCGAAACCGTTGTGAGGTGTCTACATCATTGCATAGCCGGCGAACACACCGAGATGTTTTGCCGCCTTCAAGTATTCTGAAATTCTCTGGTCCCGGGTCAGTGCCGGATCGTTCGCAATCCGGTCGAGAGTAGCGTCCAGGATATCCAACAACTCTGCCCGTCGGTCTGAGCTGACCTTCATGCCGGAAAGATGGCCGACAGCACCGATTTCCGGATTTGATCCGGGAAACTCCGCAGTGAAATCCGGCCTAAAAAACAAATGTTCAGACTCGTCGAGAATCTCGTATGTCCACATACCGCATTCGTCGACAAGCTTTGCCACGGCATCTACCCCGAATCGCTTACGGAGCTCATGTTTAATATATGCAAACTCAGAGATCTCTGCGGAATCAGGCGGACAAATCCGACCTCCGGAATGCGCACCCACTGAATGAACGCGATAGACGTACACCTGCAACGGCCGGTCAGCCACGGATGCAAGTATGTCGCGCACCGGGTTGAAGTTGGTTGTCACGGAATTTCTGCTTTCGTTTGTCCCAACATCCACCCAGAGCGAAAACGAGTTGAAGTATACCCATTCATCCTGGACCCCTCCTTTGAGTGCGAGGGCGAGAATCTGGCGCTCGCCGGTTGAACGGGATTCAATATAACAGGTTCCCGCCGGTGCGCCGGCGTGTATCCAGTCTGCAGGTGTATCACGGTCCGGAAGTCGCTCTGTGGAACCACGTGGAGAAGCCTGCGGACTGGAACGAAGCGCATGGTCCAGATCATGAAATGACGTTGGGACGCTGGGGAAATCCCGGACATCCTGCGCCAATCGTCCGGACATCCCCGAATGGCTGCATGCAGTGCTCAGTACTGAGACAATGACTGTCATGACGAATAGTCCGGCAGCCGTTATGGACTTCGGTCTTTTCATATCAACGACGTTACTGTAACGGCGTTGCGGGACCGTTGCTCGATCGTTGCGCGACCTGCAGTTTCACTGAGCGGGCAATCGATCGATCAGGTTTCGAAATCTTTGAGCGTGTGCGGAACCCGTGCGGCTCCCGGCCCTCCGGTAACGGAGTCGAGGGGGCGTGTCATGGCGCAAGAGTGGCGCGTCATGGCGCAAGGGCTGAATACCGTGCGGACACCTCGGAAGCCGTAAGCGCACGATTCAGTATGGTTACATTGTCTATTCTGCCGTTGAACGGATAGTCTCCGTAACTTGCACTGGGGTCGGGAATCTGCTGCCCGATGATGAGGCCGCCACTGGAATTCCTGACCACAAAGTCTGCCGGAAGCGTCTTTTGTTTGACGAGTGCGCCGTCTACGTAGAGCGACAACAGGCATTCTGTACTGTCCCAGGTGCCGACGATATGGTGCCATTGGTTCAAACTGAGCGCTGTCGTGTCGATTACGTTGACGAAGGTACCGCTCTCACTGGTTATCCCGAAAGAGGGTTGCCCCGGCATCCAGTATTGCATTGTGTAGGCTTCGTCTGAAAAATCAGTAGCCACGCCTTTGTGGACAATGCCCGCCCCGATGATGTTCTGGTAGGGATATACCCAGGCCTCCACCGTTCCGGCGGTTGAAAGGTCGAGAGAATTGGAGTCCGGAAGGAATACATACTGCCCATCCTGGGTGAACTCGAGTGCCTGCCCGGAGATTCCATCTACCCACTGCGCTCCGCCAACGATCTGTGCGGGGCTGTTTGCGTCAATGTTGTCATTGAAATCGAAACCTGCCACGATGCCCTGCGCCGGATCTACGGTTACGCCGTTGTCGGCGGGAGTTGTCCCGCCGGATGAGCTTCCATCCGTGGCGGTCGGCGTTGAGAGCACCGGATTGGAACAGCTATAGAGGATGAACAGTGCCAACACTGAAAAAATCTGCATTATCTGTCGTTTCATTCCCGGCCTCCTTCAGGCACACTCACACTGAATAGATGCAATAACCGGGCCAACAGGAGGGTTCCTTTTTAAACCATTGTATGGTAATTAGTTGTAAGATTCTTGGCTTTGAAGCAAGATGGGAGGGATATGCAAAATGCATGATTTCCCGCTCCTGGGATGCATTTTGCATAACCGCGTACTACTGTCGTTCGGCAAGCGCATCCCGCGCGTGTTTGATTTCTATGAAGATGTCGGGATTGCCGCCCCGGTCGGGATGGTGAAGCATGCTCAGCCTGCGATAACTGCGGCTGACATCTGCTGCAGGCGGAAGTGGCGGGGGAATTTGTTTCGGCGTGAGTTCGAGAACAAAGCACGCAAGGATCCGTTCCGCTTCTTTTTCGGTGAAACCCCGATACCGCCTGACAAGAAGCCTGAGGTGTTCGCGAAAGAGATGGAGCCATGCGGCAGTGTCGTACCGTGCGTATGTATCGGCAGTTTTCTTGGAGCCGGGGAAGAGGCTCTTCTGCCAGACCGGAGAACTTCCCGCTCCATTGTAATGACGCTCGATGTAACCAAGATACTTAATTGTTTCGAGGACCGGAGCGGGAAGAGATCGCAACGCTGCAAGAATGTAGAGCCGGCGGTCCTCTCTGGTCCGTGCACGCTCCTGCAGGTATTCACGCTTCATGCTGAAGAAGAGCGGGAAAAAAGGGTCCGCGGGAAGACGATACGTCCGGTAGAAGTGGTGGAGGTTGTGAGCTTCGATCTTCGCCCCGTTCAAGAGGGAATAACAACGACGATCTATCCGAACACGCTGCAGCCACACCGATGCGTTGTAGTGGGCCAGCATGGTTTCATAACCCGCACGCTTCTGCAATGCCTTCGGCTGGCGGGAAAGGAGGTAGGAGATGGTGTACGTACGGGGCGATCGTGCCCGTCTTGCGCGGCGTCTACCCATGGATGTGCGCCATATCGTATCACACCAAACCGCAGAAGTGCGAGCGGCCCACTATCCTTCTGAATCTCCTGACGGAAAACGGCATTTCGAACTCAGCGCGTCTTGAATCGTGAAAGTTCCCCGTTCAACGCTACGCCGATCTGTCCGGATTCCTCCGCCATATGATAGACACTCCCGAAGGCGCTGTGCATCTCCTGAATTCCTGAGGCGATCTCCGCCATGCCCTGGCGGACTTCGGCGCTGACACGCTGAATGAGCTCCATTGTTTCCTGAATGGAGGACGCGTTGCGACTCATGTCGGTCGAATCGGAGCGTACGTTGTTCGAGACATCCTGAAGTAGGGTCATGGCCTGCAGTATCTGCTGCCCTCCCGAGCGCAGCTCCGACATGCTTGCAAAGATCTCTTCGAGCGAGGTGTTAAGCGAGCGCGTCTCCTCTTCGATTTCTTTGAATGCATCGCCGAGATCACGATTTGCGGTTCCCGCATTGGTGACACTTCCAATGATCTCCTCCAGATTTCGGGCAACTTCATTGCTGTTCCGTGCGGAGGCTTCTGCGAGCTTGCGTATCTCTCCCGCCACCACGGCGAAGCCTCTGCCTGCTTCCCCCGCGTGGGCCGCCTCGATTGCCGCATTCATTGCAAGGAGATTGGTTTGCGCGCTCAGGTTCTCGATGACGGAGGTGATGTCCTGAATATTCTCCACGCTGCGGATGATTCGAGACACGCCGTCGAAAGTGGCGTTCATCTTTCGCCCGCCCTTGCTTACTGTGTCCAGAAGACGGTTGGCTGCCGCTCGGCGCTGGTCGGCAATGGTTGCGACGTTCGACATTGAGGTAATCATCTCGGTCACGGACGCCGTAGATTCTTCGACCATTGCCATCTGCTCCTGAATCTGTCTGTCCAGTCCCTGGATACCGGCGGCAATACCCCGGACCGCCTCCCCGGCGTTCAACAGCTGGTCGTCGAGTGCCGAGTTGCTCTGACTGATTGAGGACGCATTAGCCCCTATCTGGGATGCCGCAGCGGAAGTCTCTTCGGTCGACGCGACGAGGCTGTCTTTCAGCCGGATATTCTCTTCGGACCGCGTCTGAATCCTGTCCAGCGATTCCCGGAGCGAAGCGAGGAACTCGTTCAGATTTCCGCTCAGTGTGCCGATTTCATCCCTCGACGTCAGCGAAAAGACCTGAGTCAGGTCTCCACCTTTCAACAGTGAAATGTTGCGTTCAATTGCGTGGATGGCACGGACAATGCGATTCGACAGAAAGATAGCCAGCAAGGTGGTAAATAGAATAAGCGCGAAGACAATTGCGAGCGTTGCGATTTTGCCGCGGTCTTCAATAGCCCGAACGTCGTGTGTAATCGAGGCGAACTGTCTGTCAATTATTGCAACACTTTCTGCGTATCCTTTGGAAATCGTATTCAATTCATCAAGCCACTGATGGATGCGTGCAACACTGGTGATCCCATCAGCGTTACCGGCTATCTCCGCCCTGACGGCAGTACCGTAGATACCGAAAAGCGATTCCGTTCCCCCGGCACCCGGAGCAAGGCGATCGAAAACGTCGCCCAGGGCCGTAATATCGCGGGTAAAACGTGCACTATATTGATCGAGCAGCGATTTCAGGTTCCGGATTACTTCGAGGGATTTTCGAATTGACGGGTTCATCGTCGGCAAGAGAGTGAGTTTCTGCACGCGCAGAAATGCAGCGGCAGTACTCGTATTTGCTGCCTTGAATCCTGCGACCGCCTGCCCGAACGGCAACGTTGCCAGTTTGCTCGCCGCCAGTCCCTGTTGGATAAACGCATTTCTCAATTCCGTAAGTGACATTTCCTCGTCCGAAATCTTCTGCAGCGGAGCCGTAAGTGCGAAGTAGGTGGTTGCAGCAACGACGAAAGAGGCGACCATGGTCACTATTATGAAAAGTAGCTTCAGCCGAATGCTCATCGTGTCTCCTTGCTGGAATCCTATCATGCAATGGTGGGAGTTCCCATACGGTAGACCGTTGGATCTCGGTCGCGCCGTGGGGGAGAATTGGAGATGTCAACCAGTGAGCGCCGGTGAAGGGGCAGGTGCAGACAGCGCGATTCAAGTGGCAAGTAAAAGGAGGCAGAGCGTTTGCAAAAAAAAACCCGGCCGGAGGGTCCCGGCCGGAGGGTCCCGCGCGGGCCTACTCTCTAGAAGGAGACCGTGTCCGGATCCTTGGTCTCGCCGGCATCCTTCACCGAAGAAATGGTTTCTACATCGGCGGCGGAAAGCTCGAAATCGAAAATATCACCGTTTTCCTTGATTCGGGACGGTGTTACGGACTTTGGCAGGGGAAGATATCCCATCTGGAGGCTCCAACGCAGGCAGATCTGCGCGATGGACTTTCCGTACTTTTCCGAGAGGGCCTTCATCTCTGGAATGTCGAAAACAAGGCCGGTTCCGAGGGGACTGTACGCTTCAAGGAGAATGTTGTGCGCCCTGCAATAGTCGGAAACCTTCGGTTGCGTTTCGCCTGGACAGAGACGTATCTGGTTGACCATTGGCGGAACTTTGGCAGTTTCAAGAAGCGCATCAGTATGATGCGGCAGGAAATTGCTGATTCCGATTGCACGAATCTTCCCTGCTTCATACAACTCTTCGAAGGCTTTCCATGAGCCGGCGTTGGCCTCTTTCCAGTTGCTTCTGAAGGGCAGCGGATTCGGCCAATGAATCAAATACAGGTCAAGATAGTCCATATCAAGTTTTTTCATGGTCAGGGCGAAGCCTTTCATGGTGGCGTCGTAACCGTGGTCCGTATTGGTCAACTTGCTCGTAATGAAAAGCTCTTTTCGGGGCACTCCACTCTTCTTTACACCAATTCCGACACCCTCTTCGTTGTCATATCCGGCAGCGGTATCGATGTGCCGATATCCGCGCTCAATGGCTTCCTTTACGGAAGAGACGGCAGTCTCTCCATTCGGTGTCTGCCAGGTACCGAAACCGACGCAGGGAATTTGAACGCCGTTGTTGAGTTGATAACAATCGCTGAGTGATTTCATCTTAATGGCCTCCTCCAGAATGCTTTTTGGTTTCTGGGATATTGCGTGCATGCACTAACCCAAAAGACCACAGAGGCCTGTCTTGAGTCAACACGACATCCCGGAATGTGGAGATATTTGTCAGGACTTGTCATCTGATATCAACGGTTTTCCACCCGCCTTCGGAGTATTCGCCTTGGAGCAGGCCCATATGGGGCTGGCATAGTCACCCTGTAGGACCGATTCGATCGGACTCATTCGCCTTGATATTGTCCTCAATAACACCCCGGACAACTTCAACTTCCGGGATAGACGACATTCTGACACGAGACTATATTTACGATTAAAGGAGTTAACAATGTTGCATTTCGAAGTGTCGGTCCTGCCCCTTATCGTCATTGCCGTTGTGAACTTTTTCTTGAGCTGGATCTGGTACTCGCCAGTTCTCTTCATGAAACCCTGGGCGAAGGCGCTCGGTACTTACGGAAAGACCGGCATGTCCGATGAAGAGAAGCGAGCCATGCCCTTTCTCTTTCTGAGCGGCCTTCTCGCGTCCTTCATCCTGTCTTACGGTCTCCAGATTGTTATTCACAGCGTTGGATCTGCGAGTTTCCCCGGTGGCATGCTTGTGGGTGTCGTCGTCTGGGCGACGTTTGCCCTTACGCACAGTCTGAATACGCTCTGGGAAGGCCGAAAGCCTGTTGTCCTGGTTATCAATAACGGTCTCTTTCTGCTTACCTACGCCATTTTCGGAGGGATTGTTGCCGTCTGGCGCTGATGGAAGAGCTGATCAGAAAATGGAACGTTATGTACAACCAGCGGACCGATGAAGACGACCGTCAGGGCGTACCGTCCGGTCTATCCAACATCGGTTGCCCTGGCGAAAAGGTGGTCGGCGCATTCACCATACGAAACAGTGGCATTCATATCCAGGTCGTTGCGGACACGCGCTTGTATCACCAATTTCTATGACCGTGCTCATCGCAGAATAGACGTTCTCAGATCACTTTCATGATCGAACCAACCCGAGCGGGGGCTCCGGGAACTCCCATCCACCGGAATGTGTTCACATGTGCAGTTTTGCAGTGCCGGCTTCGGAACAGGGCTGTCTGCAACGATTGCGCAACGGCGAAACAGTATTCATGTGTTTAACCTTTCGGGTGCCGGGGGTGACGTGCAGTTGCCGAGGCAATTCATTGCACGCGCACGGAGGTGAAAGATGAGTACGGAGAGGTTATTCATTTGGGCAATACTCGCTGCCATGCTGGCGTGCGGCTGTTCCAACCGTGAAGCATCCAATGGCGGAGGTCTCGAGAGAGCGTGGCAACCGGTGGGGAGTGCAGGGTTCTCTGCAGGCGGGGCACATTACACCTCTCTGGCTTTCGACAGGGGGATTCCCTACGTCGCATTTCGAGACAGTGAGCATGGGTATCGGGCAACGGTAATGAAGTACGACGGCTCGAGTTGGGTTCCAGTAGGAGCCGCGGGATTCTCCGTTGGAGAAGCGTACTACACCTCTCTGGCCTTTGACCGTGGAACTCCGTACGTGGCATTCGAGGATTCCGCCAGCGACTACAAGGCAACGGTGATGAAGTACAATGGTTCGAGCTGGGTCGTCGTGGGAAGCGCGGGTTTCTCCGCTGGACCGGCGGCCAGTATATCTCTCAAATTCGACAACGGGATCCCCTATGTTGCGTTTGAGGATTTCGCCAATGGGCACGGAACAACTGTAATGAAGTATGTTGGCTCGAAATGGGTAACAGTAGGAACTTCTGGCTTCTCGGCCGGTGTCGTCGACTGGGTTTCTCTTGCATTCGATGAAGGAACTCCGTACGTGGCATTCGACGATTTCACACATGGCTACAAAGTGACAGTGGCAGAGTGGGGCTACGCCAGTTTCGGTTCAAACCAACTGAACTCCTTGCCGGATCCGTTTGCTGCGGGCCCGTAGCCTCACTCTTGCAGAACAGGCAGTATTAGCCTACTGGGTAAGCTTGTCTTTCATGAATGCCAACGAACGGGCTATGAGGGCCCTCGATTCGTCGTTGTCCATGTCCGTATCAAATCCATGCACCCCCTGTTCGAAATGTGAGACCTCGATGGGGTAGGCCCGCTCCCTTGCACCCGCCAGGAATGTGGAGACCGCATCCTTCCATTCGGGTCGCTCGTTGCCGATTGTTACCATGAAGATTGGAACGTCATCTCGAAGCTGGCGCTTGAACGGGGCCGGCAACACATCATCTCCCGTATTCATGAAATAGGAAATGACCGGGTACATGACAACGCCGCATCGAAGCGATGATCGATAGGCTGCATCCTTGGCAGCCAGCGCACCGAGGGCAGTCATTGTGTTGCCGGAACAGGCGAAGAGGGCAATTCGCCGGGAATCCATTCCAAGATTTGAACCATTCTTGAGGATGAATCCCAGTACGGCATCGATATCGTCGTCGGGATAGTCGGTCTCATATGCGACCCCGATCATTCCCGATGCTGCAACGAGTTGTCCCCATGACACGTACTGTCCGATGTCTTTCAGCTTTGCACCGAACCAGTTCATGGTGAAGTCGGTAGAGTACCCCATGGCGAAGACGACAACCGGGGCCGCTCTATTGAAATCGAAATCCGCCGGATAGTAGATGTCCATGCTACGTCCTGACACATATTCCACGCTAGCGGTCCTGACACGGTCGGCACTGGGCAGATTCAGAACGGTTGGTGCCCCCATTCCGTCGGCAATATTCATCCACCGTTCGGCGACCGGCGTCAGTGTGGGGTGTGTCGGCGCGGCTACACACAGTGTCGCGGTGAATACCGCGAGTGCCAGACAGAGAACTCTCTGTTTCATTTCAAGCCTCCGTAAAAGATTGGTCTTCCTCGCCTGGGCGAGGTTTGGACCTTATTATGGCAGTGCGTGGTCGCAGGATCGTTCCACCAAGCGTCGCAAAATCGTCGCGTTGACTTTTTTTTGTCCGAATTCGTAATTCGCGTAATATAATGGTACCGAGAGAGTCTATTGAAGGCAGAAATCCATGGCGAACCTCAAAATCAGGCTGTTTGGCGCTCCGACCATTGAACTGAACGGTCAATTGGTGGATCCAGGGAGACGCAGGGTGATCGCCCTTGCGGCATATCTTTCGGCCTCTGACGCTCCTCAGTCGAGAGCCGGAATCTGCGCCATGCTGTGGCCCGAGAAAAGTGCT
>CAZKMA010000008.1:4892-16254 GCA_964553615.1 uncultured Spirochaetales bacterium | reverse complement strand
GCAGGCGCGCATAGCCTGGGACATCGCATCACAGGTGTCTGACCGCGTCTCCACACGCGAAAAGAACGCACTGACACGGGTAGAATCGGTAGATCCGGAGGCATACGAGGCATACCTCCTTGGCGCCTACGAACTCGCCCGCCTGCCTTTCGATATCGGAAATAGCTGGAAATGCCTCGCAGATCTCAAACGATCCATCGGTAAGGACGGGACCTACGCTCCGGCTCATGCCGCTCTTGCCAACTACTATTGGGGTGCCACGCAGTTTGGCTTCTATTCGAATAATGAAGGAATGAAACTCGCTACAGCGGAGGCGGAACGTGCTGTGGCGCTTGACGAACACCTTTCGGAGGGGCACACGGTGCTGGGTTTCGTTCGATTCCTCCACGACTTTGACTGGCAACTGTCGGAGCGGGAGTTCAGGCGCGCCATCGCCCTGAAGCCGAGCTCGGCGGAAGCCCATTGCTGGTACGGTTCGCTGCTCTGCACACTGGGTCGATTCAATGAGGCAATAACCGAAGTAAAGAAGGCGAGGGACATTGACCCGCTTTCTCTGATGAATATCCTCAATGTGGCAATGCGCCTGTACTACGCTCGGGATTTTGACGAAGCGGTCAAGCAGGCAACCATTGCGCGTGACATGGAGAACGGTTTCTACATGAGCCATCTCGTCCTCGGTTATGCACTGGCTGCTAACGGTGCACTCAACGAGGCGGTTGCCGAGCTGGAGACCGCGGCGTCTCTCGCCGGCGAAGGCGCAATGGAACCCCTGGCATTACTATCCTGCGTCTACAGCCGCGCCGGGCGGGAGAGCGAAGCGGATAGTGCAGGGCGGCGGTTTGAAGCACTGGAATCGAAAGGCATCTCCCTTTCGCCGCTTCTGCGTGCATACATTCCGCTTGGCCGCGGACAACTGGGCGCGGCCATGGATCTGATCGAGCAGTCATATGTCGACCACGATCTCAACCTTGCGTGGAACTTTCAGGACCCAATATTCGATCCGTTGCGCGCCTTACCGCGATTCAAGGAGTTGAAGAAAAAGTTGAAGTTGTAGTCCGTTTCTATCTGCGGGTAGATAGTGAGCGGAAGTTATTACGCGCCGCCGTGGTTCCGACCACCTATGGGAGTTCGTCTGCCACGGCAGACCCGGCACGCGGGCATGCAGCTACAGTGGTCGAACATCACTCTCCGCTTTGCCATTCGCTGCCGAACCATTCCATGGCCTTCACCTTCGCGCTGCTCGCAAGGGTATCTCCGCCGCCCTTGTTCAGTCCGTTGCCAAAAAGCGGATAGCGGGCTGCGAGCGTCGGATTAACGTTCCGTGCGCGCTCGAAGGCATTTCGTGCTTCGAGTTCGCTACCCGTCTCATGGTAGGAGAACGCGAGGCTGATGAGTACATGGGCATTTGATGGATCGAGCTTTTCCGCCTGGACGAGATACGCACGCGCCTCGTCGTACTGCTTGTTGATACTCAGGACGTTTGCTGCATTGATCATGGCGGGCAGATAATTGCCACGCTCGAGCGCTCGCTTGAACCATTCGAGTGACTTGTTGAACAAACCATACTGCGCATACAGAATTCCCAGCTGATTCTCTCCCTCGCTTGAAGGGTTGTTGTTGAGCTGTGAGACCAGTTCAGCCTCTTTTGGGCCGAGTGTCACTTTCCGATAGGCGTCCAGCTGTTCTTTGTAGAGGGCTACCACCTGTGCCTTCGGCGGGGTAACGACGGGTTCCGGCGCCGAATAGCCTGCCGGTGCATAGACATCCCAGGCACTTTGGGTTGTGAAAAAGTTTGCACTCTGTTCAGCCGTTGCCTCGCGCCACTCGATTCCGGCAGTCTGCCAGGCTCGCGTGAAGCCCTCGTCTGGAAGCGTAGTTTCAATCGGCATCCATGTGGTTCCATGCAGAAAGATCAGATCGTCCGACCTCGGAAATAACCTCAATGCGAGCTTCTGCGGCACGCCGAGATCGAATGCCGCGAATATGTGCCCCGGTGTGGTAATAAATGCAGTTCTTACGCCGACTGATTCAAGAAGTGTATTGTAAAGCACTGAAAGATCGTCACAGTCGCCACTCCGCTGGTCGAGAGTCTCGAGCGGGAAGCGAATGTAGTCGATAGCGGCGCCGTCGCGCGAGACCGAAGCATAGGGACTCGTCGGGTCCACGACATAGCTCACCCCCGCCGCGTGCACTGCTTCGAACATGCGGATCGCCGTGAGAAGGTTCCTGGTCATCACATTGGTCGCGGGGTCGTCTATCATTCCGACAACACGTCCGCTGAAGCGCAGCAGGGCGGGGTCATTTGCAAACATGAACGCCGCAACCTTGCGGTCGTCGGTCCATCGTATGGCGTTTCTATTGAGAACTGAAACGGACCGAACCACGGTGTCCGTGTAGGTTTTACCGCCGGAAGTGTACCGGATGGATAGCTGTGCCGATTCCGTCTGCCCCTCCGGGAGCGACAAAATCGTCGGGGCAAATGTGGCGTTTATTTCTGCGCTCTGCCGCTGGCCGACGCCAAGTGAAGGCGATACCCGGGACGCCGTCGGCGCCTGACTGAGTCCCGGAATGAAGAACTGGACCGACAGATCGCCCAGGGTCGATGACCCCGTATTCTGCACATCAAAATGACCAAGAGGTCCGTCCGCATAGTATCGAAAGAGAGAAGGGAATATTCCTTCGATACTGAGATTCCGAATCAGGAGATCCGGTCCGACAGGCACGCTCGGGACCTGCGTTCCATAACGATCGAGCGTTTCTCCGGTAAAGGGATTCTGACCCAAACCCAGGTCAACCGTAGCCCCGCCGGAAGGCAGCCGCAGCCGGAAATCCCCGTACGCCGGACCGTCCGGCGTTTGAACTCGTGTTGCTATTACCCGGGCCACATGCCAGTTGCGATAAAGATCACGTGCGTGGTCACGATCGACTTTCGCGGTCGCCTCCTCGTCCATGAAGCGGAACGTGTAGGTCCGGTGGTCGATATCGTACGTGCCCTGCGTCTGAAGCGGGATGCTTACGCGGTAGAGAGCGCCGGGGACATCTTCTCGTTCAACATTGAAACGCTTTTCCGTCTCTTCCTGCAGTTGCCCTTTCACGGCGATTGCAGCCCGGGATATCCGGGCGTCATATTCCCGTTGAGTTTCGAACATGTCCCGCGGGCCGACTTCCTCTGCCGGCAGCGTGGCCAGGATTCGTGCGGCAAGGGTGTCGTCGAGAAACCGCTTCTGCCCGTTGGATACCCGTCCGTTCAGGATGGAGAGAATACGGCCGACTGGTGATGGACCGAGTCCCGTCGTGGACCAGAGTCCCAGACCGTTCGATTGGCTGTCCCCGGCTACAGCAAGCCACCTTCCGTCCGACGAGAAACACATATCGTTAATGTGGCCCTGGTGAGGACTGAAAGTTGCGGCGGATTCCCAGCTCGATCCGGCGAGCCTGTAGGCGCGCACGTCCTTGTAATGACCGCTGAACAGAAATGATGAGTCCGGCGAAAAGAGAAGACTGATGACAGATCCGAGCTCGATGTCTTCGATGCGTTGCACAGGTTGGAGATCGGTTTCAGTTACTTTATCCCCCGAAACGCCTCTGCCGGCGCCGGTTGTCGGAACGCGCCACAGGAGAATGCTGTCCGAATATCCCCCGGCCAGCCACTTTCCATTGGGCGAAAAATCAATCGCAGTGAAACCTCGCGACAGATTGTTTTCCGCCCTGCTGAAACGGTATGCCGACCGGAGATGATCGTGTGAAACGTCGTATATTATGACTTCCCGTTTCCGGTCGTCTGTAACTCCGGTGGCCACCAGCGATCCGTCGGGGGAGAATGAAATTGAGGTGATCGAAGGTGCATGGCCCGGCAGCCGATCGATCCTCCTGAAGGAATTTCCGTCCCGTTTCCATAGAAATAGCTCACCGGAAGAGAAGGAGAGCAGGCGGGAACCGTCCGGGCTCAGGGCGAGGGCCGTGACGGTTCCAGAATGGCCGGTGAGAACGGAATACGCCTCTCCGCTTCGGGGATTCACCACACCAATATCACTGTCGGTTCTATATCCGGGGTAGAGAAGAAGGGACTCATCAGGCGAGAACTGCAGGATCGGCGCGTGCTTGAGCGTGCCTGCCCAGTAGTAGGGCTGTTTGTGCCTCCACAACAGGTCCCGGTGTTCATCAAGAACAGCAACTGAATTTCCGTCAGTCCAGTCCGCCAGTGCAACATAGGTACCGAACCGGGAAATCTCGACGTCGATGCCCGTATGCGCAAGAGGGAAGAATCTGCTCTGGATTGCCTTGAAATCCTGCGGAAACACTGGACCTATGGCTACGGAAAAAAGAAGGGCCAACGTCAACCTTGTCAGTGTCTTCACGGCTCACCTCATCAATTGAAATGGTAGCACGACGGTTCCAGGAAGGCTACACCGGACATCGAGTGACGTATCACGCAGCGTGTTGATATCCATCTATCAGATTCCGCAGGGCACAGGAGGGAACACGAATGGAGCTGCCGCTCTGCCTGTCGCCGTACCGGCGGGGATTCATGGTTGACACAGGAGAGATAGGGACAGGAGCGGGGAACAGGCACGGGAGCACCTCCTGGGGGGCGAAGGGTGTGCATGCCGGTGCGGCATTGAGCCAGATGACCGGCATGCACTCATTATCTCCCTATACCCGAAGGGGAGCTCCTGCTTCAAAGGGGTGGTTTCATCAACACGGTTGTTGATACTTTGCGTACCGATTGATCAAGAAAGACGAGATTGGTGACTATTTCCTCGGAAAGATGGAGCAGATTCCTGTACTTTTCCTCTACGGCTTCTCTCTCGTATTTCCCGCTCGAAGAAATGATTTCTCGCACGAGCCCGTGAAGACTCTGATGATCCGCATCGAGTTTGAGAAACCGGGGGTGATTCTTCAGTTCGACCGGAGCGTCTGTCTGAATCCATTTTCCGAGCGAGCACGTCCGGTCATCCGCAATCTCTGAACTTTCGATTGTCAGCCTCCCGTCGATGACGCCACGGGCTCGGATTATCCAGATCAAATGCTGAATCATGATGGGAACGAGCGCGAAATGCTGAGCGGCCGTTCCCTTCTCTTTTCTCTGCAGGCCATCGACCTCATGAAGCTCAGTTTCGAGCCTCAGCAGACCTTCCCCGAGTTGCAGAAAGACCAGGTTCAACGCCTGACTGACTTCGGAGATCGACTCTATCTCATCCGAGGCGTGCCGGCTTGCTTCCACTATGCCGTGGAGCGCGTCACGGAGCTGTTCTGAGCTCGTGCCGATTTCATTGTATCCGCCCTTGATTGCGGCTGTAATATCATTCAGGAGTGTGGTCGCGGCGACGATTTCACCGCTTCCTTCGTTGAGTTCCGTGGTTGCTGCGTAGATTTCCCGGAACGCATCTGACATAAGGACGGCTTCGGAGGTTATTCGCTCATAAGTCTCACTGTTCTTCAGGCCGAAGTCCCGTACCGTACGGATATTGTCGATGATAGTTTTTAGCGTGCCGGCGACGAGTCGCGAGTTCCTTGCCGTTGATTCTGCAAGTTTGCGAATTTCGGACGCGACTACTGCGAATCCTTTCCCGGCATTACCTGCGTGCGCGGCTTCAATCGCCGCGTTCATCGAAAGCAGGTTTGTCTGCGAAGCAATGGAGTCGATCACACTGATGACCTCGGTAACCGAATCAACATTGCTGTGGACGAGGTCGATTACTGAATTCATCTGGGCCATCTGGGCCTTTCCCGCTTCCGTCCTGCCGAGCAACGCTTTGGCAGCCTCTCCCTTGCGCTGCGTGATCCCAGCGACATTGCGGATCGATGCGTCCATTTCGGTAATTGAGGCCGACGTCTGCACGACTGAACTTGATTGTGTTTCTATTTGTCGTCCCAACTCAAGAATGGTGCGTGTAATCTCTTCGACAGCGCTCGAAGAATCGAGCAGATTACGACTCAGGCGGTCCGCTTTTTCTTCGATGGACATTATACTTCCGGTTATTCTGGTCGTCGTGTGCACCGATTGTTTAAGTTGTTCGGTGATCCGTAGAGAGTTCTCCTTGGTTTCCGATAAATGTTGTCGGGTGGAAAGGCGTGTTGTCTCGGATTCTTGAAGACGTCTTTCGAGATGACGCGGGAGATCGAAGGACGTAACGGTAACATCGGATATCGACGGTTCGATGTGGGAGATAACGACGTTGTCGTAGTGTCGTAGACGTCTTTGCAGACGACTCACTGCTATCGTTGCGGTGGCACCGTCAAGTACCAGGATGACAGCAAGCGTTGCATAGTGCAGGAAACCGATCGTTGCGAACAGGAGAATTGTCAACAGAACAACCTTTCCAATAACTTGTTCGGTCAGTACAAGTGCCAATCCAATCTTGTGTTTGCTCATTACTTTCTTGTCTCCGATTTGTTGAGATGCCTTGGCCCTGTGTTCAAAACTCCACCGGGACATTATCCGGGTATTCCCGCTGGATCGTGTCAAAGGCCTGATTATATTGGACAAAACAATCAACGAGCGCAGGATCGAAGTGTGTTCCTCTCCCGGCCCGGATGACTTCCAATGCCACTTCGTGGCTAAGTGCATTTTTGTACGGGCGCTCGTGTCGAAGCGCATCATAGACATCCACGAGACAGGTAATCCGCGCACTAAGCGGAGTCTGTGTCTCTTCGAGCCCTTGAGGATATCCAGTCCCGTCGAAACGCTCGTGGTGGCTATGCGCAATTTCTGCGGCCATCTCCATACCCGCCTTACCCCTGAAAATGCGGTATCCAATTTCGGTATGGGTCTTCATGATTTCCATTTCGGCGTTGGTCAGCCGTCTCGGGGTTAGCAGGATTCTGTCCTGAATTCCGACCTTTCCGATATCGTGGAGGGGCGCGAACTGGAATATATCCTCGCAGAACTTGGAGGTGCATCCGTGGTACGTCGCCAGAAGACGTGCCTGGATTCCGAGTCGTTTCATATGCGCACCGGTGTCATTGTCCCGTTGCGCGGCAATATCAGCTATTGCGGCGTAGGTTTCGAAGCGAATCCTATTTTCGTTCTCACGTTGTTTTGTGACATCGATCGGCATTCCAACGTACGAGGTAATCCGGTTGTCTTTGTCTCGAATGGAATGGATGAACAGATGTATATGCGTGAAGGTTCCATCCTTTCTTCCGTTAAAAACATCGCCCTCCCAGAAACCGACATTCGGATCTTTTATTCCGTTCCACAGGGACTCGAAAAGTCGTCTATATGCGTGGGTGTCATATCCAAGATCGCGGTATACTTGCGGACCCGGATTGAGGATTCGCGGATTGTTGCCTATGGTTTCGGCCTTTGTGTATCCGTAAAGAACTTCAAATGCCCGGTTCACATGAGTGATGATTCCTTCAGGATCTGTGATGATCATCGCGTTGGTCGCGTGCTCGACGGCGTGGAAGAAAATCTCGCAGTCGTGAAGAGTCATCATTTGGCATGTCAGGTTCCGGCACTGAATTACCTGACGGGACGGCTCGAGCTCATTTCTCTTCCTCTGGGTAACGTCGGTGGCGATACCCACCTCGTACTTCTTTTCCCCATCACTGACAATCTCCGCGCGTGACCAGATCCAGCGAGTTCCGCCGTCCGGCAGTTGGATTCTATACTCTGCCGCCTTCCTCCCCGTGGTGTCGGCTGACAATTGGGCGAGTTTTTCGCGATCCTCAAGATGTATTGCCTGGAGATAATCGTCGGAACGCGTGTAGATTGCCTCCAGGGGCCGGCCCCAAACGCTTTCGTAATTCCGACTGATATGGAGGATCTGGTCTGTCTCCAGGTCCTTCACCCATAGCACATCCTCGATTTCGCGTGAGATGAGGCTCAGGAGACTTTCGGATACGTCCGCTCCTGAACGACCAGGAACGTCGACGAGAGGCAAGTGTGTTTTGTTACGTTCTCGGGACATGAATCAACGGTCGGAACAGCGCTCTGGTTGTAATGCTGACCGAAACGGTGCAGGGGTATCAGCTGTTCGCCTTTCCTTAATATACGGTCAATACTATATATTGTATAGATAGAATTGCGTAATGTCCTATTCTTGTTGCTGGTCCTGGCCGCTTTGTTCGACACGTTGCCGTGCCGTGGACCCGTCTCTCGATGAGCTCGGGGGCCACTTCGGATCATCGCAGATCGAACGGAAGCATGACGGAGAGCACTTGAAGGAAATGGCGCGCAAGATATGGATCGCCGGAGAACTGCATTCTCGGCTCTGCCATCGCGGCGCTTATGGTTCGTGTCAGAAATCGCCACGCCGTGTCTGCTGACATGGCGACGCTGGCGTCGGGTTGTTCCTCCGCTCGGCCCTCGTGAAGGCTCCATTCGGCTTTCTCGAACTCGAGAACCCAGATGCCTCCCGATTCTCCATCGATCCTGATCTCGAGCTTTGCCTTTGGTGAGGATGGGATAACCGATCCATACCAGTAGGGGGCTGCGCGAACGAGGGTGAGAATTACCGGGCGGAGATATGTGCGCTGGGTTATCGGTGACGCGCCGACCGCGTCACGGATCTGCTGCTGGTGATGCCACCGTTCGGTGAACTCGCGTGCCGTGTCAAACCAGAGAGGGGACTTTTCTTCGCCTGCCCAGCCGACCCCGATAGAGGAATCGCCGGAATGTCCAAGTCTTGCAAAATACGCGGCAAGCTGAAATTCCACCAGACGAAGGAGATCAACAATGACGGCCGGACTCGCGGAAAACATTGCCTCGGTCCAGATTGTGTTCGATACGTCTATTGCCTCAGACAGTTCCTCGAATCCGGACGGAAATGAACGTGCTCCGAGCCGCTTGAACGCGTCACGCTGGCCGGACAGACGTGCCAGACCGGTCTTCAGGAGATGGGTTGCGATGTCGTGTACCGTCCAGTGCGGATAGCAGGTGGCGGAGTGCCACTTGTCCGGAGGCAGTGCTGAAAGCAGCCGGATAAGTTTCCGCGCAAGGCCGCGAAAGAGATGGTTCGTGTACACCGGAGGAAGATCGATCTTCATCGATACGAGATTACACCGCCCTTTGGGAAGGGGCAACCGCGTATACCAGGCTCCGGTAAACGGTACCGCGTACCGACGGCGGGATGCACAATCGTGTAGCTTGTGAACGCCCATCCCCTCATCGGCTGTCGCCGGGTTTTCTTCCCGCATGGGATCGGGGAGGCGGGGTACTGCCAGTCGGGTCCGGCGGAGCTTTCTGACCCGTCGTGATGAAGAGGGCGTAGTCGACTGCAGTTTCTCCGACCATCCTGCTTGCGTTGTAGAAGATTCGGGAGTTGATCCGGATCAATCCAAGGTCGCCAAGCGTGCTCTCCATCCAGGATGGAGCGAACCCGTTGTGTCCTTTGAAATCCTTCTCGTCACTGTGGAAGCTCCCATCGTCCTCCACAAGCTCGATGATACAGAGTAATCCGCCGGGCGCGAGCCGGCGGACGAGCGATGCAAGGGTGGTATCCACGTCCACGATGTGATGAAGTACCATTGACGAATAGATGACGTCGAACGGTCCGGGTAGCGCATCCGTGCCGGGCAGATCGGCGACTACTCCGCGCATGTGTGAAAGGCCGGTCGACGAGATTTTTGCGTTGAGTGCGTCGATCATTCCCACAGACGTATCCACAAGTTCAATGCTGCTGAAGTGGTCATGCAGGTTGAAGCTGATGAGCCCCGTGCCGCAACCAAAGTCGAGTGCAGCGCCGTGGGGAGCCGATCCTATTGCACCGAGGACCTCCCGGCCGATAATTTTCGCGCGTTCGATGCGCCGTTCCGTATCCCACCCTCTGGCCAACTCATCGAAACCCATCAACAGTTCCTCTTTTCATCCACATCTGTGCCTCCGGTTTCGCCGTGAGAGGTGTTCACCGCCCGAGGCTATCGCGCCAGGCGGATCACGTTCCAGGAGAGTCGCGGAAGCAGGACCGTCGCCACTCCTCCTGTCATCTTCGGGAGATCCGCAGTGCGCGGTTTAACCTTTTCACCGTTTCGGGTGTTCGTTGCCTTGAGGTCCGGATTGTCCAGCACGAGATGCTCAATGACCCGGAATCCGTCGAAACTGCGAAGGTCGCACTCCAGCTGGACCGGACCGTCCGGGTCTCGGTTTACGGCAAAGATCGTGAGCTCTTCCTGCTCCTCGTTGAAAACCGCAACTGAGTCTACAAACGGGACATCCGAGTAGTACTTTGTGTCGTAACGCGGGCTTGTGAGAATGGGGACGAGTGCGACGCCTCGTCCGTACACCGAGGCGTGCATGAACGGGTAGTATATGGACTGTCGCCAGGCCGGCCCGCCTTTCTCTGTCATGATAGGGGCAATGACATTGACGAGTTGGGCCATGCACGCAATCTTCACGCGGTCTGAGTGTTTCAAAAGCGTAATAAGCAGCAGGCCGACGAACAGTGCATCTTCGAACGTGTATACGTCCTCGAGGAGATGTGGAGCGACGGTCCACGGCTCGATCTTCGTGTCCGCCTCCCGTGAGTGAAACCACACGTTCCACTCGTCGAACGAGAGGTTGATTGTCTTCTTGCTTCGCTTCTTGGCACGGACAAAATCGCAGGCGGAGACCACCGAAGAGATGTACTCGTCCATGTCCAGGCTCTTTGCAAGGTAGTTGCGAATATCGTTCTCCGGGTTGCCGTAGTAGCTGTGGATCGAGATATAGTCGGCGTGCTCGTAGGTCTCCTCCAGCACTGTCGCTTCCCACTCAGGAAAAGTCGGCATCTGTTTGTGTGAGCTCCCCGCCACGACAAGTTCGATGGACGGATCAACCCATTTCATAACCTTTGCGGCTTCACATGCGGTCCTTCCATATTCGTATGCTGTCTTGTGGCCGATCTGCCACGGACCGTCCATTTCGTTGCCCAGACACCACGTCTTGATGTTGTGCGGCTCACGATGTCCGTGCTGAATGCGAAGGTCGCTGTACTGCGATCCACCCGGATGGTTACAATATTCGACAAAATCGCGTGCCTCATCCGGACCACGTGTTCCAAGATTGACGGACATGTTGACTTCTGCCTTCAGTTTGTCCGCCCAGTCCAGGAACTCGTTTGTGCCAACCAGATTCGGTTCAATAGTACGCCACGCCAGATCGAGACGTCGCGGTCTCGTCTCCCGGGGGCCGACCCCGTCTTCCCAACGGTAGCCGGATACGAAGTTGCCACCGGGATACCGTATGAACGGGACACGGAGATCCGATATGAGTTGTGCAACATCTGCCCTGAATCCGGCGGCATCGGCATTCGGGTGATCGGGTTCGTAGATCCCTTCATACACACATCGGCCAAGATGCTCCACGAACGATCCGTAGATCCGTGGGTCGACCTGGCTGATCCGATAGGATCGGTCGAGAATCAGTCTTGCGTGCTTG
>CAZKMA010000008.1:0-4792 GCA_964553615.1 uncultured Spirochaetales bacterium | reverse complement strand
GACCGACCGTCACGATCGGTGTACGGTCCGGTAATCCTTTGTGATCTCCCGACGCGTACATTGTACGTACTGTTCACCCCACGGCAGCAGAAGTCGAACGATGCAACCAGATAGTAGAAACCCTTGCGGTAAGTCATGAACGGAGCTTCTATCGCGTGCGGCGAGACCGGCCGGTACGCAATTCCAATCGTCCGACGGTTTTGACGCAACCACGACCCCTCTGTCCACCCAGCGATATGCCGGACTGGATGGATCGAGCGTTGTATTTGTGGCAAGGCCGATCTCCGAGCGGTTGCTGCCGAAGGTTGACACCGCGTAATAGAGACGGTACTCACCGCTGAGTTGCGATACATCCGGCGCCCAGATAGTGTCAGCGGCGGGAATATCGTCTGCTGCCCACAGCGGCATAGTGTCGAATACCCGCCCGGCGTCGTGCCAGATGCGCAAGTCCGGAGACGACCGGACAGGAATTCCGGGACCGGTCGAAAACAGATAGTAGATATTCCCGCTCTTCGCGAGGCTCGGATCATGGACGTCAAGTACGTCTCCGGAGACAGGCAGCGAACCGGACTCGGGAGTTCCGCCCGCCCATACACGAATGCCGGGAACCACGACAGCAAGGACAACGAACGAAAATGCGATTGCCAGTCCCGCGGACATATTGCGAATGTTCATCCGTGATGTCTACTTCAAACCGGCAGCACTGCCAGAACTGCAGTTGCCATGATTTCTGCATACGCAACCCCATACGCCGATTGTACCTGTGTAATCCCGACGGGGATGGTCAACATGGGTGTCGAGTTCGTTACGATGAACGGCCAGAGGAAGTTGTTCCATGAACATGAGAAGCGACACGACTATGATGGCAACTGGCACCATGAATCCGACGAGGAATGCGCCGTAAAGGTCTCCGGCGAAGGTTACTGCCGGAAAACGGGACAGGTGATAGGTCATGGTGAACGGGGTCTCGCCGGCCACTACCGCCGGGCAAACTCTGGTACGGAACGGTTCGCCCCACGTGTGGTTGGATTCTTCGACCCTGATTGTGCCCTGACTCGAACTGAACATGCTTATCACCTGTTTCATCCGACTGCCGTCTCCGAAGAATCCGAGTAAGTGATGACGTTCGGATTAGAAGAACGCGTTGGCGGCAGTATCGTTGAACGAACCGACCATGTAATGGTTTCTTGATGCTTCGACGGATTATACTGTAGGTCCGGAACGGCGTACTGTCAATCATAACTTTGGATTAGGATCAGCATTGTGGTCCCTTTGGAACTCTTGTAAATTTCTTCCTATCGGAGTAGATTTGCTGCGTATGAATTCAGCTTTGGACTCCATCCTCATTCTGGATCCCCACGAGGACTTCGTGCAACTCAGAGGCCTTGCGTCTGAGCTTCGTGTGCGAATTCTCGAGCTCATTCATCATTCGCCGAAAAACGTTAATGAGATTGCGGAGGCTCTTGTGCTCCCGCAGTCCACCATTGCAACGAACATAATGATTCTCGAAAAGGCCGGCCTCATTCGAACGGAAACAAGCAAGGGGAAGAAGGGTACGCAGAAGATGTGCTACCCGGTGTTCAGGGAGATCGTTATCCGTTTTCAGGATGGTCAGAGGCAGGACGAGGACAATTCCATCCAGGTAGAGATGCCTGTTGGACTCTACACCCATTTCGAGGTGTCGGCGCCCTGCGGATTGTGCACGATTGAAAGCATTATTGGATTTCTGGATGTTCCCGACTCCTTCCTTGATCCTGCGCGTATGAAAGCAGGTCTCGTCTGGTTCGAAAGAGGGCTCCTGGAGTACAAATTCCCCAACAACAGCCTCTACAAGAATACGAAGCTGAAAAATCTTGAGATCAGTGCAGAGCTTTCATCAGAGATTCCCGGGACAAACCGGGAGTGGCTTTCCGACATCACCCTGTGGGTCAACCACGTGGAGGTGGGTACATGGACTTCGCCCGGCGACTATGGGGACCGCCGCGGGAAATACACGCCCGATTGGTGGAAACTCGAAGGCTCACAGTACGGTCTTCTGAAACACTGGCGTATAACCCCGAATGGAACGTATGTCGACGGAGTCAGAATCTCGGATGTCACACTCAGCGAAGTTCAGATAGCGGACCACCACTCCATAACCGTCGGAATAGGGGTTAAGGACTCGGCAGATCACGTGGGCGGTCTGAACATTTTTGGCCGTGGCTACGGCAACTACGATCAGGACATCCTCCTCAGACTCAACTTCTAGTTTATTACTCAATCCTGAATCCGAGCAATGAGACAATACATAACATATCATGATATTGATCGCAACTCATGATATATACCCGGTACGACCCGCGCTTCTACGGGGAATTTGCGAGAGTGAAAACTCCCATCAGCGCTCGTTGGGTGCTCGACCCACGACGGCACTGAGAATGAGCACCAGGTACCGCAGAGCGCGCAGGGAGCTCCCGTTGTTCGGACCTCCGCTCGTCATATGGAAAATAGCGAGAGTTGCACTTCCAACGACGGAGTACCAAGTGACTGCGAAGTCCAGAATGGCACATGTGCTGCCAGGGGTAGTCGGTTTTGTCCCGATTTTCTTCGGGTCGGTCTGCTTGCGCCGTTCGGCGTACGGGGTGATACTCACTACGGACACCAGTGGGTGACCAGGTGAATGGAGGCATTTCCGAACATGAAATGGCAGTACATACGGGCAACTATTGAAGGCGGATTCTGGCGCGCATATCGTGATCTGGTGCGAACTGAGGTAGTTCCGTACCAGTGGAAGGCGCTGAACGATGCAATCCCCGGAGCTCCCAGGAGCCATTCGGTGGAGAATCTCCGAATAGCGGGCGGTTTGAGTGCCGGAGAGTACCATGGAATGGTCTTCCAGGACAGCGACCTCTACAAATGGCTGGAGGCGGCAGGTTTTCTCCTTGCAGATGGCCTTTCGACCGACGAAGAGATCAGAAAGTGGAGCGAGCAGAGTGTGGACCTCATTGCGAAAGCACAGCAGCCCGATGGATATCTGAACACGTATTTCACCGTGAAGAGTCCGGAACGTCGATGGAAGAATCTGCGGGAGGCGCATGAACTGTACTGCGCCGGGCACCTGATCGAGGCGGGTGTTGCGGTGTTTCGCGGAACCGGAAACAGGAAGATCCTCGACGTAGTGTGTGGCGTCGCTGATCTGATAGACAGGACATTCGGTACGGAGACAGGAAAAATCCGAGCCTATCCCGGGCATGAAGAAGTTGAGCTTGCACTCGTCAAGCTCTACCGTGCAACCGGTGAGACGCGTTATCTGCAACTTGCCAGATATTTCATAGATGAACGTGGCAAGAGTCCGAACTACTTTGACGAAGAGACAAAAGATCCCGCCCATTTTTCCATGTTCGGGACGCGGGAGAACTCGTATTCTCAGTCGCACGTTCCTGTGCGCGAGCAAACTGATGCAGTCGGGCACTCGGTGCGAGCCATGTATCTTTACATCGCCATGGCGGATATAGCGTTCGAGACCGGAGACGATTCGCTGAAACGCGCGTGCGAGCGGCTATGGGAAAGTACAACCGGGCGGCGCATGTACGTGACCGGGGGTATCGGATCCTCTGCACGATTTGAAGCCTTCACTGCGGACTATGACCTGCCAAACGACACGGCCTACGCGGAGACATGCGCGTCCATCGGCTTGTTCATATTCTCGAATCGCATGGCTGTTCTCACCGGCGAGGGGAAGTACGCGGACGTCATGGAGCGAACGCTTTTCAACGGCATCATCAGCGGACTTGCTCAGGACGGGCAGAGTTACTTCTATGTGAATCCGCTCGAGGTAGTTCCGTCGGTCTGCGACTCGAATCCAACGCATGAGCACGTGAAATACCGCAGGCAGGCCTGGTACGGTTGTGCATGCTGTCCGCCGAACATCGCCCGTCTGCTCAGCTCTCTCGGAGAATACGTCTACCACGTCGACGGTTCGACCCTCTACGTCGATCTCTTTCACGACGGAAGCATTTCCTGCAGCGTTGCCGGCACGGAAATTTCGCTCCGGCAGAGTACAAACTTTCCATGGGCGGAAGAGGTTACGTTTGAGTACACGGGTTCTCAAGAGGCAGAGTTCGACCTTGCAATCCGAATACCGGCGTGGTGCACTGGGGCCGGCCTGTCGGTGAATGGACAAGAGGTCTTGGTGCAGGAAACGCTCCAGACGGGGTACGCACATCTGAAGCGCAGCTGGCGTCCAGGTGATACCGTTCAGCTTGACCTCCCCATGCCGGTGCGACGGGTCTATTCGCATCCAGGCGTCCATGCAAACTGGGGGAAGGTCGCGATCATGCGGGGACCAATGGTCTACTGCATGGAGGAGGCGGACAACGGGAAGGACCTGCATTCGATTACACTTGAAAGAGACGCCGCACTCGAAGCTCAATATGCCCCTGATCTGCTCGGAGGTGTGGTAACTGTGAAGGCTCAGGCGCAGAAGTTCGAGCCGGGAAAGAAAAACGGAGAGCTCAATCCGGGAACGGCTGCGGACGAAGGGATGACCCCGCGGAAGATAACTTTCATTCCATACTATACCTGGGCCAACCGCTCAGCAGGAGAGATGCGAGTATGGGTTCAGGAGCGTCCGGTTCCATGGAAAACTGACTGAATTTCGATATCAGCCAGCCACTCGAACCCGGGGCTGCGGAGTTACATAGACAAGCATGGACCAGGCCACGTCGGCGGGTGTTCTATATCGAACCTTCTGGTGTTAACGCTGCCCTCTGCCGGCACCGGACCTCTGTTGCCTACGACCACTCTGCAGTAA
>CAZKMA010000007.1:71396-96331 GCA_964553615.1 uncultured Spirochaetales bacterium | reverse complement strand
CTCTATTACCTTTTAAAGATCTTCGCTCACCCGTCCGCTTTCGCTTCCGGGTGGCCTGACCGAGCAACTTGGCCCGGTATTTGCAAGGACTGATTTGTACCAGATCCCGCATTTTCTGTCAATCGTTTGTCGGAAAAAAGTCAAAAACTTGTTAACCGGCTCTCTGCATCCCGCAGACACCCAGACTTTCGCAGGGTTATCCGTGGTGATTTATCTTCATCATTTGCTGATGCGAGGGACAGTATAGTGAACTTCCCCCTCGCGCGTCAATAGGCTTTTTATAATTTCGGCGAAATCTATTTCGCGGTGCTTCAAAGGTCTGGAGCACCTGAAAAGAAAGTGTTGAACTACTGAACTTAAGCAACGAGCGCTTGAACTCGCCGCATTTTGCCTGCCTTTTTCAGCCTTACTGGATGTCACCGGCCGCCGGGGCACCACATGCAGGTTCGTGGGAGCATGATAAGCCTGGCGCCCTTCTCTGTCAAGCGGCGCGTGTAAAAGAGGAGAGATCAACGATTTAGTCGGGACCGAACAGAACGTACGTGCTCAGCCATCTCGGAGAATCCGTCTCCGTGGGAAGCTGCGGTGACAAATCGGGGAAGGTGATGCAGGGAGTCACGGAAGGGTTCGATATTCGCAACACCGCATGAATTATGAAAAAAGCCGAACATGGGCTCGTCGTTCGGCGAGTCGCCGCAGTAGAGTACGCGGCCATTTTGTGTCGGATCTTCAAGATCGATTTGATAGCGAGTCCGGAAGAAATGCTTCGTCATGGACAGCTTGTCGTATGCACCGAACCATGCGTTTACGTGAATAGAGCTGATTTTGGCCGTTGCCCCTTCGCGTTCGAAAATCTCTTTGATGAGCTGCGCTTGAGTGTAGTCGAGAAAAGGAGGTTCCTCCCGAAAGTCAACGGCAACGTCAAACATCCGACTGAACTGGTCAAGCGCGGGACGCGTTCCGGGGACTTCCTGGTAAACCCGCTCGGCAATTTCGTGGAGTCTTGCGGAGGCGAGCTCCCGGTCGACTGAGGGGTGATACAGATGCTCGAGGTGACCATTCACGACGGAAAACACCAGTGCACCGTTCTCGCCTATAACAGCATCTACGGGCCATTGTCGTGCAATGAGATCGCACCAGCCGGCGGGTCTGCCGGTAACGGGGATAACGCGAAAACCGGCGTCATGCAGCTTCCACAGCGCACAGTATGCCGCACAGGAGACCTTGCCGTCTTTCGTCATCGTGTCATCAATGTCAGTCAATACAAAATCGACCGTCTCAAGCTCTGAGTCCTCGACATCTTTGAGGGAAATCATTTTTCACCGGTCGGTGGTACGGCCGAACTCCCGGATACTGCGTGGTCACCTTCCGCGCGGGAGGGGGAACCGGCGTTCCGTCGCTTCTGGTCGCGAAAAAAGACCGACAGATAGTCCGCCAGTGACAGAAGAGAGAAGAAGACAGCAATTGAGAAGATAACAAGCATTACGACTCTCAACGCAGGCTCAACCGCGCTGGATAACTTGAGCCGATTCATGGTGAGAATAACAAGTCCTGCGCCGCCGGACACCGAATAGGCCAGGGCCTTCGTCTTGCCACCGCGGCGGGCAGCAAGTGCGACACCGTACTTCGAGAACATTGTCCGGATCAGGCCGATTGAAAACTCCCGGTACATGAGGATGACGAACATCCATACCGGCATTAGACCGGTTGTCGCGAAGCAGACAAAATAGGTGAGTCGGCTTATGACGTCCGCGTACGGATCCAGCAATTTCCCGAGGTCCGTCACCTGGTTTCGCGAACGCGCATAGTGCCCATCCAGGATGTCGGTGACTTCGATAACGGCGAAAAGAAGCCAGAGCAAAACAACCGAACCAGCGGTAAAGAGTCCGCCTGTCCATATGGGGATAAAATAGAACAGGAGGAAAATGGGCGCAAGAAAGAGACGCGATACTGTGAGGGCGTTCGCTACGTTCATCGCTTCATGCTACGGCCAGCCCGGTACGATGTCAAGCATCGCAGGCGGAAACTGCAACCCAGACGGGAACCAGCAATTCTCATGGTGGCAGACGCGCGACAGCATGCCAGTTGACGTTGCCGTGTCAAAATGAGAATTGCCGTCGTTTCGCAGCCGGTGTTGACACGTCGGCAATCCGCCCGTACTCTACGGGCTTGGGGAGATGGAGTTGCATTCGTTCCGCGGATATATCGCAACAGGACCCATGTTGAGGGGGGGCCATTGAGCCAGGATAGCCGACTTGGCCGGAGCATTGTTGTCACGGTATTGCTGTTCCTGGTGCTTCAGACGGTTTTGATTCTTGTCGTTGTCGCTGTCTACCGGGTACCGCTTCCCCGTATTGAATCGTTTTTCGCGGTCGCGATTGCCGTTCATGCAATGCTTCTCTGGCTGCTTCTTATCCGAAAGCAGGATTTCGCCATCATGCCATCCGGTGTACGTCTCGAACGGATCAATATCCCGAATGTTCTTTCAGTCTTTCGAATCAGCGCAACACCATCGATCCTCTATCTCCTGATCCTTGCCCGCGACTACTCGGTGACTGCAATTCTTATTGTTCTGGTGGTTCTTTCGTTCATTTCCGACTTTCTTGATGGAAAAATTTCCCGGCGTTTGAAGCAGGTCACCAAGATAGGGAACTACCTGGACAGCGTAAGCGACTACGCAATCCTGATAGCGGTTTCAATAGCATTCAACTATTTCCGCCTCATCCACACATGGTTCTTCGTCCTGATTTCCGTACGACTCGGCTTTCAATTCGTCGGAATGGCAACCCTGCTCGTATATCGCGGCCGCGTGACGACAGGGAGTAATTTCATTGGAAAGGCATCGGTTTTTGCTACCATGGTGGTTTATGCGCTTGCGTTGCTTTCGCTCCTGAATCGCTTCAAACCGACCATGCTCGTACTGTTGCCCATCCTTGAATATGTGTGCGCGTTCATTGTGATAGTCTCTCTCGGGGAGAAAATGTACACACTCGGACGGGAGTTTCTTGCCGCGATCAAGGAGCGCAAGCTGAAACATTCGAGGAACGGTTGAGGTTAATTGATCAGGAAGCGGCGCTGCGTGTTCTTCGTGATATCGTTGCGCCTCGCACGTACCGGTGCTCGTCCTTCCGGAAATAGCTGTACAGGACACTGTAGCCTTCTCTCATCCGTCTCCGGAGCAGATAACGGATTCGATCGTCCATCTCCTTCCGCGTCTCCAGAATGACGAGCTTCTCCCGACCATTGGACACGGATGGCCCCCATGTGAGGGTGAGGGAATAGGGGGTAAACAGGTTCCCTTGCCGATTATGCAGTGTGTAGTAGTGAACATTCCCTCGTCTGTCGGACTTGTACAGCGTAATATACATGGTTGCCTTTACTATCGGCAGCACGCGTTCGGATTCAAGGAGTTAATGGAAGATCCACCTATGATCCCGAACCCGGGCGAGAGGATTTGACTGTATACGTACCATCGGGCGCAAGAACGACCGAGAATATCTCGAACGGAAAGGGCGCTACTGGTCGAACGTCAACGAGTCGGAGCTGTACTCCGGGAATTGCCGAGGTGTGACTGGCAAAGTATCCGGTGACACGTTCGGGAAAAGAGTTGCCGGTGGACGACGCGGGGACACGGGCGCCCTCCGCAGAGTTCAACCCGGCATTCCGGTAGGCAACTGTTCCTCCAAGAAAAAACAGATACGGCGTGAACTCAAGCGTGTCGAAGCCGGGCCGAACTGTCTGCCCGGTCACATGCACGAACGACTTGCTCGACGAGAGCCGCGGAATCGTCAGCTCCATGTCCAGCGAGTCCTGATTCACTGCAAGCGCCCGGAACTGCAGGATTGTTGTCTCCTGTCTGATAAACGTCCATGGTTCGAGTGCTATGTTGAGAAACAGCGCGGCTACGCACAGGAGCATAAGCATCGGAATTCCAATCGAACGCTTGAACCGAAGCATGACAAAGGCGAGCAATGCGCTCATGCCGAACATCCACGGCAGTTTCGGGTCCAGAATCTTTTCCGGTCCCGGGACAAAGACCGCTGACAGAACTGCCAGCACCGAGGCCGAGAGACCAAGAAAGAAGAGTGTCCACATCCGAGCGCGGATGCGTTCCGCCGCCGCCACGCCGCGCCGCAGTCTGCGGCGCGACCGATTCCGACGTTTCTGGTAGCTTGCTACCGGCCGGGAGACCCGACTGATTGCAGCGCCGAAGAAAAGCCCGGCAAGCGCTATCCAGGTAAACGGGGTTGAAACGAGATACTGAACGTAGCTCATATTCCCGTGAGGCCGTAGATGGGTCGGTATTTTTCCTTCAAATAGTCTATGAAATACCGCGCGTTCAGCGTCTCCCCGGTGACCTTTTCGATCAACTCGGCTGCAGTAAGGGCACTCCCGTGCACGTGGATGTTCTTTCGAACCCATTCCAGCGCAACCGAAAGGTCACCCTTTGCAATTCTCGAGTCGAAATCAGGAATATCCTTTCTCATACGTGCAGCAAACTGAGCCCCGTACAGGTTTCCAAGCGCGTAGGTCGGAAAATAACCAAGCGACCCCATTGACCAGTGAATGTCCTGGAGAACGCCGAGGGCGTCCGTCGGCGGGACTATTCCGAGCAAGGATCTGGATTCCTCCCGCCACGCCTCGGGCAGGTCCTTCACTGAAAGCTCACGCTTGACCAGACGGGTCTCCAGATTGAAGCGGAGAATGATATGCAGGCTGTACGTGACCTCGTCTGCATCCACACGGATGTGAGACGGTTCCACCTTGTTGATGGCCTTGTAGAAAGCATCGAGATTGTGACCACCGAGTTGTTTCGGGTAAGTCTCCACCAGCTTGGGATAGAAGTACTCCCAGAACGGGAGGCTGCGGCCGATGATGTTCTCCCATGTCCGGGACTGGGACTCGTGAATACCAAGCGAGGTACCGTTTGCCAGACTCGATCCCCTGATGGCCTCGCCGAATCCGAGCTCGTACAGGCCGTGCCCGGCTTCATGGATGATGCTGAACAACCCGCTCTTGAAGTTACGCGCTTCATATCTGGTGGTAAGACGAACATCGTCCGATCCGAGCGTGGTGGTAAATGGATGAGCAGACACATCAAGACGTCCCCGGTCATATTCCCAGAGCATCTTCTTCAGGACCGAATGGCCAAACTGCTCCTGCAGGTGGACCGGAAACTCGGCATGCAGAAACGAGTCGTCGATCTGCGGCGCCCCCTGAATAGCCGCGACCAACGGCACCAGCTCACCCTGAAGCTGCCCGAACACCTCCTGAACCTTCCGAGTCCGCATCCACGGTTCGTAATCGTCGAGAAGCGCGTCGTACGGGTGATCTTCGTAGCCGAGCCGGTCCGCAACTTCGAGGACAATGTCCACAAGATCCCTGAGAACCGGTGCAAAGTGGTTGAAATCCGACCGTTTCCTCGCCTCAGCCCAGGTAGCCTGCCCGAGACTCGTCATTTTGGCCAGCCGAACCACCAGCTTCTTTGGCAATTTCGTCTCGCGCGTGAACTGACGGTGAATGGTCCGAATCAGCGCACGGTCCACATCCGGCAGCGCAGGGTCGCCCTTCGGATTGTCTTCGGTGGCACCAAGTTTTGCCAGGAGATCACCTATTTCAGTCGAGGTCTTCTTTTCGTGCAACAGTGCCTCAAGAACCGATAGCTGGTCCGATCGCTCTCCTATTGCACGCTCGGGCATATAGGTCTCCTGGTCCCAGCCAAGGGTGGCGGCGATATGGGACAGGACCTGAATTTCGCTATCGAGCTCTTTCAGCCGTTTCAGGGATGATTCCAATTCGTTCTCCTTCATGTGTAGATTCGTCTCAGTATGAGTACACGCTTCCGCCAATGAACTCCCGCATGAGCGAGTCGGCAGGCACGGTCGCTTCCTGTTCCACGGTCAGATCCGGCACCTGAGTGAACAGGTGTTCGACTCTGCGCGCACGGGACAGTGCGTCCATTCGATCCGGATCGTCCGCAAGCTCAAGCACAAAATCCGGGATAAGACCAACCAGGCGGCGCTTCAGCAACGGCAACTCGCAGGGCATGAAGC
The DNA here is from genome assembly GCA_964553615.1 of uncultured Spirochaetales bacterium. Classification (GTDB taxonomy): domain Bacteria; phylum Spirochaetota; class Spirochaetia; order DSM-27196; family DATKUC01; genus DATKUC01. The sequence continues at coordinate 90,278 of CAZKMA010000007.1, read as the reverse complement.
TATTGACGACTACATCGGCCTGCCGGATGCGAGAGATGATGTATCGCATTTCACTCCGGCGCACCAGATACCAGTGCAGCAGCGTCTGACGAGGGTTGTAATTCCGGAACTGGTGGTCACGCACCATCCGTCTGAGCATTCGAATATCGCTCCACTGCACATAGCGATGTTCATCATCCTTCATCTGTGCGAGCGTCTCTATGTAGACCTTGAACTTCTGTTCCCGAGGAACTGCTTCGGTCATGGGCTCGTGGAATCCGTGGAGACTGTCGATGAGAATGATGTCTCCGGATCCGAGCCGCATGGTCTCGGACACTCCCTCGCGCCGTCCAGTCTTGAAATTGTAGAATGGGATTTCCACCGACTCACCAAGCAGCAGACGACTCAGATGGTCATTGAGCGTTGCAAGATCAAGCGCCTGCGGAGTTTCGAAATCGTAGTCTCCGTGTGGGTCGCGAGGGTGCTCTGCAAGGTCCAGAAAGTAATGGTCGACATTGAGCGGGACAAACTTCTTTCCGGCAGGAGCGAGCCGCTCTCCCAGTTTGATAGTCGTGGTAGTTTTCCCGGACGATGAGGGGCCTGATATGATAATGACGCGAATTTCGTCAAGTCGCTTGCGAATCTCTTCTTCTGCCAGATCGAGTTGCGTGGCATAAAACGATTCGGATTTTTGAACGAGCTCAGCGAAACGTCCCTCTTCCGAATAGGCGCGGATCTGTGCGAGGCTGTGACACTGATTGTCCACCGCCCAACTGAGCGTTTCCCACAGCTTCTTGTACGGTACGTTCTCTGATGAGTAGGTAAGACTGTCGCGCCCTGCACGCTTGAGAGAGTGTTCATAACGGTAGATTATGTACGCTTTTGCGGTCTTCGCGTGTCCCTCTTCGATAAGGATCTTCTCTACCGCGTCCTGTACCTCTTCGACCGTGGGAAAAGAGCCGTGGCGCGTTGAAGCGCGCTCTTCCGCGTCCATTCTGCTTTCGAGCAGCGCTACCACTTTTGCAGCAATGTTCTCGGCGATATCCCGGTTGCGCCCGCCGACGGCGACCGCCGCCCGTATGACGGCAAACGCAATCTTCTCCCGGTCAAACGGAACGATCCGCCCGTCGCGCTTCACAATTCTGTCGATCATTGACTGCTCCTCCCGCGGCCACCGAGGCTCGGCTTCTTATATCACCTCTTTCTGCTCGACCTTCTGTTTCAGCAGGCCAATGAACGCGTCCTGCGTGAGCCCGTTCATCTGCTCTCCATCCCGGGTTCTGACCGAGACCTGGCCGGATTCCTGCTCGTTTCCACCGACTATCAACATGTAAGGAACCTTCTGTTTCTGGGCAACACGGATCTTGGCGTTCATACGACTGTCTCCGACATCCGCTTCGGCACGATACCCCTCTTCCACAAGCCGCCGTGCAACCGTTGCGGCATACTCGTTGAATGCCGGTGCCACCGGAACAACAACCGCCTGAACCGGGGCAAGCCAGACAGGAAACGCGCCGCCGTAGTGCTCAATCAGCACGCCGAAGAACCGTTCCAGAGACCCGAGCAGTGCCCGGTGAACCATGTATGGGCGCTTCTCCTTGCCGTCCGCGTCAACGAAAGTCATGTCGAACCGCTCCGGCAGATTCCAGTCAAACTGGACGGTGGTCATCTGCCACTCACGTCCGAGTGCGTCACGAATCTTCAGATCAATCTTGGGAGCGTAGAATGCTCCGCCGCCTTCATCCATCTCGTAGGGAAGTCCCTCGGTCTCGACTGCACGACGCAGGGTCTCGGTGGCGAACTTCCATCGCTCTGAGTCTCCTACGGCTTTCTCCGGTCTGGTGGACAAGTACGCCTTGATGTCCGAGAAACCGAACGCCTTCCAGATGCGCAAAGAAAATCGAAGTACCTCGAGAATTTCGTCTTCAATCTGGTCCGGGGTGCAGAATATATGCGCGTCGTCCTGAGTGAATCCGCGGACACGCATGAGCCCATGCAGAACGCCACTCCGTTCGTAGCGATACACTGTCCCGAGCTCCGCCCATCGCAGCGGAAGGTCCCGATAGGAGCGCTTCTGGTTCTTGTAGATCATGATGTGGAAAGGGCAATTCATTGGCTTGACGTAGTAGTCCTGCCCGTCCACGTCCATCGGAGAGTACATGATGTCCCTGTAGTTGACGAGATGACCGGAGGTCTCCCAGAGCCAGCTCCTGCCAAGATGCGGGGTATAGAGGATCTCGTACCCACCGCGCTGATGGGCAGTGCGCCAGTAGTTTTCCACCTCCAGGCGGATCCGCCCGCCTTTCGGATGCCAGTAGATGAGCCCCGGGCCCGCTTCCTCGTGTATTGAGAAAAGGTCGAGCTCCTTTCCGAGCTTCCGGTGATCCCGTTTCTCGACTTCAGCAAGGTGGTTCAGATAAGCCTTCAGATCCTCCGGCTTCTCCCAGGCGGTGCCGTAGATCCGTTGCAGCATGGGCCGCTTCTCGTCGCCGCGCCAGTAGGCTCCCGCAATTGACAGCAGCTTGAACGCATTCGGATGGATCTGACGCGTTGTCTCCACGTGTGGTCCGCGGCAGAGGTCGGTGAAGCTCGACTGAGTGTAGAGCGACACCTCATCGCCTTCCGGAATTGCGTCCACGAGCTCGAGTTTGTAGGGCTGGTCGGAGAACCGCTCTTTTGCCTCGTCCCGTGAGATCACCTGCTTTTCAAACGGATTGTCCTGCTTGACGATCTGCTTCATGATTTGCTCGATCTCGGTCAGATCCTCGGGCTTCAGCGGCCGGGGCAGATCGAAATCGTAGTAGAACCCGTTCTCGATAGGCGGACCGATGGCAATTTTCGCATCGGGGAAAATCCGCAACACGGCTTCCGCCATGACATGGGCAGTTGAATGCCTGATTCGATAAAGTCTGTCTTCCACCTGGGGCATAGGTACCTCCCGAACAAAGATGGCGATGCGCGAGCCGGGAAAAAATGAAAGCCCAGGTCGGTCTCCGAGCAGGTTTCATCCTTCTTCCGCCACGCGTTCGCATGGGCCGTGTAAGGACGAAAAGCTTTCGGACACAGCCGGGGCTTTCCGCGGTACCACCTTACTTCGCCGGAGAATTCCGGCGCTCTCTGTTCCCGGATAACGGCGGGGCAAACCGGCACGACCTACTCGGGCTCAACCGCCTTTTCGATCTGCAGCTCCGGAGTGGTTTTCAGTGCTCTTGTGCCGGGTACCTTCCACCCATCGGCCGGCAGGCCGCGGATACCCTCTCTCTGGACGCAGTCAGCACCTACTCGTCTCCATCTGTGCTTTGCTGTCAAATATCGGGGAAACTCTCCCTCGTGTCAAGAACTCTCACGCATTACAACGCGGCAAGCAGCACCATTGCGTGCGGTTCGACCGTTGCGTGGTTCTCAGCAACCGGGGACATGGTGTCCCGCGTGCGAAAATCCTGCGGCGACGGCAGAGCGGTGTCCATGACCACGTGCCACACTCTTCCGTTGCGTGCCGGACAGAGGGAGAACTGGATAGCGCTTGCTGAGGCATTGAACATGAAGTAGAAGTCGAAATCATCCCGATCCGCGCGTGTTTCAGCCTTGCTCCCGTCAATCCGAAGCGCGAGCACTCCGTCTTCACGCTCCCAGTTCATCGGTTTTGCTTTTTCGTTGTACCACGATACGTCCGGGATAGCGTTGTAGTCGTTATCCTCGCCGCTGTAGAATTCCGGTCGCAGGAACGCCGGGTGTGCAAGGCGAAACCGTATGAGCTGTCGGCAGAACCGGAGGATGTCGGAATGGCGGTCACTCAGCGAATAATCCATGAACGATATTTCGTTGTTCTGGCAGTACGCATTGTTATTTCCCGCCTGCGTGCGGCGGACTTCATCTCCACCAAGAAGCATGGGTGTGCCGAGAGAAAGGAGCAGCGTTGCAAGGAAGTTCTTCACCTGTCGATTGCGCACCTGTTCAATAGCAGGATCATCGGTCGGTCCCTCCACGCCATAGTTTGCACTGCTGTTTCCGTTCATTCCGTCGGCATTGTATTCGCCATTCCGTTCATTGTGTTTCACGCTGTAGCTGACCAGATCGTTCAAGGTAAAACCATCGTGGGATGTGACAAAGTTGATGCTGTGAAACGGCTTGCGTCCGTCCCGGAGGTAGAGATCCGAGCTGCCGGTGATGCGGGTGGCCAGCGCGGCGGACATGTTCGCATCGCCCCGCCAGAACCTTCGCACATCATCTCGGAAATGGTCGTTCCATTCGGCCCAACGGCCACCGGGAAACGCCCCTACCTGGTAGGCGCCCGCGGCATCCCACGCTTCGGCGATGATTTTGGTATTTCGAAGAATCGGGTCTTCCGCTATCCTCTCGAGAATTGGAGGATTCTCCATGAGTTTTCCAGTCTCATCCCGGCCAAGTATGGAACCCAGGTCAAATCTGAACCCGTCCACATGCATTTCCGTGACCCAGTAGTGGAGACAGTCGATGATGAGTGAGCGGACAACCGGATGGTTGCAATTCAGTGTATTCCCACATCCGGAGAAGTTACGATACATCCGACGATCCTGATCCAGAATGTAGTAGATTCGGTTGTCCAGGCCTCGAAATGAGACGGTTGGCCCGAGATGACTGCCCTCGCCGCTGTGGTTGAATACGACATCCAGCACCAGTTCTATGCCGGCCTTGTGCAGCTCCCTGACCATCTCCTTGAACTCGTTAACCTGCCCACCTGCCTCGCCGCCGTTGTGAGCGGCCGAATAGCTGCCTTTCGGCGCGAAGAATGCAATGGTACTGTAGCCCCAGAAATTCTCGAGCAGATCCCCGTTCGTCGGGTCCACATTGTCGTTTTCCAGTTCATCGAACTCCTGAACCGGAAGGAGCTCGAGGCTCGTTATCCCGAGCGATTTCAGATGGGGAATCATCTCGACGACGCCTCGGTAGGTTCCGGGATGCTTTGCACCCGCCGAAGAGTGAGCCGATAGACTCTTCACGTGTGTTTCATAGATAACACTGAATCGAAGTGGATAATTGAGCGGGCGATCATCCTGCCAGTCGAACGAGTCATTGTCTATGACAATGCATTTCGGCATGGTCCCGACGCTTGAAAGCGGAGATATCGTCAGGTCGGCATTATCAGCGAGGTCCGAACGATCAATCCGCCCCGCCGATCCTTGACGGGTAGAGTCTCTGCCCGCAGGAGCCGTCGGCGCGACAAAACCATAGTTTTCCGGAATGTGCCATACATGGCTGTGAGTAAGCGCACGCGCGTAGGGGTCGATCAATGCCTTGTGCCTGTTGAAACGCAGCCCGCGGCCCGGATCGTAGGGCCCATCCACCCGAAACAGGTAGAGCTGTCCGGGACCGGCCCAGGAAACAAGCACATGCCATATATCCCCCGTGCGATTGCGCACCGGGTCCAGCAATATCTCGGCGGCAGGAGTGTGATCATCCGCGGAATCGAAGAGAAGCAACCAGGCCGCGGTTGCCCGCCGACTAAAAAACGCAAACTGAACTCCGTGCGGGGTCGGCGTAGCCCCGAGTGGAGCCGGCCGGCCGCCCGGAAGTGAAGTCACGGAGGCAGCGGGAAGCATTTCCGAAGTTGCCGTCGACACCTCACTCATGAGGCACCGTTCACGAAATTCCGGAATATGTTCATGAACTCTTCGGGCTGGTCCGCATGAACCCAGTGGCCGGCATCCGCAATGTGCACCATTTGTGCGCGAGGGAACAGGGACAGAATGACCTCCCGGTCGTCCGGCATAAGGTACTGCGATCGCGCGCCGCCCAGAAACAGTGCAGGCCGATCATACGGGCGAACGTCCCGGTCCGCCTCATACGGCCATCCAAGCATCGTTTCGTATGAACCGCGAATGAGGTCGAGATTCAGTTTCCATCGGTAGATACCATCATCCTGCTGGACCAGACTCTTCTGGAGAAACGCACGCTCTCTTTTACCCGGTATACGCCGTTCCAGAATTGACTCCGCGTCTCGTCGGCTTCGGACATTGGCCTCAGCGACCTCCTGCATTGCAGCGAGCATCTGCGTGTGGCGTGAATTGTCGGCCTTCGGCGCGATGTCGACAAGACACAACTTCTCCACCATCCCCGGATTCTCGAGTGCCGTCGCCATTGCAATCTTTCCTCCCATGGAATGGCCGGTAAGAATGCACGGAACAAGCTCTTCAACTCTCAAAAATTCCGCAATGGCTTCCGCCATCTCCGGGTAGGTGAACCGATCGGTGTGCGGAGAGTCTCCGTGATTGGGAAGATCAGGAAGAATTACCCGGTACTCGTTTTCGAAAGCTCGAGCAATCGGCAGCCAGTTGTCTCCGGAACCGAAGAGTCCGTGAAGGATCACCAGCGGCACTCCTCTCGTGCGCGCCGATCCGAATCGTTGAAAGTGGAGATTCACGACTGGACCCGTCCGTGATCGGTGGATTCCGTTCCGAGCGGACCCGGATCTACCCGGGTCGGCATCTTTGGAATTTCGCGCACCGTCTCTCCCTTCGGTATCTGTCCAACCCCATTCACGACAAAATGCGGCTGGTACGGGAAACGCGGAAGGTCCTCCAGCGCGGTAACTCCGGAGAGCACAAGAATAGTGTCGATTTCCGATTCAATTCCGGCAATGATATCCGTATCCATCCGGTCACCCACGATGACGGACTCCTCCCTTCTGCAGCCCAGGCGTTTCAGCGCCTGACGCATCATGAGCGGATTCGGCTTGCCGACAAAATACGCCTTTCGGCCCGTTGCCAGCTCAATGGGAGAAATAATGGCACCTGTTGCAGGAACAACGCCATGCTCGCTGGGACCGGTGAGATCCGGATTGGTTCCAATGAGACGCGCACCCTTGCGCACGAGGTTTATTGCCTGGGTAATCGTGTCGTAGGTGTAGGAGTGCGTCTCGCCAACGACCACGTAATCCGGATTCACCTCATTCATGGCGAATCCCGCCTCATAGAGCGCATTGACCAAACCGTTCCCGCCAATTACATAGGCAGTACCGCCTGGATCCTGGCTCTTCAGAAAGGCCGCAGTGGCCAACGCTGACGTGTAGAAATTCTCTACCGAAACATCCAGCCCCAGCCGGAGGAGCTTCTCGCGCAGCTCCCGCGGGGTTCGTTCGCTCGAGTTGGTGAGAAACAGAAACTCCATGCCGGATTCTTTGATCCATTTCATGAACTCCGCAACACCAGGAAGCAACTGGTTCCCGTGGTATATTACTCCATCCATGTCCGACAAGAGTCCCCGTTTCCCGGCAAGCAATTCAGTTAAGTCGATCACAGGATCCTCCGCGATCAGAATAACCAATTTTGCGAACGACGGATACGGGGCGAACTGGTGTTGACGAACGCGAATCCGGCAGTAGAATCGAGTCATGAAGATTGACATGCCAAAACGATTGCGGGAACGCTATACTCGGATGAAGGAGCAGCCTGCAAGCACCGCCATCCCCGGTTTCGCCCTCGAAATTCTTGCCACTGATCGTGTGGGACTCATGGCCGACATCATGAATCTGATATCCGGCCAGTCTCTCAGCGCGCGCTACATTCAGTCCTGGAACGATTTCGACGATATGACGCACACGACAATTCAGATCCAGTCAGATCAAAATGGTGACACGCTGATTGAGAGGATCAGAGGCATTCCGTCAGTTCAGTCTGTCCAGATACGTCCAACAAATCTCCGAACCTACGGAAAGCGCGTCATTGTGCTTGGCGGTGGAGCCCAGGTAGCGGCAGTAGCATCGGGCGCAATTGTTGAAGCAGATCGGCACAACATCCGGGGCGAACTCATCTCGGTGGACACCATTGCCGTAGTTGGAGAATCCGAAATTGCCCAGGCCGTCCGCGCGGTGGGCCGCCTTCACAGGGCCGGTATCCTTGTTCTTGCCGGAGCCCTCATGGGAGGAGAAATCCGCAACGCAGTTCAGGAACTCCGGGAGGTGTACGGTATCCCCGTTGTTGCACTGAAGATGGCAGGCTCCGTCGTCGAGGTGGTCGACCTGGTGGTTACCGATCCCACAGAAGCGGGGGTAATGGCGGTCATGCTCCTCAGCAGCATTGGAAAATTCAACCTTCTGCGCGTTCATGGAGAAGAGTTCTAAAAAAAGGCCCCGCATCCGATGGAGTGCGGGGCATTCTTCTGATGGTCAAAAACGACCGGACTATTTCTTTTTTCGTGCCCGTCTCTGGGCAAGTTCCCGAATAACCGAATCCTTGTCCGGCGCGGACTGATTGCCCTTCTGGGCCCCCTTGTCCTCGGCGCCCGCCGCATCTTTCGGTGTGTTCGAGATAACCATCGATTGCCGACCGTACAGCCGTGCATCTTTGCGTTTCCGTCTGCCGCGCTGGCCATTGACCATAGCGAGCAGCACCGGCGATGCGATGAAGATCGATGAGTATGTACCCCAGACAATACCGACCATCAATGCAAGGGCAAAATCCTTGATCGAACCCGTTGTGAATACAAAGATGGCAAGGGCCGCGAGAAAGGTCGTGAACGACGTTACGATAGTTCGACTCAGGGACATCGAGATGCTTGTATCGATGATGCTTGGAAACTGCGATTCACGCATCATTTTTTCGTTTTCACGAATACGGTCGAACACAACGATGGTATCGTTCAGCGAATAACCGATGATTGTGAGGATAGCCGCAATTATTGCGGTTGACACCTCCATCTGGAACGCACCGATGAAAACAACCATCATGAGCGTATCGTGCAACGTTGCCACGACCGCACCCGTTGCGTAGGCAATCCGGAAGCGAAAGGACAGATACACGAGAATGACACCGACCGTGAGCAGCACCATCAGCAAAATTTGTCGAGTCAGGTCACTCGAGAACCGCGGTCCGACATACGCGCTGGACTGCTGAGTCACCGACTCAGCACCGAATGCGGTCTTCAGATCGGTCATGACCTTGTCGGTCATTGTCTGGCTGAAGTCGGTTGGTGCCCCACCACGAGGCTGACGGACCTTTATTTCGTAGATCTGATCCGCCGCGTTTCCCAGTGACTGTATCTGATAACCGTTTATGTTGCTCTTGAGGGCATCACGAACCTTCGCCGGGGTAACGGTCACTTTGGCCGGGAGAATGTGAACCTGCAGGCTCAAACCGGCCTGGAACTCAACACCATAATTGAACCCGCCGCGCGCGATGGTCACAACAAGACCGAGCACGATGAACGCGACAGACATGGCAATCATCCAGAATCGGATTCTGGTGAATTGGATTACGCGCTTCATCTCATCCTCCAGCTGATGCTCAGGCCCTTGACTTTCACCACGTCAAGGAGGAAGTCGTAGATAAGCCGGGATATGAACAGAGACGTGAACATGGACGAGACGATTCCAACCGCGAGAGTAACTGCAAACCCCTGTACCGGCCCTGTGCCAAGCTGAGAGAGGAAGATTGCCGCGATGAGCGTCGTGATATTGGAGTCCATAATTGTCCAGAACGCCTTCGCAAAACCCGCCTTCACGGATGCCGAAGCACTCTTTCCGAACCTCATTTCATCCTTGATTCGTTCATAGATGATAACGTTGGCATCAACGGCCATACCTACCGTCAGCACGAGACCGGCAATACTGGTGAGTGTCAACGTGAGATTGAACACAGAAAGGATGGAGACCATGAAAAACAGATTCAGGAACAGCTCAATATCCGCAATGAGCCCCGCGCCCTTGTAGTACGCCAGCATGAACAGCACTACCAATATGAAACCGAGCAGGCTTGCCTGGAGTCCCGCATGTATTGCGGCGGCACCGAGGGTTGCCCCGACCACATTCTGGTTGACAATGGTCAGATTCACGGGCAAGGACGCCGTTCGCAGCACTATGGAGAGGTTCTGCGCCTGCTGCTGATCAAGACCGCTGATCTGTACGCTTCCGTTTGGAATTTCTTCCCGAATATTTGCGTAGGAAACGACCTTGCCATCCAGCACAACCGCCATACTCTTTCCGACGTTATCCCGGGTGAGAATATCGAACTTGGTCGCGCCGACTGAGTTCAGCGTAAAGTTAACGACCGGTTGATTCGTTAACGGATCCCGACCAACCTCGGCGTTTGTTATGTACTGACCATCCAGACCGTATTTTGCTACGTCCTTATGGATGACAATCCAGCGCACGTGCTGGTCAATGCCGTATTGATCCTTGGTTACATATTCTGCGACCTGATCCTGCGGCGGCACCAGACTGGGTATTGGATCGTATTTCGGATCCCAGGTGGGATGATCGGCCTGGTACTGAATCAGTTTCTGCGTTGCCTGATCGTCGACAATGTGGAAATACAGACTTCCCTTTCCCATCAGGAACGCATGGACACGTTCAGGATCGTTGTCTCCCGGAAGCTCAATGACAATGCGGTTCTTGTCCTGAAGACGAATGCTTGGTTCGGTCACACCGAACCGGTCAATACGACTTCTCAGAATCTGCATTGCCTGCTGGATTGCCTGCTGTTCGGTCAGACCGCCACGTACGGTTTTCGGGTCAGCCTGAAGGACAACCTGCATGCCGCCTGAAAGGTCGAGCCCAAGGAGCAAAATCCGGCTTTTCAGGTCTTTCAACCCGAGCACCTGCTGCCGATAGTGATCTTCCAGAGTCGTGTACAGCTCGTCACGGTTCTGAAACCCGCTCAAGACCTTGTCTGCGGTCCACACAGCGGGCACCTTCTCTCCGATCGCCCCAAAATTCTTCCTGGCGACGGAAACAAGAAAGTTCAGATCCTTCGATACCGGCTTTGTAGAGCTTGCCGAGGCCTCTGCCTGCAGTTCCTGGAAAATCTTGTCCGACTGTTTCCGGACGTAGTCCCTGACCTGGATGTTCGAGCCCGACGCAACCTGTTTCAAGTTCGCAGGCAGGAGGAAATACCACCGAACCGTCGGGTACAGGAACACGGCGCTCACCGCAATAAGCACCAGAATAGTGATCAGTCGTAGTCTCTTACTCATACCGTAAACTCCCGCCCCCGGTGTAGTCTGTCACATGCCGAGTCCGGCGATGTGACGGTATTTTGTGCTGCGGGCGATGTCACTCCTTCGACTCTTTGGAATCTTCTTCGTCTGCCTCGGCGTCCGCGTCGTCGTCATCGGAATTCTGCTGCGCAGCTTTCCCTTTGGACGAAGAAGCCTTCTGCTGAAGGATGCCGGAGACGGCCGATCGACTGAACTCGATCTTCGTTGTGCCATCTACCTTCACCATTACTGAATCTTCTTTGATTGACGCGATGGTCCCGCGAACTCCGCCAGCCGTTACCACGCGGTCTCCCTTCTTCAGGGCTTCCAGCATGCGCTTGGTCTCTTTCTGCTTCTTGTTTTGCGGTCGGATGATCAGAAAATAGAAAATGACGAAAACAAGACCAAATGTGATGATAGTCGTAACCAGCTGGCCGGTTCCGGACGCAGCTCCTGCTCCCGTACCACCGGGCGCGCCCATCAGTATCGGGAGGCTTGCAAAAAGGCTATTCATTGCAAAATCTTCCTTATGTAAGCTGATTTCCTCAGAGCGATAATCACATCGAGGCAATGTTCCTCACGAGCCCAGACGCAATTGCCCGGAGATGCGGTCGTCGCGACAATTCTCATCGAAACGATACATGCGCCGGGACGATGTGACCACCGTAGAGATTGCGCTTAAACTAACACACTCGGGGGTATTCGTCAACAGCGAACAATTCGCGCCAGCAGTTCTCATTCTGATGCGGCAATGTCAACGGATATGCTATCGCGCGCCTGCCGACGCGCAAACTCGTGTCCTCACTGACCGTTCGGGCATGAATTCCGCTGTCGAATGCGACAATCAGACGAGCAGAACCTTCTGAATATGCTGCGGTTCCTCGAAAACGCCGTACAGGCGCTTCAGGCTCTCTGATGTTGCTTTTTCATTGCCGGTGAGTTCACGATATCGGGCGAGAAACACCTCCATTTCCGATTCGGATCCGGAATAGATGGCTGAACAGAATGCGGGCTTATACAAACCCTCTTCGAGCAGCTCGAGCGTTGAAGAGTCTGCGTACTTCCTGCGCGCGTTCTTGTCGACAACGGCGGTGTTTCCCTGATAACCGATAGTGAACATGAAATCTGGTCGCGTCATGTGTTTTCCTTACTCAGGACAGTTCTACCGTAACTATGGAGGGGAATCAAGACCAGAAAGAAAAAGGCCTCCCGACGGGGAGGCCTTTCCTGTATGCGCCGCGCATTTCCATGCGCAGTGCATTTCCATGCGTAGCGCATTTCCATGCGCAGTGCATTTCCATGCGCAGTGTGCAAGGCAGACTTCTTACATCATTCCGCCCATGCCGCCCATTCCGCCCATGCCGCCCATGGCATCCATGTCGGGAGCGCCGCCGCCTGCGGACTTCTTCTCCGGGAGGTCGGTAATTGCACACTCGGTGGTCAGAAGCAATGCGGCAATCGATGCAGCGTTCTGAAGGGCAGATCTGGTCACCTTCGCAGGATCAATGATCCCGGCTTTTGCCATGTTGACCCATTCCATCTTCGCTGCGTCGAAACCCATGCCCTTCTTCTCACCCTTTGCACGCTCGGCGATGACCGCACCGTCCAGCCCTGCGTTTGCGGCAATCTGACGGACCGGCTCCTCGAGAGCACGTTTTACGATCTTGAAGCCAACCTGAGCGTCCGCATCCATTCCGGTAAGGTCGAACTTTTCAAGAACCGGCACAACCTGGATGAGTGTCGCACCACCGCCGGGGATAACACCCTCTTCGATGGCTGCGCGGGTTGCGGACAGGGCGTCTTCGACGCGGTGCTTCTTTTCCTTCAACTCGACTTCAGTCGCTGCACCAACGTTGATGACCGCAACACCACCGGCGAGCTTGGCCAGGCGTTCCTGCAGCTTCTCGCGATCGTAGTCCGAGGTCGTGTCGTCAATCTGAGCCTTGATCTGGGAGATCCGATCCTTGATATCCTGCTGCTTGCCTTCACCATGGATCATGGTGGTATTTTCCTTGTCAACCTTCACGCTGCGGGAACGTCCGAGCTGATTGAGCTCTACATTCTCGAGCTTCAGACCGAGTTCCTCGGAAATAACCTGTCCACCGGTAAGAATGGCAATATCCTCGAGCATTGCCTTGCGGCGGTCGCCAAAGCCAGGGGCCTTGACTGCGCATGCGCTCAAGGTTCCGCGGATGTTGTTTACAACCAGAGTGGCAAGCGCCTCCCCGTCGACATCTTCGGCAATGATCAGGATCGGTTTGTTGGTCTGCGCAACTTTCTCGAGCAACGGCAGAAGATCCTTCATGTTCGAAATCTTCTTGTCGTGGATCAGGATGTACGGGCTTTCGAGGAGACAGGTCATGGTGTCCCGATTCGTCGCGAAGTACGGCGAAAGGTATCCGCGATCGAACTGCATACCTTCGACAAACTCGGTGGTCGTCTCAATGGTGCGCGATTCTTCAACGGTAATGACACCGTCTTTTCCAACCTTCTCCATGGCATTGGCAATTTCCATACCAATTTCCATGTCGTTGTTCGCAGATATTGAAGCTATCTGAGCGATTTCTTCCTTATCCTTGATCTCTTTGGATGCTTTGCCGATCTCTTCGACCGCAACCTCAACAGCCCGGTCAATTCCGCGCTTGATCCCCATCGGGTTCACGCCGGCTGCAACACTCTTGAGACCTTCTTTGACAATGCTGTAGGCAAGAACGGTGGCTGTTGTTGTACCATCGCCCGCTACATCATTCGTCTTTGTAGCAACCTCTTTGAGAAGCTGAGCACCCATATTCTCATACGGATCTTCCAGTTCTATCTCTTTTGCTACGGATACACCGTCTTTCGTCACGGTCGGCGCACCGAACTTCTTATCGAGAAGAACGTTCCGTCCCTTCGGTCCCAGTGTGACCTTTACGGCGTTGGAAATCTTCTCAACTCCTCTCAGGAGCGCACGTCGCGCTTCTTCGTTGAACTTGAGCTGTTTGGCCATATCAACTCCCTCTCTTGTGTATTCTAATCTTTGCCGTGAATTTATCTGGCGATCTGTGATTAATGCTACACGTAAGATACAAACGTTTCGTGCAAACATCAACAGAAATTTTCCAACTATGGCCCGCGAACGCGGTATTTGCCCGGAAAAATCCATTGAGCGCCGAACACGTTGGCACAGCGCCTCCCCCTGCACTGCGCGGGCCGCTCTGTAACAATTCGTGACACTGTGATAAAAACATGGGCACCATGAACCCGAGGTCGACTCCAGAATACTTCGTCATTGTCCGCACCGGAAACGTCACGGAAGCGGTCGATGCGGTTTCCCGTTATCCCCGATTGGGCGGAATAGGATGGTCGTTTCCAATGACGGTCTATCCGGACGGAGAAGAGTCGGCACGCAAACTCAAGGAAAGAATGGATACGGACGGGGATTTGATTATTCCGGACGGTTATTCCGGCGCGCCGCATGAAATGCTGCTCGAAAGAGAGCTCTCAGCGGAGGTCCGCTGGGCATTCCGAAACCCATGGCAAACCGGACTCCTCGACCGGCGTCATGGGACAGAACGGTGGCTCATGGCGGAGTCTCCCGACCTGTACCGGGCAGATGCGTCCAACGTCTACAATCGGCACGCTTCGCGCATCCTGACGATACATCACTATGGTTGCAATCCGGAGGACACAGCGTATTCCGGGTTCCCCCGCAAGGTAGTACGCGTATTATCCCGCAAGCAAGGCTGCGCCCGGAGCCTTGGAGTTCTCCGTGTGGCGGGGAAAGGTCACGTAGCGTCGTTCGCCTGCGTTACCCTGGATCCGGGCGATGGTGCAATAACCGCTCAGGGAGTTCCATCTCTCGCGCGGACACTGCGCATGGTGCTGCGGAGCATGCCGGATAAATTCGTTCTCCTGTTTGACAGGATTTCGTGCACGGATGGTCAGTTTGGGAATGCACTCGAAGCCCTTTCCCGGGCAATCGGCAGAAACGGCAGCTGGCCTTCCGCCGCGGTAAAGCTTGGAGAGATTTCACCGAACTCCGACACGCCTGCTGCGCAACCGCCCACCGGCGGCTGGTCGGGCACGCGGCTCTGGAATCCTTTCCTCTGTGATGCCGCGGCCGGACTTCGCACAGTACGCAGCGGGCACTCGGACGACCGAATCCGTTCCATTCTCTATGCCTGCTCGAACGGGCCGAGAGAGGCTGCAGTACCGGCGGCTCCGGAAACCAACAGGCCGTTTCCACCCGAGCGGGAGCTCATTGCGAGCATGCTCGGATCTGCGACCCTCTATGGTGAAGCGTTCAATGCTCAATTCACCGGCGGCAGCTTTGCGGCGCTGCAACAGGGCACCGACAGCCTGGCTCTGCCATCGTCAATGACCGGCGTTTTTCGAACTCGAACCACCGAACTCGAATACCGCTGTGACGGGGCGTTCTCCTTTGAATCCTTCATTTCCGGGAAGGAGATCAGGGGGATGGTTTCGAATTACACGCTTGACGGCAGGGAAATCGAAACACCGGGGCGGATATCCATCCACGCGTGTTTTGTTGAAGGGTTTGCGCCGCTTGTCTTTGACGTGTACATCCAGGCACCGCGTGTCACCAACGATATTCATCGATTTTCCCACGACCCGATCGTGTTTCCGCTGTTTCGGGTATCCGGGGCCGAATCGAAAGTAGAGGTCGAATCCTGGTATCCCGACGGTACCTGCTCTCACGTCCGACTTCGAGGGAATGATCCGGGAGCCGTCATATTCGGCCGCACCATGCGCTTCCGGGACGAGGAGAAGAACTCCCGTATTGCCGGATTGTACCTTTCCGTTGCGGATGAGAGGATACCGACGGTTCAGCCCGCAGTGTGCTTTCTGCGCCATGCCGCGGGCAACGAGCTATTCTGCGTAAGCCTCTTCGGAATGCCGGGCATGGCCGATGCAGGAGTCGCCTCCGGGACACAGCAGCACATGACGTTTCTCCTCTTGCCGGATGACGGTGTGACATCTGCCGAGGAGGTTATCCAGAAGTTTCGTCTGCCGTCGGTCATCCGGTCGCATCTTCAGCGCCCGTGGTTCCGCTCCGCCATACATCAGGATCATCAAGGATGAGCTCCCCTGCCGGAAAGGCTCGACGCACTCCGGATTTCTCGAGCGAAAGAATTATCTGCCCGTGCGCATCGACCCCGGCGAGGGTTCCAACGACCAGGGGAACCATTGGCCCCGCTGCTGCTCCCGGCCGGAACCGTACCCGTTCGCCCATGCGATAGAGCCTCCTTTCCAGCTCGATCCGCCAATCCTTCAACTCGAGCGCCGAATGAATAGCCGCGAGGGCGGCACTCAGGAGCTCCTCCCGCGAAATGTGCACAACTCCATGTTCCGCAAGTGCGGTGGCCGGAGTGCGCTGTTCTCCGACTGGTGGAACGGCCCCGGGACCGACGTTGATTCCCATGCCGAGAAGCACATATCCGCTGAAGAACTCACAAAGGATACCTGCCAGCTTTCGTCCGTCCAGAAGCACATCGTTCGGCCACTTGATTCGTGGTTCCAGACCGAAACAGGACTCGAGCGTCCGGGATAGCGCAAGCCCCGCGAGAAGTGGAAGGATTTCCGGCCGCGTAGCCTGGGCCGCCACACGGTCGTACCACGCCCCTGTCCGCCGATCGGTCTTCAAGACGAGCGTGAAAAGGAGCCCTTCTCCGGGAGGACAGAGCCAGACCCGACCCGTTCCCCTCGCCCGGCCCGCAGTTTGATAGTCGGCGGCAATGACAATTCCCGACACCCCGGACTCTGCCGCCCTGCGTGCATCCGCCATGGTCGACTCGGTTTCACTCAGGCACACTACCGCTCCCGGTGCATCCGGCGGAAAAAACGGGTTCTTAATGCGGCTCGCATCCATAGCGGAACAGTAGCCGTTCGCCGGCCATCCATCAAGACGGATCATCTGTGCGTGCACCGCCATGTATTGCCTTTCGCGACCTGAAATCGGATACTTGAATATATGAAACCAAATCCGCTCATGGCTGGGCTCGAATCGGGGCGCCAGGCTGTACCGTTTGTCATCTTCATTTTCGGAGTCACGGGCGACCTGACCCGGAACAAGCTCATACCCGCACTCTTCTCGCTCTATCTCAAGGGGTCGATTAGCAAGTTTCGTGTTGTCGGGTTTGCACGACGCACCTGGACAAAAGAGTTCTTCCGGCAGGAAGCTGATAAGATGCTCTCCGGGTTTGTCAACACGGAACAGTCGGTCAAGGACCACTTTCTGGACCAGCTCGAGTATATCTCTTCCACCTTTGAAGACGAGAGCGGGTACCGGCGCATTCCAGACCATTGCGAGGGTTTTCAGAATCGCGTCTACTATCTCTCGACTCCGCCCGATTCTTACGAACCCATTATCTCGAATCTTGGACACCTGGGACTCGCCGAGGAAAAGGGAGGGTATACTCGAATTGTGGTCGAGAAGCCTTTTGGCCGGGACCTGTCCACAGCGCGAGCGCTGAACGGACATCTGGCGAGCCATTTTCGCGAAGATCAGATTTTCCGCATTGATCACTATCTTGGCAAGGAAACTGTACAGAACATCATGCTGCTCCGCTTCGGAAACGGCATGTTCGAACCTATCTGGAACAACCGGTACATCGATCACATTCAGATTACCGTTGCGGAAAAAATCGGCGTCGGGACCCGCGCAAACTACTACGAAAAGGCGGGAACTACGCGGGACATGATTCAGAATCACGCGTTCCAGCTCCTGAGTCTCACGACAATGGAACCACCAAACGATCTTGGCGCCGATACTATACGCGGCGAAAAAGTGAAGATCATCCGATCGTTGAAACCAATCACGCATAAGCAGGTAAAGACACTGACAGCCCGCGCTCAGTATCACAGCGGATACGTGGACGGAGAAGAGGTTCCGGGGTACCGTGAAGAAGATGGGGTAAATCCTGAGTCCCGCACGGAGACCTTCGTTGCGCTGAAACTCCACCTGGATACGTGGCGGTGGGCCGGCGTTCCGATTTTTGTGCGCTCCGGGAAACGGCTCGCGCGTCGGCTGTCCGAAGTCTCAGTCCACTTCAAGGAACCGCCGCATCAGATCTTTCACACCACCTATCCCGCCATGAACCGGAACACTCTGATCATGCGGATACAGCCCAACGAAGGACTCACCGTAAATCTGAACGTGAAGGTCCCCGGCCACAACGCAGACATGCGTCCGGTGAATCTGGACTTTGCCTATGGTTCAGCTTTCGGAGAGGCGGTGCCGGAAGCGTACGAGCGGCTCCTTCTTGACGCGTTCACGGGCGATTCCACTCTCTACACGCGGCGCGACGAGATCGAAGCCTCCTGGTCCTTCATTACGCGAATCCTGCAGGGATGGGAGAGAGACGATTCACCAATTCCCACCTATCTGCCTGGAAGCTCGGGTCCCGAAGAGGCAAAAATGCTTATTGGCACCGACGGAAGACGCTGGAGGAAAATATGAAAGCACTATTCAGTCCATCTCAGGTTGAGCAGGAATTGCGAATGCTTCAGCGTGAGCTCTCCCCCTCGGAAGCGCGCGCGGCCCTGTTCAATCTGGTGATTTATGGAAAAGAGAATCTTCCGAATCCATCCGACCGTGCCCTGTCCTACCTGCTGGGGAAACGGGCGGCCAGGATTATCCAGATTCAGAATGTGAACGCTGCGGAAAGCACCATGAGCGTAACTGCACGGTGTTTTCCGGATCAGGAAAACCGCGGCGTATGTTTTCAGGAAATAATGATTCAGAACGGCAGAGATAACGCAGGCGCTGCGCCGGGCACATGGACGCCACTCCTGATCCGAGACATCCCGGTTTACGTCCTCTGGTATGACGCAATATCGACGCAACGCGAATACCTCAGTCAGATGCGGGAGCAAATAGACAAGCTGATTTTCGACTCGCGCTGGAACGAATCCACCATGCGGCTCAGCGATGCACTCAGGCTCATGCCT
>CAZKMA010000007.1:0-71386 GCA_964553615.1 uncultured Spirochaetales bacterium | reverse complement strand
TCCACCGGGGAAGCGCCTGATGCGATCTGCTCGGTTGTCGCAGAAAGCTTCCTCCGTGAAGGCGTGCTCGTCTCTGACCTTGCCTGGAAACGGGGGCTGGCCCTCCGCCGGATTACCGCATCACTGTTCGAAGGTGAGGCGGCAAGCGAAAAGCTGGACAGAATCGAATCTATCGAAATTGTCAGTGAAAGTGAGAGCGAGGCCCACCTCTACGGCCTCTGGCTTGCGTCGCGACTTGGGTGGAGCTGGCGCGGACGCTTCGCAAAAAACGGTCGGACAACGTGGCGGGCGGCTGATCCCGGAGGCCGGGAGATTCTGATTCATTCTGAGCTCTGCGAAGGTGCCGGCTCCGGAGAAGTAGATGTTGATCTCTCGGTCCAGATCGATCTGATCGGGGGAGAAGCCATCTTTGTCAATGGAACGCCCGGCGGTTGTGCCGACACGATAATGCCCGGCAAGGAAGGTGAACGCCATCTGTTCCTCTCGCCGTCGACCGGCCAGATGCTGCAGGAGGAGGTGGACAGCCTTCGAAGTGATTATCTGTACGCGGAGGCTCTTGCGCTCTGTTCGCCTGGTGCCTCAGGCCTCGCGGCACACGACAGTGGCGATAGCGAATAGGAACCGGATAGGAGATTCAATAGAGGGAGTCCTCTGCGATCTCGACGGAACGCTCTACGTCGGGGACGATCCCATAGCCGGGGCGGCGGATGCGATTGCGTATCTCCGTGAACGCGGGCTGGCATTGAGGTTTCTGACCAATTCCACCACCCGCTCACGGAAATCACTCGCCGCCCATGTGCAGGCGCTCGGCTTCGGGATCGGGGAAGAAGAAATCTACAGTGCAGCCTATGCGGGCGTTCTCTATCTGCGTTCACTCGGGCGGCCGCATTGCCGGTTCATACTCCAGGATGACGCCCGGACAGACTACAGAGAGTTCCCCCAGGATGATGACAGCCCCGAGATAATCGTGGTCGGCGACATTGGACCGTCCTGGGACTACCCGCTCATGAACAGCATCTTTCGACAGGTTCTTGGTGGTGCACGAATTGTTGCGCTTCACCGCAACCGCTATTACCGGACCTCAGACGGGCTGGATCTCGACTCGGGTACCTTTGTGGCAGCACTGGAGTATGCAACCGGCACGAGCGCCCATGTAACGGGAAAACCGTCCGGCGATTTCTTCTCCCGAGCGCTCAACGACTTCCGAATACCTCCCGCGAATGTTATAATTATAGGGGATGATATCGAAAGTGACATAGGCGGGGCAAAGGCGTCGGGCATCCGCGGAGTTCTGGTAAAAACGGGGAAATTCCGTCAGGAACTTGTGGACCGCTCATCAATACATCCCGATTTTGTGATAGATTCGATAAAATCAGTGAGTGATCTCTGGTAATATTATCGTAATGCTTCGTCTTTCGAGAAAACTGCTGAAAACGCTTGCGAACGGCAACTGATGTGAGTGGCTCGTTCATATTGCACAACCATGTCAAACAGCGTATGTTTATTCAGCACTATCGAATATCCATACAAAAGGGCTCCCCGGTGAAAGAGCGTACTCTGCGGCTCAAGGCCATCAAGAAGATTATCAAGAAAAATCGGATTCAAAGCCAGGAAAGCCTGCTGCGCTATCTGGAAGAACAGGATTTCAGTGTTACGCAGGCGACCCTGTCCCGAGACCTGAAGATACTCAAGGTCGGCAAGGTCTCGGAGGGAACGCAAGGTTACTACTACACCCTCCCCAGCGACGAAGAACGACGCGAGTCCGAGAGAAACTACGTGCAGGACTTCCAGCGTGGTTACGTCTCGCTGGACTTTTCGGCCAACCTCGCCGTCGTTCGAACGCTCGTCGGCCACGCGGTCAGCGTGGCAATAGCGTTGGACAACCTCGGGCTGGATGATATTCTGGGAACAGTCGCGGGCGATGACACGGTCATTGCAGTTCTCCGCGAAGGTATTGGACCCAAACAGCTGATCGCACGGCTGAAAGGGAAAATCCCGGAACTCGAGGAAAATTAGAAAAGGGGAACCAGTGAAAGCAGCAATCCTTGGAACCACCGGGTACGCCGGGATGGTTCTTCTTCGGCTATTGACGGATCATCCTGATATTACTCATATCTACCCGGTTTCTTCATCTCAGGAAGGTACCCTGCTCGTCGAAGCCGACCCCGGTGTCAGCGACGAGACGCTGCGGAAGACCGATATCTGCGACGGCAGAATGGTATCCGTTGCGGATGTCGTCAAGGCAGGTCCGGACGTTCTGTTCGCCGCCCTGCCGCACCTGAAGTCTGCCGAAGTGTGCGAGCCGTTTTTCGGTACGTGTCCGGTTATCGATCTCTCAGCCGACTTCCGGATTCGGAACCATGACAGCTTTACCAGGGCGTATGGACAGGCCCCACCACGCCCGGATCTGCTCGAGAAGGCCGTTTATGGCCTTTCGGAGTGGAATCGCGAGGCAATATCTACTTCCGATCTGATTGCAAACCCGGGTTGCTACCCGACCGCCACTCTGCTGCCAATCCTGCCGCTCGCACGCGCCGGGATCATCTCATCGCTCGTCATCGTAAACGCAATGTCGGGGATTTCCGGAGCGGGCCGGAGCGCCAAGACGAACAATCTGTTCGTGGAGCGGTCGGAAAACATGAACGCCTACTCTCCGGGAACGACCCATCGCCACCTGACTGAAATTCAATCCCAGATAGACTCACATGCCCGGGGATTCGAAGTGCTGTTCACACCGCACCTCGTGCCCGTCAAGCAGGGCATGGCAGTCACGACCGTTACCACGCTTTCCCGGGAAGTAGAAAACAGCGAAATTCGCAGGATCTTCGATGAAGCGTATGGAACGTCGCCGTTTGTTCGTATCCAGACAACCGGTATCCCCGAAAGCCGCCAGGTGCGCAATTCCAACCGCTGCGATATTGGGTGGCATCGTGAGGGCCGGCACCTGATCCTTTTCTCCGTTCTTGATAATCTGCTCAAGGGAGCTTCAGGTCAGGCGGTTCAGAACATGAATATCCGCTTCGGCCTTCCGGAAACTGCCGGGCTGCGGAGTTTCGGAGAGTTCTGATTACCCTCAGAGGAGCAATTTCATGGAACAGGACGTCATCGCTATCAAGATCGGCGGTAAACCTGCCGGCGACGACGCAACACAGAGAATTTTCGCGCGCGAACTGGCCCAACTTCAAGCCGGCCACCGCATTGTGGTCATTCACGGGGGTGGCGCCGAGGTAAGCCGGATTACAAAAACATTCGGGCTGCAGCCGGTATTCAAGGACGGCAT
Organism: uncultured Spirochaetales bacterium; assembly: GCA_964553615.1. Classification (GTDB taxonomy): domain Bacteria; phylum Spirochaetota; class Spirochaetia; order DSM-27196; family DATKUC01; genus DATKUC01. The sequence goes on along the minus strand of CAZKMA010000007.1, from coordinate 68,106 downwards.
CCGCATGACGTCGGCCGCCGAAATGGAAATTGTCGATATGGTACTGGCCGGAAAGGTAAACAAGGAGATCGTACGACGATTTCAAAGCTGTGGCGTACCGGCTTTCGGGTTTTCCGGAGCTGACGGCCCGCTTTTCACCGGGGAGAGCGTGGACGCCGTTGCGCAGAATCGAACCGGTCACGTGAAAAAGGTCGACAGGAAGCCGCTCGACCTCCTCATGGACGGGGGGTACGTGCCGGTGATTGCGTCTGTTTCGGTCGACGACGCAGGCAACGCACTGAACATAAACGCGGACGAGGCAGCGCTCGATGTTGCCGCCGCGTTGCACGCCCGGTCTCTCCTTTTTCTCTCTGACACACCCGGCATCATCCTGGATACCACCGTGGCTCCGCAACTGACCGAAGCGGAAATCGAGCGGGAAATCGGCGCAGGTGCAATCAGCGGCGGAATGATACCGAAGGCACGCTCTTCGATCGCCGCGCTGAAGCGTGGAGTCGAGCAGATAATCATTGGAGAGTTCAATGAATACGGCGACCTCGCTCGCCTCCTCGACGGCTCGCAGGGAACACGTATAATACTCTGACGGAGGAATTCGGCTCATGAAACACGATCCAATGGTGCATAATCCACCACTACCCCGCAACTACGCAACCGATCTGCTTGTCCTCGAGCGCGGCGACGGCACCACGCTCGAGGATCGCGCCGGGAACACATACCTCGATTTCGGGTCCGGCATCGCAGTCAATGCGCTCGGCTACGGTCGCGAAGATGTGGCACGCATTGCCTACGAGCAGATGAAGAAGCTTATCCATGTGTCGAATCTCTACACCACACAGCCGACTATCGACCTCGCGGCGAAACTCGTAGAAAGCGGGAGCTTCTCCGCAGGAGGCTTCTCTGCGGTGCACTTCGGCAACTCAGGGTCTGAGGCAAACGAGGCCGCACTGAAGTATTCGAGACTATACGCCTACCGGAAACGGGGGAACGGACATCACCGGTTTCTCTGTTTTCAGAACGCATTCCACGGGCGAACTCTCGGATCGCTCTCGGTAACGCCCAATTTACATTACCAGGAGCCCTATGAGCCGCTTATTCCCGGTGTTGAGACTATACCGATCAACGATGTTGAAAGCCTCGAGCGGACGGTAGATGACCGGTTTTCCGCGGTCATCTGTGAAGTTGTCCAGGGCGAAGGCGGCCTCGTCGCAATGAACCGCGCATTCGCCGAGGCGTTGAACGCGATCTGCCGAAAGCATGACGTTCTCCTTATTGCCGATGAGATTCAGACCGGCATGGGGCGTACGGGCAATCTCTATGCTTCGCAGGGCGTTGGACTCGAACCGGATATTGTGACACTCTCGAAACCACTGGCTGCCGGACTCCCCCTTTCGGCAACACTCATCCCCGGAAAGGTGAACGAGCTCCTGAAACCGGGTGATCACGGAACCACGTTCGGAGGCGGACCGGTAACCACGGCGGTGGCCGGGTACGTCTGGGATACGATTACCGCGCCGGGCTTCATGGAACGGGTCCAAAGCGCCGCTGCCCATCTTGAATCGCGGATAGAGACGTTGCAAAGCCGCTTTCCCCAATTGGGGGAACTCCGCGGGAAAGGACTTCTGCGCGGTATTCCGGTCGGTCCGGAACCGGAGAAAGGCGCACAGCTTTCAGCGGATATTCTCCAGGCGGCTCGAGAGGAAGGTCTGTTGCTCCTGCGCTCCGGGAAAAACGTGCTCCGTATTGCACCGACACTGGTAATTACCGATGATGAAATAGACGAAGGCATGGCACGGCTTGAACGCGCGTTGAGGAAATTTGAGAAAGAGCTCTCATAGGAAACGGCCGGGACGCCTGGGAGAATACTGAATTCCTGTACGGCACATTCCCTGGTGCCGAGGTTGAGTAGAGGACACAAATGTCTTGAGTAGCTTCGGTGGACAGTTTTCGCTTGACAGACGAATAATCGGATTACCGAGCACACCGAATGCTGTGCGAGTCCTCCTCAAGCTTACCTGTTCCGCAGTGATGATGCTGCTCCTTTCCGGCACATTGTTTGCTCAGGGATCATTCCGGGTGTCCCCCCGTGCGGTGGACGGTACGCTTGACCTTCGTTCCTGGGATTTTTCCCGGAATGGTGCCGTTTCGCTGGCCGGGAAGTGGGAGTTCTACTGGAATCAATTCGTCTCACCGACCATGTTCTCTTCTTCAGGAAGTTCGGAAGCTGAGCTTCGCAGGAACGGTATCAGACTCACCGGGATGATCGATGTGCCGCAATCCTGGACCACCGGATTGCATGACCGGCACTTGCCCGCTGAAGGATACGCGACCTACCACCTTCGCGTTCTGCTGCCGGGATCCGTTGGTCCCATGATGCTCCTGGTCCCGAACGTCCGGACCTCCTACACGTGTTTCATCAATGGAGTTCGGGTGTTGGCCTCCGGAACCATTGGTACGTCACGCAGTACAGAAATACCCGTTCAGACAACGAAGACCGAAGCATTCTCCCCAGACCGCGGCGAAATCGACATTGTCCTTCACGTCGCCAACTATTTCCATCGGAACGCCGGAATTACATCGAGCATCCGGCTGGGCAGCGAACGTACCCTCCAATATCAGCGTGAACAACGAGTCAACTTCGACTTCCTGCTCATAGGGGCATTTCTCGTGATGGGGCTTTATCAGATCGGACTCTTCGTTCTCCGCAGCCAGGATCGAACGGCGCTCTATTTCGGACTGTTCTGTCTGATAACGGTCCTACGAATATACGTAACCGGCGCACATGAACGGCCACCATTCCACGGTCTGCTGTCATGGGAAGGAATAGAGAAGGTCGACTTCACGACACTCAGTGTTGGTTTTTCGGTTTTCCTGCTGTATGCCCACACATTGTATCGGCGTCAGTTCACGCTCGCCGTCAGAAACGCCGCGCTCATAGCGAGCGGGCTCTACACGGGATTAATCCTGTTCACTCCCAACATGGTGTACGGCCGAATCCTCGTTGTGTACCAGGGAATTGTCCTGCTGACTGCCGGCTATCTCTTCTGGGTGCTCGCCGTTGCCATCCGACGCAGACGAGTCGGTTCGGTGATATTTCTTTCAGGGTATGTCGTATTTTTTGTCGGCGTGCTCAACGATATTCTGGTAAATAATCAACTCATCGGTACTCCCTATATCTTCCCGTACGCGCTGTTCATTTTTATTGTCTTTCAGGCAGTACTGCTTGCGCGTCGTTTCGCCCGTATCTACCGTCAGGTCGAGTACCTGACGCGATTGCAGGACAGACTGCGCATGGCGAACGACAGCCTTCGGGAACTGTCATACATTGATGCCTTGACCGGCGCAGCGAACCGACGACATTTCGATCAGTTCATCACTGAGGAATGGGCCCGCGCGGTCCGCAACAACAGGTCCCTTTCAATTCTCATGGTCGATATCGACGGGTTCAAGCCATACAACGACAACTACGGGCATCAATCGGGAGACGAGGTGCTCCGGAAAGTCTCCGAAGCGCTCTCCTCAGCCATTCACCGTTCGGTCGACTTCCTTTGCCGGTACGGCGGTGAAGAGTTTGTTATTGTTCTGCCGGACACCTCCCAGCTCGGCGCCGCGCGGGTTGCCGAAAAAGTGCGGGCCGCCGTCGAGGAATTGAAAATTCCTCACGAATATTCCGAAGTGGTCCCCGTCGTTACCATTAGCGTCGGCGCTGCGAGCGAACAGCCAAGAGCGGGAATGGATCCGGAGCATCTGGTGGACAAGGCCGATCGCGCCCTCTACCGGGCAAAGCAGCTCGGCAAGAATCGGGTGGCAACCTCGTGGGGAAGCGATCACCGTCCTTGACAATCAGATCGAAAGATCAGCACATTAATTACATGTCTGAACTGAAATACGACAATCTTGACACGACCTCCGCCTTCAAGAAGTTGCGCGCACATGGTGCAAAATCCAGTCTCCATTCCATGTTGAACCAGAAGCGCGTGGAAGCCTACGAAGTGTCCGCAGCGGCCGGGCTTCGATACAACTATGCGGCGAAGCTCATTGATGATACAACGCTCGATCTGTTGCAGGACCTTGCCGACGAACAACAGCTCATTGCCAAATACCGCGCGATCCTCGACGGTGAGGTCATGAACACCGGCGAAAAACGCATGGTGCTTCATCATCTCGTGCGTGGACAGTCCGGAAAACCCGTAATCAAAGACGGAAGGAATCTTCGCGAGTTCTATCAGGAGCAGCAGGCCCGAACAAGTAAGTTTGCAGCAAAGGTTCATTCAGGCGAGATCCGCGGTTCGACCGGACGAGCGTTCGATACGGTTGTGCAGGTGGGCATTGGCGGATCAGATCTGGGACCGCGGGCTCTCTACATTGCGCTGGAAAACCACCAGAGCAAGGATCCGAGCGGTGACACGCGACGGTCGCGACTCCGGACGTTCTTTATTTCGAACGTCGATCCGGATGACGCTGCTGATGTTCTTGGCAAAGTGGATCCCGAGACAACACTGTTTGTGCTCGTTTCGAAGAGCGGAACAACGCTCGAAACCCTGACGAACGAAGCATTTGTGGTAAGGACGATGGAAAAGGCAGCCATCCCGGGACTGAAACCAAAGAAGCACATCGTCTGCGTAACCTCCGAGACCAGCCCGCTCGCGAAGTCGAGCGAATATCTCGATGCATTCTTCATAGACGATTACATCGGCGGACGTTACTCAGGTTCCAGCGCCGTCGGCGGCGCGGTAATGAGTCTGGCCTATGGAAAGGAGATCTTCGCCCAATTCCTGAGCGGTGCGCACGAGGCTGATGTTGCGGCGCTCGAGCCGGACATTCGCAAGAATGCAAGTCTGCTTGACGCGATGATTGGCGTGTTTGAGCGAAATGTGCTTGGATACCCCTACACGGCGGTCCTGCCCTACAGCCAGGGGCTGTCCCGATTCCCCGCACACCTCCAGCAGCTGGACATGGAAAGCAACGGAAAGCGCGTGAACCGGCGTGGCGAACCCATAGCGTACTCCACCGGTCCGGTCGTTTTCGGCGAACCGGGAACAAACGGTCAGCACAGTTTCTATCAATTGCTACACCAGGGCACGGATGTCGTTCCGCTCCAGTTCATCGGGTTTCTCGAGTCGCAACTGGGGACCGACGTCGAATATGAAGGCTCTACGAGTCAGCGAAAGCTCAATGCGAATCTGGCGGCTCAGATAGTCGCATTTGCACTCGGAAAGCAGGATGAAAATCCCAATAAGACCTTCCCCGGAAACCGGCCGTCGAGCATCATCTACGGAAGACTCCTGACGCCACAATCACTCGGTGCACTTCTTGCCCACTTCGAAAACAAGGTGATGTTTCAGGGTTTGACCTGGAACATAAACAGTTTCGACCAGGAGGGCGTGCAACTGGGGAAGGTACTCACCACGCAGGTCCTCGGAAAAGGATCCGTGGACCCGGTGCTCACAGCGTTCGCAAAAAAACTCGGCGTTCTGTAGTTTCGCAGATCACATGCCGGCGAGAAGCTTTGCCGCGGCCGCAGCAATCTTCGAGCCGGGAATAAGATCTCTTGCACGGATGAGAGCGGACTTTGACCGGGCTGTGTCTCCGAGCCCACGGTACGCAATCCCCTCGAGGAGATATGCGGTCTCCAGAGACTGGTCTCCTTCGTTTCCACCCGCGATGTACGGTGAGAGGAGGTCGAGCGAGCTCCTGTACGCAAATGTCTGTACGTAGAGCTGGGCGAGGGTCAGCACCTGGTCGCTGTAGTAGCTTGTCGTCGGACTGGGCTTGAACTCCGAGAGATACTTGATCGCGTTGCGGGTATCGTTTCGGAGCGACGCTGCGTAGCCGACGTAGAAGCCTGCCTCGGGAGCAAGTGTAGAATCCGCGCTGTCGTATGCGTCCTTGAAGCGATAGTAGGCTTCGTCGAAGTTCCCCTGCTGCATGAGCGTGAGCCCCTGGCTGATGAGGTCGTCCGGATTCTCGCCGCCTGCCCAGATGGTCGGAGGACCCGTCGGCGCCTGGCGGGCACGGACGCCCCCGGCGACCGCACCGTCGCGGCTATTGCTACTTCCGGCAAGAGCCGCCACGCGCTGCGTAAGAATACTCCCGAGGCCTGCAGAGTTGTTGTCCGCGCTTCCCTTCACGAGCGCGGGAATGCGGTAAACTCCCGGCTGAGCAAGCTTCAGGGTTACCAGACCATCTGAGAGTTCAGCGTATGAGTTCGATCCGAGGCGAATCGTTGCATCGGCGGGAATTGAGTCTCCGATTGCGATACCGTACCAGCCACCTGTTTGCTGGAGGTCGACCTGACCCTGCACGTAATCTGCTGAAAAACTCTGTGCGCCTGCAAGTGCCGTAGCCGAAACAATCAGAGCAGCAGCAATAAGCTTCCACTTCATGGTTTCAACTCCTATTGTCATTCATCCGGAGGAGACCCGAACGTATTCATCAATACTTACCAGTATTATACCCTTTTCGTCGGAGTTTACCACGCGTCCATGGGTTGAATGAAAGTGCGTTCGCCGAAGATCAGCGCCGCTTTCTGCGAAACCAGTCGATCCCGAAATCCACCGCCAGCCGCTGCGGAAACAGGTGACAGGTCGCGTTCCCGACAGTCCCGACGCGTATTGCCTGTTCATTTGCATCCAGGAAGTCGCGGCCAAGAGCCGCGAAGTCGCCTGAGTCGATATTCACATCCCGGTACTGCTTCCAGCGCCGGTGCCCATTGATCAGCATCGGGGCCATTCGCTCGGTAATTTCCTTCCCCGGGAACTCAGAACGGTGCTCCGAGAGATGAAACGATGTGTTCCGATCGAAACCGACGCCGAGCAAGAGCACCTGTCCATCGAGATCGTACACCCGTGCGAGCGGTGAGCCGTCACCGAGGCCAAAGTCCAGACTGTGTTCGGCGGTGATTTCAATACTCCGTTCACCCCATGCTGCAAAGGAAAAATGGGGGTGATTGCTCCGGATTACATGAGGCATGGTGCGAAAAAGCTCGGGAACGGCGCCCATTCCGCGGGAAGGGGTTGTGTCCGGGATGAAGGGAGGCATCTCTTTGCGGATTATCTCCCACCATCCGGCGGGTACCGGAGGATTGTCCCAACCGGCTGGATCCGAGAGATGATTCGTATGCGTGGGCATGACAACATTGCCAAACGGGCGCACGATATCCATGATTGCCTGAACAATCGGTACCGCTCCTCCGCAGACCCAACCGAGTGAACTCAAGCTGGAGTGCACAATTACCGTCGTCCCGGCATGCAAGCCGAGCCTTCGAAGCTCCCTGTCCAGAGTGTCACCGGTTACGGGTGCCCGAGGGAATTTCTGAATGACCTCCGCCTCGCTCATTCCGACCTCCGAATCGGCCCGTGTTAAGTCTATACTACCACATCGGATTCGAAAGGAAAGGAATGACGGGCGCGCCGGCCGACGCGCTTTCGTCGACCCTTATCGGATCTCCGTCAGCCTGTCGGGGGCGCATCCATTGTGCGGTAAACGAGTGAATCAGCTCTTGCGGGTCGAGATCTTGAAGGGAAGGTAGAGCGGACATGTGCCCACGAGTGCCGTTACGAGGAACACAAGCCCAAGTATTCCGAGGATTATTGCCGCGACAGTGCTGAGCTGGCCGGCAATGATGAGTACAAGCACAACCACCGCAAAAATCACACGGATGATCCTATCTACGAGACCCATATTCTTTGTCATTCGAACCTCCTGTCCCGACAGCGGATAACTATTCTGGTATTCCGCCGTACAGTACTAGTATATAATAATTACTATATTCAAATTAGTCAATAGTGCTTATTCTGCCGCTTCAACGGATTTCATGTGCTCTTCCAGCCAGGCAACGATATCCCCATACGCTTCAGTCTTGTTCAGCTCGTGCAGCATCTCATGCCGGGCATCGGGATAGAGTTTCACCGTGACCTCGGCTATTCCGGCCCGCCGGTAGCCGCGAGCCGACGAGTGAACCCCACGACCGAAATTGCCGACCGGATCGCATTGGCCCGAGAGAAACAGGATCGGCAGTTCGGGAGGTGTCGCATCAATGGTCTCCCGGCGAAATACCTGCCGGATTCCGGTGAAGAAATCAAGGAAAAATCCTGCCGTGAAAACGGATCCGCAGTACGGATCCGCAATGTAGCCCGCCACCTCGCGGTCGTCTCGCGACAACCAGTCGAACTTCGTGGATGCCGTCTTGAATGCCTGATTGAATCGGCCGAACGTAAGCTTATCCAGTCTGAAGCTCTGAGATCGCGGACCGGCTGTCTTCGTCTGCCGCCGGGCAAGCCAGATCCCGAAGTTGAGCGCGGGTCCCGGGTTCCCTACGGCCCCCGAAAGAATAAGGCCGGACAGGCTCTTCCCGTACCGGGACGCATAATCTCTTGCCAGGGTACTGCCCATGCTGTGACCGAAAATGAAAACAGGAAGACCCGGGTGCGCCTCCCGCGCTATAGTTGTGAGCTGATGAATATCCTCCAGCACATGATCCCATCCGTCATGCTCGGCGAAAAATCCGGCAGTATTCAATGTGCCGGCTGTATCTCCGTGCCCTCGGTGGTCTTCTGCGTACACCGAATATCCGGCATCTACCAGATATCGCGCAAAATGAGTGTAGCGCTTCCGGTGCTCGGCCATTCCATGAAGGATTTGAACGATAGCCTTCGGTTTCTCCCCATGTTCGGAGAGCCATTCGGTGGCATGAATTTCCTGTCTGTCTTTTGTCCGGTAGGTAAAATCGCGATGGTCCGTAAGCTATCCCCCTTGCGGTCATTATAGCGTCTGCGCGAGTATTGTCAAAAGCCCGAAGCCGGCCCTTAGCAGCTTGATTCCTCCATGAAAAAGCACTAAGGTTTCCACGGGAGTCATAATATGACAAGAGCCGTCAATTTCTACGCGGGACCATCGACTCTGCCCCTCCCTGTTCTCGAACGAATTCGCAACGAGATAGTCGACTACCAGGACATGGGATTGTCGATAGTCGAGACCAGTCACCGAAGCGCCGCATATGAAGCTGTTCACAACGAAGTGGTGAGTGACCTGCGCGAACTCATGACGATTCCCCCCGAATACCATGTGCTCCTTCTGGCAGGCGGCGCCACGCTGCAGTTCTCGATGGTGCCGATGAACTTTCTGGACAACGGTTCGATATGCGATCTGGTCGTAAGCGGCGCCTGGGCAAGGAAGGCGATGTCGGATGCGAAGAAGATCGGCAAAGTGAATGTCCTCTTCGATGGTGCTGAAGTCAACTATGCAACCCTGCCGGACGTCCATCAAATTGCGCCATCCACGGGATCGCGCTATGTGCACATAACCACAAACGAGACGATTGGCGGATTACAGTGGAAAGAGTTTCCCGACACCGGAACGGTCCCGCTCATTGCCGATATGTCAAGTGACATCCTGAGTCGGCCCATCGACGTTGCACGGTTCGGCCTCATCTATGCAGGCGCGCAGAAGAATATCGGACCTGCCGGGCTGACGGTTGTAATTATTCGCGAGGACGTACTCGAAATGGCAAAGCCAGATCTCCCTGCGTATCTGAGCTATCGCACCCATGCCGAGGCCAACTCGCTCTACAATACCCCTCCGGTCTTCTCGGTATACGCGACCGGTCTCGTTCTGAAATGGACAAAGGAACAGGGAGGCATGGCCGCTGTTGCCGAGCGGAATCGGATGAAGGCGGCCGTGGTGTACGAAACGATCGATTCAAGCAACGGATTTTACTCGAGCCCGGTCGACAAGCGGTACCGTTCCGATATGAACGTTGTATTCCGTTTGCCGACCGAAGAACTGGAAAAGGAGTTCCTGAAAAATGCTGCCGACGCCCGGATGCTTGGGCTCGCCGGGCATCGCAGCGTTGGTGGGTGCCGGGCATCTCTGTACAACGCGATGCCGATCGAGGGTGCGCAGCAGCTCTCCACTCTCATGAGGGAATTTGCTGCAGGTCACCGATAGTCGGATCAGCGGTCGATTTTATTCCGGGCCAGGAGCCACTGAACAGACTCGTATGTTGCCTCCAGGGAACTGTACCTCGGCCTGAAACCGAGAACCTCGCGTGCCTTCTGCATGCTGGAATTCGGGCTACGAGAAATGTGGTCCCAGCTCGCACGGACATCGTCATCGGTGAGACCGTTTGTCCAGACTTCATCCGGAGCTCGAAAGCTGAATCGCGCGTTTTTGCCGAACCAGGCTGCAGCCGCCTGGGCGTATCCTCGGAGAGTAAGAGCGGCATCCGATACACAGTGGAAGTCTTCCCCGGCGGCAATCGAGAATCTCTCGATTGCTGAAATAAACATCCGTGCCACGTCATCCGCGTGAACATGATGAACGGTCTCCAGCCCCATCGTCGGATACGCAAGTTCCTCACCGCGCGCAAGACGGGTGAAAATGAGCGGATTCCAGTTCCCCATTGGATTGATCGGATACCAACCCGGCCCCACTATGTGCCCCGGGTGGATGATGGTAGCAGGAAGCCCGCTTCGACGTGACTCGTCCAGGAGATAACGCGTAAGTTCGAGCTTGTTCACCCCGTAGTCGCCGAACGCATCAAGGTTTTCGCCCTCCGCAGTGGGGACCGCAACGCTTGCGCCATGGATCCAGATGGTACCACACACCAGAAGATGCTGAACGTGGTCGCGAAGCGACTCCACCAGCTGCTCGCCGCTACTGCGGTTGAAACAGATCATGTCGACCACCACATCAGGATTCAGATCTGCAATTGCCGGTCCGAACTTGCCTTCCGCCTCCAGAGCCGTGCGGTCGAGGGTAACCATCTTCACGCGAGACCACGCGGGGTGCGGCGAATATGGCTGGCGTGCGTTGCGGGATACACAGGTGACCTGATGTCCCGCCTCTACGAGACGCGGAACAAGGTATGTCCCCACATGACCCGTGCCGCCTATTACGATAGTATTCATACATCCTCCTTATTTCAGGACAGCGTCCATGAGATAGCTGACAATCGTGGCAACGATGTAAAGGATAAGAAGCACCGCACCGAACGGCCGTTTCATCGATTCCCGTGATGCCATTATTCCGATCCGGAAGACTATCAGTACCGCGAGCATAATCGGAAAGAGAACGAAATAGAAGTTCGGATGGACGACGAGTCCCCCCCGCGTTACGGACGCGGCTGACCCCACCACGAAGAGAACATTGAGAATATCCGCGCCAATGATGTTTCCGACGGCCAGATCGCCATGCCCGCGGCGCGCAGAGGTTACTGCCGTCACGAGCTCGGGGAGCGAAGTACCGAAAGCGACGATCGTTGCGCCGATTACGCTTTCCGGAATCTTCAGCCGGGTGGCGATTTCACGGACAGCAGGGATCAGAACTTCGGAGGCTCCAACGACCATGAGTATTCCCAACAGCAATAACATCACCGTTATTGCCATTCCCCGCTGCATCGGAGTTCGAACCACATCTTCCGAGATAACGCCGTTCCTGGCCCATCGAATCGAAACGAGAATGTACACGACCAGAAGTCCGAGAAAGATCCAACCGACAAACTGCGGAATACGTCCTCCGGTACGGAGGATGTCTGCTGACGGCGTGAAAAGCACACTGACAACGACCAGCAGGACACCCGCGCCGAGCTGAATCCATCCCTGCCGATTAACAACCTGTCGGTTCAGTCCGAGCGGAGAAATGAGTGTGGCTATCCCCAGGATCAAACCCGTATCAGCAATGATCGAGCCAACGGCATTCCCGAGTGCAAGACCCGGAGTACCGGCAAGGGCTGCAAACACCGACACAGCGGTTTCAGGCAAGGTGGTTCCCAGGCTGACTATTGTTGCGCCAATCAGCATCTTCGGCACACCCCATTGCGAGGAGAGTGCAACCGCCTCGTCCACGAGGACATCCGCGCCCTTTCCGAGAATCACAATGGTAACCGCCACTACCAAAAAAAGCACAACCGTGGGGAAACCCTGCATTATTTGATAGAGGGATGCTTCGATCATGGTCCGTTCATTATCATAACTGGATGGGAAAAGTCTACACGGCCGTTCCTCACGGTGCAACCGTGTTGCGCGGGAACCAGCACCCGATCTCCATTCGAATCGAACGCCCGTATCCATTCACCTTGAAAGAGATTTGCAAATTCCGGAATTCCCCACTAATATAGTGCGAGTGCAGACGGAGACGAAACATGGCAAAAAGTAATCCGGTTGTTCCAGCCTCTGACCACGTCACGGCCCTTCCCCGGGGTGGCTTTCTCGTGGAGACCTCGGAGGGTCAAATTCAGTTCGGTTCTCCGCCGGAAACCATAAAGGACACGATGGAGATGCCTGGCGGAACTCCCCAGGTTTTCGTGCTCCCGTTCGACCATTTCGACCCCTCCGATGGCATCAGTATGGCAGAGATCGAATTCCCGACGTACTACAACTTCTTCCTGAAGAAGCGGAAGGTCGTCGTCTACGTTCATCCCGACCACGTTGACAATCTGAAGACGGTTTTTCAGGAAGCATTTCTTGGACCCGAACGGGTCGACGTCGCTTCCGAAGTCGAAAAAATCGAAGGCTACCACGTTCCGAATATCAAGGGAGAGATGGAGTACTTTCGAGGTGGATTGTCAGTCGAAGACGTTGTCGATATTCGGGAAATCAGCGCCGGCGGAGTACATATTGGCAACGTAAACATCTATCAGACGGAATCCAAAGGATTCAGGGTCGTAGATAACGGGAAGACTATTGCCGAAATACCGGGGAGGATGAAATCTCAGGCCAAGTACGATCTGGGAAAGACCCTCACCGAGCCGTTCATTCCCCCTGAGTTCGGCATTACCTGCCTTGGGCCGTCCCACGGATTCGACTGCACGCAGAATACCTCCGGGTTCATTATCTGGTTGAACATGATGGGCATTATGGTCGACCCACCGGTCAACATAACTTCCTGGCTCCGGGATTCCAACGTGAATCCCAAGCTCATCGACACGGTGATTCTCACGCATTGCCACGCAGATCACGATGCCGGTACATTCCAGAAGATCCTTGAAGAGACGAAAATTGCGGTCTATACAACTCCGACGGTCATGAAGAGCTTTCTTACGAAGTATTCGACTCTCACCAGGATTCCTGCAAGCACACTCATGAATATGTTTGATTTCCGCCCGGTGAAAATGAATGTCCAGTACAACATCCATGGCGGGCTCTTCAATTTCTACTATTCGGTACATTCAATTCCGACGATGGGTTTCTATTTCCTCTATCGGGACAAGACGTTTCTCTACTCCTCGGATCACATGGCAGATCCGAAGGTACTCGGCCAACTGCACGAAGAGGGAACAATCTCCAGGAAGCGGCTGAAATTTCTGACCACCCTTCCCTGGGACATGGACATAATCTACCACGAGGCAGGCATTCCTCCACTGCACACGCCGATTGCCTACCTCAACTCACTGCCCGAAGCCGTTCAGAAGAAGATTACCGTGTACCATATTGCAGAGAAGGACTTTCCCAAAGAGACATCGCTCACCCTCGCGAAATTCGGCATCGGAAACACGGTCTATCCCGACTTCGAACGGCACGAGTTCGAAGACGCGTTCCACATTCTTGACGTGTTTTCGCGGATCGATCTGTTTACCGACCTTCCATTCAAGAAAAGCAAGTATCTGTTGCTCAACGTAAAGAAGGAGCAGTTTTCCCGGGGTGACTTCATTATCCGTAAAGACACCCCGGGTGACAAATTCTATGTGGTTGTATCCGGCAATGTCACGATAAGCGGCGTTCAGGACGTGACCGACAAGATTTACGGAACCTACGAGTATTTCGGAGAGGCCTCTCTGGTACTGGGAACACTCCGGGGTGCAGACGTTATAGCCGCGACGAGCGTAACCTCCTATTCCCTGGACAAACAGCACTTTCTTCGCCTGATACAGGACACGGTGATCGAAGACAGCATACGTCGAATTGCAAAAATGCGAAACGGTGAAAGCTGGACGGTGATCCGGTCGAACCGGTACTTCCAGCGTCTGTCGAGCGCTCAGATTACCGGACTCGAACTCATCCTTACGCCGGTTCGCGCCCGGGCTGGGCAACTCATTGCCCGACCCGGGAAAACGGTGCAATACCTGTACCTGTTAATCGGAGGAAAGGTGTCCCGGCGAATAGGCAGTCAGAAACCAATCGAGATGCGGCGCGGTGACATAATCGGCGATGTTCTGAACCTCCGAGAGGGGAACCCCTGCCTCCATGAATACCGCGCCGAAGCGGATTCACGGCTGTATCGGATGCTCGCTTCCGATTTCCTGCATTTCCTGGATGAAAACCCGGGAATATACATGGAGATGCTGTTCGACGGGCGGTAGCGCACCGGACAGCACGCCGGATAGAGGGTCCTACAGCGGCTCGGTCTTCCGTCTGAGCCATTCACGCTCGGCATCGTCCAGAAGAGGCCCGATCTTTTCATAGACTTGTGCCTGATACGCATTGACCCAGGCACATTCTCTGTCGCTCAGGATCTCGGCATCGATGAGTGATGGTTCGAGATGGCACAGCGTAATGGTTTCGAACTGGAAGAAACGGCCGAAATCAGTCATCTCCGCCTCCTGGACCAGCATGAGATTCTCAATTCTGATCCCGTACTCCCCGGCACGATAGACACCCGGCTCGTTTGAGGTGTACATGCCGATTTCCAGAGGCACGGATTGCGGCTGCGAACCGATTCGCTGGGGACCTTCATGAACGTTGAGAAAATACCCAACTCCGTGACCGGTACCATGAGCATAGGAAAGCCCTTCACGCCAGAGCACCGACCGCGCGACCGAGTCCAGCTGGTGGCCCGCGGTTCCCTCGGGGAAATGGATGGTGGCGAGCGCTATATGCGCTTTGAGCACCATTGTATAGTCGCGTACTGCCTGCTTTGCCGGAGTGCCGAGTGCGACTACGCGCGTGATGTCGGTGGTTCCGTCCAGATACTGGCCGCCTGAATCCAGCAGGAGCATGCCCTCAGCCAGAATCTGCACATCGCTCTTTTCGGTTGGCCCGTAGTGAATTATCGCGCCGTGGGCACCGAATCCGGCTATCGTCTCGAAGCTCTCCCCCACAAACCGCTCGTCCTTTGCACGGAATTCCGCAAGCTTACGGGAAGCGGAGAGTTCGGTGATGCGATCGGTCGCCGCATGCCCTTCGATCCAGTGCAGAAACCGCTCCATGGCCACCCCATCCCGTATCATCGTGTCTCGAAGATGATCCTGCTCAACCAGGCTCTTGCGACCCTTCAGCGTCGTTACAAGACTGGTCTCTTCCAAAACACGGACGCGTTCAGGAACTCTGCTGAGCAGCTTGAACGAGGTCTTGTCCGGAGCCAGTGCAAGCGTTCCTCCCTCGAGAGATTGGACGAATGACTCCACCTGATCGTAATTACGGAGCTCTATCCCGTCGGCCACCAAGGCAGATCGTACCAAGTCAGGAACCTTAGAAGGATGGATGAACAGCACCACAGCCCTTGCGGTGACCGCCGCGTAGCAGAGAGCTACAGGATTATATTCGATGTCTGTCCCACGTATGTTCAACAACCACGCAACATCATCGAGAGCGGGAAACACACAGGTACCGATACCCTTGCCCGCCATTGCCCGCCTCAGATCTGCGATTTTTTCGACCCGTGAGCGCCCGGTGAAGCGACTATCATGAATGAATATCGGATCAAGCGGAGCGGCCGGGCGATCGTCCCAGATCTCCGCGAACAATTCCACACCCGGGCGGATTGCCACACCGCGCTTTGCGCAGGCACTCGCGAGAGCGCGGTACAGTGTCACGGAAAATACTTCGTCATCTACCCCGACGTGCTGCCCCGCTTCGAGATGTGCGGCAATCCATTCCGCGTACGAGGGAACCCCGGGGCTGCCGTCGCGAAAAAGAGTGATGGCCGTTCCGGAAAGCGCCTCCTCCGCCTCGAGGTAGTACCGGGAATCTGTCCACAGACCGACGGTGTCCGCGGTGACAACAACCGTCCCGGCCGAGCCGTGGAATCCGGAAAACCAGGACCGGGTCTTCCACCGCTCGGAAACATATTCGCTCTGATGCGGATCCACATCGGAAATGACGTAGGCATGAATCCCCGCGCCCTTCATGGCGTTCCGCAGAGCGCCGATTTTCTGATCTACCGTCACGTGAATCTCCTTATTCGGTCAAGTCTCCGCGTAAGAGTTCCATGTGTCAACGGCGCTGGGTGCCGAGCATGCCCGGCGGGATCTGCTCGATAGATATCAACACGCTGCGTGATACTTCGAGAGGCGTTGACCCGCGCTCGACGGCGTACTATCTTTTGTTCCATGCAGTTATTTGAACCTCTCGACATTGGCGGAACCACCTTCCGCAACAGGATATTCGTGTCTCCCATGTGCCAGTACTCGAGCGAGGATGGTTTCGCATCCGACTGGCATTTCGTACATCTCGGATCTCGTGCCGTGGGAGGAGCCGGTCTGGTCATGACCGAGGCCACGGCGGTCTTGCCCGAAGGGAGGATCTCCAGCGGAGATCTGGGCATATGGAAGGACGAGCACGTACCCGAGCTCCGCAGAATTGCCGGGTTTATAACCGATCACGGCGCGTGCGCCGGGATCCAGCTTGCCCATGCCGGGCGGAAGGCTTCCACCCAGCGTCCATGGGAGAGTACGGACGTCCTCCGTGAACCCGGAAGAGCGTGGTCTCCCATCTATGGTCCAGGAATCGAGCCGTTCGGACCGGACAGTCAGGCGCCCTCCGCAATGACCGTTTCCGATATCCGAGCTACCATAACGGCATTTCGGGACGCGGCCTTGCGCGCACGCACGGCTGGTTTTTCGGTTGTAGAGATCCACGCGGCCCACGGTTATCTGCTTCACGAGTTCCTGTCTCCGATTTCCAACCATCGGGTGGATGCATACGGCGGAAGTTTTGAGAATCGGACTCGCCTGCTTCGGGAGATTGTCTCCGCAGTCCGCTCGGTCTGGGACGACGAGTTTCCGCTTTTTGTCCGCATTTCAGGAACAGACTGGCATGATACCGGTTGGACTGCCGACGACTCGGTACAACTCGCGAGACGGCTCAAGGATGGCGGGGTCGACCTCATTGATGTCTCGTCGGGCGGCATCTCACCGGGGATAGTACCACCTGCCGGTCCCGGTTATCAGACGGCAGTCAGCGAGCGCGTTCGTCGCGAAGCGGGAATCCTAACGGGAACGGTCGGGATGATTACGAGCGGGACCCAGGCCGAGCATATCCTTCGGACCGGTCAGGCAGACGCAGTCCTCCTTGGCAGGGCCTTCCTGCGGGATCCATACTGGCCGCTGACCGCTGCTTCCGAACTCGGCGTAGAGCAGGCGTGGCCCCTGCAGTATCAGCGTGCGTCGCGAGGGAAGGCAAGATAGAGACGGGGCTTCTGCCGCGCCGTTACTTCCGTGCTCCGAGTACGTCGTCGAGCAGATCGAACACTGTCGTATTGAAACGTGATACGGTCTGTTCGTCGTAATACCCCTTGCTGTTGTACACTCCGTGCGTATCGGTGAAGTACTGTGCAAGGTCGGGTATCTGTGCGCTTCCCCCGGAAAATGCCACGGTGAGCTGGTAACTGCCTGATGCGTTTTCGCTCACCGTAACACCTTTCCGATAGTCTATTCCGACAGCGTCAAGAGCGTCCAATCCCTCCTGAAAATCGCCGTAGCGGTCCCGGATGTAGTACAGGCACGCCGCCTCGAACAGATCCTTCGCTTCTCCTGCTATCGACTCACGCCCGGATCGCAGGTTCGGGCTTTTTTCGAGATCCCGGAGCAGGCGGTTGAGAAAAGAGTTCCGGGAGCCTGCCTTCCCGCGTTTCCCCGGCACTTACTCCTGCCTCCGGCGGTGCCGCCAGAATTGACGGTACGCCCCGCCGATGTAGCGGAAGCTGAAATGAACCGGAACAGGGTCTTCACCGCCCGTGTAGAGCCCGCCGGCGCATCGAAAGATCCGCGTAATTGCAAGGAGAAGTCCGCGGAACAGGCCGTGGGAAAGGATTGATTCCTTCGCATATGTCGAACAGGACGGGGTGTAGATGCATGAATTGGGAAAGGCCGGGGAGATCACCTTCTGATAGACAACTATGGGGATGGTGAGGACTCGGCGGAATCCGTGTTGTACTGCTTTCAGATTCATATTACCGGAGTAAGTATACAAAAAAACGGGCCGCCCCGAAAGGACGGCCCGCTCAATTCATTCCTACCCGGGTCTACATGAACAGGCCGAGCACCAGGTTATGGAGAACGATTACGACCTGCACGAACACTATCGAAACCATCGACATGAGCTTCAGCAGAATGTTCAACGATGGTCCGGATGTGTCCTTGAACGGATCGCCGACCGTATCTCCGACAACCGAAGCCTTGTGATTATCAGACCCCTTTCCGCCAAAATTGCCGTTTTCGATGTGCTTTTTCGCATTGTCCCACGCCCCACCGGAGTTTGCCATCATAACCGCCAGGACGAATCCGGCGCCGAGACTTCCGGCAAGCAGCGCGATAACCGAAAAAGGTCCGAGAAGAATGCCGACGATTATCGGCGCACCGACTGCCACAATAGTTGGCACGACCATTTCCCGCTGCGCACCCTTGGTGGAGATTTCAACGCACGCCGCATAGTCGGGCTTGTCGGTTCCGGCCATGATGCCCGGCTTTTCCCGGATCTGCCGGCGCACCTCATTCACCATTGAGCCTGCCGCACGTCCTACCGCACGCATGGAAAGTGAAGCAAAGACGAATGGAAGCACGGCTCCAAAGAACAGGCCAACCAGAATCCTTGGATCAAGGAGGTTCACATTCAGCGTAACGCTTTCGAATGCACCTGTGGCACTGCGCACAACATGCATAAGACCGGATTCAAACCGCTCAAATGCGCTTGCCTGCGCTCCCTGCGTTGGAAAGATCGAGCCAATTGCGTCAGTTACCTTGTTCGAATACTCGGCGAGCAGTGCCAGGGCGGTCAACGCGGCCGAACCGATCGCGAAGCCCTTCCCGGTGGCAGCAGTCGTATTGCCGAGCGCATCCAGTGCATCCGTTCGTTCACGGACTATCGGCTCCAGGCTTGCCATCTGTGCAATTCCGCCTGCGTTATCCGCAACCGGGCCGTACGCGTCGGTTGCGAGCGTAATTCCGAGTGTCGAAAGCATTCCAACCGCTGAAAGCCCGATTCCATATAATCCCACTTCAGGATGTACGAATCCGCCCGAAAGAGCAAAGGCAACCAGGATTGCAATCCCGACGGTGAGCACCGGAATCAGCGTGGATAGCATTCCGAGCGAAAGTCCGCCAATGATAATGGTGGCGGGACCCGTCTGCGATTCTGCTGCAAGTTGCTTCGTCGGTTTGTAGTGGTCCGACGTGTAATACTCGGTAAAGAACCCGATGATGTTGCCCGCAATGAGGCCGGCTATCAGAGCTCCCCAGATACCGAGAAATCCGGTTCCCACCGTTGCAAGCACGAGGAGAAAGGAAGCAACAATAATGAGTCCGGTCGAAAGGTAGATACCGCGGCGCAGTGCAGAGAGAAGCACCTTCTGCGTCGCATTGTCTTTCGCACGAACCACGAATGTTCCGATAATTGACGCTACTATTCCAACCGCGGCAATAATAACCGGAATCTGGATGAACTGCAGGGCCGAAATGGATGGGAGCTGGAGCGATGCGACGCTTCCCAGTGCCATTGTGGCTACGACCGAACCGACGTACGATTCGTACAGGTCGGCGCCCATCCCGGCAACATCTCCGACGTTATCGCCGACATTGTCTGCGATAGTGGCAGGGTTCCGCGCATCATCTTCCGGAAGACCGATTTCGACTTTCCCGACGAGGTCAGCTCCAACGTCTGCCGCCTTCGTGAAAATTCCACCTCCGAGACGGGCAAAAAGCGCCATGGTGGATGCACCCATACCGAAGGTAATCATGATGGGAGGTATCTCTTCATTCGGCAGTTTGAAGGCGCTGAGGATTGTCCACCAGATTGAGAGGTCGAGAATGCCAAGCCCCACAACAACCATGCCCATGACAGTACCGGAAGAGAATGCCACGCGCAGTCCGGAGTTGAGAGAGGTCTTCGACGCCCAGGTGGTACGCGCGTTTGCCCGGGTTGCAATTGACATGCCGATGAATCCCGACAATCCGGAAAAGAACCCACCGGTCAGGAATGCAAACGGCACAAACGGCGAGATGAGATGCAGGCCGTATGCAAGCACGAGAAACAGCACGAAGAGCACCGCGAAGAATATTGCAACAACCTTGTACTGTTGCTTTATGTACGCAAGTGCGCCCGCCTGGATGTGAGCGCTCAATTCGCGAGTGGTCTCACTTCCCGGATCCTTCTTCAGTACGTTGATACCAAGGATGAGCGCAAACCCGAGAGCGGCTATTGAGCCGACCCACGCCATCCACATGAGATCCACTGCCTTAGGCGCATCCGCGCCCTGCGCAAACAGTGAAACGAAAGGGATCATCAGGAGCATCACAAGCAGGATGCCCACCTTCTTGCCGCGCATCATTGTACACCTCCGTCCGCCGGTATATTTTGTAGGGATTTTGGCACAACTCGATCGGTGTTCCCTGTCATCTTCCTTGCTGAATGGATCAACTATGGTTGAAGACTGCCGGAAACACACCCTTGTGTGTCAGTAGTGCGAAGCTATACCCATTAATCAAATGCATTCTTGCGGATTTTTGCACGGATGTCAATGGACTATGTTGGAGGTTGTTAGAAGACCTTCTGAATTCTTTCGACCAGCGCGGTGAGTTCGTCCCCTGCAACCGTTTGTCCACTATCGCAATAGATGGCTTCATCCACGGAGTAGTTCTGCCGCTCGCTCCCCATGTGAATCAGATACCGGGTCTTGTCCCACACGGGCAGCTCGTCAATGCCGAGCTCCTCCTTTACACCGCGGACGTCACGGATGTCGTGCGCTTCCGAAGGTGCAAGAAGGATGAGCACGTCGTCGCGGTAGACTCCGTGGCCGGCAAGCATCTTTTTCTCGTTTTCGAAAATACGTATCCAGGTCACTCGATCATCGGTCTGGTCAAGCAGAAATCTGCCGAGGAGTGAAAACTTCATGCGGATCAGTTCCCCTCTCTTGCCTGTAGTTCGCTCTTGCTCAACGGGATGAAGATCTGGTTTCCGCCGTAGATCCGGTTCGGATTCAGGATATTGTTCCGCTGTGCAATTCTGCCGAACTGACGGGGATTGTTGTAGAATGAGTATGCGAGGTCCCAGAGAGTGTCGCCGAAGGCGATCCGATACCAGACGCCGTCAGGAGGAGTCGTGGGTGTCGCTTGAGGTCCCGCCGCCTGAGTACTGTTTGCGGTTGCGGGAGCGACGGGTTCGGCCGCCGCCGTTGCATCGGAACCCATTCGGGTTCCGCCGGAACCGGACTGGGTTTGCGTGCCCGGTGGAGGCACGGGCTTCGCAGGCGATGAAGAAACCGGTCCCGATTGATTCGGCAGCGCGGGCATCCCATCCGCCGGTTTTGTCCGCAGCAGGAAGTAAGCAAGCACCAGAATGGCGATTACGCCGATTGCAAGAAGTATTACAATGAGAATGGGAGACCGACGCTCAGTCCGGACTTCCCGGTAGTCCTGCGCCTTTGCGGTCTCGCGGCGCCTTCCATCTTCGGGGACTTCTTCTGCCGGGGCCGAGGCGGCATCGTCATCCCACCGATATTCTCCGAGGGTGTCCGGCGTGGCAAAGTCGTCACCGATGGCGAAATTCGGAGTTTCCCTTATTGCATCTTCCGGCAGCTCTTTCAGACTGACCGACAGGCTGTTTTCCGCCCCACCTGCACGATCATGGGCATGAACGTCGAGTTGTCCCTCGGCATCGGTCCCCATGATGAGATCGATTTCCGGATCACCGGCCTTCATCTTCCCGATATTCTCCACGGTCAACGTGGCCAGATAGCTGTCTTTAGAGACATCCTTTTCGGCCCCACGGTAGAGGTCTATCTGTACGGTCGTCTGATTGTCCTTGACCGTTGTAAGAATGAGACGCTTTTTCCCTGTCCGGCCATAGGCGGGGGCGCGCTGACCTTCGTCCAGAATCGGAAAAAACGTGTTATTCGCAAGGCGAATTCCTATCATACGATCTCCACCTCCCTACTTTTATCGGCCCGTGAAGGGAAAAACTCCATACCGGCAGTCATCGGAGCTAAAAAACGATCACGAACCCGGTAGCAGAATCACCTTTCCGGTGGTTCGCCTCCCCTCGAGCATGGAATGTGCGGTGGAGGCCCCCGAAAGCGGAAAACGATGCTCGATACGCAACCGCAGCCGTTTTTCTCCAATCCATCCAAGTACCTCATCGGCTCTCCGATCGAGGCTTTTCCTGTTCGCGATATAGTCGTTCAGTGTTGGTCGCGTAAGGAACAGTGATCCCCCGCTGTTCAGGATCTGTGGATCAAAACTCTGAACCTTGCCACTCGACTGTCCGTACAGCACAAGATATCCCCGTGGACGCAGGCATTTCAAGCTCCGTTCGAACGTGTCTTTCCCGACGGAGTCGTACACCACGTGAACTCCTGATTTTCCGGTAATCCGCATTGTCTCCTCGGAAAAGTCCTGCCTGGTGTACAGAATAACCTCGTCCGCGCCTGCATCCCGCGCCAGGGATGCTTTCTCTTCAGTCGACACCGTGGCAATTACGGTCGCCTTGCGCATCTTTGCAATCTGAATCAGGAGAAGTCCAACGCCACCCGCCCCGGCATGAACCAGTGCGATATCACCCTCTTTCAGCGGGTAGGTGGATGTTGCCAGGTAGTGGGCGGTCATCCCCTGAAGCATTGCGGCTGCGCCCTCTTCGAACCCGAGCGTGTCAGGGAGTCTGACCAGCCGACCTGCCGGCGCGGCCACCAATTCGCTGTAAGCGGCGGGAATACCCGTGAACGCCACCCGATCTCCCGGCTTCACCTCGGTTACTCCCGCACCCACCTGTTCCACGGTGCCTGCCCCTTCGACTCCGGGAACGAACGGTAAGGTGGTCTGGTAGAGGCCCGTCCTGAAATAGACGTCAATGAAATTCACACCCGCCGCGGCGAGCCTGACAATGACGCCCCCTTCCTGGGGAACTGGATCCGGGAGCTCTGTGTATTCGAGGACCTCTGGTCCGCCATGTTTCCGAACTTGAATTCCGTGCATCTCATCCTCCTCTTTGGCACCTCCCTTCAATATAACCATCCTGCTCTTTACTTTTTAGTCTCGATGTCCCAGTATTGTTCGGGCATTTATGATACGGCAGACCGTTCTGGAGAATATTGAGCCGATTTTCGCGCACAGCGCACAATGGTCTGGTCGCGTCGAGCACGCAGTCCGACAGTTGCCGGCCAACAACGTGCCCATTCCAACCATCGAAGAAAAGCTCCTCGCGCCTGCTCACCATGAGATTGCTCAACTCCGACGGACGGCATTCTTATCGCCTCAATCCACGAGCCGGAACATGCCGTTGAGCATCAACGTGAGCCTATGATCATCACCGAAGATGAACATGCCGTAGTTGTTGTGTCCGGCTTTGCGTTCGAGCGCGAGATGGACCAATTTGTCCGCAGCGAAATCCGGTACCTGAAGGGGTTCGACATGGTGGCCCATCGGTGCCCGGGAAATCGCTTGAAGTTTATACTGGATGGATTCCGCGGGATCGATCGATACGTAAGACAGCTCTCCGCCGTAAACACGGGTGTCGTGTTTCTGCTCATGGTACGCGGACGACTGGATTGTCGATATTTGCGGTTCTCCGAGGGAAAAGAAATCGATGACGAGTCATGTGCATGCGGCGATCCGCCGCACAAGCCGTTTGCCGCGGATCTTTTTCGTCACGACTCGGCGTTTCCATCGGATGAAATTCTCTACCATACCTTTTGATGAGCCGCTCGCGGTCCGGTCAAGGGAAACTATTGACAACGGAAGATAATTGAACTTGACAGTAATATTTACTCCTGTAATCATGCGTCTCGGGGCGCAATGGGAATAACCGACCGTTTTCGACTTTGGAATCCTCCGGTTTTCCAGGGAAACCTGAGGCGAAAGACATATTTCGAAGGATGGTACTTCAAGCTGGTTTCCGCCGATCTGAGCGCGGTGTATGCAATCATCGTAGGCATTGCACTCGGCAGAATGAGCAGCAATCGGGACGGATACGCATTTATCCAGGCGATAGATGGAAGGACCACTCAGACTGCGTTCGTGCCGTTTCCGATCGAGTCGTTTCGCTTCTCCCGTTCCCGATTCGAAGTCGCGATCGGAGAGAATTTGTTCTCGGCGGACGGGATACGCGTCTCAGTCGATAGCCCGGAGCTTCGACTCGAAGGACGGGTCGATTTTTCGTCCGCAGTGCCCTATCCGTCGACACTCTTTTCCCCGGGAGCCATGGGACCGTTCACATTCGCGCCATTCATGGAATGCTACCACGGAGTAGTTTCAATGAACCATCGCCTGGGGGGTGATCTCACCGTGGCGTTTCCGGTCGGAAATCGAGAGTTCTCGGGAACTCGAGTCGATCTGAGGGGCGGGGCGGGCTACATTGAAAAAGACTGGGGGCGTTCTTTTCCGTCGTCCTGGATATGGATGCAGTCGAACCATTTCCGGAACAGTACTGCTTCTATCATGGTTTCCATAGGCCGCGTACCCTGGCTCGGGAGTGCGTTTTCAGGGTTCATGGTGGTTCTCTGGATCCATTCGCGGATCATGACGTTCGCATCGTACACCGGAGCGAAGCTTACCGCTCTCTCAGTTTCCGACACCGAGGTGATGATTGAAATACGTGATCGTCGCCGGGGGCTCAGGATTCGCGGGCACCGAGGCGCGCACGGCATCCTCATAGCGCCGGTCGAAGGCCGGATGGAACGACGGATTCATGAGAGCATAGACGCCCGGGTGGAGGTGGAAGTAAGAGAAACGACGTCCGAAGAAGCGCTCTTCGCCGACGTCGGTACGTTGGCCGGGATGGAGGTCGCCGGCAATATCAACGAGCTCATCCGCGGCGCGGGGCTGTAGTTCATCAGGTGCGCCGCACGCTACGTCCTGCGCCGAAGGGAAGCGCGTCGTTCAGCTCATCGATATTATCCTGTTCCATGCTGTTCACCTTCTCGATATTCCCCGCCATGATGTAGTGCAGCCGTTGGTCGTAGAAACGGTGAAGGCTGAAATTCGAAACCGCCTGAAATCCGCGGCGAATTTTGTGTGTGCTCCCCGCTCCGGGGTCGAAGTACTTGATGCCGTGGGTTATTGCCCACTCGATCGGGGCATAGTAGCAGACGTTGAAGTGCAGATTGTCGAAGTACTGTTCCGTTCCCCAGTATCGGCCAACCATGAAGTCGTCTTTTACGACAAGAAAAGACATCGCTACCGGGTCGGCATGGGCGTCACCGGCGCTTTCTTCTGTAAAGGCGGACACGAGCAGGAGGCGATGACGGAACGCCTTCATGCCCTCAAAAAAACGGCGGTTGAGGAAGCGGGCTGCCCACATGCCGAACTGGTCGTTCGTCTTGTCGTAGTAGTGATACATGACCGAAAGATACCGATCGGGGATCTCGTCGCCAAAATATGCCTTGATGGTGAGCCCCTGATCCTGCATGCTCGACCGTTCCCGGCGGATATTTCGCCGCTGATTCTTGTTGAACACGCTCAGATAGTCGTCGAAGGTCGCGAAACCCTCGTTTTCCCACAGAAAACTCTGGTGTTTCCATCGATTGAAGCTGAAACGAGTCATGCGCTGGCCCCAGGCGGGATCTACGAAATTGAACGCAAGACCGCCAATATCGTTCTTCTTGCATAGCGTGTCGATCTCTTCAAGCATGAGATCGGTGACCTCGTCTTCATTCTGGTTTGGCGCAAACATGAACCGATAACCCACCGATGGGGTGGCGGGTATCATTCCGACGAGCTTCGGATAGTACTTGATTCCGAGTTGCTGCGCGACGTCCACCCAGATGTAGTCATACACAAACTCACCGCTGCTGTGGCCCTTGATGTAAAGTGGTGCAGCTGCAATGAGCTCTCCGCCCTCCCATACGGTCAGATGCATCGGCAGCCACCCGTGGCGCGGAGTAATGCTCCCCGAGACTTCCAGCTGATGGAGCCAATCCCACTCGAGAAAGGGCGTTCCCAACGGTGTTGCAAGGGCATTCCAGGCTTCCCTGTCTATGTCTCCGATATCGGAGCTCCATTTCAGCGTATACTGCATGTCGATCTCACACTACTATGGTACTGATTTACGATTGATTTCATCAAGTTATTTTCAGTTTTGGGTCAGGTGGTTTTCCGGCGGGAGCTTGACCACCGGTTCGGAGTATCGGTACGATCGAGACATGACCGATCCCCAGTGGGACTACCAGGCGGCGTCCGAAGCAATC
The DNA here is from genome assembly GCA_964553615.1 of uncultured Spirochaetales bacterium. Taxonomy (GTDB): domain Bacteria; phylum Spirochaetota; class Spirochaetia; order DSM-27196; family DATKUC01; genus DATKUC01. The sequence goes on along the minus strand of CAZKMA010000007.1, from coordinate 41,781 downwards.
CGTTCGGCACGGGCGGTACTGATCACTGCCGGTGCAGGATTCGGCGTTGATTCGGGACTCCCCGATTTCCGTGGAAATAGCGGGTTCTGGGAAGCATATCCGCCATATGCGGGTAAGGGCTTGAGTTTTTCGGACCTCGCAAATCCCCGATGGTTTATTCGTGATCCATTCTTCGCGTGGGGATTCTACGGACATCGCATGGCGCTGTATCGCCAGACGGTTCCTCACGCGGGGTTCGGAATTCTGCGGAAGCTGGCAGAACGCGCCGAACTCGGTTTCTTCGTTGCAACGTCAAATGTCGACGGTCAGTTTCAGGCGGCAGGTTTCCCGGACGACAGGATTCTCGAAATTCACGGTTCCATCCACAGCCTGCAGTGCGTTGTCGGATGTGGGGCCGGACTCGCCTCCGCCGAAAATACCCGGATCGATATCGACATGACCAACATGCGGGCTCTTGCCCCCCTGCCCGTATGTCGAAAGTGTGGCGGACTCATGAGGCCGAACATTTTGATGTTCGACGATGCAGAGTGGGACGGCGGTCGGACCGATCGTCAATCGACGAGGTACCACCGGTGGCTCGGTCACCTCCGGCAGGAATCGATCATGCCCGGGCAACTGGTAATTGTGGAGTGCGGGGCCGGGAAGGCAGTGCCCTCGATTCGCCGGGAGTCTGAACTGCGTACGCGTGAGTTTGGCGCAACGCTGATTCGCATAAACCGTCGGGAAGCTGACCTTCCGGTACCCGGGATAGCATTTCAGGAGGGAGCACTCGACGTACTCGAGCGGATCGAGAAGTTTCCGGAAAACGGTGGCGGGAGACCAGCCTCTTAAGAGCCCTCGGGCGCGCGTTCTGCGGTTCCGGCAACGAAGATGCCGTATGCTGCGCTGTGGGTAACCTGCACATGAAACCCTGCGTGTCTCATTGCCGAGACGGTATCCCTGTCCAGATGGCAGTTACCCGCCATGCGACTCCAGGCGGGGGTTATTGCCTTCATTGGACGGGCAAGAGCCGACTGTGGAAGGACGTGCTCTATAAAGAGAGCAATACCGCCGGGTTTGAGCACCCGATGTATTTCTCGCAGGCCCCGGTGCGGATCTTTCACCGAGCAGAAAAGGAGCGTGAAGACCACCGAGTCGAACTCACCGTCGCCAAACGGAAGGTTTTCCGCGTCCGCGCTGTCGATGCGAATCGGTATGCCGTTGGAGCGCCCTCCTTTCCACTTGCGGATGATCCTGTCTCGCCATACCGAGAGATCGGTAATATGGAGATAGTTCACCGTTGCCGGATTGTAGTACTGGAGGTTGACTCCCGTGCCGGCACCGAGCTCGAGTACCGTACCACGAGCCCGCCCGACGATCGAGCTGCGCAGCGAGCGCAGTGAGCTTCGTTCGAGCGGGGCCATCATGAAGTCGAAGGATGCTGCAGCTGCGCTCATCCCCTTAAGATACGCACGATCGATTGGATTGACACCGTCCCGTTACGGAATTAGATTCGACGAGCCATGCATGCCACGACCGTTGAACCCTCAAGAATCAAAATGCTGTCGAACGATTCCGACCCGGCTATCAGGCGTTCGGGCTCCTACGTCCTGTACTGGATGCAGGCATCACAACGGGTAGATGGCAATGCGGCGCTCTCCCTGGCGGTCCAGACCGCAAATCAGTTCACCCTGCCGACTCTCGTCTGCTTTGGGCTGGATGAATCGTATCCCGAGGCAAACGCCAGGCACTATACTTTCATGCTCGAAGGGCTGGCGGACGTTGCCGTGAGGCTCCGAAACATCGGCGTCGGTTTCACCCTGAGGCTGGGAAGTCCTCCGGATGTTGCATTGGCGCTTTCCCGGGATGCAGCGTTCATGGTGTGCGACCGCGGGTATCTCCACCACCAGCGTGCGTGGCGTAAGCGTGTCGCCGAAACCGCGGGATGCCCGGTGGTCCAGGTAGAAGATAATGTCGTGGTTCCCGTCGAGCTGGCATCGAATCACCGTGAGTATGCAGCCCGCACAATCCGGCCCAAGATCATGCGACAGTTGCCCGAATTCGTCGGCTTCCCCGAGCTTCCTCCTGTCCGGGTACCGTTCGGCACCAGGAACCTCACCGCCCGGTTCCCGCGGGTCGTCGAGCTTTCCGACCCGTCCGCGATCATTTCGCGCCTGAACGTGGATCGTTCCGTATCCGTGGTCAGCCATTTCCGGCGGGGCGGAGAGTCGGCCGGCCGCGAATGTCTTGACCGATTCATCGGAACGCTGCTCGCCCGGTACAACGCCGACCGAAACGAGCCGTTTCTGGATGCCACCTCACACCTGTCTCCCTATCTGCACTTCGGCCATCTGTCTCCCGCGCGAATACTCTCCGAAGTGCTTCAGCAGCCGGAAAGCGAGAGTCGGGATGCATTTGTGGAGGAGCTCGTGGTTCGGCGGGAACTTGCCTGTAACTATGTATACTACGAGCCGGAGTATGCCACGTTCGACGCGCTTCCCGAATGGGCGCGGAAGACGCTGCACTGGCATCGAAATGATCCGCGTCCCGCGATTTACAGCGAGGACGAGTTGAGCGCTGCAGTAACGCACGATCCGTACTGGAACGCATCAATGATCGAAATGCGAGAGACGGGCCATATGCACAACTACATGAGAATGTACTGGGGAAAGAAAGTAATCGAGTGGTCCGAAACCCCGGAACAGGCGTTCGAAACGCTCCTTCGGCTGAACAATCGCTACTTTCTCGACGGAAGAGATCCTGCGTCATTCGCGAACGTCGCCTGGATATTCGGACTGCATGATCGACCGTGGAAAGAACGTCCAATTTTCGGTACCGTCCGGTTCATGGCGATGTCCGGTCTGGACCGAAAGTTCGACATGGCTGCCTACGTACGGCGGGTCCTGACGCAGGATAGACCACGAATATGACCAATTGAGTAATTATGAGACTTGCCTGTACACGCAACGTGTAGTAAGTTTTCGTGCCGTCTCACAGAACACAGGAGTAAGAGTATGACTGCAACTGCTTCGGACAGAAGCTATAAGATCTATACGCTCGTCGGCATCCTGCTGGCAATGTTCCTCGGTGCGCTTGACCAGACAATCGTTGCAACGGCGCTTCCGCGGATAGTGACCGACCTCAACGGACTCAGCAGATACGCGTGGGTTGCCACCGCGTATCTGCTGGCCTCCACCGTACTGGTGCCCATCTACGGCAAACTTGCGGATACCCACAATCGAAAGACCATAGAACTTTTTGCCATTGGAATTTTCCTCTCCGGCTCCTTTCTCTGTGGCGCGGCAGGTCAGTTCGGAACATTGCCCGTACTCGGTGATGGTATGACCCAGCTCATCGTGTTTCGCGGACTTCAGGGCATAGGCGGCGCAGGGTTGTTCGCAATGGCATTCATCATAATAGCGGACCTCTTTCCGCCGGCCGAACGCGCAAAATACCAGGGTATCGTCGGATCGGTCTTCGGGGTGTCCAGCGTTATCGGGCCGCTCGTCGGCGGTTTCCTGACCGACTATGCGACCGGATGGATACCCGGAATTTCCGGTTGGCGCTGGGTCTTCTACGTGAACCTTCCCGTTGGCATTATTGCGCTCTGGTTCATCATTTCGAAAATGCCGAAACTGGAACCGAAAGGCGAGCGTGTAGGGCTGAGCAAGGTGTCGGCAGGACTGCTCCTGCTGACGCTGGTTCCGCTCATCCTGGCTCTTCAGATTGACAAGAAGACATACCCCTGGGACGGGGCCGTTACCCTCGGTCTCTTCGGGTCGGCGGCTATCATGTTGATCATCTTCATTCTCCACTCGCGCTGGGACAATAATCCCATCCTGGATCTCTCACTGTTCAGAAATCCGGTTTTTGCGAGCGCGAACATCGCACTCCTGTTTTTCGGTGCCGGGTTCCTGTCTACCATCATATTCCTGCCGCTCTTCATGGTGAATGTCCTCGGCGTCTCGGCTACGCAGGCGGGCGTGAGTATTATTCCACTATCTCTCGGCGTCATGATCGGTTCATTCGCGGCCGGACAGCTTGTTTCCCGGTTCGGCCACTACCGGCGGTTCATGCTTGCTGGTGGCGCAGTATTCCTCGGCGGTGCAATTCTCCTCTCCACCATGACCATGAACGTCTCCTACTGGGCCGTCACCGTATATATGGTGATATGCGGCATAGGAATCGGTCCGACCATGCCGCTGTTCCCGCTTGCAATCCAGAACGCCGTGCCGTTTCAGAAGATCGGGCAGGCAACGAGCGCGAGTCAATTCTTCCGGCAGATTGGAGGGACGGTGGGGACGGCGATAATGGGGACCGTCCTTGCACTCACGCTTGCGTCCGCCTTTGCTCATAACATGCAGCAGGGCAGTGCTGCAGAGGCGTTCCGAAGCGGTCTTTCCGGAGGCAGCAGGGTCAGCCCCGAAGGTCCCGACCAGATTCGCGCCAAGATCAACGCTTCCTTTTCAAATGTGTACGATCAGATCCGCCGTGCGTTCGAGCAAAACGACCCGCAGGCACTGAAAAAGATTGAAAACGATCCAACCATCCCCGAGCAGTTCCGGAACCAGCTTGCCGGCGGAACTCCGGCGCAGCAGGTCAAAAATCAGTTCGAGGCGGCATACCACGAGCTTGAAGCTGCTGTTCGTGCCAATGATCAGGCGAAGATGTCCGCAGTATTCGCGCGGATGTCGCGGGCCGCGACAGGCGCCGCAGGATCCGGAGCAGGATTTCCGGTTTCGGTCCAGAACCGGTTGCGGGAAGTCGCACGTTCGGGAAACGGTCCTGCGATCGATAAGACTCTGACTGCAGTGAAGGCGGAACTCGATCAGGCGGAAGCGACCGTAGCGCACACCGCAACCCAGGCCGCTCTTGCGGCAATCAAAAAGCGACTGGATACCCAGTCACGACAGGTGGCGGACAGCGTAGTCGAAGGAGTGAAGAAGTCGTTCGCTACGGCCATTACCCGCATCTACCGGTATCTGATATTCATCATCGCCGCCGGAATACTGGCAACCCTTTTCGTTCCCGAGCTGCCGCTGCGGAAGACGAACGGACCGCAATCCGCCGCCCCTCCGGGTAATACCAATGAGCACTGAACCATCACACCCGGGAATTCCAGTCATTTTTCAGGTGCCATGTGGAGAATTTCGTAGTATGATTCGCCGAGGACACTATGGGCAAGCAATCAACGGACACGGGCTCGCATTCCTCTTCGGACCATAACACACTCCAGGCGGCAGCCGGTATTCTGGACGGTTCACGCAAGGGCGGACCCATACGGCGCATGCTTCCATTTCTGGGGCCCGCGTTCATAGCGAGTGTTGCGTACGTCGATCCGGGCAACTTCGCCACCAATATTCAGGCGGGGTCGGAATTCGGGTATACCCTCGTCTGGGTCATTGTCGCCAGCAATCTCATGGCCATGCTGATTCAGACCCTGTCGGCAAAACTCGGAATTGCCACCGGAAAGAACCTTGCCGAGCAATGCAGACTCCAGTACCGGCGACCGATGGTCCTTTTTCTGTGGATACTCATGGAGCTCGTGGCAATTGCTACCGACCTCGCAGAGTTTCTCGGAGCCGCACTGGGTTTCTATCTTCTCCTTGGCGTACCGTTGTTCATCGGTGGGCTCATTACTGCAGTGGTGACGTTTCTGATCCTCGGGCTCGAACGGTTCGGATTTCGACCGCTCGAGGCTGTCATTACCGCTCTTGTCGGTGTCATTGCGCTGAGCTACCTTCTGGAAACGCTCATTGACCGTCCAGACTGGGCTCTCATTATTCATCACACGATAGTTCCGCAGTTTCGCGGACCGGAAAGCGTTATCCTTGCTACGGGCATCCTCGGCGCGACCGTAATGCCGCACGCCATTTTTCTCCACTCGGCTCTCATGCAGGGCCGCATTGTCTCAAAGGACGCGCGAAAGAAAAGGTCGATATTTCGATTTGAAGTCGTAGATGTCATTATCGCCATGGGAATTGCAAGCGCAGTCAACGCAGCCATGCTGATCATGGCGGCCGCTACGTTCCACCGTTCAGGGATGACAAATATCGCGTCAATCGAGGACGCGCACCGGACGCTCGAACCTCTCCTTGGAAAGGCGGCGAGTGTGGTTTTCGGAATCTCACTTCTTGCATCCGGCCTGTCATCGTCCACCGTTGGTACTGGAGCGGGGCAGGTGATGATGCAGGGCTTTATTGAACGGCAGATTCCCGTTTGGCTGCGGCGCCTCATCACCATTGTGCCATCCCTGTTCGTCATTGCGATAGGGCTGGATCCAACCCGCACTCTGGTGTGGAGTCAGGTCGTTCTGAGCTTCGGTTTGCCCTTTGCCATTATCCCTCTTGTCACACTGACGGCACGAAAGTCGATTATGGGAGATCTGGTAAACCGAGTGTGGACAACTGTTGTTGCGGCTCTCGTCGCGGCATTGATTGTCGCGCTCAATATATACCTGCTTTTCCAGCTGCTATTTGGAGGATGAGAAATGTTCAGCCGTATACTGGTGCCCCTCGATGGTTCGCCAATGTCCGAAGTCGCAGTGGGGGCCGCTGAAACTCTCGCTCATACCTTCGATTCAGAGCTCATTCTGTTGTATGTGAACGAGCCGAACCCTCCACGTACTGTCCACGGCGAGCGCCACCTGCAGGACCCCGGGGAGGCTGAGCGATACCTTCATTCGCTTGTCGATGCTATCCGCAAACGCGGCGTTACAGCGGCATGGCATGTTCACGAACCGCGCGAACGGAACGTTGCCGCGGGGATTGCCCTGCACGTTCAGGAGCTTGCCCCGGATCTCACCGTGGTGTGCAGCCATGGATCCACCGGTTCCACGCGGCTGTTCACGGGGAGCGTGGCGCAACGGATAGCCGGGTCATCGAATGCGCCGGTATTTATAATCAATTCCGACTGGAAGAAACCGGAAGGGAGTGCACCCCTGTGGGAGAGCGTTCTCGTTCCACTCGACGGTCAGGAGGCCCATGAGGCCGGGCTTTCAATAGGGCGGGACCTCGCCCGCCGCTGTTCAGCGAGTCTCCGTCTTCTGCTGATTGTCCCGACGCTCGGGACCACTGAAGGAAGATTTGCGGCGGTCCGCCGCTACCTCCCGGCGGCAACCAAACGAATGCTCGAGCTGGAGGTAGGAATCGGCGAACGGTATATCGCCGGGAAGGCGGAAGAGCTGCGGAATGAAGGGGTGGAAGCGTCCTGGCAGGTGCTTCGGGGAGACCCGCCTCGCCAGATTGTCCAGGTGACCAAAGACTCCCACTGTGATCTGGTCGTTCTGGCAACTCACGGCAACGAAGGATTCGACGCCTTCTGGACGGGGAGCGTCGCACACAGGATCTGTTCGTTCACACCGGTGCCGGTTCTTCTTGTGCGTATTGTCCCGGAGCCTGAATAGCCGAGAGTACTCCCCGACCAGTGGGAGAGTACTCCCCGACCAGTGGGAGAGTACTCCCACCGGCCGCCGAAGTTATTTCCTGCCCGCCGGTTCTGCTGCGTTGTTCCGGCTCACGCTCGAGGTTACTCGCACGTCTCCGTGGCTTGCCGCAATCATCCGGTTGTACGCGGACGTTACTGCTTTCAGTCCCGCCATGCTGATATCGCTATCTATGCCGACACCCCACAGTTCGCCAAGATCGACCACTTTTATCTGCACGTAAGCGACAGCCTCGGTTCCGGATCCAGAACCGATTGCCTGTTCCTTGAAGTCTGTTACCTGAAAGTTGTTCCAACCCTGGTCGGCCATCGCGTGGACGAATGCGTCTATGGGACCGTTTCCGGTTCCTCTGATCTGACTTTCTTCATCGCCATACGATACGGATGCACTGAGGAGCAGTGCGTGATGAAGGCTTCCTTGCTTGCCGGAATCCCGTGACTCGGTCGTGTACTCAAGAATCTTCAGCGGCAGTTCCTGGTTCAGATAGGTCTCCTGGAACAGCGTGTGAACCTCGGTGCGCTGGAGCTCCCTGCCGAGATCATCCGCGACGATATTCACGACACGTCCGAACTCAGGGTGCATGCTTTTCGGGAGATCGTATCCGTAGTCGCGGGAAAGAACATATGCGACTCCGCCTTTTCCGCTCTGGCTGTTGATGCGGATGATAGCCTGATAACTGCGCCCGATATCCTGAGGATCTATGCTCAGGTAGGGGACCGCCCACGGTGTGTCGGCATCTTTCAGGCCCTTGCGCAGATCCATGCCCTTCTTGATCGCGTCCTGATGCGATCCGGAGAAAGCGGTGAAAACAAGATCCCCGGCGTAGGGATGGCGCTGATGAACATCCATGCCGGTCAACTCTTCATACTTGCCGCGAAGATCCGGGATGTTGAAGACATCCAGCTTCGGCGAAATGCCGTGGCTGAACATGTTCAGCGCAACGGTGACAATGTCCAGGTTCCCGGTGCGTTCACCGTTGCCGAACAGAGTTCCCTCGACACGCTGCCCTCCGGCCATGAGTCCCAGTTCAGTTGCCGCCACTCCGGTACCGCGGTCATTGTGCGTATGAAGACTCACAATGGCGTGATCCCGGTTCTTCAAGTGTCTGCAGAACCATTCGATCTGGTCGGCATATGCGTTGGGAGTAGACCATTCGACCGTGGCAGGAAGATTCAGGATCATCGGCTTGTCGGCAGTCGGCTCCAGGACCTCCATGACCGCTTCGCACACCTCTACCGCGTATTCGATCTCGGTATCGGAAAAGCTCTCCGGGGAGTATTCGAACCTGATGTTGGTCTCCGGTACGGTAGGAGCGAGAGATTTCACCAGACGGGCACCGTCCACCGCAATCTGTTTGATCTGCTCCTTGTCCATGTTGAACGTGACCCGTCTCTGGAGGACCGAGGTCGAATTGTAGAGGTGGACAATGGCATTCTTGGCGCCCTTGATGCTTTCGTAGGTTCGCCGGATCAAATGCTCTCTCGCCTGGGTAAGAACCTGGATCGAAACATCGTCCGGAATGAGGTCCTCCTCTATGAGACGACGGATGAAGTCGAACTCAATTTGCGATGCAGACGGAAAGCCGACTTCGATTTCCTTGAATCCGGTTTCGGTGAGAATGCGAAACATCTCGAGCTTCGCTTCCACCCCCATTGGAACTGCAAGTGCCTGATTTCCGTCCCGCAGATCGACGCTGCACCAGACGGGTGCTGAGGTGATTTCCTGTTCCGGCCACGTGCGATCGGGCAGATTGACTCGTGGAAACGGTTTGTACTTGGGCATCAGAGCCTCCTCCATGGAAAAATGGCCGGCTGCAGGGCAGCAACGACGAAAAAAAAGGCCCGCGACAGAGCATGCTCTGCAGCGGGCCTTATTGACTTCCAGCTCTCTTATGAGAGTATCCGGAAGTCCATCCGGGAATTCTCCGCCTCGAGCGACGAGCGCAGCGATAGAGCGAGTAGGAGTCCACGGATACTGTAGGTACGAATGCGTGTATTCATATGCATCTTTTCTCTACGTCTGAATCCTAAGCTCAAACGTCAGCAAAAGTCAATCACCTTTTCTGCAAAAGAACGGAAAAATTCATGGCCATGAAAACCGGAGCATTTCGGGTGCAGAATTGAGCAGTTCTCATCTTGCAGTATGTGTTGTCACGCGTGAATAAGAGACCTTCTTTCCCCGCGTGCCATGTGACATTGCCGTGTCAAAATGAGAATTGCTGTGCCGAATTGAGTTTCTTTGACAGCGCGAATGTTAGACACCATACTGAAAAGAGGAGGATAATCATGGTGGCAAATAATCAACGGTCCGAGAAGTTCGTACAGTACCGTCCGTGGGTAGCACTCGCAGCGGCGGTTTTCCTGGTTCTTCTCGGCGGCATCATTACCGGCATAACGCAGACCGATGGCGGCCGTGTGTCCGTCAGACAGGTGCACTTCGCGGGCACGAACGGAACAATGATCTACGGCCTGCTCTATGTTCCTCACACAGCAACAGACAAAACTCCGGCGCCCGGCGTCGTTGCTATACACGGTTACATCAACTCACACGATACCATGGACGGCTTCGCCATCGAACTTGCACGTCGGGGCGCGGTAGTACTGGCAACCGATCAGACGGGCCACGGGTTCTCGGATCCGCCGGCATTCGCGAATGGTTTCGGTGGCCCGGATTCGCTCAAATACCTGCACAGCCTGAGCTTCGTCGATCCGACCAACATTGCCCTTATCGGGCACTCCATGGGCGGATGGGCACTGCTTGCGGCGGCAGCCACGTATCCGGATTTCTATCGGTCAATGGTACTCGTAAGCTCTTCGCCGAGCACTCCACCGTATGCTCCAATGGAAGGCACTCCGACGTTTCCGAAAAACGTTCTGGTTGACGAAGCGAAGTACTCCGAGTTTTCTCAGCTCATGTGGGCGGTACCGAAAGGCAGCGATTTCCCGCAATCGCCGCGGATGCAGAAAATGTTCGGAACCAGTTCACCCATCGTTGCCGGGCAGCTGTACGGATCAATATCGAATGGCAGCGCGCGACAGCTCGATATGACGGCAACCACCCATCCGGGACTTACCTTCAGTCATACCGCCATAGCGGATGCGGTAGCCTGGGTACAGCGGACTCTCAGTGGAGTTGGAACGCTCTCAGCGAACAACCAGATCTGGGGATGGAACGAGGTCGGGACACTTCTGGCACTTCTCGGTGTCATTCTCCTTGTATTCCCGGTCGGCGAAATTCTGCTTCGTGCGCCGTTTTTCGCCGGACTTGTTCGTGAAGTGCCCGATGCGAAGCAGACGAAAGGAATCGGTCAATGGATCGGCGGAGTCGTTCTGGTTGCTCTTGGAATCATTACCTTTTTCGTTTTTCAGAACTGGGGGACCAAGATTTTCCCTGCGAGTGTCGTATTTCCGCAGACCATAACCACGGGCATCGTGTTCTGGGCCTTCGGCGGCGGGGTGATAGGACTGGGCCTCTTCCTGCTCTGGCACTTCTTCCTGAACCGCAGGAACGGCGGGGATTTCAACAGCTATGGACTTACCGATGGATTCGGCAGGATCGAGTGGGCAGTGGCAGGAAAGGCGGTACTATTCGCCGCATCGGTGCTCCTCATCCCGTATCTTGCGCTCTGGTTTCTCCAATGGGCCTTTGCTTCAGACGCGCGGATCTGGATCTTCAATGCAAAGATACCGGACCCGACGCATCTGCGAATCTGGCTCTCCTACTTTATTCCGTTCCTTTTCTACTTTCTTGTGCTGGGATTGGTTCTCCATGGAGAGCTCCGTTCGGAGCGCCTCAGTCCCGCATGGGAGATCGTACGGAATGTCGTAATGCTGTCCGGCGGCTTCGTGGTATTTATTCTTATTGAGTACATACCGCTTCTCTCCGGTGGAACGCTGCTTTCACCAACGCAGCCACTCCTCGCAATTGTTGCGTTTCAGTTTGTCCCTATGTACGCAATCATCGCTTCTGTGTCGACATTCTTTTTCTACAAGACGGGACGTATCTTTTCGGGCGCGCTGATCAACGCCTTCTTTGTGACCATGCTTATTGTCACAAGCACTGCAACTCAGTTTCCGGTCTGAGCCGGGCAGCCGCACGCAAACTGAACGCCGAAGTCGATTCCTCGACTTCGGCGGAGTCAGTCGTCTTTCTTAAGATCGACTTTCTCTTCACTTTCCCCGGAGGACTCATCAACCAGAGTGAACGGTCTGATTTTCCGTTCCGGATTTGCGTGCTCTTCCGGCAGCTCCTCAATAAGAGCCACAGTCTGGAACGGAATCATCAGGTGGTCTGCCTTTCCGAAAGTCTTTCGGATTTCGTCTTCCGTCGGGTCGATGATGATTTTGGCTCCTGTCGGCAACAGGATATCGCGGATCGAGACAAAGTACGGATGTGTAAGGTCCAGGCTTTTGGCCATCAGCACCACCTCTTTGCTCTTCCAGGTAAAGTGAACCCTGTATACGGACACGAAACGACCTCCTGAATTATCCCCAATGTACTGTTTTCCCGGGTGATGTACAAATGAGACATCCGTGATTACCTTCAATCCAAACGGAGGTGCGCGCATGGTGGCTGGCGTCGATGGATGCCGCGCCGGATGGGCCGTCCAGACGATGGACGACAACGGACGAACGGATTTTGCCCTGATTCGAAATGGTGACACCATCGGACTGGAGCAGTTGTTCGATGATTCGGACTGCACCTATATCGACATGCCGATGGGCCTCGCAGGCCCGGCCGCCGTCGAGGACCCTGGCGGTCCGCCGCTAGGTTTGGGCGGTCCGCCGCTAGGTTTGGGCGGTCCGCCGCTACGGGTCTGCGATCTCCGCGCACGTGCGCTTCTGGTGGCACTCGGTGGAAGGTCTTCGTCCGTCTTTCCCGTTCCTGAACGGGTAGCGGTCTTTGCCGCCGGCTACCGGGAAGCGTGCGAGCTGCAGCGACTCCGAACGGGTAAATCGATTCCACTGCAGACCTGGCATATTGTTCCAAAGATCCGCTCGCTCGACCACGTGATGTCAAAGAGAACCGACCTCTGCACACGAGTTTTCGAAAGTCATCCCGAGATTTGTTTTGGCGCGCTTTCGCCGAACGGCTCCGCTCTGCCAAAGAAGCGGACGCCTGAGGGGATTGCATGGCGCATCGGGATTCTCGAGCGATTCATTCCCTCGATTCGTACGGACATGAACAGTATTGTCGCAAACCGGCGTCGCGCGCAAATCAGCATGGACGACATCCTCGACGCGGCCATACTGTGCGTGGCCGCCGCACGGGCAACACAATCTCCATCGCCTTCCGGGATGATGTCGCACATTCTGCTCCCGATCGGCGATCCGCAGATCGACTCGCGCGGTATCCCTGCGCGAATTGCCGTTCCTGACACACCGAACGTCCAAAGCGTGATTTCTGGTTCCTGATTTGGCCATATTTGGGATGTGGTGTCCATACTTGACAGACAGTGAAATAGGGTGTACTAGGTTATAGTGCCAACTGCGGGGAGGTACTTCGTGCTGGGCAAAGCTGCAGGCGCAAGTGCCGAAGGAGCGAGCGTGAACGACAAACTTGGGCTCCCGGGCGAAGAGGAGCCTCCAGGTACAATCGGTTCCTCCATGATGCACAACAGAGCGGGGGAACCGGTCGCGAACAGGCGGGAAACGCACGGCGGCGAACGTTCCAGCATCCGGACGCGGGAATTCAGGCGTCGATTTTATCCGAATGTTGGCACGCGGGAGTGGAACGACTGGAACTGGCAGCATTCACACCGTATTACGGGTTACGATCGGCTTGCGTCCATCCTTCAGCTTTCCGAGGGGGAGTTATCGGCCTCAGCCGACAACTCTGAATATGCACTGCCACTTGCCATAACTCCGTACTACGCAAGCTTGATGGATCCGGAAGATCCCTCCCAGGGAATCCGTCGGTCAATGGTCCCGACGGTGCTCGAAACACTGTTCGGGCGCGGGGAGGATGAAGATCCACTCTCTGAGGAACATGATACCGTCGTGCCCGGACTCGTTCACCGTTATCCGGACCGCGTGCTCTTTCTTGCCACAGATAACTGTTCCGCCTACTGCCGTTACTGTACACGATCACGCATGGTCGGTCAGCGAGGTCACTTCTCGATCGAACAATGGGAAGGTGCGCTCGAATACATAGCGGCGCATCCTCAAATCCGGGACGTGCTTGTCTCCGGCGGCGACCCGCTCACCCTGCCGGATGAAGCTTTGGACTGGCTCCTTTCCCGGCTGAGACGGATCCCACATGTCGAGTTTCTCCGCATTGGAACCAAAGTGCCTGCAGTTCTTCCCATGCGGATAACTCCCGCACTTGTGCGGGTGCTCAGGCGGTACCATCCGCTCTGGATGAGCATCCACGCAACGCACCCGGACGAGCTCACGCCGGAAATGCGTGTTGCGTGTAACAGACTCGCGGACGGCGGTATTCCGCTCGGAAGCCAGACAGTTCTCCTGGCCGGTATCAACGACGATGTTGATACAATGAAGCGGCTCTTTCAGGGGCTGCTGACAATGCGTGTCCGGCCTTACTATCTGTATCAATGCGATCCCATACCCGGCTCAATGCACTTCCGCACTCCGGTGAGCAAGGGGCTGGAGATAATCGGCGGGCTGCGCGGCCATACAACGGGCTATGCAGTTCCCACCTACGTCATAGACGCTCCCGGGGGTGGCGGGAAGATCCCCCTCCTGCCGGATTATGCACTCGGTCACGAAAACGGGAACCTGATGTTGAAAAACTACCGCGGTGAAATATACTCCTATCCGGATCATTCATGTTGACTATCGGCATGACCTACGATCTGCGCTCGGACTATCTTCGCGCAGGTTATACCCTCGAAGAAACTGCTGAGCTCGACCGAGATGAAACAATCGATGCGCTCGAGGCTGCGATACGCGCGAATGGCTACAAGACCGTACGCATCGGCAACATAAGGGATCTGGTCGGGAAGCTTGTAGCAGGAGAGCGCTGGGATCTCGTTTTCAACGTGTGCGAAGGTATTCGCGGAACCGGCCGTGAGTCGCAAGTCCCTTCACTTCTGGACGCGTACGCAATACCGTACACCATGTCGGATTCTCTCGTTCTGGCTGTCACTCTTCACAAGGGGATGGCGAAACTGGTCGTTCGGAATGCGGGAATTCCAACCGCTGATTTCTTCGTGGTTAATGAGCCGGATGATATTGGACGTGTTCAACTGCCGTTTCCGCTCTTCGTGAAACCGACAAGCGAGGGTACCGGAAAGGGCGTCGACGGCCGATCACGCATTGTAGACCGGGATGCACTCGATCGCCGCTGTCGCGAGCTTCTGGATGAGTACAAACAGCCTGTTCTGGTTGAAGCCTATCTGCCCGGACGAGAGTTCACCGTCGGAATTTCCGGAAACGGGTCCGCTGCCCGTGTCCTCGGCTCAATGGAAATAATCTTCCGGGAGACGGATCAGGGCAATATCTACGGTTACCTGAACAAGGAACAGTCGGAACAGAGGATGACCTACGAACCAGGCAACGGCGAACTTGCACGTCAGGCCGAAGAGGTTGCCCTGCGCTCCTATAGAGTGCTCGGATGTCGGGACATGGCGCGCGTTGATGTGCGTGTCGATGCAGCCGGGGTCCCGTGCTTCATCGAGGTGAATCCTCTCCCCGGACTCCACCCTGAACACTCGGATCTGCCGATGTTGTGCGCGTATCGTGGCATAGACTATCCGGCGCTCATTGGAATGATCGTGGAGAACGCCGTTGTACGAACCGGCAAATTGGTTCCGGCGCGTCGAGAACGCAGCGATTTTTGAACTTTTGCGGCATAACTCGATACTGGCTGTTGTGTCCCGCGTGTGGTGCCGTTACTATGAATTGAATGAACGGTGGCCAGTATACTCTTCCGCAGAAGCTTGCGGGAAGGCGCAACTTCACCATTTACGGCGCCCTCAATGCCTTCTCTTTTCTTCTCCTGTCGGGAAACATTATAACGCTGTTTGTGCTCCGTCTCGGCGCGTCTCCGTCGTTCATCGGGTTGATCTCTTCGTTCCCCTACGTCTCATTCTTCTTCATGCTCCCGGGTAAGCAGCTGGTCAAACGGTTTGGAATTGTTCGGACGTTTGGAACCGGCTGGATTCTCCGCTACATCATGGTCGTTCCGATTCTTGTTACCCCATTCCTTGCCGGCCGAGCCAGTCAGCTGCTCGTCTTCGGCATTATCCTTTTTTCGCTTCTGGGGTTTCAGATTTTTCGCGGGCTGGGCCTGGTTGGGCAAAGTCCGCTGGTCGGGGAGCTCTCGGCAGGGCGTGACCGAGGAATATATCTGGCGCGGTTTCAGATTATCGCCAATGCAACGAGCATTGTTTCCGGCCTGATTATCGCGATTCTCCTCGATCCGGGCGCCCCACTATCTCGCTACGCAATTCTCATCTCTTCGGGTATCCTGCTCGGCTTTGCCGGTTCATCCTACATCCTGCGTCTTCCCGAACCGCCGGGAGTACAGGAAGGTGCAGAGGATAGTTTCTGGCTCACCGTTTTCGACGTGTTGAAACGTCCGAACTATCGACGCTATGTCATAGTATTCGGCGTCTACTGCTTCACCACCGGGATGATGCGATCTTTTCTTGTGGTCTACGCGAAGCAGGTCTACCTGACGCCTGACAATCTGGCCATTTTGCTGACAGTCATCAGCAATCTGGGCGCCATCTTCATGGGACTCGTCATGCGGCAACTCATGGACCGTCTCGGACCCAAGCCGCTGTACCTTATTTTCTCAGTTATCTTCTGCGTAAGCATGGTTCCCGCAGTTCTCTCGCCGGTCGCGGGTCAGATGGCCGTCTTGATTGGGCTCGGAGCCATTTTCTTTCTTACTGCGTTCGGATCCACCGGAGGAGAGAGCGCTTCGCAACAGTACTTTTACGGAATGATCCGTCCCGGAGAGCAATTGAATCTGGGGATTCTCTATTTCATTACCATGGGGGTCGGCGGCGCCATCGGAGCAAGCTCAGGCGGCGTGATTCTCGAAGCGCTGCAGAACAGCGCAGGAATGAATATCCACTCCGCCTTCCGCGTGTTCTTCGGCATCCTGATTATGCTGCTTCTCCTGGATATCGTGGCAATGAGCGGGCTCAAGCGACTGGGATCAAGTACCGTTGGAAGCGCCCTGAGTGTCATGTTCTCCATTCGGGACCTGCGTGCAATAAACCTCCTGCATCGGCTGGACCGGACCGGCAGCATCGGAGAGGAACAGCGCGTGCTCCAGGAGCTGGGCGGGGCTCACTCAGGTGTCCCGGCGGACGATCTGCTCGTCCGGCTCTCATCGCCAAGCTACGTCATCCGGAGCGAGGCGCTTCGTGCGCTCGAGCGGATGCCCCGTGACCGGCGATCGCGAGCCAATTCTCCACTGGAGCGGCGAATAGCCGGGGAGCTCGTTGCGCATCTGCGCCAGCATGAGTTTACCACCGCGTATCTGGCAGCTCGAATCATCGGACAGTGGGGGCTAACCGAGGGAGTTCCCGCGTTGCGTGAAGCAATTGGATCTGAGGATTATCACCTATCCTCACGGGCGGTGGTTGCGCTTGCTCGGATCGGAGACATCCAGAGCATTCCACGGATTGAGATTGCACTGCGTTCAACGCGCAATCCATTGCTTCTCATTCACGGCGCGGAGGCATTGAAGCTTTTTGATCACCGTCCGTCGATCACCCTGCTCCTGGATATCCTGAGGCGGGAAGCAAATCCCCCCTATATCCGTGACGAGATGGTATTCGCCATTGCCGGTCTGTTCCATATTGAGGATTGGTTCTACCCGCACTACCGCCGGTTTCTCGAATCCCGAACCGACGCCGTCTCGGTGCTTGAAGAGGAGATGAAGAGCGCTCAGCTGAAAGAGCCGGCAGCAATGGTTATTGAAGGATTGAAACTCATCGAGCAAAACAGAAGAGATGCTGCCGTTGCATTCTCACGCGTGATAGCTTCGCTGACGGAGGATATTGTCCCGGAAGTGCCGAACGATGTCTTGATCCATTCCCTCGAAGATCCGCGACTTTTTCGATTCGAACGAGCGGTTTTTTTCTTCGGTGGACTCCTGGTCTACCGCTTCAGTCGAAGGTTGGCCATGCCACCCGGTCCTTCACTCGCGCCGTAGCGTGCGCGTTCTATCCGTTCGCCTTTTTCCGGCTCAGGCTTGCGAGCATCTCGCGATAGAGACTATCCCGCCGGTAGAGCGCGTCCATTGGCACCTGATAGGCTGCCTCTAATTTGTCGCGCGTGCAAATCTCTTCAGTCCTGCCTATCTCAACGACCCCACGCTTCGAGAAGAGGATCGTGGAATGGGAGTACTTCTTCGTGAGCTCGAGATTATGTGCGGAGTAGTAGATGCTGGTGCCGGAGCGGCTGCTGAAGTCGGCCAGAAATTCGAAAACACGCTCCTTTTGCGGTTCTTCGAGCGCGAAAACCGGTTCGTCCATTATGATCAGTTTTGACCCGTACAGAACACTGAACGCCACAATTGCTCTCTGCATCTGTCCCTTGCTGAGGACCTGCATCCTCTTGTGGAGAAAGCCATCCAGCTCCAGCGCCTTTTTCAGGTCGACGATCAGGTCCTTTCTGTCATTGTTTCTACTACCGGCGTCGAAAATGTAGTCCATGAGTTCGCCGATAGGCCGATCGGTCTCGAACTCCATATTCTGGTAGACGAAAGAGACCAGCGCATTCCGTTCCGCCTCAATGTCCGGCCGAGACGCTGCATCCCGAAACTCGGTAGTATCTCTTCCGGATATTTGAACGATTCCATCGGCAGGCAGGATACGCGCTCCGGCAAGCAGCAGAAACGTAGTTTTTCCGATGCCGTTTTCTCCCACAAGTGAGACAATACCCTCCGGAATATCCAGAGTAAGATGCTGAAAGACCGAGGTAATTTCACCGGGATCTTCAAGAGCCCGAATCTCCTCGTTTTCCACTTCGATATCCATCTTCGGATAGAAAAAACTCACGTTGTGAAACTCTACGAGTGCCATGTTCTGTTCCCTTCCTCTTCTCTCTCAGGTTCGCGCATCCGGATTATCTGCATCGGCGGTCTGCGGCTCTCCCGCGTTCCCTCGCAGAGCCCTCATCTTTTCCTGATACGCCGGGACCGTGTTCATCGGCGGTCGTTCTTCTTCGACAATATTGTATTCGACGGTCTCGAAGACCTGATCATGGACCTGGAACTGACGGAGCACGGTGCTCATCGACGGCAGCGAAGGCACGATACCGAGTGAGTGGATTCGGCTCAGGAAAGTCTGCAGAATTCCGAATGCCATCTTTCCGAGGCTGCGGGTTTCCTGATTTCGATGCACCCGCTGATCGAGGTCCGTCTGGGCAAACGCCCGAAGACCCCATCTGCGGTATACGTCGAGCAGATGCGATGTCTCAACCCCGTATCCAATTGGGAACGGAATCGAATCGAGTACCTCACGTCGTACCGCATACTCTCCGGACAGAGGCTGAATAATTGCGGTAAGTTCAGGGAAAAAGAGCGAGAACAACGGCCGGATGAGTATTTCGGTTACCCGACCACCACCGGAAGGACGGACGCCCTGTGAAAATGCGAGCGGTCGGTCGTAGAATGCCTTGACATACATGATTTCCGGTTGGGAGATGAGCGGCGCAACGAGCCCGTACACAAAGCGCGGATGTATGTTCTTTATGTCTGCGTCAATGTAGACGATGATGTCGCCATTCAACTGATAGATCGCCTTCCAGAGATTTTCCCCCTTCCCTTTCTTCCGGGCCAGATGGGGCAGGATATCGGACGCGAGGTAGACGTCCGCCCCGAATGAGCCCGCTACTTCTCTGGTCCGGTCGGTGGATCCTGAATCTATGACGGCAATCTCGTCGAGGAGAGGATACCGGTGCATGAGCTCCGACTTGAAAATGACCACCTCTTTCCCGATTGTCCGTTCCTCATTCAGCGTCGGGATGCAGAGAGATATCTTCAGGTTCTGCCGTTCTTTGGCATCCACCAGAGCGCGCAGATCCCGGAACTGGGAGTGGTGGAACGTGTTGGACTTAAGCCAACTGTCCAGGTTCATCATTGCCTAACCCCCGATCCATGGCAAGTATCAGCCCTACTATCTGCGCTATTCCCTTTGCTATTGGTCCTATTTCCACCCGCTCATTCTCCTCTCCGTTGTGCTCACCGTCGGTAATACCGACGGTGACTGCCGGAATGCCCCGGTCAATGAAGGCTGATAGTTCGGACGTACTCGGAGATATGCGCGGGTTCACGTTCAGGGCCTTCATAATTTCCCGGGTATACGCAGCCAGCGGATGTGCAAAAGCGATTCCGCCGGGATCGCGTCGGGCAAAGACGTTCACCCACACCTCGGCACCGTTTTGTGAAGAGACCTCGGCGGTGATGTCTGCGATCTGACTTTCCAGTTTCCGAACCATTTCGGCCGATTCGCTGCGAATCTCGAACTGGAGCGTTCCCTGGGTAGGTGTTACATTGGATGGTCCGCCCGCCTGGACTGAGTTGAAGACAACGGTTGTCCGCGGACGCCGCGGAATCGGAATTTCAACAATGCGGTTCAGGACGTCGTTTATGTTCACTATTGCGCCGCTTGCTCCAAACCGTGACCAATCATACTCTTCGGGAACACGGCAGTTTATCTCGCCGCGGACTACGCCAAGAGAAGAGTAAGAGAGTCGTCCGAGCTTCACTCCCTCGACGCAGATTCCCGAATCAATGAGCAGATCCTTGTTGTTGAGAAAGAACCGGATCCCTTCGATGTTCCCCTTGCCAAGGGTTCTCGCCGAGCCCATGAGAATGAGATTGGATCGAAGGCGAATCCCCAGCTGCTCGAGGATGAGGGGAAGCGTTGCAACGGTGGCGACGCCAAGACTGTTGTCGCCAATGCCGGCACCCAGGACGTAGCCGGGTTGAATGGTAACGGTATGGTCAATTTTCACCGAGAATGCCGTATCCATGTGGGCAACCACCAGGATATTCCGATCTCCTTCCGTCCCGGGGAGGATACCCAGGGCATTTCCAATCTCGTCCGTCGAGGTATTCTGCAGCTGATATTCACTGAAGCGTTCGAGCAGGAACTCTACCCGACGGCGTTCCTCGAAGGTCGGTGAGGGAATTTCCGAAATCATGACCAGATTAGCCAGCACGATTTCGTTGAGCTCCTGTACCTGCTGTTCGAAAAGCGGAAGATGATCCAGAATATCCTGAAAGTTGTCGTCCAGTTGCGCGGCTCCTTCTGTCATGGTGTCTTCGTGTCCTCCTGTCGTCTCTGAAGGCCCAAGGCATTATAATACAAGAATTTGGCCTTTTTCGCAAGGAACAGTGCCAAAACGGTCGAATCCGACCTCTCCATGAAAGAAAAACAGCTGACTCGATGGTGGCATGCGCCTCGTCACGTTGACTTTGTGCCCTCCCCACTTTATGATTTGAAGAGACACGACCTGCGGGCATCGTGCCCGCATCGTTTGCTTACCATACCAAACCCAATATCCAAGGAGCACACTATGGCCAATCTGACCAGCAAGTATATGGGGATAGAAGTTGCGAATCCTCTCATCGTCGGTGCATGCAGCCACACGGGGCAAATGGATCAGATCAAGCGGATCGAGGACGCCGGCGCCGGCGCCTTTGTCATCAAGTCTCTGTTCGAAGAACAAATTCAACTCCAGAAGTTTCGCATGGAAGAAGACATGCATCTGTATGATAACTGGCATGCCGAAATGACCTCCATCTTTCCGGATACCGAACACGGAGGACCCGAAGAGCATCTGATGTGGGTGCGGAAGGCGAAGGAATCCGTGGGAATCCCGGTCATTGCCAGCCTGAACGCGGTCAACATCGATACCTGGGTGGATTGGGCACTGAAATTGGAAGAAACGGGCGTTGACGGCCTCGAGTTGAACTTCTTTTCGCTTCCGGTAGACGGAAGCCACGCGGCGCGCGAGATTGAGGACAACCAGATTGAAGTAATCAAGAAAGTTGCGGCGAAGGTCAAGATTCCGATTTCAATCAAACTCAGCGCATTCTACACGAGCCCGATCGAGGTGGTTGGGAGGATGGACAAAACGGGAGCAAAGGGTTTTGTGCTCTTCAATCGGATGTTTCACCCGAGTTTCGACGTTGAAAAGGAGACCGAGGACTACCCGTTCAATCTTTCCAGCCGCACGGATCATCGCATGGCGCTCCGATTTGTCGGGCTCCTGGCCGGCGGGCTCAAGGGAAGCCTCTGCGCATCGAACGGTATACACACCGGGACCGATGCAATTGAGGTACTGCTTGCCGGAGCAGACGTCTTCCAGTGCGTAA
Organism: uncultured Spirochaetales bacterium; assembly: GCA_964553615.1. Taxonomy (GTDB): domain Bacteria; phylum Spirochaetota; class Spirochaetia; order DSM-27196; family DATKUC01; genus DATKUC01. The sequence goes on along the minus strand of CAZKMA010000007.1, from coordinate 20,051 downwards.
GCACGCTCTACCTGAACGATATGAAGGTAGTCGGCAAGATACTCGGCGAAATCGGCGATTGGATGGACCGCAAGGGGTACAAGAATCTGAGCGACTTCCGCGGGAAGCTCAGCGCTGCGAAGATGGACAACGCTGCGACGTTCAGGCGGGCCCAGTATGTGAAGATGCTCCTGAACTCGGAGAAATATCTCCAGCGTCCGAATCTTATTTAAAGCATGGAGAGACCATGACCATACGTAAAGACATATTTGGCACCACTCGCGATGGCGAATCTGTTGAACGATACACCATCGAGAACTCTCACGGCATTTCAATCGCCCTGATGAGTTTCGGTGCCAACCTCCTTTCGTGCAGGACGCCCGATCGTTCGGGCGTCGTTTCGGAGACCACCATCGGTTTCAAGGGGCTGGAGCGATACTTCGACAAGTATCCTTACTTCGGGTCTTCGGTGGGCAGATTCGCAAACCGCATTGCAAAGGGGGTCTTCGTACTGGGCGGCAAGACCTACAAGCTTGCCGTGAATGACGGCGCCAACCACCTGCACGGGGGAACTGTCGGGTTCAACAAGCGGCTCTGGAAGGCCGAAGGGTTCGGAAACCCCGGTGACGCGGGAGTCGTCTTCCGCCGGCGGAGCGCCGACCGGGAAGAAGGGTACCCGGGCAACCTTGACGTGGAGATAACCTATACGCTGACGGAGGACAACGAGCTCATCCTCGATTACACAGCCCGTACCGACAAAGCGACCCCCGTGAACCTGACGAATCATACCTACTGGGATCTATCAGGCGCACAGTCCGGGACTATCCTGGACCACACACTCTCCATCGAGGCCGACGAGTACCTTCCAGTTGATGAAGCAGGCATCCCGCTCGGGCAGACTGCTCGAGTCGAGGGCGGGCCCATGGATTTTCGCAGCCCGAAGCAGGTGGGCCGGGACCTGGAGCAGGTGGGTGGATACGACCACTGTTACATTCTCCGTGACGGTGCGGGACAACGTCCCGACGGTTCCAGACCGGACGACATGACGGGAAATCTGCGGCCGGCAGCGAAGGTTGTGCATCCGGGCAGCGGCCGTACCATGGAAATTCTTACGACGATGCCGGCAATCCAGTTCTACACCGGGAACAAACTTGCAGGGTTTACCCTGGATGACGGCCGGAAGCTTGTCCCGCATTCGGCGCTCTGTCTCGAGACCGAGTACTATCCGGACGCGGTTAATCAGCCGGCGTTTCCCTCTCCAATATTGCAGCCGGGTGTCGAGTACCGTCACCGCACTGTGCACCGTTTTTCAATCTCGTGATCAACAGGCCGCCCGCACTCGGGGCGGCCTTTCCTTTATCTGCTCTCCCTGATGCGCTTTCGCGTTCAGCCGTGCATGTCCCGCCGGGTCCGTCTCAGGTAGGATCTGAAAGGTATTGGGTCACAAACGACGTGAGATCCGACCCGGAATCTTCGAGTAAGGTCTCGAACCCCGAAATAGGGATGCGCCGCTGAATCATCATGCGCAGAGGACCAAACTCCGCTTCCCGGGCGTTCACGCCGAGGAAACCGACAAGCCGATCTCCGGCGACGTACAGTGCAATGAAGTTCCCCTGGTCGGGGGTCCCTCGCAGAATGGTGCGTTCCCGGATTGCGGCAAAACCCGAAAACTCCACATGGATATCCAGAAAATCCGACCAGACGTAGGTCAGAAGGTCGTACGCACCGGTTCCCCCGGCCATGATAGTCCCGGCAAGAAGCCCGGTATACTCGGCCTGACCGAAGTGCTCTACCCTTCTTCGAACGTCGAAGATCGGATCAGAGTAGTTTACAATATCGCCCGCCGCGTAAACTCCGGTCTTCGCGCCTGAATCCATTGACGCATCGGATGCAAACGAAGTCTCCATCCGTTCGTTGACAACCACACCGCCAGGGGCTTCAGCAGACACGGTAAGTCCTGCCGCAGCGGCGAGCTCGACATTCGGCCGAATCCCTGTTGCAACACAGACCAGCGAGCAGTCTATGCGTTTGCCGGTGGATGTCTCCACGGCAGCAACGTGGGTGTTGTTCTTCCCCGCGTGAATTCGCACAACCTGCTCTCCGAGCAAGAACTCCACCCCCGCTTTTGCTTCCTGCGATTGCACAAATGCTGCCACCGCTTCGTCAGCGAATCCGGGCCAGACCTGCCGCTCGCGTTCGATGACGGTGACCTCGACGCCCAGCTGTCGCAGTGACGCCGCAATCTCTATTCCGATAAAGCCCGCTCCGATAACGACTGCGCGACGGTTCCCGCCGAGCGCATCCGACGCGCTGCGCCTCAGTGCCAGAGAATCCGAAATGGTTCTCAGCGTATGCACACCCTCGAGCTCAGCACCCGGAACGGGCAGCGGGGCAGGGCGCCCGCCTGTAGCAAGGAGGCAGTATTGAAACAGAATCGTTCCGACGCGTCGGTTCAGTCCCTGCCCTTCGCCTTTGCGCCGAATGAAATCAAACGACGCGCTTCTCTTTGAATCCGACAGCGAGAGACCGGATACGCGCACGGACCGCAGTACCCGAACCCGCCTCTTCAGGTAAAAAAGCCGCGGGTAGCTTGAAATCTGATGTGGCTCTATGTCGCCTCGGACAAGCCCTTTTGAAAGTGGCGGCCGATCGTAGGGGAAATATGGTTCCTCAGTCACCAGAACGATCCGGCCCCACCGGTCGCGGTTCCGGATCGCTTCGACTGCCCGGGCGGAAGCAATACCGCCACCCACAATGAGATACTTCGTTCTTCTCATACCGTTCTCCGCGTACAAGATACGGATATGCGAACTGAAAATCGAACGGGTTTGTGGTGTGTACCGGCTCAAGCCGACGGGAGCAAGAGTTCCGATCAAGGGCCACCTGGGGTGCCTTCGGACTCTGGAGCGCCACGCAGGCGGCTTCGGGAACTTGCCGCTCGGTCTGCGGAGGTATTTTCCAATCCGCCGGATTTCCAATCCTAATAACATAGTACGTTTTTAATTGACGGCGCGAGAATACGGTCGTAGAATCTCTAGTCGTGGCCACAGCAGAATACTCTCCATTTCCCGACATCGAAACACTCGAAGAACGAATGACCCGTCCAACCACGCGTCTGGAGGATCTTCTTGCACGCCATCCCGGAGACATTCTTGTTCTGGGCGCCGGCGGCAAAATCGGATACCACGTTGCGCGGACCGCACAGCGAACTCTGGACGCCATTGGCTCCGGGGCCCGGGTTACGGCGGTTTCCCGTTTCTCTCAGAAGGAGAGCCGGGAGCCGTTCGATCTCGAGCATATTGCGACAATTCAATGTGATCTGACTGATCGTGCCGCAGTAGATCGTCTTCCGGTGGCACCGAATATCATCTACATGGCCGGACGAAAGTTCGGAACAAGCGGCGCCGAGGAGGAAACCTGGGCTGCAAACGTTGTGGCTCCCGTTCACGTGTGTGAACGATTCGGCTCGAGTTCTATCGTCGTGTTCTCTACGGGTTGCGTCTATGCCCTGCAGAGTCCTTCCTCCGGCGGTTCACGTGAAGGGGATCCGCTGGAAGGAGTTGGTGAATACGCACAGTCGGCGGTGGCCCGCGAACGCATCTTCACCCGTTTCAGCAACCTGAACGGTACCCGAATCTGCTTTTTCCGGCTGAATTACGCCGTGGACCTGCGGTACGGTGTCCTGCATGACATTGCACGAGCGGTGATCGAAGAGCGCCCGATATCGCTACGCTCGGCAATGGTGAACGTCATCTGGCAGGGAGACGCAGTTGAGCGGGCAATTCTCTGTCTCGGTCTTGCTTCATCTCCTCCCGCTCCCATCAATGTTACCGGTCCGGAAACCGCTTCGGTAAGGTCCCTTGCGGATCGATTCGGTGCGCTGTTCGGAAAGAAGCCGATCTATGACGGGGCCGAGGGCGAAACGTCGTATCTTTCCGATTCGGCTCAGGCAAATGCACTGTTTGGATATCCATCGGTACCGCTTCTGACTATGGTTGAGTGGACTGCCGCCTGGATTCGAGCAGGACTCGAAAGCTGGAACAAGCCGACGCACTTCGAACAGACCGGCGGTGTGTACTGAAAAGAGAGGCCTGCGTATGAATCTGGACGAAACACGCGCGCTTGCATCTCGCGGCGGGGTAATTCCGGCAATGCCGCTTGCGCTCGACCCGGAGAGACAGCTGGATACTCGACATCAGCGAGCACTCATCCGGTACTATGGGGCCTCGGGCTGTGCGGGCATTGCCGTAGGAGTGCACACCACACAGTTTGCAATCCGGAACCCGACGCATCGTTTGTTCGAGACGGTCCTTCAGTTCTGTGCCGAAGAAATTGAAAGGTTGCCGGGAAGGCTATTCAGGATTGCCGGGGTGTGCGGCCCGACCAATCAAGCCATATACGAAGCATCGTTCGCCCGTGACAGAGGGTATGATGCGGTGCTTCTCAGCCTCGGCGGATTGAATGACGCGACAATCGGAGAACTTACAGAACACTGCCGGAAGGTTGCGGCGGTTATGCCTGTTTTCGGGTTCTATCTCCAACCGGCGGTCGGGGGAAGGCGTCTTTCATACGCATTCTGGCGGTCGCTCATGCAGATACCCGAACTTGTGGCGGTGAAGGCGGCGCCGTTTGATCGATATGCAACCATCGATGTACTGCGCGCAATCGTCGATGGCAACCGGGAGCAGGAGGTGTTCGCGTACACCGGGAACGACGACACAATTGTGAGCGACCTCCTCTCCCGGTACACATTCACCACTCCCCGGGGACGGAAAACCATCCGGTTTGTCGGCGGATTGCTCGGACAGTGGAGCGTGTGGACGCAGAAAGCGGTTGAACTCTTCAACAGTATTGCCGCCCTCCATGCCTCGAGGGAGACGGTCCCGATGTCTCTCCTGGATTCTGCAAGTGCATTGACTGACGCAAACGCGGCAATTTTCGACGCCGCAAATGGATTTGCCGGCTGCATTCCCGGTATTCATGAAGTTCTGTTCCGAGCCGGGCTGCTTGGCAGCACACGGTGTCTGGACCCGGCAGAAGTCCTTTCGCCGGGTCAGCGGGAAGAGATAGAGCGGGTACTTGTATCCCATCCCGAGCTATCTGACCGGCTCTTTGTTGAACAACACCGAGATTCATGGCTTGAGGCGTAGCGGATCGCGCCTGCCGATATTTAATAACATATCGTAGTAAAAAATCATTGCGGAATTACGGAAACTGCGCTTATAATGAGACCATATACCGCTATTTCCAAAAAAGGAGCGTTCGCATGAGAAAGACGTTTTCGCTACTGATCGTCCTTCTCCTTGGCGCATCAATCGTTTTTGCAACTGGTACAAAGGAGCAGACTGCAGGCGGGGCATGGAAACCCGCAAAACCGGTCACAATTATCGTCCCGTGGGGTGCCGGAGGCTCAACAGATCAGATTACCCGTCTGGTCGCAGGTGAGCTCGAGGGACCACTCGGCCAGAAGATCGTCATTGTAAACCAACCGGGCGCATCCGGGTCCGTCGGGACGAAGAGCGTTATTGACTCCCCGCACGACGGATACATGTGGACCGCAGGTGCCGTAGCAGACCTCGGCGGGTACAAAGTGCTCGGACTGCTGGATACGACCCTGGATGACTGGGCAATTTTCACCGACGTGGCGAATGTTTCAGTAGTCGCGGTGAACAAGGATGCGCCGTACAAGACTTTTGGGGATCTCCTTGCTGCATTCAAGGCCAAGCCCGGTGAGATACCGGTGGCCACTGCAGGGCAGCTCTCCGCAGGGCACAATGCTATCGAGGCAATCCGGAAGTACACCAACATCTCCTACAAGCATGTCACCTACGATGGCGGAAACCCTGCCGTAATCGCCACTGTTGCCGGTGAAACAGAAGTTACCACTCAGCTCGCGGTCGAAGAGGCGGACATGCTCAAGGGCGGCAGGCTCCGGGCACTCGCAGTGCTGGATAGCAAACCGCTCGAGTTGAAGGGATATGGAACCATTGAACCGGTGACCAAATGGATACCTGACTTCAAGCCCGCACCGAACTATTTCGGGATCTTCATTCCGAAGGATGTTCCGAAAGAGGTCATAGACACGGTCGGGGCAATCTGGGACACCGCAATCAAGAATTCGCAGAAGATCACCGATTATGCCAGCTCCCGTGGCGCGGTATTCGACCCGGCGTGGGGCGATGCGGCGCGGAAGCAGGTATTCCCTTACCTTCAGCAGGTAGTCTGGAACTACTACGACGGCGGCAAAGCAAAGATTTCGCCCGAAACGATCGGTATCCCCCGCCCGTAGCCCTGCTGAGCTCCGCAATTCGAGAGAATCAGACAAAACGACGGGTACCGGCCATCCTGGTACCCGTCTTCAGTAAGGAGGTGGATGGTGAAGGCTGAAAACCTTCCCCGGGCTGACTTTGTCACTTCGATCGTCCTCATCATTTTTGGTGCAGCCGTGCTCATCAACTCTGTCGGGATGCCCACATTTGCGGATCGGGGGGTAAACCCCTACTCGGCTCCCGGAATAGTGCCGGGATTTCTCGGTGGACTCATTGCACTCCTTGGTGCAGTACTTTTAATCAGGTCGATCCTCCACCGTGGCTACAGCCTGGGCATTAACCGGACTTCGGTAGCAGGGTTCTTTCGCAGCGCCGAAAGCAGGCGGCTCCTCCTCACCGTGGGCCTCAGCATCGGCTACGCGCTCGGCATCCTCGGACGGATGCCATACGAGCTGGCAACGGCAATCTACGTTGTCTCATTCGTCATTGTCTTCGACGTAAAACTGCATGTGCCGATTTCCGGTCAGTGGAAGACAATCCTGCTTGCCGTCCTCACCGGCGTCCTGACTTCTGCGGCGGTAACCGGCGTATTCAGATACCTGTTTCTCGTGAGTCTACCGGGATGAAGGGGGCCTGTGAATGTTAGAAGGAATTCGACTCCTCGGTGAGGGACTTCTCGGTTTCATGAACTTCAGAACCCTCTTCGATGTGCTGTGGGCCACTCAGCTTGGCATTATCGTCGGTATGCTCCCTGGTCTGACTGCAACAATGGGAGTGGCGCTCATGACGACGCTCACATTCAAGATGGCAGCCGACAACGCAGTTCTCATTTTGATGTGCATGTATATTGGCGCTATCTACGGCGGCAGCCGAAGCGCAATACTGCTCAACATACCCGGCACTCCGGCAAATGCAGCCACAACGCTTGAGGGGTACCCACTTGCCAAACAGGGACGAGCCGGACGTGCAATCGGTATAGCAACGACCGGTTCGTTCATTGGATCGGTCATTGGAATGCTGTTTCTCGCATTCTTCACACCGCTGATCGGCGACGCGGCATTGAACTTCAAATCCTTCGAATTCACCTGGCTCGCGATCTTCGGCATTGTCATCTGCGGGAATCTCACCGCACCGAAAGATCCGTTGAAGGGGTGGATTGCCGGATTTTTCGGCCTGTTCGTCGCCATGATCGGAATGGAAGGAATCCACGCGTATGTGCGGTTCTCGTTCAATTCTGTCGCGTTATCCGGGGGGATTGCCCTGATACCGGCAATGGTGGGAGCGTTTGGATTCGCCGAAATCATTACGGTAATGAAACAGCCACACTATGAGCTGATCGATACGAAGATCGAACGGGTCATTCCGCGTCTGTCTGACATAACAAAATACTGGAAGACCATCATTCGCTCCGGCGTTGTAGGAACCTTCATCGGTGCAGTCCCCGGAGTCGGAGAAGACATTGCTGCGTGGGTCTCCTACGATCTCGCACGACGCGGCAGCAAGAACAAGGATAAATTCGGTACCGGCGAGGTTGAGGGCCTGCTCGCGGCCGAAACCGGCAACAACTCTGCTGTTGCAGGAGCAATGATCCCGGTCCTCTCTCTTGCAATCCCCGGGAGCGCGCCTGCTGCGGTACTCCTTGCCGCAATGTTCATCCACGGCGTACGCCCCGGTCCTCTCATCATGATCGAGTTTCCTGGCTTCGTGTATCAAGTCGTTGCGATGGTACTGCTCGGAACCGTCGCCATGTTTATCCTCGGCCTCGCTCTCGTGCGACCTCTCGTGAAGATCCTCATGGTTCCACGGGAGAAGCTGATGCCCATCGTCTTTACCCTGTGCGTGGTCGGTTCTTTCGCAATCCAGGGACGGATGTTCGACGTTGGTGTGATGGTCGTATTCGGAATTATCGGTTACCTGATGCGCGAAATGGAGTATCCGATTGCGCCTCTCGTGCTCGGCATCATTCTCGGCGATATTCTCGACAAGAACCTTCGGCGGGCACTGATCCTCTCGGACGGCAATCTGCTGCCGTTCCTGACCCGGCCAATCTGCCTGGCGCTTGCTATCATTACCATGCTCACGATCTTCAGCCGCATGAAATGGTTTGAACACCTCGTCGGGCAGATTGTGGCTCTCTTTCGCAGCTTGCTGCCGCGCCGGGAACAACACCCATGAAGCGATGCGGTTTCGTCGGTTCAGGTTTTGCGGCAATGTTTCACCTCGAGTCTCTCGAAGCCGGGCTCGGCGGCAAGGTTGCCCCGGTTGCGGTGTATTCGCCGCAACCCGAACACCGACAGAAATTTGCCGCCGCCTGTAACGAACGGGCGCTGTCCGGGGCTCGGATGGAAGCGTGCGATTCTCTGGATAGACTACTGGACCGGGTGGACGTTGTTCACGTGTGTGCCCCTGCTTCTCAGCACGAACGCGTCGCGGTTCGTGCGCTCGAGCGCAACGTCAACGTCATACTGGAAAAGCCGTTTACCGGGTATTTCGGACCATCGGATGACGCCGATTTTGCCGGCAACAGTTTCCCGAAAGACGTAATGCGCCGCGAAGCACGTGCAAGCGCGCGGCGTATTGTGGAGGCGGAGCGCGCCAGCACGGCACAGTTATTTTATGCGGAAAACTGGATATTCACTCCGGTCGTGCAGAAAGAGGTTGAAATTCTCCGCAAAACCCGTGGACAGATACTCTGGATGATCGCGGAGGAGGCTCACTCCGGATCGCACTCACCAACATACGGCGTATGGAAATCCGCCGGCGGTGGATCAATAATGGGAAAAGGAACGCATCCCATTACCACGGTGCTGTACATGAAACGAATCGAAGGGATAGCACGCGGTACAGGGCCTGTTCGTCCGCGCACTGTTACGTCCCGAGTCCACGAGCTCACACGGCTCCCTTCCTACGATGATCGAGGCTTTCTGCGAACCGAATACACGGATGTTGAAGACTTCGGCATGGTTCACATTACATTCACCGACGGCACCATTGCCGACGTGTTCTGCTCGGAAATCGTCATGGGTGGTGTTCACAACTGGCTCGAGGTGTTCGCGAATAACCATCGGACCAGGTGCAACATCAACCCGATAGACGCGATTCAAAGCTACAACCCCGAGGAGAGTCAGTTTCAGGACATCTACGTCGTCGAGAAGATCGGTACCAGACAGGGGTGGATGCAGCCGGCACCGGATGAGAACTGGATGAACGGCTACATTCAGGAACTTTCGTCATTCTATTCGGAGATGGAGACAGGGTCAGCTTCAATCTCCTATGCCGAACTCGGGTACGACACGGTGGACGTGATATACGGTGCGTACCTGTCCGCAGAACAGAGTGGAAAAGAGGTAGTCCTCGAAGACAGCGAGCGACAAACATGATTCCCGCCGTGGGCATCAGAGCTGCCAGCTACAAAGCTGTCAGCTCTTCCCGCATCCGGCGGTAGAACAGAGGAGCCGTACATCCGATTGCGGCCGAATCGGGTCCGACCGAACGGACGTCCAGCCGAAAACGAGTACGAGAAAAAGGCTGAAGCAGGTTCCGCGCCTGATCAGTGAGATCTTTGACAAGATATTTGTTCTGCGTGAACGGGCCGTAGATTACCACACGGTCCGGATACAGCACCGTGTAGATTGTAGCAAGAGCACGAGCCATGTAGGTTACCGCCTCTTCCACTCCCGGCACATCCGCAGGTCGTTCCGTTGAAAGAAGTTCGCCCAGGGCGGTCTCGTCTTCTTCCACATCGGAAAACTTCGCCCGGATTGCTGGAAGGAGCTTCCAGAGCGCCGCAACTGTCTCGAGGCAGCCACGGCTGCCGCACTGACAGGGAATATCCCGCTCGACAGCCATTGGCAGATGTCCGATCTCGCCAAACGTTCCGAGTCCCGAGCGAAGGACCCTTCCATCCCTCGAGTACGAGGCGCCAATCCCATATCCCCAGTGGATCATGACTGTTCCACCCGACCGATATTCGGGATTACGCAGGAGCATGTAGTTCAATTCCGAATCGAGCGTCCGTTGTGTAAGGATTTCCATGCGCGAAGTCGGGAGCAGGAACTCAAGTTCGAGGTTTTTCAAACGGGGCCAGCGAGAGCTCAACATCCACTGGTTCCGACTGCCGTCTACAAGGCCGAACAACGAGAGGCCGAGGCCGATCAACTCAGTCTCGTCGCCAACAGCATCGCAGGTCGACTGTACAGCGCTTCGAAGTCCGCGAGAAATGGTCGAGTTCGTTGCGTTGCCCGGAAAACTCAAGGTCTGCTCGTACAGGATGTTTTCGCCGAAGTTGATCGCCGCAACCCGTATTTCCTGAGACCGACCATAGATGGCGACGGCAGAAAAGCGGTCAAGGTTTGGAAGAAGCCGAATTTCCGGACGCCCCTTGCCTATCTGCGGAACGGCATCGCCGTTCATCAGCAATCCCTGACCGAGGAGCTCGTTGACCATGTTGGAAACGCTTGTAGGGCGCATCTTGAGTGCAATGACTATTTCTTTCCGGCTCGCAGCCGATCGGACGCAGACGTGGTGAAATACTCGGGCCTTTTCCAGGTCCTTCATCCGACAACGGGTACCGTCATGAACTCGGTCAATGACCGAAAGCAAGGTCATTCGTTTCATATGACTGCAGTATATCACCCAATACTGTATATGATAACAATCTATGATAAAAAAGACCGATTCGTTGATCTGACTGATAAACTAACGCGTAAAGTTATTAAATAAGGGAGTGAGAGGATGAAAGTAACAATTTCCGAAACCCCGCAGGAGATGGCCCGGATTGCTGCGTCCCGGGCGGCAAACGTCATTGAAACGGCGATACGAAACCGCGGACGGGCCCTCATCGTACTCGCAACCGGGGCGAGTCAGCTCGAAATGTTGAGCGTTCTTACCCGGAACCCCGCGGTTGACTGGACGAAAGTCGAAGCGTTCCATCTGGACGAATATATCGACATTGATCCGCAACACCCCGCCAGTTTCAGGCGCTATCTGCGCGAACGGTTTGTCGACCGGGTCGGTCAACTTTCCGCCTTCCATGAGATACGAGGCGACGCCGCGGATCCCGACGCCGAATGCGCCAGACTTGTGCGAGACCTTGGAGGCCGGCGTATCGACCTCTGTCTCGTCGGTATCGGTGAAAACGCCCATCTCGCCTTCAACGATCCACCTGCAGATTTCGAAACGGATGCCCCCTACCTCATAGTCGAACTCGATGAGCCGTGCCGACAGCAACAGTTTGGTGAAGGCTGGTTTCCATCCATCACCGACGTTCCCCGCAAGGCAATCTCGATGTCCGTACGACAGATTCTATCCTCTGAAAACATCGTTGCTACGGTTCCCGATCTTCGAAAGGCCGTAGCAGTCCGCTGCTCGGTCGACGGACCAGTCAGTCCGGCGTGTCCGGCATCCATTCTGCAAACGCACCCGCGGTGCGAGCTGTTTCTCGAGTCTCAATCGGCTTCGCTGCTCGCGCGCACGCAAGAGGAGCATTCATAGATGATCCCCGGCTTCGTGGATATTCAGGTCAACGGTTACGGCGGTGTCGACTTCTCGGATCCGAGACTGACAGAATCCGATATCGACAATTCGGTTCGAATGCTCACCAGCGCCGGAACCTCGGCTTTTCTCCCGACCATTGTTACCAGTTCGGCCGAAACCTATCGTACGATACTCCCGTTGTGGGCGCGGGTTATCCGCAGCAGGCGCCACGAGGGAGTTCTGCTCGGGCTGCATCTCGAGGGCCCTTTCATATCTCGTGCCGCCGGTGCGGTCGGCGCGCACACACGGCGCTTCGTGCGAGCACCCGACATCGAGTACCTGGACACACTTCTCGCGCTGGCGGAAGACACCACATTGATGATAACGGTTGCTGCCGGCGTACCCGGAATCGAAGAGCTGATCAGGCACGCGCGCAAACGAGGGGTGGTGGTATTCCTGGGTCACCATCTTGCGCTCTCCGCCGAACTGCACAGCGCAATGCATGCCGGCGCGACCGGACTGACACATCTCGGAAACGCCGTCCCGGCACGTCTTGAACGTCATCCGAACCCGGTAATCGATGGACTTGCTGCCGAAGCGCTCGCCGCAAGTTTCATATCCGACGGCCACCATATCCCCGAATCGGTGATTCATCTGTTGATGAAGACGCGCACTCCGGACAAACTCGCAGTCATAAGCGACTCTTCACCAATTGCCGGACTGCCCCCGGGCGAATATCGCGTCATGCGAAATCGCGCCGTCCTCGAGCCCAGCGGACGACTGTACAACGCGCGAAAGCAGTGCCTTGTCGGTTCATCCTGCGCCATGCTCCAGTGCATGAACGTGCTGTTTTCCCTTGGAGTCCGCGACGAGAAGACGCTGTCTGCACTTGGCTACCAGACGCCGCTCTCCCTCATTGGTCTACCGGCGGATTGCGTACGCCCTACCCCGCGGATTGCCTTCAGTTCTGATTCGGGGTTTCGCGCCCTCGATCCTGAGCCGGTTCCTCTTCCGTGACCCGGCCGTAGGTTTCAGTCAACTCGCGCAACTGATTCATCGCATCATCGATGGGCGCGTCCGGATCCAGCCTCCATGTCCAGTTCCCCGAGGAGGTTCCCGGAACATTCATGCGCGCATCCGAACCGAGGCCGAGCACATCCTGCACAGGTGCAAGCGCCAGCGTAGCCACCGAGGCCCATCCAAGGCGGATAAGGTCCCAATGCACGGCACCGGAAATTTCACCGACGTACCGGGCAAGGGACTTGCGCTCTGTCGCCGTCGCTGCGGCATACCATCCGCAGGTTGTGTCGTTGTCGTGCGTTCCAGTATAGACAACCGTATTCGCCTCGTAGTTGTGCGGAAGAAACCGTTCTTCCACTGCCCCGCCGAACGCGAACTGGAGTATCCGCATACCCGGGAAATCGAACCGCCGGCGAAGGGCGCGGACATCGTCCGTAATAACACCGAGATCCTCGGCGATGAAGGGAAGCCGGCCAAGAGCTGCCGCGACGGTATCGAACAGATCGGCTCCGGGACCAGGGACCCACCTCCCGGGTTCAGCAGTGCGACTTTCGGCCGGAACCTCCCAGCAGGAGCAGAAACCGCGAAAATGATCGATTCGTGCAACATCGACACGGCGCAACAGAGCTGCCATGCGATCTATCCACCACTGGTATCCGCTCTCCCGGGCCGCCTTCCAGTCGTAGACCGGATTACCCCAGAGCTGCCCGGTAGCACTGAAATAGTCCGGCGGAACACCAGCAACGGACAACGGCCTTCGTTCGCTATCGAGTCGAAAGAGCTCCGGATTGGACCATACGTCCGCCGAGTCTCCGGCAACGAAGATCGGGAGATCACCGATAATCCCGATTCCACGCACCTGCGCGTACTTTTTCAGGTCCTCCCATTGACGGAAGAAAAGGAACTGCGCAAATCGGTGGAACTGAAGCGTGGAAGCCGCGCGGCTGGCAACCGACCGGAGAGCGCCTGGTTCCCGCATGACAAGTTCACGGTCCCATCTGAGCCATTCGGCCCCACCGTACTCGCCTTTGCACGTCATGAATAACGCGTAGTCGTCCAGCCATGCGCGTTCACTCGAACAGAACTCATCGAACTTGTCCCGAATGGCCCGTTTTCCATTCCGCATGAACCGATCGAATGCCAGGGTAAGGATCTGTTCCTTGGAGCGTAAGACCTCGCCGTAGGATATCCGTACGGAAGGAGTTCGTCCGGACAGGGTTCGAGCCTCTTCCAGCTCGCCCTCGGTGATGAGTCCATCGTCGCGCAGGAGCTCCGGACTTATGAGAATTGGATTCCCCGCGAATGCGGAAAAGCTCTGGTACGGCGAATCGCCGTATCCCGTCGGCCCAAATGGAAGAACTTGCCACCAGCGCTGGCGTGAATGCTTCAGGGAGTCGACCCATGCCCGCGCCGCGGGGCCCAGATCGCCGACGCCGAATTGGGATGGAAGTGAGGTTGGATGAAGGAGAACACCTGCCGATCGACGATGAAGTAGGTCTGTGCCCATTGTTCGCCATCCTCCAGAAAATGCCCGCTCGCGTCTTCGTTATATCATCCGCCCCTGCACATGTCAAACCGAAGAAAAAAGTGGACATTGGATACGCCATCGCTTACAATTCCAGCATAAAGGGGAAGCGATACGCGCCCCGCGGCGTAGTTCTCATCACCAGCCCGGGTATGATGATTTTCGAGTTCGTTGCGAACCTGATTGTGCCAGGGCATTTCGGCAGCTCCCTGGAGATGATTGCCAAAATAGGTCAGGCGGTAATGATTGCGCCACAGATGGCGGTACGGTCAGGCGGTTGCCGAACGCTCCTACCCGGCAAGAAAAAAACGCGGTGGCCGAAATTGATCCGGAAGTCCTCCGGATTGCGGAACAGAAATCTCGCCAACCAGGCCAGATCCAGTTAAGCCGTTGCGATTGATGCCCGATAAGGCAATAGGTAACTATGAAACAACGAAGTATTCTGGTCGGCGGCAGACTGGTTCTCCCCGCATTGGCGGCATTCTTGCCGGTTGGTATCCTCGTTTTTGCGGGAGCTTTCGTTACATCCCCGAGCGCTTCTGCGGTCGCGCCGGTGACAAAAGCGAGCACCGGAAAGCTGCCTGCAACCAGGCCGCAACCCGTAACAAAGACAATCGTAATCAAGAAAGGCGACTCGCTCTCAAAGGTGCTGCTCAATCTTGGTGTGAATCAGACCGAGGTACTCGGCATTATCGATACGGTCTCGAAATATTACAAACCTACCCTCTTGCAGCCCGGACAGACAATTTCCCTTTCGTTCGACCCCGAAGTACCGTTCTACCTCCTGTCGCTTCACTTCCAGATTGACCGACTCCGGGAGCTGACCGTTACCCGGGACGAGAACCAGAACTTCTCGGCGGCAATCAGTGCACGCCGAACTCTCGTCCGAGACGAGGCGATCACCGGAAAAATCCAAAGCAGCCTCTATGCCGACGGGCTGAAATCCGGAGTTCCCGTCCAGGTCCTCATGCAAATGATCGACATGTACGGATTCAACATCGACTTCCAGCGCGACATCGCACCCGGTGATCAGTTCAGCGTCCTGTGGCAGGAACGCGTAGACACCGACGGGAAACCGGTGCAGCCCGGGAATCTTCTCATGGGCCGCCTCGTGCTTCGTGACCGAACTCTCACGATGTATGGTTTCACCGGTTCCTCCGGTCACATCAACTACTTCGACCCCCGTGGACTGAGCGTTCGGAAGGCGCTCCTGAAGACTCCCATCCCCGGTGCTCCGATAACCTCTCCTTTCGGATGGCGCATCAATCCCATTTACGGCGGTGGATACACAGACTTTCATCGGGGCGTCGATTTCGGTGCGTATCCGGGCACGCCCATCAGAGCGGGCGGAAACGGCGTAGTGGAGTACCGCGGCTTCGACCCGATATACGGAAACCACGTCATGCTCCGCCACGTGAACGGCTACGAGTCTATCTACGCCCATATGCAACGATACGCGCAGGGCCTCCATGTCGGCGAGAAGGTGGAACAGGGTCAGGTAATCGGGTACGTAGGATCCACCGGCGAGTCGACGGGACCTCATGTGCATTACGAGGTTCATCTGTGGGGACGACCGGTAAATCCGGAAACGCTGAACTTTCCGCCGCAGCAGATCCTGGCCGGACCCGAGCTCAACGCATTCCTGATTCATGAGCAAATTCTGACTCGAAAACTGCACGATCTGATTCGATAGCACCGATATTGTGCAACTTTCAACGCCGCGCTACTATAGTGCACCTATGAAACAGTTCGCAATTATCGGACTGAGCAACTTTGGCCAGCGAATGCTCGAAGAGCTCCTCGGCAGCAGCGCGGAAATTCTCATCGTCGACAAAGACCGGGAAATAATTGACATGTACAAGGACCATGTGGCCTCGTCCTATGTCGCCGATGTGCTCAGAGAAGAGACCATCCGCAAGATTATCCCGGAAGACATCGACGCAGTGGTCATTGACCTGGGAGACCGCATAGAGGCATCCATCCTCCTGGTTAACTATCTGAAGAAGATGGGTGTAAAGCGGATAATCGTGAAAGCGGAAACCGACCAGCATGGCGAAATCCTCGAGATTGTGGGAGCGCATCAGGTTGTCTTCCCCAACAAGGAAGCTGCGCGCCGGATTGCTCCGCCCCTGGTGCTGTCGACAGTATTCAACTACATGCCAATCAGTAAAGGGCTCGTCATGGCCGAAGTCGGGATTCCGAACAGACTTGCCGGAAAGAGCCTGATTGAAGCTGATCTGCGCAGGAACAACCGGGTAAACGCAATTGCAGTGAGTCGATCTGGCAGCGAGGAATACGAATTTGTCCCTCCAACCTACATCTTCCGCGAAGATGATGTCATGCTCGTTGTCGGAAAGGAAGAGGACATAACGAGTTTTTCGAACACCACATTCCGGGCAACCGGCCGCGGGGATCTATTTTCTCTTGTCCGCCGTTTCTTCGGCAGGACGCGCGACCACAAAGAAAAACCCGCTCCCCCAACGGCTTCCCGGGCATGAGAAGGCGGTAGTCGGATGTCTACGCGCTGGGCCGCTCCTCGAACAGCTCGACCGTTTCCCCGTCCGGGCCCTTGAAGAAGGCTATTCTTGCGCGGGAGACCGGGTTGCCCGGAGTTTCGATATCCTTCGGCTCCATTGTCACATCGCCCCCCGCTCTCCGCGCGAGTTCGAGCGTAGCATCACAGTTGCCTGTACGTACCGCGAAATGAAGCAACGCAGCACCCGGATCTGTCGTCGTGATCGACTCATTCCCGAGCAGAGACGAAGATGGCTTCCGCTCGAAAATCTCCAGGTACGCTCCGCCTCCGACATCGAGCAGACTCGTTCTGGTGCCGTTCGACTTCAATTCGCGCACCTGAGTGAAACCAAGACCGCGACAGTAGAACTGGACCGTACGGTCATAGTCCCGGACGCGCATAGCCACATGATGAAAGCCGTTTGTCCGTGTTGCTGATGAGGGAGAGCCGAAATCGCTCAACTTCCGGCCTCACACTTCCTGAGGATGACCGTCTTCGACAAGGTCAACCGCCTTCGCATTTGCCAGAACCTGTTCGGGATTCTTGCAACCGGGAATAACACAGGTAACCGCCTCGTGTCGCAGACACCATGCGAGCGCCCAGGAAGCCATGTTCACGCCCTCAGGCAACTCGTTCGAACGGATCCTCTCGGCCTCCTCGAGAAGCGCATCTATCTTCTCCGCCTCACGATTGCTCCTCACATCATCCGCCCCGAAACGGGCACCGGGACGATACTTGCCGCTCAGGAATCCGCTGGCGAGAGGAACCCGGGCCAGAACCCCGAGATTCTGCCGAGTGCACTCAGGAAAGACCTCGCTCTCCGGCGCACGATCGAGCCTGTTGTAGACCACCTGAATCGCGGACGCGCCAACCCGGTTTGCGTTCTGTGTCTGATAGATGTTTGTGTTCGGACTGATTGATACACCTATATGGCGTATTTTCCCCGCTTCTTTCTGCTTTTCGAGCATCTGCCACAATTCATCGTTGTCAAATGCCGTGTCGGGACCGGAATGAAACTGGTACAAATCGATGTAGTCAATGCCGAGACTCTTCAGTGATTCATCGAGCTGTTTTCGAACATCCTCTGCTGTCCAGAGCTGATCACGCTCGAAGGGTACGGTGTATTTATGACCAAACTTGGTGGCAACCACCCAGTGCTCCCGGTCCCGTCGAATTGCGTTCCCGACCAGGCGTTCGGACAGATGGTCTCCGTAGCACTCCGCAGTGTCCAGCAGGTTTATCCCCTGCTCTCTTCCTGCATCGATGATTGCATCCACATCCGACTGAGCAAAGTCCATTCCCCACTCACCGCCGAACTGCCACGTTCCAAGACCCACTACGCTGACGCGCAGACCCGAGCTGCCAAGAGTACGATATTTCATTCAGCCTCCACTACGTAGAATATACGGATTCATCGGTGGAACGACGATTGACCACCGCGGTTATAACGTACTCCGGCGGCATTTCAAAGCCCGTGCGAAAGGCCTGTTCCTTCACCCGGAGCAGATCCCGGCGCAAACGGCCGTATTCATCCGGTACACCGACAATGTGCTCGAGATAACTGAACGCAAACTCGAGGCTGCCTTCGATCCGTTTCCTGTCGAGAGGATTATCCATCTCTTCCTGGTACTCTCCGACCAGGGTGATCTCAAGATCGGAAGGCTCCACTACATCCATGATCTGCCTTCGGGTGTAGGTCGCCCGATGAGGAATTCCGAGCATTTCGTCCACCTGTGCCTTGATCTGATGAAGATCCGAAACAATCTGCTGAGCGGCGGTGAGACCATCCGAGACCATCTCCTGGATAATCACCACTCCGCCTATCTTGAGCACACGACAGATCTGGTGAAGCGCCGTCGCCGGATCGGGAATATGATGCAGGGCGTTGGAGATGGTAACCGTATCGAATGTCCCGCTGCGAAACGGCAACGCCAGAGCGTCGGCGCGGCGAAATCGAATGTCGCGGGATGACAGATTGCGGCGAGCATCCGAAAGGAGGTTTTCGTCGATATCGATCCCTGTTATCCGAACAAAACTGCGCAGGTGAGCGATCAGGACCTCGATGAACTCCCCATCCCCGGTTGCAACGTCCAGTACCCGACCAGCGTCACGAGAGGCCAGAAACTGCTCAAGGACGTTCATCCAGAATGTCCTGGGGAAGCACGTCGAGGGCCGCCTTCAGCGTCTCCACACCGGACCTTCTCATTACCGCAGGAGGACTCAACAGCTGCTTCCACTTTCGCGATCCGGGGCGCCCCAGAAACAGACCGAGCGTATGTCGAAGAATCCGATGCGGAGACAAACCCGACCGTTCCCATCGCTCAACGTAGGGAAGAAGCCCCTCGACAACTTCGCGACGCGAAACAGGGACATGTGTATCCGCAAAAAAACGCCCATCCACCTCTGAAAACATGTACGGATTGTCATACGCGGCGCGCCCGACCATGACCGCATCCACCCGGTGAAGCGCTTCTGCAATCTGATCAAGGGTCGTGAACCCGCCATTTATCTCGATAGAAAGGTCCGGAAACTCCTGCTTCAGTGCGTATACATCCTCGTACCGCAAAGGCGGAACCTCCCGGTTCTCCTTTGGGCTCAAACCGGCGAGAATAGCGATACGAGCGTGAACGGTGAATCGGACCGGCCCCGCTTCGCGCACGATGCGCAGAAAACGCCGAAGATCCTCGTACTGGTCCAGGTCGTCAATTCCGATCCTGTGCTTGACCGTAATCGGTTTTGACGTGGCCGAGCGCATGGCTTCTACCAGCCGTGCCACAAGGTCCGGCTCAGCCATGAGACAGGCGCCAATATGCGCCTCCTGGACCTTGTCGCTCGGACAGCCGCAATTCAGATTGACCTCGTCGTACCCGTATGCCTCGGAAATCCGGGTTGCCAGCGCAAGCTCGGCCGGATCATCGGAGGCGAGTTGTAGCGCGAGCGGCCGCTCGATTTCGTCAAATCCCAGGAGATGATCCCGGTCACCGTGCACGATGGCCGCTGAGGTGATCATTTCCGAATAGAGGAGTGTTCTCCGAGTCATCAACCGCATAAACGCGCGGTAGTGCCTGTCGGTCCGATCCATCATCGGGGCCACACTCACATGGGGTGCCGGCACAGCACGATCAGAGAGGTCGGATTGTGTAATTGTGGTTGATGAAGGATTGACCATCGCCACCTCAAGATAGGGCGTTCTCTTTGGAAATTCAAGATAGGTGCTACGAAGCTTGTAATAAAATCGGTAGGCAAGAGATGTCGATTGCGTCGGCTA
>CAZKMA010000006.1:99336-105209 GCA_964553615.1 uncultured Spirochaetales bacterium | reverse complement strand
GCTACTTTGCGAGGACCTCGATCTCCCCGAGCCACTTCACCCATACCGATCCGGGCTCGCCTTCGGCGACGAGCCGCAGGGGATAGCCGTTGCGTCGGTCGAAGATCTTTCCGTTGAACTCATACGCGAGGTAGACTCCGTCTGACGTCGCGGTCTTTATGGGCAGGGTTTGCTCGTAGCTTCCGTCGATGCTCCGGAAGGCGACCGAACCCGCGTTCCGGCGAACGCCGGCGCGCTCGAGGAGCAGGCGAAGCGGCACCCCGGTCCAGAGGCCTTTGTCGCGAAAGAAACCGGGACATATCAGTACGGCGGAGCGATGTACTGCCGGCATTGCCCGGATGTCGGAGAACTCAAGAGAAAGCGGCCGATCGACGAGACCCGAGATCTCGAGACGGTACTCGTCCAGGTTTACATCGATCGGGGTGCCGGTTACGTGCAGCCCGCCGACGACATCGATCCCGAGCGAGCCGCCGGCTGTGACCGGAGGCACATCGCCCGCGGGCTGCTCTTCCGAACGGCCCGCCGCGGCAAGAGTTGCCGGAAGCAGCACAATCAGAAGCAGTGAGATCGGCATCCTGCGCTTCATGTTCACCTCCTCGAAACAGGCTATGAAACAAGCGAACGGCAAGCAAGCGTCTGTTCTGCATGACGTATCTGCGTGGTAACTTTCATCCTACGCCCGACGGGGAGGATGAACAAGTGTATCTTCGGAAGGCTTTAGAGAGAAACGGGGCGGCTACCGAAGGTTTCCGGACCGAGGCCTGCCTGATCTACCGCGTATCCTGCGTACCCACTTCGGACTCATCCTCCAGCCGATCGGCCGCCGCAAGCGAGGGGAAGAGCCGCGACCAGACAAGCACCACCAGGAGTGTCCCCACGCCGCCGATTATGACCGCCGGGACCAGGCCGAACCACGAGGCGGTCACGCCGGATTCGAACTCACCGAGCTGATTGGATGTTCCGATGAAGAGCGAGTTCACCGCGCTCACCCGGCCGCGCATCTCGTCGGGTGTGCGGAGCTGGACCAGTGACGATCGGATGACCATGCTGATGACGTCGGCTGCGCCGAGAATGATGAGCGCCCCGAGCGACACGGTGAACGATCTCGATACGGCAAAGAGGATTGTCGCAAGGCCGAAGACCGCCACGGCAATGAGCATGGTTCGTCCTACGCGGCGGCGAAGCGGCCGGTGCGCGAGCAGTATGGACATTGCAACCGCCCCGACAGACGGCGCCGAGCGCAGGAGCCCCAGACCCCACGGTCCGACGGAGAGAATGTCCCGGGTGTAAGCGGGAAGCAGAGCGGTCGCGCCGCCGAAGAGCACGGCGAAGAGGTCGAGCGATATCGCGCCGAGGATGGCGGGTCTGCTTCGGATAAAGGCAAGACCTGCCAGGGCCGAGCGAAGAGTTGCAGGTTCTCGCTTCGGCGGAGACTGCTCGAGCCTGATTGTGGATACGAGTATTGCCGAGCAGACGAGAAGCAGGGCGGAAACGCCGTAGACCACCGCCGGGCCGGCAACATAGAGCGCGCCACCGAGGGCGGGGCCGATGATGGCTGCCGTCTGCGATGCCGATGTGGACCATGCGGTAGCGCGCGGAAAGATTGTCGGGCCTACCAGCCCGGGGAGCAGCGCCTGCATGCTCGGACCCTCGAACGCCCGCGCTGCACCAAACAGCGACACGCCCGCGAGGATCATCCCGGAGCTTATCCACCCGCCGATGGTCGCCGCTGCAAGAAGCGCAATGACCACCGCCTCGATGAACTGACACAATCGCGCGATTTTCCGACGGTCGCTTCGGTCCGCGACGTGTCCCACGACAATGGTCAGCAGGAACATCGGCAGGAACTGAGCAAGCCCGACGAGTCCGAGATAGAAGGTGCTGTCGGTGAGTGCGTAGATCTGCCACCCCACCGCCACCGCAAGTGACTGTGAGGCGAGGGTGCTCGATACGCGGGAAAGGACGAAGCGACCGAAATGCGGATGACGGAGAATTGAAAAGGCGGTCGGTTCTGTTTCCACCCGATGGATGGTTGCACGGCACCCGCCGTCCGGTCAAGAAGGCACTCCTTCCGGCCCGGCAAGGACATTCAGGTCCACTTTTGTGCCGTTCTTGTACAAACACCCCATGCACGTTATGATGGACGCCTGAATTGTCGCTGCCGACAATTCAGGGCGCCCTATTGGGCTTCTCGAGGACAATTCGACAAGAGAATGATTTTGGCAATACTACGGACCAAACGCGGACTGATCGATCTGCTGACCGCCGCAATCGTCGCTGCGCTCCTTCTCGGTGCCTGTGCGACGCCGCAGCGGAATACACAATCCTCCTCCGCAGCGTCGCAGGCTGCCTCGAAGAAACCGGAAACGGCTTCAAGGCAACCGCCCGAAGAAACGCAGCAACAGGCATATACGAGCATAAGCAACTTCATTGCCGCCGGTGACCCGGAAAAGGCGATAGCGGCATACCAGAAGGCCAGGCTGTCCAATCCGGACGACCCGAAGACACAGATTCTGCTGGCAAATCTCTATCTGTCCGCCCAGCGCTTCACGGACGCCGAGAAGGTTCTCCGGCAGGTTATAGCGAAGGACCCGGCGAATGTGGACGCACTGTATGATCTCTCCCTCGCGGTCGGAGGCACGGGAGATACGGCGGGTCAGGAAACCCTTCTGAAGCAGGTCATTGCAGCTTCTCCCGACGACTCCAGGGCGCATGCGGCTCTTGGGGAGTTATACCTGTCGCAACAGCACTATTCCCGTGCCGAGGGCGCCTTTCAGACAAGTCTGAAACACGATCCGGAGAATATCGTTGCACTCGTTGGGCTTGGCAGCGTTTTCATGTATCAGGGAAAGCTCGATCAGGCCGACAAGGTGCTGTCGAAGGCAATTAATGTGGCGCCGAAGTTTTCGTTCGCATATGTGGATCGTGGCCGCGAGCGAGCCGACAACGGAGACTACGCCGCCGCGGAAAAAGACCTGAATGAAGCCATCCGGCTCGATCCGAACTATGTCTGGCACTACATAGATCGCGGACGAATCCGCGCACGGAACGGGAAAGAGGAGGCAGCGATCGCCGATTTCACCCGGGCGATATCGCTTGATCCGGGGGTCTTTCTGAGCTACGTATACCGAGGGCAGGTCTACGATGTGCTGGGAAAAAGGAATCAGGCTCTGGCCGACTACCAGAAGGCACTGTCGATCCGGCCTGATTACTATCCGATCTACGGCCTTACCGGGGCGCTCTACTTCATGGACAGGGATTGGGAAAAAGCGACGGCAATGTTCAAGAAAGCGTTTGCCGCGCAGAAGGAAGATTTTTCCTATCCGCTTATCGTGACCTTGTGCTACGAGTTTCAGGGCAATGAAAAAGGTGCGAAGGCGTACCTCTCGGGAGTAATCAATGACTTTTCCCGCAAGTCGCTCTACTACGAAATGGGCAGATTCTACCTGCAGCCACACAACGACACCCAGATTTTCCACCAGGTCATGGCGCTCAAAGACGAGGTCCTGAAGACCAAGATGCTCTTTTTTCTCGGTGCCCAGTACCATTTGAACGGGCAGAAGAATCTTGCCCAGACGGTTCTCCTCGGTATCAAGAAGAAGGATTTTCCACAGCTGCTGGAAAGCAGACTGGCAACCTGGATCGTGAGCGGGCAGGCTGAATCGAAATGAAAGGGATCGAAGAGCTCATTGCTCATATAGACCAGCATCGGGACCTGTTGATTCAGGCCCACGATTTTCCCGATCACGATGCGGTTGCGTGCGCGTATGCGCTCGGAATCCTTCTGGAACAGCAGGGCGTGGAAAACCGACTCTGCTACGGTGGAACAATTCAGAGCAACTCACTCGATCAGACGATAAAACTCCTTGAGATTCCGATCCAGTCGGTCAACGACATTGAAATAGAGCCGGGAACGCAGCTGGTGCTTGTTGATGGTTTTGTCGGGAACCGGAACGTTACCGGGCTTCCCGTCGATGTGGTCGGGGTAATCGACCACCACGAGCCACCGGATGAACCATCCACTCCCTATTATGATATCCGGCCGGAGTACGGCTCCTGTTCCACCATCATCTATGAGTACTATCGCGGCGTGAACGCCGAGATGCCGCCCGCGGTCTCCACAACGCTTCTCATGGGCATAATGATGGACACCGCGTTCATGACCCGCGGGGTTGCCCCTGTGGATCTCGAGGCGTTTTCCAGTCTCTTCTTTCAGGGCGACTGGGAAACCGGCAGCCGTCTGCTGAAAAGCTCGCTTTCTCTCAATGATCTGTCGGTCTTTCGAGAGGCAATCAATTCCTGCGTGGTTGCGGATGACTTCTGTTTCGTTCCGATCCAGAAGGAGTGCACGCCCGAAGTCATGGCTCTTGTGGCCGATTTTTTTCTCGGTCTGCGGGAGATTCACTTTGCCGTGGTCCTGGAGCCGGATCGGGACGTGTATCGTCTCTCCGTTCGGAGCGAGGACAATGCACGTCCTGCAGATGTGGTAATACGCCGTGCGCTTGACGGGATCGGATCCGGGGGAGGGCACGTTCACATGGGCGGCGGCAGCATCCCGCGTGACCTTTTCCCGGGAGAGCAGGGCCTGCGAAATCGATTCCTCCGCGCCATGGGGCGGGAGGTATAATCAGAGGAATCATGGAAACAACAAACGATACCGTCACGCGTGTACGCGTCGGAGAGCGCGAAATCATTCTTGTGGGCACCGCGCACGTCTCGCGCGAGAGTGTCGACGAGGTTTCGCGCGTAATTTCCGAGGAAAACCCCGGTCGTATCTGCGTCGAAATAGATCAGGCGCGGTACAACTCAATCATGCAGGGCGAGAACTGGTCGGGTGTGGACATCTACCAGGTTATTCGCCAGCGAAAAGGGTTTCTGCTTCTCGGCAACCTCGTACTCTCGTCCTTCCAGAAACGAATGGGTCTGGACCTGGGCGTGCGTCCGGGGGAAGAGATGATTGAGTCTGTCCGGATTGCCGAGGAGCGGGGAATTCCATTCTCTCTGTGCGACCGAGATATCCAGGTCACGCTCCGGCGGGCGTGGGGAAAGTCGAGCCTCTGGGGAAAGAACAAGATGCTCGCCGCGCTCTTGAGCTCGGTGTTTACGAATGAGAAACTCAGCGCCGAAGAGATTGAGGCGTTGAAACAGAAGAGCGCGCTCGAAGGAATGATGGAAGAGCTTGCGGGTTATCTTCCGGCCGTAAAAGAGGTCCTCATTGATGAGCGGGACCGCTATCTGGCAACGAGCATCTTCGAGACGACTGAGGAGCGGGTAGTTGCGGTTGTCGGCGCAGGTCATGTGCCGGGTATTGTTCGAAGGATAGAGGACCTGTCCACCGGAGAGCTTGATCGCGATCTGACTGAAATCAGCACGGTTCCACCGCGCGGGAAGATCTCCAAAGTGTTGCCGTGGGCCATTCCGGCGGTCGTCCTGGGTCTGCTCGTACTCGGCTTCTTTCGTGCCGGCTGGCAGATGACTCTCAACATGATGCTGCTCTGGGTCATCGTTCATGGCGCACTTTCTGCCCTCGGTGCCCTCGTTGCCCTTGCGCATCCGCTCACAATTCTTCTCTGTTTCGTCGCATCACCACTGACATCGCTGAATCCTACAATCGGAGTGGGGATGTTCGCAGGGCTCCTCGAGGCCGTAATCCGCAAGCCGCGCGTTCAGGATGTCGAGCTCCTGCAGGAACAGATTGGAAGCATAAAGGGATTCTTCAAGAACCGGATAACGCATATCCTGCTGGTGTTTCTCCTGTCGTCGGTCGGCAGCGCCATCGGAACGTTTCTGGGTATACCGTTTTTGACCGCGCTCCTTGCGCGATGATACGCGAAGTCAGCGCGATGATACGCGAAGTCAGCGCGATGATACGC
>CAZKMA010000006.1:95551-99236 GCA_964553615.1 uncultured Spirochaetales bacterium | reverse complement strand
CGCGATGATACGCGAAGTCAGCGCGATGATACGCGAAGTCAGCGCGATGATACGCGAAGTCAGCGCGATGATACGCTAACGGGTGCGCGTGGGGTTCCCTTCGCTCGGGGCCCCGGCTTTGCCGGATTTTCCGCCGAACGCCGCCTGTATGGCGGCCGCTACACCGTCGACACGAATCCATGTCTCCCCGGATTCTCCGTTTTCCTGATCGCCCTCAGGGCCGATGCAGCGCGTGTACTTCAGTTCCGCGGCGGCACGGATACGCCTGCGCAGTGCCGAGACGGGGCGCACTTCTCCTGCCAGGCTGAGCTCTCCGGTAACCGTAAGACCCTGCCCGAGTGATATTCCCGTTCGCGCCGAGTAGAGCGCAAGGGCGATGGGAAGCTCAACACCGACCTCGGTGAGTTTGATCCCGCCGGCAACGTTCACGTAAATGTCCTGGTCGGAAAAACGCAGTCCTACGTGCTTTTCAAGTATTGCCGCAAGCCGGGAGACTCGGCCCGAGTCCACCCGTTCGGAGAAAACACGGGAAATGCCACCCTTGGCGGGTACCGTGAGTGCCTGGATTTCGACAAGGAGAATCCTGCTCCCCTCATACACGGGCGCAACAACAACTCCCGCGGGCAGATCGCCGGTCCGCCGGACGAGAAAAAGCGAAGAGGGGTCCGTAACCTGCGTGAGCCCGCGACTGTGCATCCGGAAGAGTCCGATCTCGTCGGTCGGTCCGAAACGGTTCTTCGTCGCCCTCAGAAAGCGCGTGTCGCCGTCGGACTGGTCGAAGTAGAGTACCGCGTCCACCAGGTGCTCCAGGACCTTCGGCCCTGCAATGCTTCCCTCTTTGGTAATGTGGGCAACGAGAAAGAGCGTTCCATGCGTCTCCCTCGCCCACTGAGAGAGCTCGAGTGCGCAGTATTTGATCTGGTTCACCGTACCGGGTATGTCTCCCGCTTCCCGGGAGAAGATTGTCTGAATTGAATCCACCACCAGCATGGACGGCTTGTGCTCATCGAGCAACCGGAGAATCGGTTCGAGCTCGGTTGTGGTAACTATCTGGATGTCTGCGTCCGCGATTCCGAGCCGTTCTGCACGACTCTTGAGCTGCCCGGGAGCTTCCTCGCCGGCGATATACATGCAGGATCCGGGGAGCCGAGCATGTGCGGCCGCCTGGATCATCAGCGTGGATTTGCCGATTCCCGGCTCACCGCCGACGAGAACCGTTGAACCGGGAACGATTCCTCCGCCGAGCACACGGTCGAGTTCCTGCATGCCCGAGGGCCACCTGTCCTGATCGCGAGACTCGATAGAATCCATTGCCACGATCTGTTTGTCCGCCGTTCGCGATTTGCGGGCCGAAGTGGTGCTCCGGTTTCCGCCTCGTCCCGCGGCAGTCTGCACGGATTCCACAAACGTGTTCCATTCCCCGCAGACCGGGCACCTGCCCATCCACTTGGGTTCCTGATGATCGCATGCGCTGCAGACATATCGTATCTTGCTGGTTGCCATGAGCTACTCCACACTCAGTATAGGAGCTTTCGGCGGCTTTGCCACGCGGTTCTCTCCCGTTGACGAAAGCGGAGTCCCGATTTATTGTTGGACCATATGGGTGAGAATGAGTACCGTCTGGCAGCGGTCGTCTACGCCGATATCGTCGGGTTCAGCCGGATGATGGCAGAAAACGAAAGCGGTGCGATCGAGCTGGCGGAGCAGCAGGAAACCGCCATTCGCCGCTTTACCGAGCAGTTTGGCGGGAAGATCGTAAAGGCCGCTGGAGGCTCTTATCTCCTCGATTTCAACAACACCGTCAATGCCGTCAAGTGTTCAATTGCAGTCCAGAACGAAACCAGAATCTTGCCTTCGCTGAAAACCGGACAGCGGGTGCAGATGCGAATCGGCGTCCATCTTGGCGATATCTCTTTTTCGGAAAACGATGCGTTCGGCGAGGGAATTGACATTGCATCGGGTTTGCAGGCTGTGGCACGGCCGGGCAGGATCTGTATTTCCCGGGACGTCTACAACCTGGTATCCGACAAGGTCGATCTGCGGAGTTCGCCGCTTGGAGAGATTCGACTGGACAACATATCCCGGCCGGTGGAAGCGTACGAAATCGCCATGGACCCTTCGGACATCCTGGATCGTACGAATGATGCAGCGGAACCTTTCAATGCCGAATCCCTGAAGAGAGAGGTGCTCCGGGAGACGAAGCTTTCGGGACACCGGCTCTCGATTGAAGAGGCCCGAAAGCGGCTCGATGTGCGGTCGGCCGACGGGGAACGAGTTCTCCGTGAGCTGGTGGCGAAGGGAATTCTGATTGAACGAGCCACGAGATCCGCCGAACCGGCGCATCGGGGCGGATGGGAGCATTGGGCTGAGGGCATTGCCCGGGAAATAGAAAATCATGTCCGGGAACATGCGGGGGAGTTTGAGCGGATGCATGGCGCATCGCACTCCGAACGACACGCAGCGCGCCGTGCGGCGCGGCACGCTGCCCGGGACGCGGTTCGGGCGGAACGAAGGGCGGGAATATGGGACCCCGAAGCCGAGTTCGGAAGTCTGCGCAGGTCATGGATGGATTTCTTCGCCCCTGGCGGCACGGATGACCGATCCGACGAAACACTCGTTGCCGAGTATCGTGACTACGTGGCAAAGCGCGCGGAACGAGCACGACACGGATTCCGCGGTCATCTGACCGCGTATCTGGGAGTAAACGCAATGCTTGCCGTCGTGTGGGCCACCACCGGCGCCGGCTTCCCCTGGTTTCTCATTCCCGCGGGCGCATGGGCAATCGGCCTTCTGACCCATTGGTCATCGGCTCGCCGAACGGCAAAGGACGCACGCGAAATCGAGTCCGTGGAAAACCTGAACCGCGAACACCTGGGTATTCTTCGCAAGTTGAGCCGGGTAAGACAATCCTGGAGCTCGCATCTTGTGTCCAATCTGGCTGCAAGTGGATTTCTGGTCATGTTGAATCTTCTTACGTCTCCCGCCTTTCCGTGGGCTATTTTTCCCGTCGGAGGGATGCTGATTGGACTCTTTTCACACTTCCCGGTCTACAAGGGCAAGGAGCGCTCGCTGAAGAAAAGGCTTGGCGATGTGGGAGCGGATGTGTCGGCGCGACTGCAGAGCGGTACCGGCCGGCGGCCGGTAGCTCATTCATCCGGGGATTTGTCCGTCGGTCGCCAGGCTGCGGTAATCCGTGAAGCAATAGTCGTCCAGATAAAGTCCTTCGGGAAGGGCGAATCTCCGCTCGGCGAAGACTTCATTCCGTTGCTCGACACCTACGTGAACCAGATTACCGAGCTTGAGCAGAAAGATCTCGAGCTCGAACAGATCATCAACGGAATACCGATCGGAGAACTCGAGAAGGATCTGCAGGTCCTGACCGAGAGGCGGAGGGTTGCAACCGATCAGCGTGTTGCCGAAGAGTATGCCCGATCGATCGAACAGATTCAAAAGCAGCAACAGTCGTTTCGTGAGCTGAAAAACGAGAAGGAGATGCTTCATCTGCGGACCAACTCGGCACTCAATTCGCTGAAGCAGATGCAGATCGATCTTGCGCGGATGAAGAGCATCTCGAGCGGCACCGAAGCCTCAACGCTGTTGCTCCTGAAGGAGCGCTCCGGCGAGCTGTCACAGTATCTCGAAGACTTTCGTGAGGGATACCGACAACTCGACTAGGACAACTCGA
>CAZKMA010000006.1:53582-95451 GCA_964553615.1 uncultured Spirochaetales bacterium | reverse complement strand
ACTCGATCGTTGTCTATTTCTTTGTAACCGACAGCAGTGTCAGGTCAAGAACCACCGTACTCTGCGGCGGGACCGATCCGGGTACTCCGGCTGCGCCGAACGCAACGTCCGAAGGGAGAATGACGAGGCGCTTCTCGCCCGGTTTCATGTCCATCGCCATCTGGTCCCACCCCTTCAGGCGCATTGCGCCCACACCGACCGGAAAGGTAATGGCGCCGCTCTTGCTCGAGCTGTCGAATTCGGTTCCGTCGAGCAGGCTTGCCGTATAGTCCATCTTTACGACCTCACCCTTTGTAGGCCTGGCGCCGGAACCGGGTTTCTGAACGATGTAGCGGATATTATCCGGTGCAACAGTCGCGTTCGGCCACTTCTTGTTGATGATTGCAAGATCTTTTTTCCATGTGTCTGCCGCAGCGGCCTGTCGATTCTGAAGTATCCTGGCTTTTACCGTATCGAACGCCTGCTGGCTGTCATCGAAGCTCTGTGCCTTCGGGCCAATGCGCAAAATGGTGACCTTCTTGATCACATCACCTTTTTCGATCTTGTTGACCACATCCATGCCGCTGACCACGTGGCCAAAGACGGTGTAGTGTCCATCGAGAAACGGCGCCGGCGCGAGCGTAATGAAGAACTGGCTGCCGTTGGTGTCCGGTCCGCTGTTTGCCATTGACAGCACTCCGGCACTGTCATGATTCAGGCCGGGCACTATTTCGTCGGGCCACGTATAACCGGGTCCGCCCGTGCCATTTCCGTTCGGGTCGCCTCCCTGGATTACGAACGGCTTCGGCTCCTTTACCACCCGATGAAAGGTAAGTCCATCGTAGAAATGGGTGCCTTTGCCGCGGGTTGTTCCGAGTTTTCCCTCGGCAAGTCCGGCGAAGTTGATGGACGCAAGCGGGGCCTTCTGGTAGTCGAGTTGGAGAATGATTGTGCCTTTGGCGGTATCCATTTTTGCGTAGACGCCGGGGGACAGGTTCTGTTGGGCAAACGCGGGCAGCGATGCTCCGATGATGAGAGAGATGGCGGAGATCAGCGCGAAGAGAAGACGATTCGGATATCTGAACATGTTAAGAGTTACTCCAGTGTAGAAATGATTCATTTTTCACAATGTATCAGAGATCGACTGCGTCGTGAACCACCACGTCCCGGAGCGCAGTGGCGTGCGGAACGTGTTTTCGTTACAATGGAGGCAGGCATATCGATGAGACTGCTCTGGCGGATCTACGCCCACCTGAAACCGTACTACAGCAAGGTGTTGCTTGCTTTCCTGCTCCTCCTCGGAATCGACTCTCTGGTCATTCTTATTCCCCAGGCAGTTCGCATCAGCATCGATCGGGGAGTACGGGCGGGCAACCTCCAGGTACTCGGCCTCGGGGCGGCCTTGGTATTGATCCTTTCCCTTTTTCGGGGAGTTCTGACGTTCTTTCAGGGTCGGCTGGTCGAGACCTATTCCCAGAGTGTCGCCTACGATCTGCGGGGAGATATTCATCGGCGTCTCACGAACCTCTCTTTCTCGTTTCACGATCAGAGCGAAAACGGACAGCTTCTTTCCCGCGCAATTCAGGATGTCGAGCGGATCCGGTTCCTGACCGGACGTGCGACGCAGCGGCTCATTGAGGGGGGCGTCCTGCTCGTGGCGACCGGCATCGTCATGGTGCTCATGAGCCCGGTCCTTGCCGTATTCAGTCTGCTTCTCATGCCGTTTCTCGTGTACCGCGCATTTGTCTTCGGCAGCCTCATTCGGCCGCTCTCCTATCGGATCCAGCAGCAACTTGCGGTGCTGACCACGCGAGTTGAGCAGAATCTCCGCGGTGCCCGCGTGGTCAAGGCGTTTGCCCAGGAAGAGGCGGAGATAGAACGCTTCCGGACCCAGAACAACGCCTGGTTCGAGCTCTCGCGTCGATCTGCACGGATTCAGGCGATCAACGGTCCGTTCCTGAGCCTTATTGCCAATCTTTCCACTGTGGTAGTAATTGGATACGGTGGTTACCTTATCGCAACGGGGACGTTGACCCTCGGAGTGTTCGTGGCGTTTCTCACGTACCTCGGACAACTTGCCCAGCCGGTTCGCATGATGGGTCAGATTGCTCCGGTTGTCGGGATGGCAATTTCATCGGGGCAGCGAATTTTCGAGATTGTGGATGCCGAATCGGAGGTCGAGGAGGCACCCGATGCAGTTGTTCTTCCACGGGCTGCCGGTGAAGTGCGCTTCGAACATGTGGATTTTGCCTACTCAGGCAGGGGCACCGTTCTTGACAACGTGAGCTTCACGGCTCGACCGGGACAGGTTATTGCGCTTCTCGGGGCAACCGGCTCGGGCAAGTCGACCATCATGAATCTCATTCCGCGTTTCTACGACGTTACCGCGGGGCGGATTCTGATCGATGGGCGCGATATTCGGGGAGTAACGCTCTCCTCATTGCGTGACCAGATTGGCATTGTCATGCAGGAGAGTGTGCTGTTCGGTACGACGATCAGGGAAAACATCCGTCTTGGACGTCCGGATGCCGGGGATGATGAGATTATCGCAGCGGCCCGGGCCGCACAGGCTCACGAGTTCATTGCGGCCGCCACACAGGGGTATGACACGCTGGTGGGAGAGATGGGCGTAACGCTTTCAGGGGGCCAGAAGCAGCGGATTTCCATTGCCCGGGCTCTCCTGAAGGATCCCCGCATCCTGCTTCTGGATGACGCGACGTCGAGTGTCGATGCGGTTACCGAGCACCTCATTCAGGAGGCGCTTGCCGTTCTCATGAACGGTCGCACCTCGTTCGTTATTGCCCAGCGGCTGAGCACGGTTCGCATGGCTGACATCATTCTGGTAATGGAGGATGGAAGGATCGGAGCGACCGGAACTCACCAGGAGCTTGTGGAATCCTCCCCGCTGTACGCGCAGATTTGTCGCGAGCAGCTCGTCGCCGCGCCCGGGGAGGAGTCGTGATCGGCTCCTCAGGCGGCATGGGGCCGCGATCGCTCCAGGGACTCGCCGTCGAACACGACGGGAAGGTGTTCGACCCGCACATTGCGCGAAGACTTCTTCATTTTCTGTCTCCTCACCGTGGCAGGATGACACTTGCAATCCTGTTCATGGTTTGCTCAACCTCGTTCAGTCTTCTTGCTCCCTACCTCATGAAGGTCGCTATAGACCGGGACATTGGTGCGGGGGACCTGCGCGGTCTGGCATGGACTTCCGGCTACCTGGTACTGGTTTTTGTCGGCAACTTTCTGGCGGAGATGGGCCAGCGCTACGAACTTTCCTGGGTCGGCCAGAACGTGCTTGCCTCTCTGCGTGAGCGGCTTTTCTCCCACCTTCAGCAGTTGCACCTCGGGTATCACGACACGCACATTGTGGGCGTTACCGTCTCCCGCGTCATGAACGACGTTGCGGTAATAAACGATCTGCTTTCCCAAGGGTTGGTGAGTCTGATCGGTGATTCCCTCCTGCTCGGAGGAACGGTGGGCATCATGCTCTCAATGGACTATCGACTCGCGTTGCTCAGTTTCGCGGTAATTCCCCTCATGCTCATTGCAACGCGCCTCTTTGCCCGGCGGGCCCGCTCGGCTTTTCGGGAAACGCGGCGCTCGGTGGCGTCCGTCGTTGGAGGACTTGCGGAAGACATTTCCGGTATGCGTGCCATTCAGGCGTACGCCCAGGAAAGTCGTTCTCAGGATCGGTTCGAGCGGGTGAATCGCGATAACCGGAACGCGAATATCCGCGCAATGTCCCTGTCCTTTGTCTTTCTTCCTACCGTCGATTTTCTGGCCATGCTTGCAACCGCAATAGTACTCTGGTTCGGTGGCGCAGCGGTCGTCGGCCATGCGGTGACGATCGGCGTGGTCGTGGCGTTTCTCTCCTACGTGAGCCGTTTCTTTCAGCCTATTCGGGAGATCAGTCAGCTGTACACCACCGCACAGGCTGCCATGGCGGCCGGAGAACAGATCTTCCGGCTTCTGGACGAGGAACCGCTGGTCAAGGACCCCGAGGTAGAGAAGAAGATGCCGCATATTCGTGGAGCGGTCACCTTCGAGGATGTCTCGTTCTCCTACGTGCCGGGTGCGCCCGTATTGAAACGGGTCTCCTTCGATGTCGCGTCCGGAAGCACCGTTGCCCTTGTTGGCCCGACGGGAGCCGGGAAGACATCCATCGCAAATCTCGTCTCGAGATTCTACGATGTGGAGAGCGGGTCGATCCGGGTGGACGGGATCGACATTCGTTCAGTTACGCAGCACTCCTTCCGGAGCCAGCTCGCCATTGTCCCGCAGGACCCGTTCCTCTTTGCAGGTACCATCCTTGACAACATACGTTTCGGTCGGCCCAATGCTACCCGGAGCGAAGTCGAGCTGGCATGCAGGAGAGCAAACGCCGATCGGTTCGTACAATCGCTCGCTGACGGCTACGACACGATTGTTCAGGAAGGAGCGTCCAATCTCAGTGTTGGACAGCGACAGCTTATCTGCATTGCGCGCGCGGTGATCGTGGATCCTGCAATACTTGTCATGGACGAGGCAACTGCGAATATCGACTCGGTAACCGAGGTGATGATCCAGGAGGCGCTCGATCGTCTATTCGAAGGGAGAACGGCATTCGTTATTGCGCACCGGCTTTCGACAATCCGCAACGCCGACGTCATATTCGTAATCCAGGATGGAAGGATTGTAGAGGCAGGATCTCACAGGACACTGATCCAGATGGACGGAGCCTACCGTGCACTCAACAACCGGCAATTCCTGTCGCCTACCGGGAGCGTCGACCCAGAAGCTCCGCAGTAACCTGTGAAAGCTCGTTGAGCCTGACCGGTTTTGTCATCCAGCGTGTAATGCCCGCATTTTCGTACTCCTGCGCGTCGGTATCCGTGACTCCCTGCCCGGTAAGGAGCAGGATCGGTGTTGTCCGGTTCGCGCTTCCCGAACGAATTGCGCGAGCCGCCTCTACTCCGTTCATCCGCGGCATGAGGAAATCGAGAATTATGAGCTGGAAACGTGTTGCTTCCGCCTTTTCAACGGCATCCTTTCCGTCGACCGCGCTGAGCCCGTCGAAGCCGAGCCTCCCGAGCATCCGGACGGTGATTGTCCGATTCACCTCGTTGTCATCGGCAACAAGCATATCCGGTTTACCGATTTCGTGACTTCCTTCGGCGTTCAGACCACGGGGTTCCACTTCCGTTCCCGATTGCTGGAACGATTCTGCCATGCCGGACTCGAGAACCTGGAGCATTTCGGCTGTCCGGATTGGAAACCGGACTAATCCACGCGCCCAGGGGTAGAGCGTGGATGTTCTGCTCTGTTCTCCCGGGTCAATGGCGACAAAACAGGGAACACGACTTGCCCGGCCCCGCAGCAGCTCCAGATCGCCATCATTACATTTAGAGAGAAAGCTGCAGGAGACGATGATTGTGTCCGCCAGGTCGAGCGCCTGGGCGTCTGCAGAGACGCCGGCGCAGATTCTAACGTGGTATCCTGCCGAGCGAAGGACTCTCGCAAGGGAGATGCGTCGTGCGGTGTGGTTGTCGAGAAGCACGGCCCGGCGATTCTCGGAGTTCTCGAGGCGGACGGACGTCGCCGATTGACCGCGTGCTTCCACCGGGCTGACGGTGAAAGGGACTTCCACCGAGAATACCGACCCCTTCTCCGGCGTGCTCCGTGCTGTGATCGAGCCTCCCATGAGGGAAACGATCTGGCGGGATATTGCAAGCCCGAGTCCAGTCCCGCCATACCTTCGAGCAGCGGTACGATCACCCTGTTGAAACTTCTCGAAAATCGTATCCATGGCATCGGGTTGAATGCCGATTCCCGTGTCTTCCACGCGGATGCGTGTCTCTATCTGTCCAATCTGGGTTCTCCGCTGACTGACGCTGACGCGCACATGACCGTGATGCGTGAACTTGATTGCATTGCCGATCAGATTGAACAGTACTTGCCCGAGCCGGCCTGGATCGCCGTCCACCGTATCCTGGATCGTTGCCGGAACTTCGGTAATGAGATCTATGCCGCGGTCGGAGCATTCGCTCACCAGGAGGTGAGTGGTCTGGTAGATGACCCCGGATATCGAGAAGGGTCGATGTTCGATTGCAAGGTTTCCCGTTTCCACACGGGCAAGATCCAGAATGTCGTTCAGGATGTTCAGGAGCGTTTCCGAAGATCGGCGGATGGTATCGAGTGCGTCGCGCTGTTCTGGATCGAGGCTGGACTCAGCCAGAAGGTCGGCGGTGCCGATGATGCCGTTTAGCGGAGTGCGAAACTCGTGGCTCACGTTGGCGAGGAACTCACTTTTTGTTTCGCTGGCGCGGACTGCGGCGTTGCGCGCATGCACGAGCGCCTGCTCCACCTGTTTCGCCTCGTGAATATCGAGCGCAATACCGTCAAGAAGCCGCTCACCGGTGGACAGTGTCGATGGCTTCATGAGCAATCGAAACCAACGCGGGATTCGCGGTCCGCTAACCGAGGTTGGTGTGAGCAACTCCCCGTCCACGGTCCAGGGCCGACTCATGATTTCGGCATTCTGCATTCGCGCAAGCATGTCGCGGTACGTGGTTTGTGACATGACGCTGCGGATCGCTCCGGGATTCTCCATGATCTTTCCCGGCTCCACACCGAGCAGGGTGGAGGCAGACTCACTCACGTAGGTGAAACGAACGTGTCCGGTTATCTGGATTCGAATCTGGAACAGGATCCCGGGGATGCTCGCCGCAATCCCTTTGAGACGAAGGTCGCTCTCCAGGAATTTTCGTTCGGCCGCAATAGATTCTGCGAGGAATCGTGAGTAACTGCGTGCGACGTAGGTTGCGCTCGCTCCGGCCAGAGCGAGCAGACAGAACCCGATGATTTCAGCATCCGCCATGGCGCGCTGAACCAGCAGGTTGAAAAGACCGTATGCAGTCACGGCCAGAAGCGAGATCACGATCGTGTTAGTCTCGTCGTGCCGCAGGATCGTCGTGAAGATCAGGATGAAGTAGAGACCGAAATAGGGAAAGAGGCCGGAACCTGTTGCCCCCGGATCCGCGACATTCAGGACAAGCAGGAGAGCAATTGCAAGGGTGTCGAGAACGGAGACAACGAAGGGCAGAATCCGAAAATAGCTGCCCCGCCTGAGCAATACGAACACGAGAAGCGAGTAAACGAAAATTACTGCTACGACGGATACACTACCGGCAAACGCCTCGGAGATTCCGGATGTCCTTTCGAGCAGTCCCCCGGTGCAGAGCAGGACACCGAGTCCTGCCGCTGCCAGCCTGAGAGCAGCGAGTCTGAGTTCGCCGCGGACCTGCCGTACCCGAGGGACCAGCACCTCCACGGCGGTTACTCCGCCGGATGTTCGATGACCCGGATCGAAATGATTCCCTGAATTTTTCGGATTTCGTTCGTGACGGCGTCGGTGATGGACCCTTCAATATCGATTATGTTGTATGCGACATCATCACGATGTCGATTCAGAAGATCCGCAATGTTGATATGCGCCTTTGCGAGAACCGTCGTAATCTGGCCTACCATGTTCGGGATGTTTTCGTTGGCTATGAGGATCCGCGCGCGATGGTTTGCGTCCATCTGGCATTCGGGAAAGTTCACCGAGTTGCGGACATTGCCGGTCTGGAGAAACGTCTTCAGCTGCTGGACGGCCATGACCGCACAGTTGTCCTCGGCCTCTTCGGTGGAAGCCCCGAGGTGCGGAACGCAGAGAACATGCGGGTGTCCGAGCAACCCGTCTTCGGGAAAATCAGTAACGTATCCTGCAACCTGTCCCGCATCGATGGCCTGAAGAATATCCTGAGTGTTCACCAGGCCGCCGCGGGCAAAGTTCATGATCCGGACACCCTTCTTCATGAGGGTGAACTTTTCGCCGTTGATCATGTTGGCGGTGCCGTCATTATACGGAACGTGGATCGTCAGATAATCGACCTCCGACAGCAACGTCTCCATTGACCGTGCACGGCGAACCGCCCTGCTCAAGCCCCACGCGTTGTCGACGGTGATAAACGGGTCGTAGCCGATTACCTCCATTCCCATTCCAACGGCCGCGTTCGCTACCATTGCACCGATTGCACCGAGACCAATAACGCCGAGCCTCTTTCCGAGAATCTCAGTGCCCGCAAAACGCGACTTTTCCTTCTCTACCAGTTTGACGACCTCTTCGCCTTTTCCAGAAAGAGACGAGATCCAGGAAAGCCCTTCGTGTATTCCCCGGGCGGAAAGTAAAAGCGACGCAATGACGAGCTCTTTGACACTGTTCGCGTTCGCGCCCGGCGTATTGAAAACGACAATGCCGCGTTTTGTGCACTCGGCAACCGGGATATTGTTTACGCCTGCTCCGGCACGGGCAATTGCCAGAACCGAGTCCGGAATTGCGTGATCATGCAGGTTGAAGCTTCTCAGGAGCATTGCATGAGGTTCATCTGCGCTCTTGTCCAGAGCGTATGATTCCGATGGGAATAACTCGAGTCCCTTGTGGGAGATGTTGTTGAAAGTCTGTACCCTATACATGGGCTCCTCCTGTCGTGCCGGGGTCAGGCGCTACCACGCGAATACTCAGTTCCGCGAGCTGCTTCTCATCAACATAATTCGGACTGTCGTCCATCGGCGATATTCCCGCGGTATTTTTTGGGAAAGGTATGACTTCCCGGATGCTGTTTTCGCCTGCCATTATCATGACGAGCCGATCGAGTCCGGGAGCAATGCCGCCGTGCGGAGGTGCGCCGTAACGGAAAGCGTTGAGCAGGAATCCAAACCGGCGTTCGGCCTCTTCCGGGGAAAAGCCGACAATATTGAATATCCGCTTCTGCAGTTCCGGATCGTGGATTCGAATTGATCCGGATGCAAGCTCGAAACCGTTGCATACCAGGTCATACAAATCGCCCTTCACCGAACCGGGATCCTGCTCCATCGTTTCGAGGTACCGCTCCTGTGGCATGGTGAACATGTGGTGAGCAGGGTCCCACTTGCTCTCATCCTCGTTCCATTCAAAGAGGGGGAAATCCACGATCCATGCAAAGCGAAACGATTTCCGGTCAATCAGGTCCAGATCCCGTCCGAGGCGCGAGCGCACGGCTCCGAGGGAGAGGCACGCCTTCTGCCACGTATCGCCCACCATCAGAATGAGGTCTCCCTCTTTTGCTCCGGTTTCCCGCAACACCTCGTCTGCGAGGTCCGGGAAGAACTTCGCAACTCCACCGTCGAGGCCGGTACCGGTCACTTTCATCCATGCAAGTCCCTTTGCGCCAAGAGTCTTTGCCGTCTCCTCGAGTTCCTGGATCTGCTTGCGCGAATACCCTCCGGCGTCCGGAACCCGAAGAGCCTTCACGGCGCCTGAAGCGTCCGCGAGTACGGACTTGAACACCTGAAAGTCGCTCTTCTTCGCGATCGCAGCAAAGTCCACAAGTTCCAGGTCGAACCGCAGATCCGGTTTGTCTGATCCGTACCGGTTGAGCGCATCTTCGTAGGAGAGGCGGGGAAACGAGGCGGGAAGGTCGATCTGCAGAGTATGATGAAAAATGTGGCTCATCATCCCTTCGATCAGCCCGAACACGTCGTCACGGGAAACAAAGCTCATTTCAATGTCGATCTGTGTATGTTCCAGCTGTCGGTCGCCTCGTGCGTCCTCGTCTCTGAAGCAGTGGGCAATCTGAAAATACCTGTCGAAACCCGAGACCATGAGTATCTGCTTATACAGCTGCGGCGATTGCGGAAGCGCATAGAACTTACCCGGTTGTATGCGGGAGGGAACCAGGAAGTCCCGGGCACCTTCCGGCGTGGATCGGATCAATGTCGGGGTCTCTATCTCGTAGAAACTGCGGCTGTGCAGGAATTCCCGTACACGAAATGTCACGTCATGGCGCAGCTTGATCTTCTGCTGCATGGAAAATGATCGGAGGTCCAGATAGCGGTACTGGAGTCGAAGTTCCTCCCGTGCATCGCTCTTTTCGTCAATCATGAACGGAAGCGTTTCGCAGCGCGTCAGGATGGAAATCTCGGTGGCTACGACTTCGATTTGTCCGGTCGCCATTTCCTTGTTGATCATGCCGGTCGGCCGGCCACGCACGATTCCTCGAATGGCCACGCAGTACTCGTACTTCAGCTCTGCCGCTCGAGCTCGTACCTCCGCCGGCGCGTCCTGTTCGACCACAACCTGCGTGATTCCGTAACGGTCCCGAAGATTGATGAATTTTATCTCGCCGTGGTCGCGGAAGCGGTGAACCCAGCCGTTGAGTATGACCTCGGAGCCCGCGTCTGTGGACGTAAGTCCTCCGCAAGTGGCGGTTCTCTTCATGTTTTCCATGGAGAGAATCTACCACCTTTGGTCGGCATGCCGCAAGGAGGATGTCGTCCCGCTCCGGATTCCTTCCGCGTGGCCGCCCAGGACCATGCGACCGGCTGAGTCTCCAGCCATGGATCAACACCCGTGGCACATGCCGTTCGGACCGAAGATCTTTGCTATATTCGCTCAGCGTGAGCTATCGTGTACCCTCTTCCCGGAGTCTTACCTTCCTGAGAATCTCTTTGTACGCCGCCGCGGTAATGGGGTAGAAGCTCAGGACAACGACTCCCGCTATGAAGAATATTATGGGAAGGGGGCCGGTCAGGATCCGAATCCCGAGCTTGGTCAACGCCGACTGCGCCACGGCCACCCCGTTTTCTCCCGGTGCCTGGTAGTGGAAAGCCGCAAGAATCCACCCGCTCATTGCTATCGAGAACGCCTGTCCGATCTTGCTTGCAAAGGTCCACATGCCGTAGTATACGCCCTCACGGCGTGTTCCATTTTCAGCGTAGTCGTATTCGACCACGTCCGGAAGGATCGCCCACGGCATTACATAGTGCGTGGACAGGCCGAATCCAGCGACGAACATGATGATATAAGCAAAGGGAACGCCAAGGGTTGGACCGAAGAGAAAGAACAACAGGATAGCACCCGCGACCGTGAGCATGCCAATATTGTAGCTTGCCCGTTTCCCGATGCGCTTCGAAATGGCCACCCAGAACGGAATGAATACCATTGCAGACACGAGAAGAATGAGCAGGGCGAGCGTGAAGGCGTTCTTGTTGCCGTATATGTGCTCGAAGTAGTACAGAAGCGAAGCCTGGATAATGCTCACGCCGGAAACATGCAAGGTCCAGGGAAAGAGTGCAGTCAGGAACGGCTTCTGCGAGAGAACCTGCCCGTAGGACTGGAACACTTCGCGCACGCCCCCGTCCGACGTCCCACCGGGAGTGGCCACGCGCGGTGGCAGCTTCTTTTCCGGTACGACAGAAATCGTAATGAGCGCGGTCACCATGATGATGATGCCCATAACGCCGCCCGTCAGATTCCAACCAGTAGCGCCACCGCCGAACATCCCGACAAGGGGAAGAACAGACGCTGCCCCCACGAGCGTGCCGACGACCGCAAACGTCATTCGGTACCCGTTCAGGACCGTCCGCTCGTTGAAATCGCTGGTGAGCTCGGGTGTGAGAGACCCATACGGAATGTTCACCAGGGTATACGCGGTGTTTACGAGACAGTAGAAGACGACGACCCAGACAAAAAGCAGACCCTGCCGCGTAATATGCGGGTTCATGAACATTATGAACATGAGCACCGCCATGGCGATTGCGCCGACGAACATGTATGGTTTGCGACGGCCCCAGCGACTGCGGGTACGATCGGACAGGTATCCGACAGCAGGATCGGTTACCGCGTCCCACAGTTTTCCGATCATCAGCGCCGTTCCAGCCAGCGCGGCGTTGAGTTTCAGCACGTCAGTGAGGAACACCAGAAGAAAGAATCCGATAAACGTGAAAAACAGGTTTCCGCCCAGATCGCAGATTCCGAATCCGAGCTTGATTCGCCGGGAAAGTCGCTCCGGTGCGGCACTGCCGGATGCGCCGGCGCTGGCGTGCTTGGTCATGATAACTCCTTCGTTGCCTACGCAGTCACGGTGAGAATTAGGCAGCAAATTATAACACAAGAATACTGCCGCAAGAACGGCGCCGAGAACTGCCCACAGACCGGACCGACGGTGCTGTCACAGGACCGGTCAGTCCTTCCGCAGTGCCGTTGACCCACCCCTGCGACCCCGTTTGTTTCTGCACTCGGTGCAGCCGAGCACGTGCACATGCCGCGTGGTCTTTGGTCCCTCGTTCCGCTTGGTCGGACGCTCGAACATCCGCGCAATGAGATACCCATCCGCGGGGAGTCGTTCCATGCAGACCGGGCAGATGCGCGCAGTTGTGCCGGTGTCCGGGTAGCAGTAAGGACAGCCGAAGATGTGGGCAATCGTGTCTTCGTTTTTCTTTCCGAAGACGACGGAGTGCACGGTTTCTCCGCGTTTGAGCATGGTGTGACAGATCGGACACGGTTTCAATACTTCAAATGAATCCCTGGTTTTTCGTGCCATCCTGTTGGCAAGCTGGCCGTAGTTGCCCCGGCGCATGTGAACAAGTGTTGCAAGGAGGCCACCGACGATACACGCCAGCACAATGAGTGTGAGCAATTGACCGTTCATCCGGGTCGAATTCTAACGGCTCAGCTCCTCCACCGCAACCCGTAGGCAGTATCAACAACCGTGTTGATGAAACTGTCCTTTCCGTCCGAGGGGCCTCCTGACTCTGAAGAGCGCTCGTGGGTCAGGCGGTGGGAGACATTTTCTCCCATATTTGGCCCTGGACCCTGCACGGTTCCTATCAACACGCTCCGTTATACTTCATGAGGGCAGGCCTCTTCTCCGTGGTGCCAATTCTGCTATGATGGGTCTATGGGAATCCTCTATGTCGTCGGTACGCCTATCGGAAATCTCGGAGATATTACTTTAAGAGCTCTTGAAGTCTTGAAGAGTTCCGATATAATAGTATGCGAGGATACGCGTCATAGCCTGAGGCTCCTCAACCGATTTGAGATTCGCAAACAACTGCTGAGCTGCCACGGTTACAATGAAGAGCGAACGGCTGAAAGGGTCGTGAGTGAGCTGGACGCCGGAAAAACGCTGGCCTATATCAGCGATGCCGGTACTCCCGGGATCAGTGATCCAGGAGCTGTGCTTGTTCGTCGCGTGCGCCTGGCGGGGCACACGGCTATACCGGTGCCGGGTCCTTCTGCACTTACCGCCCTCATGAGCGTTGGCGGGATGTCGGGAAAGGGTGTACTATTCGAAGGATTCCTGTCGCCGAAGGCGGGAAGACGGAGAACGCGTCTGGCTGAGCTGCTGGACATGAATCTTGCCTTCGTGCTGTACGAGAGCCCGTTCCGCATAGTGAAGCTCCTTGAAGAGCTTGCCTCCCAGGCACCCGAGCGGCGCGTACTGGTGGGGCGAGAGATGACGAAGATTCACGAGGAGTATCTGGAGGATACCGCGGCTGCCGTGTCCGCAGCATTCTCCTCGCGGGCCCAGCAACGAGGTGAGTTTGCCATTCTTGTTGCCGGGGGATGACGTAGCCACTGAAAGCTGTTAATATAAAAAGGGGTTATGTCGATACTTCTAAATGAAAGGAAGGCTCGGTAATGACGATCGACAGACTTGGACCCATAGATCCAGTCTCCAAGTACAACAAACCGGAGAAGAACCAACGCCAGGTTCCAGCCGGCGGCAAGGACACTATTGCCTTCTCGACGGAGGCACGCGTCAAGGCCGAATTGTTGAATGCTACGGAGAAGGTTCGCCAGACTCCGGATGTCCGGATGGACCGTGTTGCCGAAGTGAAGAAGAAACTCGAGGACCCGAATTATATAAACGATAAAGTTGTTTCCGGCGTAGCGGATAGAATAATGGAGTTGTTTGACATTTAAACCTCTGTGATCAGCCGGATGAGAAGGGGCGGAAGAAGGCAGAGAAAGAGGCGTTCTCTGCCTTTTTTTTGCTCTGATTCCGCGGTAAGGCGTATGGATGAACTGATTCTGCGAATTCCTGCAACGATAATTTTCGGCGCTGATGCGCTGACGCGTGTTTCCAGCGCGGTCTCGGAATATGGATCGCGCGCGCTCATTCTCACTGAATCGGCCCTACGCGAGGCGAAATATGTTCCCCGGCTTCAGGATCTGCTCGAACGGCGCGGCATCCACTGTATTGTCTACGACGATGTGACTCCTGGCGGGGGTAGTGAATCCCTCAACGAAATCATCTCGCTTGCCCGCTCGAGTCAGATACAGATGATCATCGGGATGGGCGGGATGAAGGTGCTCACCGCAGCACGGCTCGCGAGCATGGCGGTACCCAATCGACTCGGGCTCGAGGATATCCTTCAAAGTGGCGGATTGCGCCCGGGTGAGCGTTGTC
This sequence comes from uncultured Spirochaetales bacterium, assembly GCA_964553615.1. Lineage (GTDB taxonomy): Bacteria > Spirochaetota > Spirochaetia > DSM-27196 > DATKUC01 > DATKUC01. Next base: position 81,217 of record CAZKMA010000006.1, on the reverse strand, counting down.
TTCCCTACATCGAGGTTCCCAGCTCCTGTCGCAACCATTTCATGCTGAAAGACTTCGTAATTATTACGGATAACGAGACGAAATCTCCCCAGGTTATCCGCGTTCCCGCGGATATCGCGAAGCTCATCGTCATTGACCCCCGCATATCGTTGACGCTTTCTCCCCGATACACCGGGGCGGTTATGATGGATTCCCTGCTTGCCTCGATAGAGGGGTACCTTTCCCCGCGGGCGTCCTTTCTTTCGGATGCCACTCTGCTCCAGGCAATTGAAATGCTTTCCTCCAACGTGGTTGAAGCGTGCCGTCCGACTGGAAACGAGCGCGCCCGGACCCGTGCCGCGGAGGCGGGGTTGCTCGCTGCCATTGGGCTTTCGATGAGCAGCCAGGGTGTTGGCGGCGCGGTAGCATACGCGTTGAATTCACGGTTTGACATACCGAAATCGTGGGTTTCTACAGTTCTTTTGCCACATATTGTCGACAACATCGCCTCAGTTCGTCCGGAGAAGCTTGCACGGCTCGCACGTGCGCTCGGTGAGTCCCTGGATGATGAGGATCTGCGTGTCGCCTCCCGTCGCGGCGGAGAGTCTCTCGGTACCGTTGCGGTGAGCGTGAAGGAGTTGTCTCCTTCACAACTTGCTTCCCGTATATCTTCGGCGATTCGCCGGCTCATAGGTGTTCTGGATCTCCCGAACCGTCTGCGTGATTTCGACCTTCCCCTGGATGAGATGAATGACGTCGCGGAGATTGCCGCGGTCATGGATATGTCGGCGACGAGTCCTGTTCCCTTTTCTGCGGAGGAGATCTTTGATCTCATCAAGCAGGCGTTCTAACTCACCACACGATATCTGCCCTTCATGATTACCATTCGAAAACTGGCACGTTTGCGTCCCGGTACCCGCACGCGAAAGGTGGTTCGTATTCTTGCTGAGGTGGAGCGAACGTATTCCGCGTCCGGAAATGTAGAGCCCGGCGCGGAGTTCCTGCGTGCTCTGGCGGCACTTGTGCTGGCGGAACCGGATCTTTCGACTCGGGTCCACGACGCCGCAGTGCTGGTCGAGAAGTTGTCCGGAGGCGAGAATGGGGGCGATGCGGGGGATCTCCCGCTTCTGCGGGCGTTGAACGGACTACGCCATGCCCTTCTCAGCGTGACGGGGGACGAACCTGCGGAATGGGACCTCCTTGCTCCGCAGGATTCGGGTTCCTCGGAGGAGTCTGCGGCGCGGTTCCCGATTTCTCTCTATCTCGAAGATCTCCGGTCCCCGTTCAACGTTGGTTCAATTATCAGAACCGCCGCGGCGTTCGGCGCCGAACGGGTTGTGATGAGTCCTGAAACCGCTCCTGCCACACACCCGCGCGCGCTGCGAAGCGCAATGGGCGCTACCCGTCTGATAGCCCTGGATACCATGCCATTGGATGTACTTTCTACGCTCGGAGTTCCCATTGTTGCTCTCGAGCAGGGAGGCACCCCGATTGAAGTGTTTCCTTTCCCGGATAACGGAGTAGTCATTGTCGGCTCAGAGGAGCTTGGTGTCAGCCCGGCGGCGCTTGATCTGGCCGACCGGAGCTCGGGCAGGGTTTCGATACCGCTCTGGGGTCCGAAGGCATCCCTGAATGTCGGGGTTGCCGTTGGCATACTCCTTTCTGTTTGGACTGCCCGTAAAAAAACCGCCGTCGGCGGTTGCTGAAACGGCGGTGTGATGTATCCTGGTATGATCGTTATTTGGTGATGATTTCGTAGTCGATCTTTGCCGTGTGTTGAAGCGTTGCCGCCACGCCACAGTACTTTTCTATCGAAAGTTGTACAGCTTTTTCAATCTTTGTCCGATCCACCTCATTTCCGGTGAATAGGTAGCGAATCAGGACTCGGGTGTAGACCTTGGGATGCTCTTCGGCGGTGTCGGCGTCCACCTCGACTGCAAAACTGTCATAAGGCATTTTCATCTTTCCGAGGATGGAGACGACGTCCATGCCGGTACACCCGGCGAGGGCGGACAGCATGAGGGCCTTCGGCCGCGGGCCGTAGTCCGACCCACCGAAGGTCGGATCTGCATCCACCTTCAGTGTGTGACCGTGGAGTTCCACGTCGAACGCCATGTCTTTTTTCAGTTCCGCGCGGGTAACGTATGCCATGGATACCGCCTTCTGTTATTGTCTATGGAGTGCCCGTTCAATTTCGGGAAGATTGAATCCGACAATAACCCGACCGTTCACATCAATGACCGGGACACCCATCTGACCGGACTTCCTCATCATTTCATCTGCCTTCCGGACGTCGCGAGAAACGTCGTACTCGGTGAAAGGCACCCGATTCTGCCGAAAATAGTCCTTTGCTTTTCTGCAATATGTGCATGTTGGTGTGGTGTAGATATTGACAGCCATGTTTCCTCCAGATAAATTCTATATAGAGAATATACTATACTGTGAGGATTACGTCAAGACATTGCTTTTCAGAAGCCGGCGGTCGCTTCTTTTTCAAATGCGGCGTGCAGGCGCGCACTGACGTTCCGGAACTGGTCTGAAGACTGGATGCCAAACTCCCGCAGTATCTTGGTATCGATCTGCGGATAACCGAGCCACTTGTCCTGGTATCCACACAGCGCGTTCGCGAGGTAAACGGTGAAGACAACATCCTGGTACATGCGGGAACAGTTGTGCGGATCGTGATGGTATTTGATTGCTTCCACCAGTGCGTCCGGAAAGTTCCACTTCTGGGCTATCATTGCCCCTATTTCCGCATGATTTACGCCACTTGAAAGATCTTCGAACAGCTGGGGGGGTATGCTCTTGTCGCGGCAGTAGCTGTCTATCTTCGCAATCAGGTCCGGATGGACCGATGAGAAGACGATCTTTCCCATGTCGTGGAGGATGCCGCCTACGTACACATCGTCGAGGATCTCCTTCTTGCGCGTGATGTTCTTTGCAAGATTGTACGCATAGAACGCCGCGCGATAGGAGTGTTTCCACAGCGATTTCGTTTCCGCTTTCTCGTTTCCGAGGATCTTCTGAGTGCCGTAAGAGTACAAGAGTGTGCGGAGGCCGCGCATCCCGACAAGTTTGACCGCCTCGACGATGTTGTCGACCTTTTTCGGGAGCATGAACGCCGCGGAGTTGACGACCTTCAGCAGGTCCGCGGTCAGTGATGGATCAGTGCTGACGGTTCGAGCAATCTCGTTGATTTCAGTTTCCGGATCGCTGATCAGCTTCTGGAGGTTCATGATGTTTTCAGGGAATCGGGGCAATCCTTCAACTTCCCGGACAATGGCTTCGGATATGGCCTTCAGGTTGTCTGCTTTGACCTCGGACATCGGTATGGAAACGCGCGCAATGGTTTCGCCCTCGTTCACGTCGATGTCGAATGCGTCTTCGTCGAGGCCTATCTTCTTGAGCATGAGAATGAGGATGACGATGCCGAGGCCTGCGCCTTCGGAATCGTCCAGCACGGTCGTGAGCGCCTCTTCCAGCGAGTCGAATGCACGGGAACGGGCAATACGATCAAAGACGCGGATCTGTTCACGTTTGGTAATTTCCGCGTTATTGCGCACTGCGAGGTTCAGAATGGGGCCGGTGTTGTGGAACTCGATCTTTATGTAGAGTCCCGCGTTCTTCTGTTTTTCCAGGTAGTGATCGATGTTGTTCAGCGTGTCCTGCTTGAAAGCCTTCATGCCTTCCGCGTAATGGAGGTCGTTCAGGATATCCAGACTCTTTTCCGTGAAATAGACGCGCTTTGTGTTTGCCTTCTTCGCGTTTACCGCCAGCTCACGAAGACAGTACGCCAGGGGATCCTTCAGCTTGTCCTGTCCCATTTCGCGCAGGAAGATGCCCAGTATTTCCTCAAGATACATCTCGGTTTCGTGAGGAAGCGTATAGGTTTTTACACTCAGCGGGACACCGCTTCGAGCAGCCTGTAGCACCTTCTGAGCATCTACCTGTTTCGGCATGCGTTGGACCGTCCTCTTGGAGAGCTTAGATATACCAATAGAAAGTATAATTCGGGCCGACGAGATGTCAAGGACCGTAACCCGGTCTGTCTATTACCGGACACGTTGAACCTCATGTCCACCCATCAGTTGCCGCCAAAGTCCTTCATCTGATACGCCATCTCTTTCAACCGCTTTTCCACGCGGTAGTTGATTGATCCGACGGGAAAATTGCCCTGGGAGTCTCGGACTCCAGCGGCAACGCCGGTCAGGCTTTCCATCCCCTCATCGATCGTCTCCACCATTGAGATGTGGAAGGTTCCTTTGGCCACCGCATCTTCCACTTCCCGCGAAAGAATGAGATTAGGAATATTCTGGCGAGGCACAATGACTCCCTGCGTCCCAGTCAGACCCATACGTGCGCACACGGCGAAGAAACCTTCGATTTTTTCGCTAATCCCGCCAACCGGCTGGATCTGGCCCATCTGGTTTACGGATCCGGTTACCGCGATATCCTGTCGCAGGGGTAAGCCGGCAATTGCGGAAAGCAGCACGTACACCTCGGTGGACGATGCCGAGTCTCCGTCCACTTCAACGTAGGATTGCTCGAAGCAGATGCTTGCCCGGATGGAGAGGGGGAAGTCTTTCGCATAGGTGGACTGGAGAAATCCTTCGAGGATGTAGACACCCTTGTCGTGGATCTCGCCTGAAAGCCCGGATTCTCGTTCAATGTTGATGATGCCTTCATTCCCCGGCGCAACGCGTGCGGTAATGAGCATGGGACGCGCGAAGGCGTAGTATCCGCGGTCAACGATGGCAAGTCCGTTTATTCTTCCGACCGCGGAGTCGTGCAGCGATATGAGCAGCTCTCCGCTCTCGATCTGCTCGTCGATCTTCTCCTCGGGGAGGCTGTAGAGGAAGGTCCGTTCGGCGAGTGTCTGTGCAACCGACTCGCGGCTCACCTCCGTCTGCCCGGCCTTCTGCGCCCAGAAGCTTGCCTCGCGGATGACATCCGCGACCATTGAGAAACGGGTGCTCAATTTGTTGCGGAACTCCGAAAGTCGTGCGCCGTATTCCACAACCGCAGCAATCCCATCATAACCGAAGGGAAGCAGCTTCTCATCCCGGGCAATCATGCGGATGAAGCTCAGGTACTCTCGCATTGACCGCTCGTTGCGGTCCATTACGGAGTCGAATTCTGCGGGAATCTTGAACAGCTTCTGGAATTCTTCGTCTCGGTCGTAGAGAAAGTCATAGATATTCTCTCCGCCCATGATGATAACCTTCACGTCTATTTCTGCCGGTTCCGGCTTCAGACTCGCGGCCGGGACCGGAAACGGTCCGGGGAGATTCCGGATTTCCGTATAGCTATCCTGGAGAGCCCGTTTCAGGCTGTTCCAGGATTCCTCTTCGGCGAGGATGTCTTCCGCGCGAAGGATCAGAAAACCGCCGGACGCGTGGAGCAGAGAGCCGGCACGGATACTCATGAACGAGAGTCGCCCCTCTCCGGATGGGTCGACGACCGGCTCCTGGGAACCGAAGAGCTTCGCGTAGTCCGGATGACTTTCGAAGATGACCGGAGCAGAGGTGGATTGGCTGTTGTCCACGATCACGTTGACCCCGTAACGTACCTGCGGAGAGTTGCCTTCCTCGTCAGCTGCAGGTTGATCGGCGATGAACAAAGCGAGCTGTGAAAGCAGATCTTCTCCGAGCTCATCGAGATGCTTCGCGATTCGGTCGCCCGGAAACTCAGCCTTCAGCTGCGCAATTTCACGTTCTGTTTCCGGCCTCAGGGTCTGTACCCGCAACTGGGTGAGTTGTTCTTCGGTCTGGTGGCGATCGGTTTCAATCTGCATGAAGATCTGCTTCATCTCATTCATGAGGCGATAGTACTTCTCGCGAATCGAGGTCCAGTGATCTTCGGCAATTGCGCCCTGGGTGACCTGTTTCTGCAGATCACCGAAGGAAGTGGCTTCTCCTTCAATGAGCGGCTCGATATCCGTGCGCTGTTGTCGGCTATCGTCCACCTGGACCATCCGAAACCCTTCGCCCGAGAGGCGGGTTTCAAACTCGCTCAGAGAACGGTTCTCGCGCTCTTCCGCCTCCAGGATGAGGCGGTCCTGCTGTTCCTTGAACCCGTTGTGCTCGAACAGGCTGATTGCCTGTGAGCGGAATCGTTCGGTGAACTCGTGCATTCGCTGCCGAAAGAGCCGCGCTTTGCCCTGTGGAAAATAGAGGACGCGGGGCGATTCGGGCTGGCCGAAATTGTTCACGTACGCGACGTCGGAAAGCGATACCGCCGTCTTGGTGAACTTCTCCAGAACACGCATGATTGCGGTGCGTTTGCCGGTCCCTGCCGGACCGGTGGCAAAGACGTTGTATCCTCTGGCGCGCATTTCCACTGCCATTTCGAGGGCTCGGAGCGCCCGCTGCTGGCCGATTATGTGGAAATCCCCGTTTACCGAATCGAGTGCTTCAATTTCCGCCGCGGTAATCTGAAATCGGACCTCATCGATGCCGAGTTCCCTGTTTGTCTTCGTGTAAGCATCCTTCAGACCGGATCGAGTCGTAGTGTGTCTATTCTCCATAATGCAGGACTCGCATTGTAGTACGTTCCCGGCAAAGTTGAAAGGGCACTGTTGAAGCACCGGGGGTGCTGTTCAGTAGCGCAGCCAGCGCCGCAGACTCCTGTGTTGCCCCCGCAATGGCGACCGTGGTTCCCGCCGGAACCGCCGAGTTCGTTGAAAGCAGGCCCGGGAGCACCGTGAACGCCAGGATGACGAATACACGGTTTACCGCCGTCATCCTGAACTCCTGACGAGAGTTCTTCATGAGCCGGTTCATGTCTCGGACGTCTCCTCCTTCGCGTTTCCCACGAGCTGAACAAAGATCTTGTGGAGCGTCGGAGATACCAGTTCGAATCGGCGAACCGAGACCCTCCCTGCGAGCGCCGAAAACAGCTCAGTGTGTTTCCCCGGTTCCGTGAGCTCGATTTCAACGAAGCGAGGAGCGCGAACGGTACCCTTCACGTACGGCAAGGCGTCGACGAAACTGATATCGCCGTCGAACTCAACAACCACCGTGTTTGTTCCATATTGCTGTTTCACCTCGGCGACCGTCCCGGATACGACCTCCCGACCATGGTCGATGAGAAGTATCCGGTTGCAGATCCGCTCCGCCTGCTCCATGATGTGGGTGGAGAACAGCACTGTTCGGCCTTCACGGGCGATTTCGTGGATAGATTCCAGCAGGAGATCCGAGCTTACGGGGTCCAGTCCGGAGAACGGCTCGTCGAAGAACAGGAGGTTCGGTTCATGCGCCACTGCCGCAATGAACTGCACCTTCTGGGCCATGCCCTTCGAGAGTTCGTCTACTTTGCGATTCTTCCACTGCATGAGATCGAAACGGTCGAGCCACCGGTCGATTACCGGTTGACTTGCCGAGGGCGGCTTTCCCTTCAGGTCGGCAAGGTAGCTCAGCATCTCGTTCACCCGTACCTTGCGGTACAGTCCGCGCTCTTCGGGGAGATAGCCGATTTTCTCCTTGTCGCCTTCGGTCATGCGTCTGCCGGAGAACAGAATAGTCCCGGAATCGGGAGCAAGAATGTTCATGATCATCTTGATGGTTGTGGATTTTCCTGCGCCGTTCGGGCCGATCAACCCGAATATTTCTCCCGGCTGTGCGGTAAACGAGACATCATCCACAGCAATAGTCTGACCGAATCGCTTGACCGCGTTTCTGACTTCAACCATGATATCTCCCTCTTCCACCACTGAGCCGCAATCCGGGGCCCTTGTCAACACTTCGCAATAGGACAGCCCTTGCACACCGGAACGCTGTGGTTATAATAACCGAATGAAACTGGAAGAACTGGACACCTATTTCCGTACAATGCTCCCGATCCAGGAAATGGTCGGTTCCGACAGCTCGCTCAACGGAATCCAGGTTGGCAGCCCGGGGCAGGATGTTCATCGGGTCGCCTTTGCGGTGGACGCATGTCTGGAGACCTTCCAGCGCGCGGCGGAGGCCGGCGCCCAGATGCTCTTTGTCCACCACGGAATCTACTGGGGCCACGTGGAACCGGTAACGGGGACGAACTTTGGAAGAATGAAGGCGTTGCTGGACAACGATCTCTCGCTGTATGCGGTCCACCTGCCGTTGGACAAGCATGAGGAGTTCGGGAACAACGCGCAGATGGCCCGGGTGCTCGGGCTCGAACAGGTTGAGCCTTTTGGGCTGTACCACGGGACCGCGATCGGATGGCAGGGAGTGTTTCCGCAGTCAAAGACGCTCGATGAAGTAATTCGAACGCTGTTTCATTCGCCGTCATCACTCCTCGGAACACTCCCGTTCGGACCGAGGGAGATCCGATCGGTTGGTATCGTATCCGGTGGCGCTCCGCACGAGGTGGACCAGGCAATAGCGCAAGGTCTCGATCTCTACATTACCGGAGAATCGAGTCATACCATCTATCACCGATGTCTGGAGGCCGGGATCAATGTCATATTCGGCGGCCACTACCAGACCGAGGTGTGGGGCGTCCAGGCGGTGGCGAAGAAACTTGCCTCCGATACCGGGATCGAAACTCTGTTTGTCGATGTGCCGTCAGGTCTGTAGGACGGAGGGGGAGCTGTTGAGCGAAAACACCGTCCGGAAATTGTGGCCTATATCCTTGACGGCAGGGATTGTCATTCTTGACCAGATACTGAAGGCAATTATTGTTGCGACCATTCCTCTGAACACCATCGGAGTGTCGCTGTTCGGTGGCGCGCTTCGCATTATTCACGTGCAGAATCTGGGCATAGCCTTTTCAATTGGCGGCACCGCACCGGGTGCATTTCGCGGCATCGTATTCATGTTTCTGCCCATCGTGGTCCTGGCGCTGCTCGCGATCTTCTACTTCCGCTCGAACGAGATAACGACATTGCAGCGTTGGGCAATCGCCGGGATTCTCGGGGGTGGTATTGGTAACCTTGTTGATCGCATCTTCCGGCCTGGCGGGGTGGTAGACTTCATCGATGCGAAGTTCTACGGGATATTCGGATTGCAGCGATGGCCGACATTCAATCTGGCGGACGCAAGTGTGGTCATATGCGGTATACTGCTGGTAATATCAGTTTTTCTGAAAGGCGGGAAAGTGAGCCATGAATAAGAAAGCAAACACGGTCTTCTTCGTGCTTGGCGCAACTATTGTCAACGTGATCATCATGATGGTGATTTTTATCATTCTCTTCGTGCTGTTCGGTCGTTTCGCCGCGCCGCACATGTCTCCGCAGATAAATCAGATCATCATGCTCGTCCTGTTCATCGGTTCGATCGTGCTGACCTACTTCATCTATCATCGCCTGGTCAATTACATTACCACCAGGATCGATATGGAGAAGTACTTCGATCCGATATTTCGTCCGAAGAAGAGATAGGATGTCTGATTCGCTAAGAAAAAATGCGGGCGGGCTCAATACCCGTCCGACATTGCACGGTTCTGATCTTTCTTGTACAGCTCGTTGTAGACGAAACCGCGGTTTTTCAGCTTGTCCTTGATTTCCTGAGGGAACGGTATATAGCGCCAGAAAACGTCGCGCGCATCGCGCTCCATTTTCTGAGTTCCTTCGCTTTCCCTGGTTATCCACAGAACATAGTCCTGAATGAATGATTCCCGCACATCGCCTTTCATCTTCTTGTCGGTGAACCACTGATAGTACCAGCCGGTGAGACCCTCTTCCATCCAGTAGTGCTGCGCCTTTTCCTTGGCTACCTGCCAACGCAGATCTCCGAGAGCAGAAATGACCGCAGTTCTGAGGTCTTTCGGATACATTGGTATTGCAAGACGTCCGCGGCTTGTTGCGCGATTGAACCGTTCGAACGGTTCCCAGCAGATGCCGAGGTCGCCATAGCACGGCACAAGAACGATGTTCGGTACAATCCGGTTCGTCTGCTGCTTGAAAGTTCGCAGAAAGACCCCGGGATCCAGGTATTCGACGTCCGCAAGAATATTGATGACGTTTTCCCGGGTGCCAATTTCCTGAAGGCTTGCACGCAGATACTGCTTCATGAGCATGGGGAAGTGATTTCCCTGCCGACCGACGCAGAGCTTGATCATCTGACGTACAGTGTTCATTTCCTCGCCGATGACCTTGTCATCGACAGGGTCTGCGGTATCCATCTCGCTCTCTTTCTGACGCAACTCGTCGAGTTGGGTGCGAAGATCATCGAGTTCCCGGTAGTTACGGGAAAGATCACGGCTGATGTTCGAGAGCTTCCGCAGTATGGTGCTTATTTCCGAAAAGCGTGACTTTTGCGTGTCGTTGTAGGGGGATTTCAGACCGGGAGCGATCTGAGTGAGTTCCTCGTGGACGGCCAGTTGTGCGACATGATCCTGCAGGGTCGATTCATTCTGCTCCATGTCGCGGACGAGATTCCGCACGACAGACAGTTGCGCTTCGAACCGTCCCCGCGCTTTGTCGGCGACCGCGTTGACCTGTCGTGGTGAGTTCTTTCCCGCTTTCTTCGTTTCGTCCTGGGCGGACATCGACACCCGGCCGTGCGCAACCTCTTTAAGCCAGTCATCGACGTAGTGGACCGGTTCTCCGGTGTCGTTTTCAAAGATTATCCGGGAAAAGATGTCCCGCTGTTCGGCGCTCAGGAGTGTGGGGAGCAGCAATCCGAACCGAAGCATGAGTGTTTTCGAGATCTGTGGACTACTGGTAATTCGTGAGGCTATGTGTGTTGCAAGCTCCCAGTAGGCAGGGACGAACCTTCCGCGATACAACGAGCGGTCCTGCGGGTCCTTTGCGTTCAGAAATGAGCCCAGGATACCGTGCACGCGCTTGGATACTTCACCCTCTCCGGCGAGTACCCGTTTGTAGTATTCAGTGTCGTTGAAGTATGGCTTCGGGGGGGCTTCGAATTTATCCGGACGTCGAAACGTGTCCGAGGCAGAAGAAGATACGCTTCCCTCTTCCGCTTCTGCGACCTCTTCGAACAGTTCTGCAAACTCAGGAATATCTCCTCCGGAACTGTCGTCGCCCACTTCCTCAAGGAGCTCGGCTACTTCCGGATCCAGCGCATCTTCCTGAGAGCTGTTGGATTTTCTCCTGACGTCGTCGCTCATAATAAAGGGAACTGGAGGTGGTGGGAATTGAACCCGCGACCTCGTGAATGCCATTCACGCGCTCTAGCCAACTGAGCTACACCCCCAAAGCATTTGCAGCCTGACAGCCCGTGCCTCGTGCCCGGAGCTAACCGCAGGATTCAGCATACGCAATGAGAGTTGTATTGTCAATACGACCGTGAATTTAGCGGTGGTTCTCCCGGAGTGTCCGGAGTCGAGTGGCGGGAAACTTGATTCCTCATTCCGCATGCATCATACTTTATAGTGTGGACCTGTTTTACAGGATGCCGATTGTCGGCCTTGTTGTGTGCGTAATGTTCACGCTGACGGTGCCCGTTTTTTCCCGCGGAAGCGGCGATACAAGGGATGCGCGTGGTAGCGGTGGGGCTGCGAATTCCGGCTCAGGTCCGTTTCCGTTCAGGGAGGTTACAACGATGACTATTACGAGCACAGCTTTCCAGCAGGGAGAACCAATACCGGGAGAGTATACCTGTACGGGACCCGATGTTTCGCCGGCGTTGAGCTGGAGCGATGTTCCTCCGAAGACGGCCAGTTTAGCACTGGTGGCGGACGATCCGGATGCCCCAATGGGCACCTGGGTACACTGGGTAATCTACAATATTGCCGCATCCCGCACCGGTTTCGATCGTGCGGTGTCCCGGGCGGAACGGCTTCCCGATGGAACCTTCCAGGGGCGGGGAAGCAATGGAAGGATCGGCTATTCGGGACCCTGTCCGCCGTCGGGAACCCATCGCTACTTCTTCAAGCTCTACGCGCTCGACACAACGCTCAATCTGAAGCCGGGGGCTACCAGTGAGCGGCTCATCTCCGCAATGAAGGGTCACGTGATTGCGGAGGCAGTCCTCATGGGGACTTTTGCGAAGTAGCTTCTTTCTTTCGGTTCAGACCGGCGCCCCGGCCAGCGTCTCTTCACCGACTTCGGTCAGATACCCGGTCCGGAGACAGGATTGCACGAGCTCACGGGAGATGAACTCTTCAGATGTCCGGTTTCTTCCCTCGCTCCGACTGGTGATAAGGATCTGATACCCATTGTCGTCTTCACGAAGGATTCGCATGAGCGTCTGGACTCCGTCCACGCTCTTTACCCGGTAGATACGGGGATGTCTTCTTGCCACCATTGACAACCTCCTCTTACAGAATCGGCATATATAGGGCGCGTGTTTACACTGGCGAACGTCATGATATACTTGCCTTCCCATGGACAGTGCGCGAGATGAACTGCTCTCCCGGATCCATGATCCGGCGGCGGTCTTTGTTTTTCCCTCTGAAGTAATTGCCTCCCACTGGTGCGAGCAGTCGCTGCGCCTTTCCGGTCTCCGGGCTATCCGGACGGATCGTTTTATCTCCTGGGACACGTTCAAGGAGCGCACCTTCCGGTCTCATGAGAGCCGGCGACCCGCAAACCGTCTGCATCGGTCCATCTTTGTTCAGAGTTTTCTTGCCAGAAACCGACGGGAGCCGATTCTCGAATCGCTGGTTCGGCCTGAATTTGCTGAGAACTCCGCGGCGTTTGAGTCATTTATTCGTGCTGCGCTGCCGGGACTCGGTCCGCTCATGGATAGAGGCAACGCGCTGCGCACGGGGGATTCCGCGGATATCTTTCACGACCTGGAAGCGCTTTTCGACGCCTACCGTGGTTTTCTCGATGCACATGAGTTGTTTGAGCCCGGATGGACCGTGCCCGGATCTCCGGAAGTATCGCGGGACTATCTGATCTTCTTTCCGGAGGTGCTGGAGGACTATCCCGAATACGAACCCCTTCTTGGTCCCCGGTCAGGCGGAAAAGGCATGCATATTATCCCGTCTCCGGTGGGTAGGACGACGGTCGAACTTCTGGAGTTTGCAAACAGCACTCAGGAGACGAACGATGTGCTCGACTCGCTGGAGCTTCTTCTCGACGCGGGGGTGTCGCCCTCGAAGATCGTCCTTACGGTGTGCGCGCTTCCCGAATACAGACCCATGCTTGAGCGTGAGGCTGCCCTCAGGCAGATTCCGCTCTCCTTCCGATCGGGGCTGACGCTTGCCGAATACCCCCCGGGGAGGTTTCTGTCGGGAATGGGTGAACTTGTGTCCCGCGGATTCGGCGTCGACGCCATGAAATCATATTTCCTGAACGGAGCGGTGCCATGGAAGAGTATTGACCAGAATCGGAACCTCGTGAGATTCGGTCTGCACTGGAATATAGGACCTGCGTGGACCGAAGCGGGACGGGAACGGGATCCGTGGAAGGATGCCCTGGAACGGGCCCGAACGGGAGTTCGGCGTCGGGCTCCTTCAGATGACGGCGCAGAGGACCCGGAATCCGCGACACTCCTGCAGCAGATAGAACAGCTCAGCACGCACTACACTGCGCTGCGAGTTGCGGTTCGGCGCATTGTTACCGCCGCCAGTTTCCGCACGCTGAGGGATGCGCTCTACGCATTCTACGGTCAATACCTGGATACCGGATCCTGGGATAGCAGGAACCTCCCGGTATTTCAGTCGTGCATGGAGGTGCTCGCCGACCTTGTCGAGGCCGAGGAAGATTTCGCTTCAGATATTCGCGCGGCCGATCTCAACCCCTACCGTTTCTGGATATCGACGCTTGGCGACAGGCTCTATGTGCCGCGCGGCGCGGCTGCTCCATCGACCACCCCGGAACCGGAGACGGAGAATATGCCCGACGCGCGCGCGACCGGTGGAGATGGGATTGCGGTATTCCCCTACCGCGTTTCCGCCGGCCTCGAGCCGGGCTACCACTTTATCGTTGGTGCATCCCAGGACGCCACGCGGGTTGCGCTCTCACACTACCCCTACCTGCGGGAAGACCAGAAAGAACGGCTCTCCCTCTCAGACAGGGATCTTTCCGTCCAGTTCAGTGCCCTGTACGAGCAGTCCGGGGAGCGGGTGTACCTCTCCTGTTCGCGTGAAACGGGTTCCGGGGCCCAGCTTGCCGCAGGCTATTTCGTAAGGACTCGCCGGGTGCTGGATGCGGCGAGGGGGGATCTCCGGGCACGCGTTTCCGCTGCACTCGAGGGCCCTGACAGCGCCACCCCGCCGCCGGTGCGTGCCGCGGCGGGGCAGTATAGCACCGAGCGGCTGTTCTGGGCCGGCGGCAGCCCGATCCTGTTTCCCGATCGGCTCTATCCCCAGCAGGAAGCGGGCTTTCGCTATCAGCTGGCTACCGGTCTTTCCCGGCGCGGAAGAGATTTCACGCGGGAGGTAGTTGCCGATCCGGAGGCTCTGCGGACACTCCTCTCCGCGCAGGAATCCGAGAGCCACCCCGGGCTCCTTCGGATGAGCGCAGCGCATCTTGAAAAATACACCGAATGTCCGTTCGCGTATCTGGTGAGATACGGACTTCTTGTGTCGGAAGAGCCATTTGATGTCGACTACGCGGGAGCCGCGAGTACTGGCAGCTACTATCACGACGTTGTCGAACGGTTATACCGCTCCATCCACCGGCTCACCGGGACATTCAATCCCGAATCTCTGGATGAGTACCGGGCCGTGCTGAATCGCATGATTGGAGATATGGCTGACAGGCCGTCGGTGCGGACCTTCCCGAGCCACGACGGACAGGTTCCGGTACCGGGGACGGTGCCGCTCTTTCCGCCGCTTCTCGAGGTATTTCGTGCGGACGCGCTGAAGCTCCTGGGGTTGCTGCTGGAAGCGGATTCAATTGCCGAACGCAACAACGAGCTTGCCGCGGCGGAGGACTGGTATAGCTGCGAGTTGCCGGAACCGGGTGTACATCTGTTCGGCCGGATCGACCGAATAACCCGAAACACCGAATCGGGCACGTTCGTCCTGGTGGACTACAAGAAAAAGCACACACCAACTCGAACGTCCATCCGGAAGCTGCTCGAAATAGATCCGGAAGGCATTTCCCCCGGTGCGTTCGGTGGGACGGCGATTGACGACGAGAGCGAAGGTTCCGCCGATGTAAGCGTGGACCGTGGAGTGTTGCAGATTCCGATCTACGCGGCGCTCGCGCGTGCAAAGGACAGGCCGCTGCAGCGAGCTGCCTACTATTCAATCGAACAGGCACGATATTTCCCGGTGTTCGACGCAGAAGCGGCGGGCGCCTTCCTGGACGAGACGGAGCTTAACCGTCTCGTCGAGCTCGTATTGGCACTTGCGGGAACCGTCGCGAAGCGGATTCGGGGGGGAGACTATCGTCTGGAACAACCGGAGAACGGCTGTGAAGCGTGCTCCCTGCGCACCATCTGCCGTGCGCGCTACACCGTGAGGGGCATATGAACGGCATCCGGAACGTCCGAATGGACGTGGACCAGCGCACCGCGGTGGACGTATCCGTCAACGCCGTAGTTTCCGCCGGCGCCGGTTCCGGGAAGACCACGGTGCTTGCTGAACGTTATCTCAGACTCGTTCGCGAGGGAGAGGCGGGCGTGGAGAACATCCTGACGCTCACCTTTACCCGCAAGGCGTCTGCGGAAATGTACGAGCGGATTCATCGACGACTCCTGGAAAACCAGGAGGACCCGCATGTTGCCGATGGTCTGCTCGCCTTCGACCGGGCGCAGATATCGACTCTGGACAGCTTCTGCGGACAGATAGCGCGGGCGGATTCGGCGCGGTTCGGCATCCCGCCGGATTTTTCGACCGATGAAGGGCGGGTCAGGGATCTGGTCGAACGAACCGCGCTCGACTTCCTGCTTGCACACAGGCGGGAAGACGTGCTCGTTCGCCTGATCGGCCAGAATGGTCTGGAAAAGGTCTGGCAGGACTGTTTCGCATCTCTTGGCCGCGACTACTTCCATGTTGCCCGGCAGGTCGACTTCAATTCGATGGCGCAGGACCAGGCGCAGGCGCTCAAGACTTTCCTTGCAGATGAATACCGGGTGGTCATCGGGTATTCCCCGGCGGTTGCAGCGATTGACCCGAACGCCGGAGTCAGTGCGTCGGCACTCGTGAACGCGTACGCCCGCCTTTCTGACTGGCCGAAGCGCGTTGCCGATGGCGATGTGGAAGGTGTCCGCACCGAAGCACACGCATTGATGAAGATACGGCTTCCAGGAGCCGCCAAAAAGCCCGACCTTGTTGCCGCCAAGGAGATCCTGCAGGAGCTTCGGGATCACACATCGCGCGTTGTAACCATTGCCGATACCATCCTGCTTGCAGTACAGACACGGGCACTCTATGGTCTGCTTGCCGAGTACGAGGAGATCGTCCTTGCGGGAAAGCGCTCGCAGGGGCTTCTCTCATTCCAGGATGTTATGGAGATGGCAGTTGCGGTTCTCCGCGACAACATGGATCTCAGGCGGTACTATCAGAAGCGTTTTTCGCACATCATGATAGACGAGTTTCAGGACAACAACGGAATTCAGCGTGATCTGCTCTTTCTCCTTGCAGAACGGCCCGACCGCGGGGCGGCTGGGGTCATCCCGTCCCCCGAAGACCTCGACCCGGGAAAGCTCTTCTTTGTTGGAGACGAGAAGCAGTCCATCTATCTGTTCCGTGGCGCGGACGTGAGCGTGTTCAAGGAGCTTTCCGGTTCCCTCTCCCGAACCGGAGGAGAGGCGCTCTCGCTCCGGACGAACTACCGGAGCCATCCGGCGCTGATCCGGTTCTTCAACGCGATGTTTCCGTCCATCATGGCGCCTTCGGACCTTCCGTTCGAGGCCCGCTTTGAGCCGCTCAACGAACGGCCGCCGGCGGCAGACGCTGCGACTCCTTTCGAGCCGCTCATCACGCTCCTGTACCGGCCACATCGCGCTGAGGCCGCCGAAGAGGAATTTCTGGACAGGGATGATGCGGAGGCGTACCGGCTTGCCGAATTTATTCGCCGTTCGGTAACCGGTTCCCCTCCACTTTCGGTAAACGTGCGCGGTGTCATTCGCCCGGCCACGTACGACGACTTTGCCATCCTTCTCCGCTCGGGGAGCAATCAGATCCGTTACGAGCGGATGCTCCGTCTCTTTGACATCCCCTACAGCTCGCAGACAATCCGGAGCCTGTTTCTTGAAGCGCCGCTGAACGATCTGTACGCGATTCTGCAGCTTGCGGTCTATCCCTACGACCGGTCCGCCTACGCTGCGGTCCTTCGCGGTCCCTTCGCTCATCTGTCGGATGACGCCGTGGTGCGCATTCTTGGCAGGTTCGAGCGGCCGTTTTCGGAAGCTCCGCTGAAGGATCTGCCGACCGACAACCGGAAGTACCTCCTTGCCACGGATCTGTATGCCGATCTCGTATCCCGCGTTGACCGGGTTCCTATACCGGAGCTTCTGCGCATGCTCTGGTACGACTACGGATACCGGTACACGCTCCTGCGGGATCCTGCACATCACACCTATCTGGAGTATTTCGACTACTTCCTTGCACTTGCCGAAAGTACCGACGCCGCATCCATGGCGGAGTTTCTGGATACCGTGCGGCCCCATCTCGGCAGGTACGAGAAACTGCCAGAGCTCAGCTACCTCCCCGAATCCACCAATGGTGTCCAGATAATGACCATTCACAAGGCGAAGGGCCTCGAGTTCCCGGTGGTCATTCTTGCAAATACCGGAAATGTCGGCAGGCGTGAGGGAGCGGGAACGACTCCTTACTATCTGCACCCGGAGTTCGGGCTCACCTTCAACCTTATCCCGGAAGGAAACGCTCCAGGTTCTCGCGACCGCAGCAACTACTTCTACGTACTGGGCCGGGAGGAGCGAGAACAACGAGAGTACGCGGAGCTGAAACGGCTGCTGTACGTGGGTATGACGCGGGCTGAATCCCATCTTGTAATCTCGGGTGTTCATCATGCGGGTAACCAGAAAAGCGAGGAGGCGCTGCTCAACATGATTCTTGGCGCTCTGGACAATGGAGGGGACGCCGGAAGTGGATACCGTTTTGTACGTGAAGAAATCGGGGATGTCTCGCGGGAGGAGTACTTTCGTGCAATCGGAGGCTCGAGACCGGCCGATATCGCATCGGTCTCCCCTTTGTATGAGGCTGCTCCCGTCATTCACCGCCGGGTCCCGCGCCATCGTGTGAGCGTTACCGAGCTGAACCGTGAACATGCAGCGTTCAAGGATGATGCAGAGTCGAAAGCAGCTACGCAGCTGAAGGCCATTGCTTCGGATGCGGTCATAGCCGAATACCACGTTGAGGCGCAATTCGGCACGCTCTGCCACCATGTGCTGCAGATGCGGATTGCCGGTGTCTACGAGACGCCGGACGATATTCCGCAGCGGTCGCTCAGGAACTTTCGCCTGGACGCACTCGAACCTGAAGAACGGACGCTGCTCTTGAAGGATGCATGGCTGCTTGCCGACCGCTTCCTTGCATCGAAAACTGCAAGACTCATGGAAGGCGCGCTTCTGGTGGAGACCGAGGTCCCGTTTGTGCTCAGAACGGAAGAAGAGGGAAATGAGCTCATGGTTCGTGGACAGATAGACCTGCTCGTAGCGCGAACGGATGAGCTTGTTGTCATAGACTTCAAGACCGACCGGACAATACGCGATGGCGAGTACGCGGAGCAGCTATCGCTCTATCGGCAGGCCGCTCCCGACCTGGTGCCGCCGTCGGTCGTTTCCGGCCGAACCTCAGCGTCACCGTGGGTTGTTCGCAGCGAGTTGTATTATCTGCGGGATTTTCAATAGCGGAGAAGATTGCCGCCGTAGGTAAGCCCGGATCCGAATCCGACGGTGAGCACGAGCTGCCCCTTCTTGAGCAGGCCCCGGGAGAGCATTTCGTCAAGTGCTATGGGAATGGATGCTGCCGAGGTATTCGCGTATTCGGCAATGTTCAGAAAGAACTTTTCCTGCGGCCATCCGGACCGCTTGCAGGCCGCCTCTATAATTCGGACATTCGCCTGATGAGGCACCACCCAGTCCACATCGTCTATCGAGATCCTGTTGCGATCCAGCAGCAGCTGAATGGTGTCCACGATTGCCTGAACGGCAAACACATAGACTCTGCGGCCGTCCATGGAGAGATATAGATCCTTCCGCTCGGTTTCCCCGGCCGCAAACGGGGTGCGCGACCCCCCCGCGCAACGGTACAGGCTCTCGGCTCCCGAACCCTGCGACCGGAGGTAAGAGTCGATGATGTAGCTCTCATCGTCCTCTGCCGCGGTCACGACTGCTGCGCCCGCGCCATCTCCGAACAGGACACACGAGTTCCGATCCTCCCAGTTGATGATCTTGCTGTATACCTCGGAACCGATGACCAGCACGTTTGCCGCGGTGCCTGAACGGATGAATGCGCGGGCGGTTTCGAGTCCGTAGATGAAGCCCGTGCACGCGGCAACGATATCCATTGCGGCGGCACGTGGACAGTCGAGTCTATCCTGTACCACGGACGCCGTGGAGGGCAGTCCGGGGAAATCCGGAGTAGAGGTTGCGACGAGAATGAATTCCACCTCCGCAGGCGACATGTTCGCGCGGGTAAGCGCCTCGCGCGCGGCTTCCACCGCAAGATCGCTTGCCGCCTGTTCCGGGGCTGCTATGTGGCGGAACTTGATTCCGGTGTGGGAAAAGATCCATTCATCCGATGTGTCGACGATCTGAGAAAGTTCCTCATTTGACATGCGGCGTGCAGGCACGTAGGAACCCACGGACCGTATTGCTGCTTCCAAAAGCTGCTCCTGTGAATGGTCTGCCAATGATAGAGACCCGCTCAGGCTGGGTCAAGTGGAAATCTACCCGGTGAAGTGGTCTGGAAACTCCGGATGCTCGTCGGAAATAACCGGGGCATCGGCGGACTCCAGCTCGTCGAGGTATGGTGGTACCACGTGCAAGGCGAGCAGGTTTTGTCCATCTATCATCCTGAGACCGGCTATGCCGCGATCGGCAATTCGACGGTCGAATTCGTGAGCGGACACGGCAATCGGATCCGAGGCGGCAGAGGATGTGGTAATGGACCAGAGCGTCGCGTACATTTGAATGAACGTGTGGAGCGTTCGCACGGTTGAAAAGGCCGACGAGAGTGTCTTGCGGATGCACTGGTATGCAACAGGGCGGGTAATGGGGCTCTCGCTGTGCATGGCGAAGAGACCCTCGTCGCTTCGCAGACTCCGGTGAACCATATCGAAGAACTCCCGGGTGTAAAGCATTCGTGAGGGCCCGAACGGATCGGTCATGTCCATTATTACCACATCGTAGGTTCCACGCTTCGACTCAACGAACTTCCGCCCGTCGGTCACGTGAATGGCAACCCGTGGATCGTCGAACGCCCCGCCGTTTATATCCGGCAGGTAGGTACGCGAAAACTCGATTACCTCCTCGTCGAGCTCGGCAAAGTCAACGTGAGTAACGCTCGGGTGACGAAGAACTTCTCGCAGAACGCCGCCGTCTCCCCCACCAACAATGAGGATCCTTTCCGGGTTTGAATGAGTCAGCATGGGCACATGCACAATCGGCTCGTGATACTGCCAGTCGTTCTTCTGCACGACCTGCGTAATGTTGTCCAGAAGGAGCACGTTCCCGAATTCATCGGTTTCCACGAGCTCGATGTCCTGAAACCGCGTCTTGCCGCGGTGGAGGGTTCGGTTAATGGTATAGAAGAAGCCGCTCGAACCGTTGAGCCACTCCTGAAAGAGTCTTTTCTCATTGCTCATGGATGGTCCACCTGCTCTTGCTCAGAAATTGTGACACTCGAAGATTTCCTGCATCTCCTTCTTCAGTACCGCTTTGATGCGCCGGCGTTCCTTGCCCTGGACCTTTTCGGCGTCCGGACCGAAGAGGTACTCGCTCATCTTGAAGTCTTTTTTGCGCATTTTGGTATGAAAGATGTTGTCGGAGATGATGTTGATGTCGTAGGCGATGTATTTCGAAAGCACATCGTCGGATATGTAGTCCTGGATCGATGTTATGTCGTGGTCTATGTAGTGTTTCATTCCCTTCGAGTCACGGGTGAAACCCCGTACCCGATAATCGAGAAGCACTACATCGGAATCGAAACTGTCAATGAGAAAATGGAGAGCGCGCAGAGGCGAGATCATCCCGCATGTGGAAACATCTATGTCCACGCGGAATGTTGCAATGCCGGTTGTTGGATCGAGCTCCGGATAGGTGTGTGCAGTTATATGGCTCTTGTTCAGATGTCCGACAACGGTCGCCGGCTGTTTTGCTGCCGGTGCCTGCATTTCACCCTCTGCAATGAGGGCCGTAACGCTTGCTCCCCGCGGCTCATAGTCCTGCGTCGAGATGTGCAGCAGTTTCGCATCGATGATGTTGGTCACCTCTTCGATTATCTGTTGCAGGACCTCGGAATTGTATTCTTCGTCTACATATTCAAGATACTCGATCTGGGATTCTTTCGATTTTGCATAGCAAATATCGTAGATATTAAAACTGAGGGACTTCGTGAGATTGTTGAAGCCTTCCAGCCGGATTTTTTGACCTTTTACACGCTTGAGCAACTCGGACTGTCTCCGTTATGAATGCCTGGGATTTTCGTTATCTGCGAGCCAACAGTATACGGCATTCTGCCGGGAACGTCAAAACCTTGCAGTCTTACCTTTGGACTCACCGCGCTACGAGAGAAGGGAATGAATGGCGGCCCGGCAGTGCAGATTCAGGGTGTCGAAAAGCGGAACCGGAACCGCATCCTGTTTGATAACCAGCGGAAGCTCGGTGCAGGCGAGCACCACCGCTTCGGCACCCTGTCCCAGCAGCTCCCGGATTTCGGAAACCGTCCACTCGGTCGAGGCGCTCTCGAACCGTCCCACACAGAGCTCATCGAATATTATCCGGTTCAGCCGCACACGCACCGTACTGTCCGGGACAACAACTTCGACCCCGTAGTGGTCTTCGAGTCGGTGGCGATAGAACTCCTTCTCCATGGTGAAACGGGTGCCGAGCAGCGCAACGCGACGAATCCCCGCCTCCCGGAGAGCCTGTCCGGTTGCATCCGCAATATGCAGAACAGGAACAGATACCGCGGCGGAAATCCGGTCGTACAGAAGATGCATGGTGTTCGTGGCGATGAGGATAAGATCCGCACCCGCCGTCTCGAGCCGCTGCGCGGAGGCGGAAAGAGTGTTGCCGATCGGCTCCCACTCGCCCCTGTCCATGAGCCGGGCAAGGGGTGCGAAATCTACCGAGTCTATAATGCAGCGCGCCGAGTGGAGCCCTCCGAGCTGCTCTCTCACGAGCGTATTGAGAACCCGGTAATACTCGAGCGTGGATTCCCAGCTCATGCCTCCGATAATCCCCACAGTTTTCATGGCTACTCCACCCTCACAATGCGTGTTACGTCCAGGACCGGCGGAAATCCCGGACCGGTCCCCTTTGCCGTTATCCGACCCTCCACCGTCAGGGTCCGGTTCTGATATTCCGCCCGGATCTTCGCGGCGAGCGGGCCCGCGATCCTGAGCTCGCCGTGATCTTTCGTGCTGAGCGCGAGATAGGTGAACGGTTCGTTTCCCTTCACCGCCACCGGGCCGGTGAAGGTGGCGTTACAGCTCATGAGAAGGCCTGCCACCAGCGTAATCGATGCTGCCGCAGCAATGTGTTTCATGAAACTCCCTCACTTGAGGACGACGGTCAGACGGTTGTCTGCGCCGACGGAAAATGTTCTGGTTATGAGCCCGCTGAGGTTTCCGAGGTCCACGAACTGGTTGGACGCAGGCGGCTGGTACCCCAGGCGTCCGATGGGGTTGCTCCCGTAGAGGTAGGGGCCGGACTGGCTGGGCGTGGTCGAAGAGTACAGATAGTTGAACATGTCGATAGACCCGACATCGTAGCTGTAGCCCCCGTAGCTTGAGGGAAGCCAGCCGCCGGTGTTGTACCGGTAGTAGGACGGAGTATCCGTCAGATCCGACAGAAGCACGGATGCCGCCCACTGCGAAAGGAGCTCGCCGAAGCTCAGGGAGTAGCCGCGCGCAGCAAGCGGGGCCATGAGCGCCTGCTCGTCGGTGTACCCGTTGTGCATCATATCGTGGAGGAGCCCCGCACCGCCGAAGTTGCGCAGGAGATAGGCGCCGAAGGAGTAGGCGTCGGAGTAGCTCGCGAGCAGTGAGTATCCACCCCAGTTCGTGAGGGAGACGTCGTCCAGGTAGTCGAACAGCGGCAGGCGACCGTTTGAATTGCCTGCGGATCCCGCAGACCCGTCCGTGGCGGGCCAGACGCCCCGGGGTCCATCCAGGCCGAGCTTCTGTGCAAGGACGTCCTCGGTCATCATCGACATCATCTCGTTTATCCAGGTGTCGGTCCCCTGGCTTCCGGCAAGGAGAATGGTCTTCTGGTAGAACTGGATCATGTGCTGGAATTCGTGAGCGAGCGTCGAGATGATGAGGTTTTCCCCTTCGGTCTTCCCGTTCGTGTTCGGCTGCGTCGTGGGGTAGTCACTGTACACGCTGGAGTTCATGTAGAACATGATCATCTCGTTCGAGCTGTCGGTCGCGGAGCCGGTGTTGATGGTTCTGACGTAGTTGTCCCGCCCGTAGAAGAAGCCCACGACTGTTCCGGAACTCCCGCTGCCCATGGGTGTGAACAGGATGTTCACCGTGTGGTCGTCCGGAATGAGATTCGAGTAGGGGGTGGGGCCCCAGGGGGCGCCGTACATGCTCGTTTCCCAGTGATATATGTCCTTCGTGTCGGTGCCGTCGAGAAAGGCAGCGGCAACTGCGTCGAGCTGGGTGGTGGTCACTGTCGCGCTGCTGTCAACCCAGATGTTCAGGGTTTCCGAGCCAAAGGTTGTCTGTTTCTGGAGGGTCGCCGTGACCGTGTTGCCGTTTTCGTCGAAGAATGTGCGTGATGACACTCCCACCGTGTACGAGGACTGCGGCGCTGTCGGTGTTGCGGCGAGGGCGCGCGGGGAACCCATGGCTGCTGGCTTGCGGAGGAACTCGCTTACCGCATTCGGGACCACCGAGGGCTGAACGCTGCTTCCTGTCTGTGCGGTCTGCGGCTGCACGGTCGCACCCGGCGCGTAGGAAAAACCGCCTATTGCCGGAGTGCTCTGGCGGCTCGTTCCGGTGTTCGTGAATATGAGATAGACGTGCCTGGCCGTTGACCCGATGTCGAGCGAGAAGTTGTAGCTCGCGCTCTGTGGCAGTCTGCTCTGCATGACCGTTGCGCTCGTTCCGCTCAGGTAGCACGCGGTACCATATGCGGCCATATTGTGAACCGAGTCCTGAACCACGACGTTGAAATAGTACGTGGTTCCGGGGCTCAGTCCGGTCACCGTAGCTGTGGTATCGGTTCCGGGAAGCCATGCGGTAACGGGTGCAACACTCGAGCGCTTCCCGATGTCGTCAAGCGACGCGATCTGGGACGGATTGGTCGACATATACACCTGGTACTGTAGCCCGGTGCCGTTCGTGTAGTTGTCTGTGGCGGGATTCCAGGAAATCGTGACGCTTGTGGGGGATACCTTCGTGAACGCTATTGCTCCGCTCGTTCCGGGTGGCTGATGGTCGAAGAGCTGCGCACAGCCTGAAATGGTAGTCAGTGTTCCCGCGGCAATCAGAATTTCCGCGGCAATCAGGAGGAGCGCCGACCGTTGCAGCGGACCTTTCAGTGGAACTCCTTCAGGGTCTTGTCCAGACTCGTACTCATGTTTGCTATAAAATCGTTCAGATCCTTTGCGGTTGTCTTTGCATCGATATTGGGTCCGGGGAAGTACTTCACGGCATCCTTGATGTTCCCGGCATTAATGAAATCCGGAATCGGTGTTACCGCCTCATAAGCCGAGATTGGACCGAGGATGATGTATCCGTCTACCAGCCCGGCGAGGGTCAGCTCTTTGTCCTTGTAGGCATAGGTCTCGTTCTTGACCGGAAGGGCTCCCATGGCGGTTCCGGCAAGGGTAAATCCGCCCTGCGCACCTTTGGGCAGCGTGGCAATGAGCGCATCGAGCTTGCCTCCGACCGGGTATCCGAGCCCGTTCACACCCTTCTTGTCGTTCCAGGGCGAATGGAGATAGATCGAGAATGCACGGGAACCGATTTTATTATAGATAATATTGCCGGTTCGCTCGGTATTGGGAATTCCCGCTTCCTTGCCCTTTTCTGCATACAGTTTGTTCTGATACTTCGTGAATGCATGGTCGATGCTCGTATAGATGAGCGCCTTGGTACCCGTCGAGATGAACTGCTTTTCTATGACCTCTGCCATGAACACGTCGGGAATCCCTTTCGAAAGAACTTTCTTTACCACTTCCGGATTTGTCGCGTCCTTCTGGTTGGCCAGATACTGGTATTCCTGCTGGACGTTCAAACCCACAATCCGGAACGGCTTTGCGCCGGCGGGCAGTGAGCGGTTGAATTTCCAGGCCGCGCGAAAGAGATCCGCGTACTGCTTGAATCCCCATATGACCATGCGATCGAACAGGATCTGATCGACCTGCTTCTCATCGTACCGCGGAGCCTGCAGTACCCGATCTATTTTAGCCTGATCGGACGCAAGGGCGTACTCTATGCCGAGATTTCGGACACCGGCACGGTACAGGTCGGGGATCAGGCTCGCGACGAAGTCGACCTGTTGCGAAATCCGTCCCATCTCCCCCAGAAACACGATTTCGTGAGCCTTGAACAGTCCGGTGACATACTGGGCGGGAGGCAGGGCCTTGCTTTCGAAGGCGCTCTTGAGCGTCGAAATTTCGGTCGCCGATGCGGCTGGTTGCGACAGGTTCTTCTTCGGGCGAAACAATCCAAACGGATCTACCACGAATATGAAGAGCACGGCGATTGCAACTATGATCGTTACGTTTGTTGTGCGCCTTTCCATCCTCCGAATAATAGTCCCTTTGCCGTGCTTTTTCTACCATGGGCCATGTTGAACCTTTGCGGTCTTCTGCATATACTTTGATTGCACCGTAAGTCGGTCGCCGACCGACGTAGGGTCAATTGAATGAAACAGAATAAGGAGTAGTCAATGCTTCTGAAAGGCAAAAAGGCTCTGGTAACCGGTGGTTCGCGAGGAATTGGTCGCGAAATTGTCCTCGCATTCCTCCACAATGGTGCCTCGGTCTACTACATCGACCTGGCGGAAGGTGATTCGCTCGCCGAGTATCAGGAAATCGCCAGGTCAACGGGAGCAACTGTCGCCTTCCGTGAGGGAAACGTCGCCGACGAAGAGCAGATTACTGCGGCAGTCGAGGGGATCCTCCGTGACAGTGACGGACTGGATATACTGGTGAACAACGCGGGCATTACCCGCGACGGCTTGATCTTTCGCATGTCCGCCAAGGACTGGAGCGACGTGTTGACCGTCAACCTTACCAGCGCGTTCTACATTTCGAAGGTTGTGTCCCGGGACATGATCAAGCGTCGTACCGGATCTATTGTCAACGTGGCGTCCATTGTCGGCGTAATAGGCAACGGCGGTCAGACGAACTATTCGGCTTCCAAGGCGGGCCTCATTGGCTTTACCAAGAGTCTTGCCCGGGAGGTCGCGGGCCGGAGCGTGCGGGTGAATGCCGTTGCGCCCGGGTTCATCAACACCAAGATGACGCAGGCGCTGAACGACGAGCAGCGCAAGCAGCTCACCGCTCAGATTCCGCTCGGGCGCATCGGCGAACCGTCGGAAGTGGCGAGTGTCATTGTCTTTCTCGCGTCTGAACTCTCCTCCTACGTGACCGGACAGGTGGTCCAGATCACCGGCGGAATGGGGATGTAGGAAGGAGAGAATATGGCACATCGGGTAGTTATCACGGGACTGGGTGTTGTAAGCCCTATCGGCAACAACGTCCCGGACTTCTGGAAGGGGATCGAGGAGGGGCGTAGCGGAGGCGGACCCATTACGCATTTCGACGCATCCGAGTTCCCGACCCAGATTGCGGCTGAGGTAAAGGATTTCGATCCGCGAGTCTTCATTGACGGGAAGGACGCGCGCAAGATGGACCGCTTTTCCCAGCTTGCCGTTGTTGCCGCAGCAGAGGCCATGCAGGACGCAAGTCTGAAACCGGGAGATGTGGATCCGGAGCGTCTCGGCGTTATTACCGGTTGTGGCATTGGCGGCTTCGAGAGCCTCGAGGTCGCGTACGAGAAGATGTTCACTGTCGGGCCCACACGGGTAAATCCCATGACCATCCCGAAGATGATCCCGAATATTGCCCCCGGGAATGTCGCTATCCACCTGAATGCGCAGGGGCCGTGTCTGAACATAGCCACGGCCTGTGCATCGGGGACGGACGCCATCGGAAACGCGCTGATGTTTCTGCGAAACGGCATCTGCGATGCAGTTGTCACCGGAGGCGTAGAGGCTGCAGTTGTCCGCATGGGCGTCATGGGGTTCTGCGTCCTTCAGGCCCTGACGACACGCAACGACAGCCCGCTTACCGCCAGCCGGCCCTTCGATCGTGATCGGGACGGATTTCTGCTCGGCGAAGGGGCCGGAATGCTGGTTCTCGAGACGCTCGAGCATGCCCAGGCACGTGGTGCGCGCATTTACGGGGAGGTTGCCGGTTACGGGATAACCTGCGATGCAAATCATCTGACCGCTCCGCACCCCGACGGACGCGGAGCAATTCTTGCCATGAAGATGGCTCTTGCGGACGCCGGGATGAAACCGGAAGAGGTGGACTATCTGAATGCCCACGGCACGGCAACTCCCTTGAACGATCCAATAGAGACCCTCGCAATAAAGAAGACGTTCGGTGATCATGCGTACAAGATGAAGGTTTCATCGACCAAGTCGATGACCGGACACTGC
>CAZKMA010000006.1:0-53572 GCA_964553615.1 uncultured Spirochaetales bacterium | reverse complement strand
CGTTGGAGCTGCCGGCGGAATAGAGGCGGTTGCCTGTGTGAAGGCAATGGAGCAGCAGTTCTTTCCGCCGACGATCAACTTTGAGAACCCGGACCCGCAGTGCGATCTGGACTATGTGCCCAATACCGGAGTGAAAGGCAAGATAGAGGTGACCATGTCCAACTCTCTTGGATTCGGTGGTCACAACGGCGTGCTCGTCATGAAGAAATTTCATGCATAAAATGAAAAAGGGTCCCTGCCAACGGCAGCGACCCTTTTTTGCATCAATCACGAATCGCGCTTGAGCCACGCAATTGCAGATCGATCCGGATCATACCAGCCTTCCCGCACAGCTGTCAACGGGTGGTTGAATTTCCCCCGCCATCCGGACGATCGAGCATGACGGCTGCACGTTCCCGGTAGATGGATCCTCCCGGGGAGAGCGTGCTCTGGACCAGCAGGATCCTGTTTGCCGTGAATCGGGGGACGTTTTCCGGCGAAGTCCCCGTAAGTCGGAATGCCGATGGAAGCGGGCGGCGGGTCGTACTCTTGCGCACGTACGCGAGTGTAATGTGCGGATGGAATGCCCGGGTATCCACCGGAAAGCCTCCAGACGAGAGCTCGGCAGTAAGCGTGGTCTGCAGACGGGAGGCTTGCCCGCGCTCATCTTTTATTCCAATCCAGAAGACTCTCGGCCGGCTGGCCCGCGGAAAGAAGCCGTAAGATCCTGGTTCAAGTCTGAGGGGAGCGCTTTTTGCGCAGGCTTTCTGCATAACCCGTTCCAGCTCCGATATTCTGAGTTCCGGTGTTTCGCCGAGGAATTGCAGCGTAATGTGAAAGTTGTCTTCGCCGACCCACCGATAGGGCGACGCCGTTTCTTCAGCGGACAGAGACCGCTGAACTGCCGAGAGCCATTTCCGTACCGCTTGCGGCGTCTCGATAGCGATGAACAGTCGAACCGTGGTTTCTTCCGGGTTCATGCAGAAAAGGATAGGTGCGCGCGCAAACCTTGTCAATTTCCGCGGAAAGACTCATAATCGGGTTACTGCACCTACCACATTTTCCATTCCAGGAACGCTCAAAGGGCGTAAAATTGCGTATTCTATAATTGGACATGGAAAAAATCGACAAATATCCGGGGCACCCGCGCATTGGTCTTGCCCTCGGTGGCGGAGCAGCCCGGGGTTTCGCCCATATTGGCGTATTGAAAGTGCTCGAGGAGGAAGAGATCCCTGTTCACCTCGTTGCGGGAACGAGTGCCGGCAGCCTGGTGGGCGCCCTCTATTGTGCCGGGTTCCACTGGAAGGAGATCGCTTCCATTACAAAGAACGTTAACTGGGGCACCCTGGTCAAAGTAACGTGGCCGAGCATGGGACTGGTATCGAGCGATAAGCTCGAATCGACATTGAACAGATTCGTGAAAAATGGCACTTTTGAGGATCTGAAACTGCCGTTCCGTGCCATTGCGGTGGACATTACCCGCGGAGAGACGGTTGAGCTGCACACCGGCCCGCTTGCCACCGCCGTGCGGGCGAGCTGCAGTATCCCGGGTGTCTTCACGCCGACCGAAATAGACGGAAGGCTCCTGGTAGATGGCGGTGTGCTGAACAGCGTACCGGCAGACGTGGTCCGGGCCATGGGTGCGGATCTGGTAATTGCTGTGAACTTGAACAGCGATCGCAGGAAGCACGAGCGACCGGAGAATGTCATCGATCTGATATTTTCCAGCTTCAATCTGATGGTGGCGCAGACCACCGAGATCACGCTTAAGGCGGCGGATATTGTCATTGAACCTGATCTGCGTGACCTTGGCTATTATTCGATGAGAAATAGAGATATTGCAATTGCCCGGGGAGAAGGCGCAGCACGAAAGCTGGTTGCCCGAATCCGGGAGAGCATTGCATAAGGAGGAGTATATGCAGCACGCGGCAGCAAGCCGATCCATTTGTCTTTCGGGGGGTTCGTTACTATTTTATAGGCGTCATGAAAGATAAGATGGACTTCAACCCGTTCAATGACCAGAACGACCAGAAGAACCGCAACGAATCCCCCCAGCGGATGCCCAACATGAATGGACGGGGTTTCTGGAAGATCCTCATTGTTATAATTATCGCGGCCTTTCTCATTCCCGCTCTGTGGAGCATGTTTGCCGGCCCGACGAATCGGCCAACAATAAGCTACACGCAGTTCCGGCAAGAGCTTGAGAAAGGAAATATCACGCAAGTCGTTTTCTCCGGTCAGGAAGTGCAGGGAACGTTCAAGTCGGCCACCAAGGTGCCGCTGCCGAACGGCACCGATACCACCAGCGTGGGATTTGTCACTTACATGCCCCCGGTTAACGACAGCCAGCTCCTGCCCATGCTCGAAAAGTACGGAGTGGAGATCACCACCAAACCGCCTCAGAACTTTTCCATTCTGAGCGTCATTCTGAACGTTGTGCCGTTCATCATATTTATCTGGATCGGCTACATCATTTTCCAGAACATGCGTTCGCAGCGGCAGAATATTTTTCAGGTCGGGCAGAGCCGGGCAAAGCTCTACAAGCGTGACGACAAACGAACCACGTTTACGGATGTTGCCGGCCTCCGGGGAGCAAAAGAAGAGGTCAAGGAGATCATCGACTACCTGAAGGATCCAACCAAGTACCACAAGCTCGGTGCAACAACACCCCGTGGAATACTGCTTGTTGGACCGCCGGGTACCGGTAAGACCCTCCTTGCCCGAGCAATTGCCGGAGAGGCCGATGTACCGTTCTATAGCATCAGCGGATCGGACTTCATGGAGATGTTCGTGGGTGTTGGCGCATCCCGTGTCAGAAGCCTCTTTCAGGAGGCGAAGAAACACGCTCCTGCTCTCATCTTTATCGATGAGCTGGACAGCGTCGGACGACATCGTGGAGCCGGCCTGGGCGGCGGTCACGACGAGCGGGAACAGACATTGAACCAGATGCTGTCCGAAATGGACGGCTTTGAACAGTTCGATACGACCATTGTCATTGCAGCGACGAACCGACCGGACATTCTGGACCCGGCGCTTCTGCGCCCCGGCCGATTCGACCGAAGAATTACCGTTGGTCTTCCCACCCTTGAGGATCGCGTGGAGATCCTGAATGTACATGCACGGAAGAAACCGCTTGGCGCAAACTTCGACATGCGGGATGTTGCAAAGAACACCGTGGGTTTCAGCGGAGCCGATCTGCGAAATCTCCTGAACGAAGCCGCGCTCCTGGCAGCCCGCAAGGACAAGTCGAGCATCGACGTGGAAGACGTGAACAGCTCCCGAGACAAGATCCTCATGGGGCTCGAACGACGCAACCTTGATTTGACCGATGATGAGAAGCGGCTCGTCTCTTATCACGAGTCCGGCCACGCGGTAACCGCTTGTCTGCTCGAGATGACCGATCCGCTGCACAAGGTTTCAATAATCCCACGGGATTTCTCCATGGGTGTAACCCAGCAGATGGCGGACCGTGATCGTTTCCTCTACAGCCAGCAGTACATTGAGGAACGCATAGCCGTCATGATGGGCGGTAGAGCGGCCGAGAGTCTGCTCCTTGGCAGTGTAACCAGCGGATCGGAAAACGATCTGAAGGAAGCGACCAAACTTGCCCGTAAGATGGTCCTGGACTGGGGAATGAGCCAGAAGCTTGGCCATATTGCACTGGGCGCCGAGCAGCAGGATATCTTTCTTGGCGAACAACTTGGTAGGTCCCGCGAATACTCGGACCAGACGGCCATGGACATAGACACCGAGATTCGGGCCATTCTGGATCAGGCGTACGCAACGGCGTTCAGCCTTCTGAAGGAGAATAAGGAGAAGCTCCTTGCCGTGGCCGAAAAGCTGCTGGAAAAAGAGGAGCTTCTTGGGAAGGAAGTCATGGAGCTGCTCGGAGTGCCGGTAGCGGCAATTCAGTAATAGTACCGCTCAAGAAGAGAAAGGGCGCCCACGAGGGCGCCTTTTTTTGTACGGGACGAAGCGCGCAGGTTCCCGGGAAAAGAGAAAGCGGTCAACTACTGCTCAGCGTGATCGTACGGTGACCTGCCTGCTGATTCCTTCCATCCGCTCGCTCAGGATAGCGATGTCGCGCTTCAGTGAAGCGACCTCTTCCATAAGGAAGTTGACCCGCTCGTCATCCGAATGCTTCAGGAGAACCGCACGTGTTCCCTCTGCGCTGGGGCCGTGAGCAGACCCGGATGCGATTGGCCCGCTCGCACCGTGCGGGCATTCCGCTTCCTTCAGAAGGTCCGGGCAGAGCACGTGCATGTACCGCTGGTCCTTCTGACCCGGGCGCTTCGGAAGCTTCTTCACCATCGACCCCGTGGACAGCGACTGGATACTCTCGATTGTAGCTGCAACTTCATCCAGTGTTCCGATGTCTGTCAGTCTCCGGGCATGGGTGTGCAGTTCTCCCGGTGTCTGAGGCCCTCGCAGGAAGAGCTCACACAGGATTGCCATCTGGCGCAGCGTTACCTGAAAGCGGGTGCTGAAGCGGTGTCGGTACTTGTCTACCCGGCTTCCGTCTTCAGCGACTGTTTCAACAAGATCTTTGCGCGCAAGCGTCATCAGTGCATCCGAGATTGTCTGCTCATCCAGATCCATGACCGGTTCGCGATTATTCTTCTGATTGCACGCGCTCTTGAGTGCGTTCAGAGACAGCGGATAGTGGTCGGGTGTGCTCATTGCCTTCTCCATGAGCGCACCCAGCACACGGATTTCCGACGGACGCAGGGCAGGTTCCATTCACTCCTCCTCTGTTCGAATAGAGCCGCCGGGGTGAACCGGCGGCGACAGTCAGACTCATGTCTATCTGTTCGAAAGGACTGCGGCGGCGTGCACCGACTGTGTGAGCACTTCCGTGCATGCCTCGTCGAAGACCGAAAGCGATTCGGCAAGCGCATCTTCCGATATGACGAGGGGCGGGGCAATCTTTACACATTCTCCCGCAACCCCGACGGGTGCAAACATGAGAAGACCCTTCTGAAAGCACCGCTCACTGATAGCGAGAGCAGTTGTCGGGTCGGGTTCTCGTGTGCCGGACTTCACAACCTGAATACCGGCAACGAGTCCCCGAGCATGCATGCACCCGAGCCGGTCGGAGAATTTCGCCTGTACTCGTTGCAGCGCGTTACTCAGGATCGGCCCGAGCCGTGCCGCACGCTCGACCAGCTTCTCATCCTGGATGATATGAAGATTTGCAATAGCGGCTACAACAGGAAGTGGACTGGCCGAATGCGTCGAGGTCATGGACCCGGGAGGATACTGATTCA
The DNA here is from genome assembly GCA_964553615.1 of uncultured Spirochaetales bacterium. Taxonomy (GTDB): domain Bacteria; phylum Spirochaetota; class Spirochaetia; order DSM-27196; family DATKUC01; genus DATKUC01. Next base: position 48,326 of record CAZKMA010000006.1, on the reverse strand, counting down.
TGATATCTGCCCTGCCGATGACCGCGGAGAGCGGGAGCGAAGAGGAGATTCCCTTGCCGCACGCAATGAGGTCCGGGGTTACCTGGTAATGCTCGTAACAGAACATCTTTCCGGTTCGTCCGAAACCGGACTGGACCTCATCATAGATCATGACAATGTCGTGTTCCCGGCAGAACGATTCGAGCGCCTGGGCGTATGAGTCCGGAAGGAAATCCGGGCCCACTCCCTGATAGCCCTCGGTGATTACGCCGGCAATTTCGTCGGGGCGCACCCCCTGTTCTTCTATGGATCTCCTGAACAGATCGAAGGATGTGTCTTCGTTCTTGTACCCGTCCGGAAACGGCACCTGGATGAAGGTGCTTCCCTCGCCAACTATCCATTTCTTCTGCGCGGCCATGCCTCCGGCAAGCTGAGCGCCGAGAGTTCTACCGTGAAAGGCATTCCGGAATGAGACAATGTACTTCCGTGCGGGGCCATGTTGTTCGAGGGCGTACGTGCGGGCAAGTTTTATGCAGTTCTCCACCGCTTCGCTTCCCGTGGTAAGGATGAATACCTTGTAGTTTTCAGGATCCGGCGCAAGCTCCTGGAGGGCACGGGCGAGCTCCTGTCGCTTCTCGTGGATGAACACATAGGTCGAAAGAAGCGGTCGGTTGATCATGTCGATGAGGGCTTCCCGGATTTCAGGCCGGCCATGACCGGCATTTGCAATGAGAACGCCGGAGGACCAGTCGATCCACCGGTTTCCCCACCGGTCCCACACGGACGCGCCCTCCGCGCGGTCCCAGATGACCGGAGGTTGTCCGATCATTGACCGAGGCTCGCTCTTCATGAGCGACTCCAGGATTTCGACCGATTCCGGGACCGGAAGCGACGTCTGGATGGTACGGTTCTTTGTGTGGATTTCCAGCACGCGAACCGGCGTCAGATTGTACTTCATTGATCTACCCCTTCACTGACCCTGCGGTCAGCCCCTGCACGATGTATTTCTGAAAAAAGACAACAAAGATTACTGCCGGTATGCAGGTAATGATGGCTCCTGCACCCATCTGATTCCACGAAATGAACATGTCGGCAATGAAGTCGGATGCGCCGACTGAAAGGTTCTTAGCGCGTTCGGTTGGTGCCAGAATAAGGTTGTAGAGGAACTCGTTCCACGTTCCAAGGAACGTAATTATGGAAGTAGCCGCTATGCCCGGCATGGCGAGGGGGAATGCAATCCGGAAGAATGTCTGCATGCGCGAGCAGCCGTCTATCTGTGCCGCCTGTTCGAGCTCCCGGGGTATGCTGTCGAAGAATCCGATGTTGATCCAGATGTAGAACGGCAGCCACATGTACATGTTGATGATGATCTGTGCCAGGATCGTATCGTAGAGTCCCATCCATCCGACCATGATGAAAAACGGAACAATGAGCGAAATAGGCGGAAAGACCCGGGACGCAAGAAACAGATACCGGAGCGTGCGGTTCCCGATGAACTTGTACCGGGAGAATCCGTATGCGGCGAAAGTACCGAAGAGTACGCACGCGAACGTTGTTCCGAGTGTAATCAGCAGCGAGTTGATCGTGTACCGCAGATAGGGGCGTCCCGAAAAGATCGACACAAAGTTCTCAAGTGTCGGGTGGACGGGAAAGTATGTCGGCCGGGGGGTATAGATCTCTTCCTGTGTTTTCAGGCCTGTTATGAACATCCAGTAGACCGGAAACAACACCACCGCGAAATAGAGCAGAAGGATAATGGTGGAATAGATTCGACGTCTTTGTCTCCATCGTTGCATAGTTCTCTCCCCTGCGAATTGCTAATCCAGAGATTCGGCTGGAATTATCTTCACGAAAAACAGGACCATGAGCATGGAAATAACGACCATGACGACGGAGATCGCTGCGGCATATCCGAGTTTCATGAATCTGAATGCGTTGTCGTACACGTAGGTTACAAGCATTTCGGTCGCATCGCCCGGACCACCCTTGGTCAGGGTGAAGACGATGTCGATTGTCCTGAACGCAAAGATGGAAGAAATCATGACGGCGGACAGGACCGATGGCTTCAGGAGCGGATAGGTGATGCGTCTGAACCGCATGAGCGAACCTGCTCCGTCGATTTCAGCGGACTCGTGCAGCTCAACAGGCACGGACTGCAGCCCCGCAAGGAGAATGACCATGATGAACGGTGTAACCGTCCACGCGTGCACCAGTCCGAGCACGATCATTGTTCCCACCGGAAGTGAGAGCCAGGGAACTGGATTGGATATGATGTGCACCCGGAGGAGCAGATCGTTGATTGCGCCGTTCGTGTCGTTCAGGATCCATTTCCACATGAGGGATGCGATGACGGGCGGGACTGCCCACGCTATGAGCGTAATTGCCCGAAACGTTCCCTGAAATCTGTTGATAGCGTTCAGGCTCAGAGCAACGAGCAGGCCCATGATGAAGCCGGTGCCGATTGCTATGAGCACGTACTCCATGGAGTGCAGGAAATAGGTCCAGAACTTTGTGTCGTGAAAAAGGAGCTCTCCGTAGTTTGTCAGAGCAATCCAGATGGGGAATTCGGAGGAGTAGTTCTGCAGGCTCAGATACACCACGTAGACGACCGGGAAGATCACGAGCAGAATCAGAACCACCAGTGACGGTAGAACGAGAAGGAAGCCGAACAGGCTGTTTCGAATGGATGTCTCGATACTCTTTGGCATAACGGATTCTTCCTCCGAATGCCGGGGTACCGAAGTACCCCGGCCGGCAGATCTAGTATTTCATTATCTTGTTGATTTCCGTCTGCGCGTCGTCCATTGCCTTCTGTGCCGATTTGCTTCCGATGAGAGCCTTCTGAAACTCGGAAATGACCGCCTTGTAGACTTCGCCCTGACCGTGATAGAGGTCGACCACAGTGTCGTCGATCTTTGCAAGGACATCGTTATATCCGACAAGCTTCGACATTGGCTGGTCGTATGCCTTCTTCAGAAATACCTCGTTGTTTTCTACGGCGAACTCATTGGTCTGGCCCTGGAGCGAACGATACATGTCCATGAAGATGAGTGAGGCGGTCTTGTTCTTGGAATAGACTGAGAGTCCCCACCCGTTCCAGTGCTGGATGTGCGTCATAGGTCCTCCGGGTGTTGCGGCAGGCTGCAGGGCAACTCCGAAGTCGCTCGATATGCTGGAATCCTTTGCACGGGCATAGAGATAGGTGGGCTCGACGACCATTGCCACGTTTCCGGACAGGAAGAAGTCGGCCACATCGCCGTGCTGGTACGCGGTTGAACCCGGCGGGACAACCTTGTACTCGTTCCGCATTTTCACCATGTTATCCACGACCTGGACGGTTTCCGGCCGGTTGAAGACGACCTTGCCGTTCACGTTGTCCGGGTTCACGCCGAGCAGGAGTGACTGCGCCTTAATGAGCTGCGCACCGTCGAGGATCCCACCTCCTTTGAACGCGAATCCCCACTGATCAATCTTGCCGTCGCCTGTCTTGTCGATCGTCGTTTTCCGGGCGATATCGAGCAATTCCGCCCACGTGGTCGGCGGGCCGCTGTATCCGGCCGCCCTCAGCATGCTCGGACGATAGTACAGGATGTCGATGATTCGTCCGACCTGAGGAACGCTGTAGTAGTGCCCATTGAGAACCGTGGACTTCAACCCGCTCATGTACTCGCCCATGGTCGCGTCGTCCCACAGAAAATCCACCTGCTGGAGCCAGTTCCGGCTTACGAACGCGGCGTAGTTGGTCTCGTCCAGCGGCACAATGTCCACTGCATCGGACTTTGCCATAAAGAGTGGCTGCAGTTTGGGCATCATCTGCTCATCCGGCGTGCCGACAAACTCGACCGGTATGCCGGTGAGACGGGTGAATGCCGCACCATTCAGGAGTGTTGCCGGGTCCCACGACAGATCTCCCCAGTTGTACACGATGATCTTCTTGGTCCCTTCGGCCTCGATTGCCTCCTTGGCTCCGGCAGGTAGCTTGTAGTCCGAGGCGATGACGCGTGGCTGATTCGGCGCCCACTGTACCTTCGATGCATCATACTGCGCGCTCATTGCGGCGCCGCCACCCGGTGCGGGTGTCTCCGACTTACCTCCGGCAAATACCGGCAGCGAAACCATCGCTGCTACCAGCAGAATTGCAACTATGATCCTTCTCATAGATTCCTCCCGTACGCGGAAATATTTGAAAAGCTGCACGAGACAGCTATTTCACCGTGCTCCCGCCATGCTCGAGGATGAACAGAGCAAGCATTGCGCTCATGGCAGCTATATCGTTCACATCGATCCGCTCCGAGTCCGAATGGGCGTCGGTCAACCGACCCGGTCCGGTGGTCACGACTTCCAGATCCGGATACATGCGTGCGAAGATGCGCGCGTCGCACGAAACCGGGAATCCACGGAGCGGTTCCTTCAGCGGCAGGCCAAGCAGCCGCGCGGAGCGGACCGCGTCCACTATCGCCCTGCTTTTCGGCGAGCGTTCGAAAGCGTCGTTATGGAGCTTCCTGCACGAGAACGCCGGCCGCGCGTTCAGGTAGCCGGCCTGAAGCCGGTTTTCCCATGCATCGTCCACCGCGCGTGCAAGGCGGCTCTCTATCTTCCCGATGGTGTGGGTTGGAAGAAATCCCTGACCACCTTCGAGAATGAGCACCTCGGAAGGAGAGGTTGCCCCTGTGGCGGAACCTTCGGGCGGCGCAATGTCCACCTGCAATTTCGGGTCAGCATTCTCGGCGCCCTCCACCATGAACGCGGCCTTCGTTATTGCCCCGTCGAGTTCCCGCACCGCACCCATGTGTCCCGGGCACCCCCAGACGTCCAGCGTGTACGTGTCACCCATCCCATTGTCCGTCGCAGGCTGCAGGTCGTAGTGGTGGCTGACTTTCGGCATGTTCGTGGAACGGTCGATCTCTTTCGTTTTGTCGCCGTATTGGGCAATGTACCTTTCGAGCCCCGTAACGAGCGCCTCATTCAGCCTTGAGGCATCGAGCGATGTCCGCAGCCGGAGGGTAATGTGGCCGCAGACACGGGACGGGTGCTCGCCGAAAGGGCCAAGAACGCCGTGGCAGGTCTGGGCGGGACGATCCGGAAAGAGTGGATGGACACTCTCTTCCCAGATTGCCCGTCCTTCACGTTCGAGCGACCGGACAACAGAAAGTGCCAGACCCACATTGTCTTTTCCGTCTCCATCCGAAACGGCCGGAGCGAACTCGACCCGGTACCAGAGGGCACCTCTGTTTGCGGGATAAATCTGACCCTCGGCGGTCTCTACAACGACGATGGTCTGATAACTGCTGCGAAGCCGTTCGTCCTGTGCAAGAGACAGAGAGCCATTCCCGCCGGTTTCTTCGTCTATAACGAACATCGCCGAAATATCACCTGATGCGTATGTTCCAAAATTCTCTTCGATTCCTCTCAACAGGACCAGTGCACCGGCAATGGTGACGCAGCCGCCCTTGTCATCCGCAGAGCCGCGGCCGAATACTACGCTTCCTTCCTGCCGCGGGGGCAGAAACGGTGCAACCGTGTCGATGTGAGCATTGAGTGCGATTCCGCGGCCGGTGGACGGCGAGTTTCCCGACTTGGTAACAAGGAGATTGGCGCGTCCTGCGTAGGGCGCGGCGTCGGAGGTGTAATAGGGAGGCGTAAAGAGGGCGCTGGTGCCAATCTGCGGGTCCATTGCGTGAAACACTGCATGAGTTCCGCCGGTTTCCCGGGCACCTACCAGATTTCGAAGAACTGCAAACGCCGCAGCCTCCCGTGCCGCCATATCTGCGACCGACGGAACCGGCGTGGTGTCAATCGCACACAACCGCACGAGCCCGTCCGTGAGGAATTGCACAAACTCCTTTTGGGCGGATCTCTCTTTCAGCCAGCGGACAACTTCGGGACGCACATGATACTCCTTGACGGTCCCAGGTCTCTTCGGATCGGCGGACTGCCGCCGTTCCGGTTCTGTTCAGCTGTAGTTGTCCAGCAAATCCCGCTCCACAGCTCTGAGGTGTCCCTTGAGCGCAAGCGTTGCGTTTTTCCTGTCTCCGCGCAGAATTGCGTCGAAAATCTCGAGGTGCTCATGAATGTCTTCGCGGTACCGTTCATGCAAATGGCGGGTAAGCAGTATGAGATTAAACACGCTGTTGTAGAAGCCGATGACGTAGCTGTTGCCGCAGTTCCCGATGAGCAGCGAATGGTGGAACGTGCCGTCGATGTGCTCCAGCCGTGCGGTCGCGTTTGAATCGAACGGATCAATAGCCAACTGCAGGAGCGAGTCGGCACGTAATTCGGAAATCTGATCCCGCGGAAGCGCATCGAAAGCAGTATTCAGCGCGTACACTTCGAACAATTCCCGGGAGTTCCAGATTTCACGGATCTCCGACGGGCTCAGTTTCCGAACAAAATAGCCAACACGAGCGCGCACCTCAACGAGCCTATCCTGGGCAAGTCTGTGGAGCGCATCCCGAATTGGGGCGCCGCTGATTCCGAGGTACTCCTGCAGCTGCGGAATCCGAATCCGTTCACCGGACTTCAGCCGAAGCGTGACAATCCAGTGCAGAAGCAGCTGGAAGGTCTGCTCCGCGAGGCTGTCCGTGTTGAGTGGGGGAGGACTGTCATCCCGGAACGTACGCGCCTCCGCACCCATCTGACTTCCGCGCTGTGTGATAGGTGATATATCACATGATGCACCGGGGTCTCCGCCCTGTCAAGAGAAATCTCGGGCTCCTACACTTCCGGCAGTTCCTCTTTCTGGAATTTGTAGACGCTGTTGCAGTTGTGACAGGTAATGGCGAGCGGGAACGGGCCGTTTTTCCTGATATCGTCCAGCTCATCCTGCGGGAGCGCGGAAAGGAAGCGATGAAAGCGTTCCCGGTTGCAATTGCAGGCGAACTCGAGAGGGCGTGAGCCGATAAAGTCAGGATCGAACGTTGCAAAGTGGTGCTGAATGAACGCGCTCGGAGACTGCCCCTCGGCAAAGAGCGTCCCGAGCGACGGCAATGTCCGCACCAGGCCCTCCATCTGAATCATCGCTTCGTCGTACTCCTCCCGGTCGTGATCGGCCTGCTTCTTGTCGTCCTTCTCGAAGATGATCGACGAGGGCGGGAGTGCCTGGACCAGCAAACCTCCCGCACCTGAGACCATTCCATCGGAATCGAATTGAATACTGAGCGCGATCGATGTGGGGATCTGTTCAGAAATGGCGTAGTAGCGCGTAAGGTCCTGGGCGAGGTTTCCGTATTCAATGCTGATCTGACCCGTAAAGGGATTGTTGCTGTTTTCGAGGTACCGCGAAACCGAAAGTGTCCCGTTTCCGATGAAGGGAGCGGTATCGAAACTGTCGATTGGATCCTCGAGCGGGATGGCACTGTTGTTCAGGTATCCGCGCACCTGACCACGGGCGGTACTCTCTACGTGGATACCGCCTACCGCGCCGTCGCATTGCAGGTGGAGGCCAATCCGGTCTCCTCCCTTGAGGCTGGTAGCCATGAGCGCCGAAGCCATGTAGGCGTGGCCAAGAATGAGCGTTTCGAGAATGCCGAGCTCGTGATTGGCCCGCATCTGGTTGATGAGCCTCGTTCCGTGCAGAACCGCCGTGCGAAACTTGCCGCGCGAAAGGAGAAAGAGATCGACACCGTCGCTCAGAATCCTGTCGAACTGGCGCAGGAGTGTCGGATTCTCGATGTTGCGTAAGATCATGTGCCGAAAATCGCACCATCGGAACGATTTGTCAAGCGTGGCGCTTTACCGCGGGAAACGCTTCGTTATTCGTGGTGCCTTCGGGTCATGCGTTCGAGCCGCGGTCTGTTGTAACGCTTGAGTGAGGATACAGGGAAGATTGGCGGCGAGGGCGTACACGGGCGTCCAGAGGAAGAATGTCCCGGACAGAAGAATGGTAAACCAGTGGGAAAGCTCCGCCCGGCGCGTCTCCGGTTCGGGTCCCTGAGTCGCGAGCGTGGTCATGCCCGCGGCTTCGCAGGTAATCTTGCCGTGAGCAGAGCAGACAGGGACCGAAGGCGCCGTATCCCCGCCTCCCGTCACCCTGGTCCGGCAGGCTTGAGCCAATTGCCGCCATGACTATGACGTAGAGAAGGCGGACAACCGCTCTATGGCGCTCCCGGTCCGGTGGTGCTCGCCAGGAAACTTGAACAGGGGACGAGTCAACCATTCCACGGTTCGTACCGGACGACCACGGCACCATCGGGCCCATGCCCGTCGATGTGAGCAACCCGGCTCAGGGCAATACCGGTTTCCTGGCGCGTTTTCACAGGAAACCCGTGATTATCGTTCCGGTAGGTGAGAGTGCTTCCGCTTCGCAGCGAGTTTTCCACGAACTGGAGATGATCGGAAATGCGTCGAGCCGTGAGCTCGTTCGAAATATCGGCTGCGCCGAGGAGAACATCACGTGTTTCCTCGACCAGATCCTGATCGGTTTCGATCCCGGTTGAGTTCCGGCAGGCGGCGACCGCGGCGAGTTGCGTTGTGCCTGTTCCATTGAACGGGTCGAGCACGTGGTCCTGCTGGAGTGAATACATGTGAATCAGTCTGAGAGCGAGGAGAAGCGGAAAGGCTGCGCTTCGCGTTCTGATGGCCGACTCCTGTCGGCCTGTCGACGGGAGTCGGCCTACCGACGGGAGTCGGCCGGTCCGCAGCCCCGCGGCGCGCTTCTGTCGCACGCCGGACAGGTCCCACAGATCGGAGAACCACTGGTTCCGCTCTTCCCAGAAATAGCCACTTCTTCTCCGTCGGACCCGCTCTGAAGGAGTGGGAAACTCCCGTTTGCCGCCCTTGCGAAGGATCAGGATGTACTCGTGTTCGAGCGTAACGTAGGCTCCGGCGGGCAGCATTCCGGAGCCCATGAACTTGTTCGGCGCATTGGTAGACTTACGCCAGAGGACCGGTGGAAGACTTCGAAACCCGATTCGTTCGCACGCGGTGAGAATGCGCGCATGGTTGGTGTGGAGACGGAACTCACCGCCGAGTGAACGTGTCGCGTCTCCCACGTTGATGCAGGCGAACCCGCCGGGCGCAAGCACGCGGTAGCATTCATTCCAGACCGTATCCAGTATTCCGTGCATGAGGCCGAATGCCTGTTGGGCGTCCTGCCTTTCCAGTGCCTGCGAAATGCGCGGATCCAGATTTCCGAACATCTGGTCCCACATTCCTATCATGGGGTAGGGAGGGGATGTCACGATCAGATCGATTGAGTTATCCCGCACTGTGTTCAATTCCCGGGAGTCGCCGCTGATTGATTGGTGGAATGTCTCGATCATGCACCCCACTGTACCAGCGACCTCAGGTGCGGACAACCGCACACCCGGAACATAAAAAAAAGCATATATATAAATTACTTATCTGAAAATTGTGGACGTTGTAACACGAATAGGTTATTATAAGGTTAAATCACTGCACATTTCCACCAGGAGGTATCTATGCGCAGAATCCACGAAGTTGGTTTCCCTGCGATGTTCATGGCGCTTCTCTTTGCGGCCGTGCTCTTTGCCGGGCCCGCATTTGCAAACGGTACGGCGGAACAGCCGAAGGAGCTGCGATTCGTCGCTGCTAACCATCCCTATACAGATGTTATCAAGACGTTGATTCCGGAGTACGAAAAGCAGTCCGGTGTCAAGATTAATCTGGAAAGCTACGAAGAGAATCAGCTGACTCAGAAACTGACGGTCGAGTTCGCTTCCGGTTCGTCGTCCATCGACGTGTTCATGACCCGGCCGCTTCAGGAAGGAAAGCTCTTCGCAAAGAACAAATATTACGAGTTTCTGAACAGCTATCTGCAGGACAAGACGGCTGCGAGTTGGGACTGGAAGGATTTTCCAGCGTCCACCGTCGATGCTGTAACGTTCCAGAATGACGTATACGCAATTCCCATAGTGACCGAGTGGGAGACCCTCTTCTACCGCACTGACATGTTCAAGCAGGCGGGAGTGGCAGTGCCGAAGACGCTCGACGAGCTCATGGCTGCCGCACGCAAGCTCAACAACCCGTCTGCCGGCACCTACGGCATTGTGTCCCGTGGACAACGCGGCGCCGCGGTTACCCAGTTCTCGAGCTATCTCTACAATCTTGGCGGAGACTTCATTGTCAACGGACGCGCGGCGTTCAATTCGAACGACGGAATGAAAGCGTTCCGGTTCTATGGCGAAATGCTGGGCAAATATGGTCCTCCGGGTGCGACGAACATGAGCTGGCCACAGGCGCAGGCTCTGTTTGCAAGCGGCAAGGTGGCCATGTGGACGGATGCAAGCACGCTCATTGCGGGTCTGCTCGATCCAGCGAAATCGCAGATTTCCGATAAGCTTGGAGTTGCTCCGTTCCCGACCGGTCCTGCGGGAAACCATGCATACATGGTGGTGCCGTGGGCGCTGGCAATGGGTGCGCAGGGATCGAACAAGAACACCGCGTGGGAGTTCGTAAAGTGGGCTGCAAGCAAGGGTGTTGCGAAAACATCTCTGCTCAAGGGCGTTACGGTTGCCCGCCAGTCGGTATGGGACGATCCCGAGGTTGTGAAGCAGCTGTTTCCGGGCCTCGCCGACAGTTCCAAGGCTATTGCGGCAACCGCCCGTTCCTATGACCGGCCGCTCATGACCGCAGTCGGTGAAGCACGCGATGCAATCGGGACGGTAATAACCCAGTCAATAGAGACCTCGGGTCAAGGCGACCTGAAGGGCACCGCGGATGCCGCGGTAGCCAAGGTTGACGAGCTTCTCCAGAAAGCCGGCGAGCTCGGTCAGTAACATCGTTTTCCGGGATCCGTACGCGCGGCGCAGCTTATGCGGTTGCCGCGCGTACGGCCGCATCCTGCTACAGGAAAAACAGCTGGAATAAACGTAATGAACGCAAGTCGATTCGTCGAGAAGAACCTCAGGTGGATATTTCCGCTTCCCGCCGCTCTATTCGTAGTTGTGCTCATGATCTTTCCCGTTATCTTCACGGTGGTTCTGAGCCTGGACAACTGGGACATGCTGTCCGGAGGAAAGGTCAGTTTCATCGGACTTGCAAATTACACCGAAATGCTTACAAACGCCCGTTTCTGGAGCGCTCTCTGGAGGACCCTCTATTTCACGGCCCTTGCGGTCGGTCTTGAAACGATCCTCGGTGTTGGGGTTGCACTGATTCTTGAACGCAAGTTCTCCGGAAAAGGAGTGGCAAAGCTCATTCTGCTCTTGCCTATGGTTACCACTCCGGTGGCAATTGGTCTGGCCTGGACCTTGTTCTACGAACCCACAATCGGACTCGCCAACTATATTCTGCGGGGGATCGGGCTTCCGGGATCCACCTGGACGGCCTCGAACTTGAGCGTTATCCCGTCTCTGGCAATAGTCGACATCTGGGAATGGACTCCGATGATTGCGCTCATTGTTATGGCGGGGCTCGCCTCTTTGCCCTCCGAACCTTTCGAATCCGCAATGGTAGACGGAGCCAACGCGTTTCAACGGCTGCGTCACATTACGCTTCCGCTCCTGAGCCCGACCATTGTCGTTGCGGTGGTCTTGCGAGGGATTGAGGGGCTGAAAACGTTCGATATTATCTACGTTATGACGGCAGGGGGGCCCGGCAACGCGTCTGAGACCCTGAACATATATGCGTACAACCTGAGCTTCAACTACTTTCGCTTTGGTTCGGCGTCCGCAACCCTTGTGGCGCTGTTCCTGCTCGTGCTCGGTTCCACCCTGGCCATGCTGCGTCTGCGGCGTACGTTCGACTTCTAGGAAGCGGAGAGAAACATGACGATTCGCAGACCCTGGTATCAGGTACTCGGATGGTACGTACTGCTTATAACTGTGTGTTCGGTATTCTTCTTTCCGCTGTTCTGGATTGGAACGTCGGCCTTCAAGACGCAATCTCAGATCATTTCAAGTCCGCCAATCTGGATCTTTCATCCAATCCTGGGTAATTTTCGCCGGGTATTTTCTGAGCAGAACTTCTTTGCATATCTGATCAACAGTACCATTATTGCGGTGGGCGCGACGAGCCTGGCGCTTGTAATGGGAGTGCCGGCCGCCTATTCGATTTCACGTTTTCGGCAGACCACATTCGGCGTGGTCATCCTGATTGCGCGACTTATGCCCGGAATATCGCTTCTTCTCCCCTGGTACATCGCATTTTCCCGGCTTCGTCTGATCGACACGTACACCGCGCTCATTGCAAGCCACATTATCATTGCACTTCCGCTGGTGGTCTGGATAATGATCAATTTCTTCGACGGTATTCCTCGTGCGCTCGAGGAGTCTGCCATGGTAGAGGGGGCAACCCAACAGGGAGCCTTTGTCCACATTCTGCTGCCGCTGACCGGACCGGGAATCATTACCGCAACCACGCTGTCGTTCATCTTTTCGTGGAACAACTTCATGTTCTCGCTTGTGCTCGCGTCCCGGAAGACCAAGACTCTGCCCATTGCCATCTATAACTTTGTTTCCTACGCCGAGGTGAACTGGGGAGATGTCATGGCGGCGGCGGTCGTTATTATTGCGCCGGCAATTTTGCTGACCATGATATTTCAGCGGTACGTGGTGCGCGGCCTGACAACCGGTGCGGTGAAGGGATAGCGAAAGTGTCCGAGAAACGATTCGCCGGAGATGCTACTCCGGAGTGGTTTTCAATCGGCTCTGCCTGTCGAACTCCTGGATTGCGAGCGTAATGAGCTCATCCACGAGAGCCGTGTAGGACATGCCGCTCGTCTCCCAGAGTTTCGGATACATGCTGATCCGCGTGAACCCGGGAATGGTGTTAATCTCGTTTACCAGTGCCGTTCCGTCCTGTCTGAGAAACATGTCCACCCTGCTCATCCCGGTGCAGCAAAGCGCCTCGAATGCGCGCAGTGCAAGCTCCTGAAGGTGAGCGATCTCATCGGCGGTCAACTTTGCCGGTATGGCGAGAGTTGCCCCCTTTTCATCTATGTACTTCGCGCGGTAGGAATAGAAACCATCTTCCGCAACAACCTCTCCGGGAAGGGATGCCCTCGGCACCTCGTTTCCTATTACTGAGACCTCTATCTCCCGCCCCACGACAGCCTCCTCTACGATGAGTTTGGTATCGTATTCGAAGGCAAGGCGGATTGCGGCATCAAACTCCTCCCGGTTCCGGGCACGGGAAATACCGACCGAAGAGCCGAGGTTCGCCGGTTTTATGTAGAGGGTTGTGCCCAGACGGGACGTGCACCGTTCGAACGCATCGGCCGGAAGGTTGTGGGAATGGAAAACCAGAAAGTCCGCAATCGGGATTTCCGCATCCCGCAACAGCCGCTTCATGACGTCTTTGTCCATTGAAACCGCGGAGCCGAGAACGCCGGGCCCCACGCAGGGGAGATTGGCAAGCTTGGCCAGCCCCTGAACCGTGCCGTCTTCCCCGAACGGGCCGTGCAGGACGGGAAAGATGACGTCGATGTCCGGCAGTTTCGCATGGTCTGTGAGGGATATCAGCTGTCGATTGTCTCCCGAAGGTGCGAAGGCAATTTCGGTTCCGGTCCCGTTCAACTGTATCAGCCGCGGGTCGGTATCGTTGAGCAGCTTGATCGAGTGTTCGTTCAGAAACCAGCGCCCCTCCCGATCTATTCCAATCAGGACCGGATCGTACTTGTCCCTGTCGAGCGAAGCCAGGACATTCCTGGCGGACTGCAGCGATACCTCGTGTTCGGCCGAACGGCCCCCAAAGAGAATAGCTACCCGTGTTTTCTTCCTGTTGTTCTCCATGTCTTTGCTTCCGCGTGAGACTATATCAGGGTTTGCGCGCTTCTACCACCGAAAACTTCTACCACGGGAAAATCGGCGTTACCCTCAGGACCGGCTGCTGCAGGTTGAATACCGCTTGCAGGGTGTCTACAATTGGCCGAAGGGAGATGCGATGAAGCAGCATGCAGTATTGACCGCCATGGGGATGGATCGCGTTGGAATTGTAGACGATCTTTCGCAGGCGATTCTGGATCGAGGATGCAATATCGAAGAGAGCAGGATGGCGCTCCTGGGCGGGGAGTTTGTCTCTATCCTGCTCGTCTCCGGTGACGACCGGAGCGTAAGTCGACTCGTCGGGGAGCTGCCGACGGTGGGTGGGTCGCTCGGGCTTAGTATCGAACTGAAGAGCACGGCACTTCCACAGCAGACCGGGCGGAACAGGCCCTATCTTCTTGAGTCGGTTTCACTCGACACTCCGGGAATTGTGCACGCCGTTACCTCAATTCTGCGACGAGAAAATATCAATATTGAAGATCTGGAAACGGAAACCAGTGCCGCGCCGTGGACCGGCGCCCCGATGTTTCTGATGCGCGCGCGCGTGGCCGTTCCGCCGGCCGTTTCGGTCAAGAAACTGCGTGCAGAGCTTGACGAGCTCTCCGCGCAGCATGACCTCGACATCACCTTCAGTCCGATTTCCGCGGCCGCGCCGTCCTAGACGAACTCGAAGTCTGCCCTGCGATCGGCAACGGAGACCCGCTTGATTTTCACCTGCACCCGGTCTCCGAGCCGATACACTTTGCCCGTCTTTTCCCCGACGAAACGGAAACTCTGCTCGTCATGGCGATAGTGGTCGTCGGTCATTTCCGCAACACGTACAAGCCCTTCTATGAGATAGCGCGAGAGCTCCACGAACAATCCGAAGGAGGTGACTCCGGAGATGATTCCTTCGTAGGTTCTGCCGACTTTTCGCGCGAGGAACTCGAGGCTCTTGAGCTTTGCATAGTCTCGTTCAGCCGCGGTGGCCACCTTCTCGGTCTTCGAACACTGATCGGACACCCGGTCAAGGTATGCGACGAGGGAGGCGGAGAGTTGGTCGCGCTGCCGTCCGTTGAGCGAGAGCAGTTGTCCGGCCTGAGAGGCTCGGTCTCCGGAAGGAGTTCTGTTGTCCGCGGAAGTCTCTCTTGCCGTGCGGCTTCCGCGACGCGTGCGTCTCCCGCGGGGAGGTGCGTCGCTGTCTGTGACAAGATACTGGCGCAGCAGGCGGTGGACCACAAGGTCCGCATAACGGCGGATTGGCGAAGTGAAGTGGGTATACGCTTCGAAGGCCAGTCCGAAATGGCCGACATTTCGCGTCTGATATACTGCCTTTGTCATGGAGTAGAATGCCACCCGTTCGAGGAAATCCCGGAACTCGAAGTTCTGGATCATATTCAGAATATTGCGATAGTCGTCCGAAGCAAGGGTCTTTCCAACTTTGTATGGAAGGCCAAGCTCGTGCAGGTTGTCGACCAGCTGTGTGGTATCCTCGGGTTTTGGCTTTTCGTGTACGCGGTATACAAATGGGAGCTCCGATTTCCGTTTGCGTCCGAGCTCGACGACGTGGGTGGCAACCACGCGGTTTGCCAGGAGCATGAACTCAGCCACGAGCCGTTGAGATTCGAGTTGTTCGACCGGACGGACGGACACGGGAAGGCCGTCCCGGTCAAGGACTATCGACTTTTCCGGAACGTCGAAATCGATGCTTCCCTTCTCCTGCCGCCGCATTCGCAGAACCTGACTGACCAGCTCGAGGAGGTGCAGCATTCCGGCGTATTTATGATCCTTTCCGCCGAGCACCTCGTTCGCCTCTTTGTATGTAAACCGGTGAGTGCTCTTGATAATTGAAGGACCAATCCGGTACCCGTGAGTATTCCCGAGCGAATCCACTCGTATGAGGACGCTGAAGGTGAGACGATCAACGCCGGGCTTCAGACTGCAGAGATCCGAGGATAGTTTTTCCGGTAGCATGGGCAGAGCTGACTGGACAAAGTACACGCTGGTGCCGCGGCGGAACGCCTCGGTGTCGAGCTCACTCCCCTCGGGGACAAAGTAGCTGACGTCCGCTATGTGGACTCCAATTTCGAACTTGCCGTCGGGAAGTTGTTGGATGGAGAGCGAGTCGTCGAAGTCCCTCGCGGATTCAGGATCGATCGTAACACATTCAACTCCGCGCAGATCGATCCGATTCCTGGCTTCCGTCCTCAAATCCGGCATGCGCGATGAACGTGCTTCCTTTTCTACCGCATCGGGAAACTTCAGTGTCAGGCCCTTGGAGAGCGCAATGATTTTCAGGTCTATTCCCGGGTCGTTCTGGTCTCCGACAATCTCGGTAATTCGCGCGATTGGTTTTGACTTCGGATCATCCCACTGTTTGAGCACCGCAGTAACAATGTTGCCGGTGCGAAGCTTGCTGAGCATCCTGTCGTTCTTGAGCTGTTGTGCGGGGACGAGAAGAGAAGTCGGAACGCGAGCATCCTCCGGGTAGATTTTCCCTCCATCCTTCGTCTTACGAAATGCTCCGACGATCTGTCTTCCACTTCGTTCAACGACGCGGCGAATCCGTCCGGCCGGGCGGTTGGAGCGGGAGGAACGAAAGAGCTCGACCTCCACAACGTCTCCATCCATGCCGGTGTTCAGGTGATCAAGGTCTATAAAGATGTCCGGCCGGCCTTCCATTTCGACGAAGCCGAAGCCTTTTGCAGTCAGGGAAAGGCGGCCTGAAATCGGTTGATTCTTCTTTGCCATGTGTTCTCCATATCGTCCAGCGTTGCCGCTATTACGTACATTATTCTTGATCGTGGACAAACATTCCACCCGCATTCATAGAGGAGTACTCATGAACCGTCGCTCGCGCGTTGCCTTCTTCCTGATCATCGTTGTGCTGCTTGTGGGCTCCGGCGTTCTCTTCGGAATAACCAGTGGAGACCTGCAGACCGCCGCCATGCACGCAATGGACAGTTCGGGAACGACTCCCCGTCCGCAGATTGCCCAGTTGAGTCTGGCGGAGTGGCGTCATGACTCTACCGGAACATTTATTTCCGAACGGCAGGCGCTGGACATAGCGCTGAACGCCAATCCGCATGCAACCGGCGCAACAGCCGTGTTCATCCGGAAGGCCGGAAACCCGGCCTCCGGTGCCCCGGTCTTCGAAGTGACACTGAATGGTGGACGTCTGGTTGTGGTAAGCGCTCGATCGGGTCGCATCATGGACTAATTAACTCCAATAAGCCCAATCATTCAGTTAAATCAGCGCGAACACTTGCCATTTTTGACTATCTTCCGTACTATATGAAAAAGCTTAGCCGATTCATTCTGCAATACACTATTTGCATATTTGAATATATTTTATCGGTTGCACGCATATTCACTACGGGGGAATGGCATGTTAGAGTACCTCTCTCAAAACTGGCCGACACTGCTCAGCCAGCTTGGGCGACATTTGACCATTATCGGTATTGCCCTTCCGATTGCCATGGCAATCAGCGTACCCGTTGGAATTGCCATTTCGAGCAACAGACGCGCAGCCCGCGCGGTCATATCGGTTGCCGGGGTGTTGATGACTATTCCCAGTCTTGCGCTCTTTGGACTGATGGTCATTATGCTTGCGCCGTTTCACGCCGGAATCGGGGTTCCCCCGGCTGTTGTTGCCATTGTTGTCTACTCATTGCTTCCGATGATCCGCAACACCCTCGTGGCGGTCCAGGCCGTGGATCGCGGCGTAATAAGCGCAGCCCGTGGAATGGGCATGACGAATCCTCAGATACTCGTTCGAATTCGTCTGCCGCTTGCAATTCCCATTATCATGGCGGGTGTTCGAAATGCTGCCGTCCTGGGCGTAAGCGTTACAACTATCGCATACCTTGTCGGCGCTCAGGGGCTTGGGTACTTCATCTTTGCCGGTTTGAGCCGGTCACGGTTCGACATGATTGTGACCGGGGCGGTTTCCGTTGGTCTTCTGGGAATTGCCACGAACTATCTGTTGTTGCTTCTGGAAGACCTGATTACGCCGCGGGGTATCAAGATATCCCGGAAACAGTAGAGGAGGGACCGCATGTCGATCGAGTGTGTCGATCTCGTTAAGAAATATGGCGAGGTCGTTGCGGTTGACCACGTCAATCTTACCTTTGATGAGCACAAGCTCAGCATTCTCATTGGTCCCTCCGGTTGCGGAAAGACGACGATCCTGCGGATGTTGAACGGTCTGGTCCCGCGCACCGAAGGCGATATCCGGTATGATGGAGTCTCCATTGGCGACATGGATCCCATAGCTCTGCGAAGAAGTATCGGATACGTGATTCAGGAAATCGGGCTTTTTCCTCACATGACTGTGTACGACAACATAGCGACCGTTCCACGCCTGCTGAAGTGGAACGAAACGCGCACCCGGGAACGGATCATGGAACTGCTCGATCTGGTGAATCTGGAGCCGGACCGTTTCATGAATCAGTATCCGTCGCAGGTTTCGGGCGGACAGCGGCAGAGAATCGGTGTTGCGCGGGCGCTTGCCGCCGATCCGAAGATCCTGCTCATGGATGAACCCTTCGGCGCGATTGACCCGATAAACCGTGAGAGACTTCAGGATAGTTTCCTCGAGATTCAGCGTCACATTCAGAAGACCATTGTCTTTGTTACCCACGATATTCGCGAGGCGGTGAAACTGGGCGACAAGATTGCAATTCTGCAGAAGGGCAAGCTGATTCAGTACGATGAGACGCTGACGGTCATTAATCAGCCGGAAAACGAGTTTGTCGAGAATCTGCTCGGGTCGGACCGTGCACTGAAGGGCCTCGAGCTTCTTCGGGTTCATGACAATTACGACAAGAACTTTTTCTCGTTTCCGGCACAGAGTGGACTGACGGTCAAAGACGGTCTCGAACGACTGCGGACCGAACGGCGAACCTTCGGGTTTGTTCAAACCGACAGGGGACGGCTTGCTGGATACGTCCTGGGCAAAGATCTCGAACGGGACGAAAAGCGGGGCAACACGGCACGCAACCTCGATGAGCACGTGAAGCCGGTTGAATCCATCCAGCCCTACGGAACGCTGATGGAAGCGATAAGCCTGATGGTTACCACGGGCCTGACTTCAGTTCCGGTGGTCGACGACCGGGAGAATCTGCTTGGGGTTATTCGCTTCCGCGAGGTGTTCGAGAGGGTCGAGGCAATGGCCGGGACCGGCGGCGAGTAGGGGTTTCGATGTTCAACTATATTGTCGATAATTTCAGTTATCTCCTTGAAAAGCTCCGCGAGCACGTAATGCTGTTTCTCTTTTCGTGGGTCGCAGCACTGGTGGTTGGAATCCTGATTGGGATCGTGGCCACGCGGAAGGGCAACGAGCGGAGCGGAAAGATCCTTCTTGCGGTAACCGGCGCGGCTCAGGCCGTGCCGAGTATTGCGGTCATTGCAATTGCCTTCATATTCATGGGGATTGGCGCAACACCGGCGATATTCGCTCTGTTCATCTACAGTCTTGTCCCTATTACATTCAATACGGCATCCGGACTCATGGGCGTGCAGCCTGCTCTCAAGCAGGCTGCACGTGGCATGGGTATGACAAATATGCAGATTCTCTTCCGTATCGAAATTCCGGTGAGCCTTCGCCCGATTGCCTCCGGCGCGAGAAGCGCGGCGACAATAACCATTGGTGCTGCAACGATTGCATCTGCAATTGGTGCGGGAGGTCTGGGCGAAATCATCTTTATCGGATTGCAGTTGATGAAGACCGACATGATTCTGGCGGGAGCCCTTTTCACCGCAGCCCTGGCTGTGACTGTCGACGGACTCCTGGCACTCGTGGAACGCCTTCTGATATCGCCCGGATTAGCGGTGGAAGAGATCTGATCTCACACAAGTTTCAGAGGAGGATCTCGTGAAAAGAAAGTCATTAATCTTCGTCGTTGCCCTAGTAGCATCCGCGGCAATGGTGTTTGCGAACGGTCAGTCGGAAAAATCGTCCGCGGGTTCGGCTGGAAGCAACACCGCAATGAAGGCTCAGACCAAGTCAATTACTGTCGGTGCAAAGAACTTCACCGAACAATACAATATGGGACAGATTATTGCCCAGATGCTTGCCGCCAATGGTTTCAAGGTAAAAGAGGATTCCGGAATGAGCTCCACGGTCGTCCGGAAGGGGATCGAGACCGGGCAGATTGATATTTATGCGGACTATACCGGCACCGCCTGGGTTACCTATCTCAAGAACAAGACGGTCATACACGATCCTCAGAAACTGTATGAAGCAGTGAAAGCCGAGGATTTGAAAAAGAACAACATTGTGTGGCTGAACATGCTTCCGGTAAACGACACATATGCGCTGGCCGTAAAGAAGGATTTTGCAGAAAAAAATAATCTGAAGACCCTTTCCGATCTTGCGGCACTCGTGAACAAGGATCCCAAGAAGTTCAGCTTCGCAATCGACTACGAGTTTTTCCAGCGGCCGGATGGCTTTGTTGCAATGGCGAAGGACTATGGAATGAACATTCCCAAGAGTCAGATCAAAACCATGCAGATTGGATTGACGTATAACGCGATTGAAAAGAATGACGTGAACGTGGCAATGGTGTTCTCTACCGACGGGAACCTGAAGAAGTACAACATGACCGTCCTGAAGGACGACAAACAGTTCTTCCCGGCCTACAACATAGCTATCTGTGTTCGAAAGGATGTCCTCGACAAGTATCCACAGATTCGCACAATCTTCGCACCGCTGGACAAGGCACTTACCCAGAAGGCGATGATCGACATGAACTATCAGGTTGACGCGAAGAAGCAGGAGCCGGCGAACGTCGTCAAGAAGTTCCTGACGGAGAATAACCTTATAAAGTAGAGTCTCCAAAGTCTGCGCTGAATGTTTTCCGCCGGCGCCTCACCAGGGCGAGGTCAGCCGGCCCAGCGCGGCTACGATTTCGAAGCGGCCTTTCGGTACACTTCCATCAGAATCTCTTCGGCCGAGGCAATGTCCGGGCCGTAGGCAATTACTCCTTCATCGTGTCCGCCCATGAAGAATATTCCCGAATCCTCTCCGACGTCGGTAACAAGGTCGAAGATCTCTGCGGCAATTTCCGGCGTTCCATTTTCCGCGTTCACAGACGTAGCAGGAAAACTGTTCTCCTGCATGAAGTCGAAGAGCTCCCTGCTGTGCACGTGAATAACCGCGGCAATCTTTTCATTTGCCTCGTAGCATGCGCCGTGACTCAGAGATTCGGAAGACGCCCGAACTACCCCGCTGCAACGAACCATGTTCCGGTTTCGGTCGTATCCATACACCAGCGCAAAGTCCCGCGATGCGAGCTGTTCCGCGGCACCCGTCGCCGTTCCCGAGACATAGAAGGAGCTCGGTCCGACCCCGGAGAACCCTGCAACGGAAGTGGCCGGTGCGCGCACGCTTACGTTTCCAAAACCTATCCCGTCCGGATAGATGCCGATAAGACCGGTTCGCCAGAGACGCGTGCGTGCTTCGTTGATGGGGGCAATTGCCCCCTCTTGCGGCGGATCCGCTTCATTCATTTCTATCGAAAATTTGACGTACCCTTCGGTACCGTGCATGGTGCAGCTCCTTTGACGTGCTATTCCGTGATGAGCGGAACGAATGATACAGCACAAATCTCGGTTCGTGAAAGACCTTTTGCCGCTTTTTTGTAGCGAACGAGCATCTGGATCGGTCTTCCTTCGATGGATTCCTCGGGACCTTCGTTTACTCCTTCCGGCGCTACGAGCGTCCCGCCCGGTACAAGCTGGTTGAAAAGCTCAGGAGGGGTGGCGGCGGCAGCCGCTGCCCACAGAACGATTACATCGTAGGGAGCGTATTCGCAACAGCCGGTCGAGCCGTCGCGGGTGAAGAACCGCACATTCTTGCAGCCGAGCCCGTCAATAAGCATATTCGCGCGGCGGGCGAGCGCTGCGATCCGTTCGACCGAGACAACTTCCCTGCACAGCCGTGAAAGAAGTGCAGTCGAGTATCCTGAGCCGGTGCCGATCTCCAGCACTCGTTCGGTTCCCGAAAGCCCCGCAAGTTCGAGCATGAGTGCCACAACGTAGGGCTGGGAGATAGTCTGACGATGTCCGATAGGGAGCGCACAGTCCTGATATGCATTGTACCGATTGCCTGCCGGCACGAAGAGGTGTCTGGGCACTTTCTCCATTGCAAGAATAATCCGGGAGTCCGATATTCCCCGCGCGACTATCTGCGACTGCACCATCCGTGAGCGGGCCTGTGAGTGTACTCTCTCGTCATCTTCCCGCATGCTTCTGTCAGTGTAGCATGCATTTCGAAGCCTCGCTTGTCAGCGCCCGACAAAAGGGGTACCCTGAAACAGACCAAGACATCCCGGTTGCCATGCATTGGAGGTACGTTGACAGTTTCCGATCGGACGCGCGCACTCGTGGCAGACAATTCTCCCCTCATTCTCGAGTACATGGAACAGGTCCTGACAGAGGCCGGGTGCGAGGTGCTTACCGTTCCCGATGGTCTCCAGGCGTTGAAGGTCATCGACACGTTCAAGCCGAACGTCCTGTTTACCGACATCATAATGCCCTATGTTGACGGGCTTCGACTCACGCGTGTCCTGCGCTCACGTCCACGGTATGAGAGCCTGTTCATAGTTGCGTTTTCTGCGATTGCGCGTGAAAGTGACCTCGATCTGAACTCCTTTCAGATTGACCTCTGCATTGCAAAGGGACCGTTACGCGAAATGTCGACCCATGTTATTGCGGCGATTGATGCCTCGCGGAAAGGCAGGGTCCAGTTGACATCAACTCCGGTCATTGGGCTGGAATCGGTGCACGAACGGCAGATAACGCGCGAGCTCCTGTCCGAGCTCGGTAGACATACGGTTCTTGCGAACAGCCTCCAGGATGGTGTTCTCACCTCCAGTGTCGATGGTCTGGTGGTCGCAGCCAACCGTTCCGCGGAACGCATCCTCGGCGTTCCGGAAGAGGAGCTTCTCGGTACCCGGTTGGATCTCCTCCAATTCGACGAAGTGGAGGACGGTCCGGAGTTGCTTGCCACACTCTTCCCGAAGGTCCAGGACGGGAATCTCCGGCTTTCGGGAGAGTCTGTCGTACTCATGAGCGAGCTTCCGATATCCGACAGCGTTCAGGAGCTGCGCCTGATTGTGCTTCGAGATGTTACCGAGCTCGTGCATTCACACCGGCGGCTGCAGAATGCGCTTGAAGACCGGGAGCTGCTTTTGCGTGAGGTGCATCACCGGGTGAAAAACAACCTCTCAACCATTTCGAGCCTGATAAGCCTCCAGAGTGGGGCTCTTCCCGAGGGGGATGCACGTCTTGCGCTCGAACACCTTCGCGCGCAGGTCGAGTCGATCGGTCTTGTCCATGATCGGATCTACAACGCAGAAACCGTTTCGACAATTCAATTCAAACAGTATGTGAGCGATCTGCTTGCAAACCTTATCCGGTTGCACGACGCCGACGAGCGAATCAGAGTCCAGATAACCGCCGACCCACTGGAGCTGCAACTTGGGACCGCGATTCCTCTTGGATTGAGCCTTTCTGAGCTCATTATCAATTCGTTGAAACACGGCTTCGGTGATGGGCGCTCCGGCACTATCAGTGTTCGGTTGCGGCAACTGGAAGGGACTCACTGGATGGTGGAATACGAGGACGACGGGATAGGATTGCCCCCGGGGCTTTCTTCATCCGAGAAGAAGACACTCGGAATACGGTTGCTGAGCGGACTGGCTTCACAGATGGGTGGCTCGATCACCTTTCCCGATCCGCCCGACCGCCTGATTCTGCTCCGTTTCAACACTGAAGTCATGTGAAATAGTCTCTTTCGCCGTTATCACCACGCGCTGGCATTCCTATCCCGATAGGATTAGACTTATGAGTGTCCGAAGGGAGCGCGGAGATACGCGGGTGATTGGAGCCATTGCCGGAGACATTATTGGTTCGCTCTACGAGCAGAGGAGAATAAAGGAAAAGAGTTTTCCGCTCTTCGATGATCGGGCCACTTTCACTGACGACACCGTCCTTACTGTTGCCACCGCTGCGGCAATTGTGGAAGGTCGGACGCGTTCCGGAGCTGGAGCGGATGTGCCGACGATTGCCGAGTATGCTCGCGTATACAAAGAGTACGGGCGTCGGTATCCGGATTGCGGCTGGGGCTCTCGATTCGCCGCATGGATTGCTTCGGATGACAATTCTCCCTACAACAGTTACGGCAACGGCAGTGCCATGCGCGTGAGCCCGGTTGCGTGGGCATTCTCCCGGGAAGAAGATGTGCTCGAGCATGCCCACCGGACCGCAATGGTGTCTCACAATCATCCTGAAGGGATAAAAGGTGCACAGGCCGCTGCGCTTGCCGTGTTTCTTGCGCGCAGAGCCCGGCTGGGTACCTGGCCGGACGAGAAGGAACCGGGCGCATGGAATGACCTGCACCGTGCACCGTACGGCGTTGAACGCTCCCCGCTGGTCGGTTCCCATGCCGACCGCGCGGTTCGCTTTGCAATGGCGCGTGAGATCGAGGCTCGGTTCGGCTACGATCTGGGGCAACTCGTTTCCGATATCCGCTACTCCTACGAGTACGACGAAACCTGCCAGGGCTCAGTACCCGAAGCGATCGTCTGCTTCCTTGACTCCATAAGCTACGAAGATGCAATCCGCAATGCGGTCTCTCTCGGCGGCGATAGTGACACCCTCGCATCCATAGCGGGCGCGATTGCCGGGGCGTACTACGGTGTTCCGCATCAGATCGTCGGATATGTGAACTCTCGGCTGCCGGAAGAATTGCGCGGCGTTCTCAGCGCGTTCGATCGTCTGGACCCGATCTGATTTCGAATCGTTGCACAGGCCATCGGGCGCTGGTACAATGCCAATGAATGGAATCTCTGCAGGAACTATATCGTATCGGAGTTGGCCCTTCGAGCAGCCACACCCTTGCGCCGCGTGCTGCGGCACTTTCGTTCAAGGAGCGGTGGCCAAAGGCTTCTTCATATCGGGTCACACTCTACGGCAGTCTCGCTTCAACAGGCAGGGGCCATCTTACCGACCGGGCGCTTGCGAGCGTGCTTGATCCGCTGGACATAGTCTGGACTCCGCAGGAGCAGCTGCCCTTACACCCGAACGGGATGAGATTCGAGGCGCTTGGATCGGATTCGGACATCCTCGACACCTGGGACGCGTACAGCGTTGGCGGCGGTACCGTAGTTGGGGCGCAGGAGCTCGCATCCGGGATTGCCCCTCTGCAGACCTATGAGTTTTCCCGGATGGACGACATTCTGAACGCGTGTGACGACCGTGGATGCGGGTTCTTCGAAATTGTCTTTGAACAGGAGGACGCGAGCTTCCCCGACTATCTCGAGACGGTCTGGAAAACCATGCAGGCGGCAATTCGCCGTGGACTCCGGGCAGAGGGAGCGCTTCCCGGACCGCTTGGTGTGTCCCGCAAGGCGTTTTCTTACTACCACAAGGCGCAGATGAACGCGGGAATGCTCCGCCGCACCGGCAGGGTGTCTTCTTACGCGCTTGCGGTAGCCGAGGAGAACGCGTGCGCAGGGATAGTAGTGACAGCCCCCACCTGCGGCTCGAGCGGAGTGGTTCCAGCGGTTCTTCGCTATCTGAAGGAGACCACCCATGCCGACGACGCAAGCGTGATCAAGGCTCTTGCTACCGCCGGTTTATTCGGAAATCTGGTAAAGCACAACGCGTCCATTTCCGGGGCGGCTGTCGGCTGTCAGGGAGAGATCGGCACCGCGTGCGCCATGGCAGCGGCTGCCGCCGCACAGCTGTTCGGCGCTACCCCGCGCCAGATTGAGTATGCGGCCGAAATGGCTCTCGAGCATCACCTCGGGCTGACCTGCGACCCGGTGCTCGGACTCGTTCAGATTCCCTGCATTGAGCGGAATGCGATGGCGGCAACCCGTGCGTTGACCTGTGCAGAATATGCGCTGCTTTCCGACGGTCGTCACCGCGTCTCTTTCGATACTATTGTTTCCACAATGCGGCGGACCGGCCATGATTTGCCCAATTTGTACCGGGAGACAGCACTTGGCGGGCTCGCGGTCTCCTATGACAGCCGATCATCCCGCCGGGGGGAGGATACATGAAATTGCGCATGTCTCTTGTGTCCGTGGCGACGGTTCTTCTGGCAATTTCGCTCGCATCCTGTGCGAGCGAACGGAACAGCGCCGACTATACCCGGGAAGCGGATCTTGCACAGCTTATTGACCGCGGATCCGGAGGGTACGTTCTGCTGGACGTGCGATCTCCGGCAGAGTACGCCTCCGGCCACATACCGACGGCTGTGAACATTCCCTACGACACCATCGGACCGAACTCTCTCGCTGCAGACAAGGGGGAGCTCGTCATTACGTATTGTGTCAGCGGACGTCGAGCATCCATCGCCGAAACCACACTCAGATCGCTTGGCTACACGAACGTCGTGAACTTCGGCGGAATAGGAAAATGGACGGGCAAACTGGTGGAAGGAGAGTAGCAGCCGCATGTCCGTCCTTGAATTACTTGCTGCAATCGATGCGCGGCCGCTCTATCCGGTCCTGTTTGCCATATCCCTCCCTGTGGTCGCCATCCTGCTGCGGCTGCTCCACGGACGTTATGACGGTCCGCTCGCTCCCTGGAAGTACGTCTATTCGGTACTGATTTACCTTTCCACAATACCCGGAATGACGGCGCTCTTTTTTCTTCTCTACCGGGTGCTCTTTCTGCATACGGATCTTCTTGCGCAGAGCATCTATACCTCCTATCTACCGCTCATTTCAGCGGCACTGACTCTGGTAATAATGCGAAAATCCGTCCGATTCGACGAAATTCCCGGTTTTCGTACACTGCTGGGGCTGTTCCTGCTTGTGGCGCTCTCTTTCGGTGTCCTGCTCCTGCTTGACCGGCTGCGTGTTTTCCTGTTTTTCCGCGCATCATTTCTCTCGTTCATCCTGATCTGGGTTGCGGTATTCTTTCTCCTGCGGATTGCGGTTCGCCTGATCTTCGGAAAATTCAGACACTAGTTTGGCCGGAGACTTTTCTCTGCGGACTCCCACGCATACCTTATAACCAGGAAGCTGCAGAAGCCGAGACCATTGAAGGAGCGCTGTTATGGGAGACGCTGCACGGCCCCCTGATTCAGGTACCGATCTGAAGACACGGCCACGTGAGGACGTCAAAGAGCCGGAAATGTACAAGGTGATTCTCATGAACGATGACTACACGCCGAAAGAGTTCGTCGTGGATATTCTGATGTCCATATTCGGCAAGAGCCGAAGTGACGCATGGCGAACCATGCTCAACGCACATACCGTTGGACGTTCGGTAGTTGGCACCTACACCTTCGACATTGCCAATACCAAGGTGAATCAGAGCCGTCAGAAGGCGAAGGATGAAGGTTATCCGCTGCAGATGTCGGTCGAAGGTGCCTGAATAGACCATTTGGGGCTTGGCCTCGATGAAGTATACCTGATAAAATCGCTTATATATGGTTTTGCACATACAGGAGTAGCTCGCATGGAAAAAATCGTGAAGGTCATGACCGACAACCCGCTCAATGCGGAAACGGATTCTATCTCGCTTCGATCCTGGATAACGCCGAACACCAGATTCTTCAGCCGGAATCAGAGTCAGGTTCTGACCGATCCCATTTCCCTTGACGACTGGCAGCTGGTTGTCGAAGGCGAGGTGGACCAGACGCTGACGTTCCGATACGAGGACATCCTCCGCATGCCGAAGGTTACCGTTGCGAACGCAATAGAATGCTCGGGAAATGGCCGATCGCTCTTGAAGAAAAAGGCGCGTGGAAATCCGTGGACCACCGGAGGGGTTGGGAACGCCGTGTGGGGGGGCGTGTGGCTCGAGGATCTTCTACGGAAGGCCGGCCTCCGGAACAGCTCCCGACACGTTGCGTTCGAAGGAATCAGCGATCCGAGCGGGCGGGCGAAGGTCAAGTTCATCCGCAGCATTCCGATTGAGAAGGCGCTCTCTTCCACTCTTCTTGCGTATGAAATGAACGGTGAGCCGTTGCCGCCGGAGCATGGACATCCCCTGCGTGGCCTCCCGCTTGGCTGGACCGGTGCAAACTGCGTGAAGTGGCTTACCCGCATAACGGTCATGGACCGACCCTATGAAGGCCACTTCATGGACAACGTCTATCGAGTATTTCCCGAGGGGAAGAAACCAGAGGACGGCGAACCGGTGACTTCCATTGTAATGAAGAGCTTCTTTACGCAGCCGCAGGACGGAGAGACCATCGGCAACGAGCAGACAACGGTCCTCGGCGTTGCGTACGGCGGAGAAAACGATATTGCGTCCGTGGAAGTCTCAGTTGATGGCGGGAAGAACTGGGCTCCTGCTGAAATCATCGGGCCGCGGGAACGATGGGCGTGGAAGCAGTGGCGTTATCTCTGGACACCCGAAAGAGCCGGGGAGTATCGGATGATGGCGCGGGCCACCGACACGGAAGGCAATGTCCAGCCCTTGCATGCGGATTGGAACGTTCTTGGATACGGCAACAACGGTATAGAGGAGCATTCAATACTCGTGCACGTTGCCGGATAGTCCCTCTGCAATCCGCCGGAGAACTGCCGGTCCGCCGAGCCGGCTGGCAGTTCGCTGGCAGTTCGCTGGCAGTTCGCTGTCAGTCAGCCGTGGGCGTCTGTTCCGGGTTCGCTCGCGGACGGGTCGCCATGAGGATGAGCGATCCAACGACTCCCGAGGCGATTGATGCGGTGAGGAATCCGAGTTTCGCCTCAGTCAGCAGGTCTCCGGCTGGAAGCGCAAGATTGGCGATGAAGAGCGACATGGTAAACCCTATTCCGGCCAGAGAACCCGCTCCAATGAGTGCTCCCCAGCCGACCCCGCGGGGAAGCACGCCGAGCCCGGTTCGCACCGCAATCCAGGACGCAAGCAGGATCCCGACCGGTTTGCCGATGAAAAGGCCCAGGATTACCCCGACGGATACCGGTTGCGCAAGCAGCCCAAGCAGTGAAGGTCCGATCTGCGGTCCCTCGTGGACAAGGACGACTCCGGCATTGGCAAGCGCAAAGATTGGCATGATGGTGTACATGACCCAGGGATGCATGATGTGCTCAAGACGGGCCATGGGAGACTGTGCGGCGGCAATTGTATTTTCCATGTCATACATGGCATTCTGCTGAGCCGGGTTCGGCAGGATGTCGTTGCCGGACTCTCCTGCAGATTCAAAATCGTCGAGATACCCGCGTCCGCGGGAAAGAAAATCCTCTCCGTTGATGTGACGCCGTGCAGGAATGGCCAGCGCCGCCAGAACCCCCGCAATAGTTGCGTGCATGCCCGAGTCCAGGAGCGCAAGCCAGACGAAGATTCCGACCACCAGATATGCACCCGCCATCCTGACTCCAAGCCTGTTCATGATGAACATGACCAGCATGAAGCCGGCAGCGATGACGAGCGAAACGAAATGGACCTGGGCCGTGTAGAAGAGTGCAATTACCAGGACTGCACCAAGGTCATCGACGATGGCGAGCGCCGTTATGAATATTTTCAGGGACAGCGGCGCGCGGGAACCGAGGAGCGCCATGACTCCAACTGCAAACGCGATATCGGTGGCCATCGGGATACCCCAGCCCTCCGATCCTGTCCCGGTGAGGTTGAATGCCGTGTAGATCAGCGCAGGAACAACCATCCCGCCGACGGCTGCGGCAATTGGCAGGGCGGCCTGACGGGGAGAACTGAGCTCACCGACAAGCATTTCACGTTTTATCTCGAGCCCGACAACGAAGAAGAATACGCTCATCAGCGAATCGTTGATCCAGTGTACAAGCGTCAGGGAGAGCTTGAATTTACCGATTTCGATGGCGATGGGCGTATGCCAGAAGTGCTCGTAGGTTGCGGCGCCATGCGGCACATTTGCCCAGATGAGGGCCGCCGCCGTTGCGGCGAGGAGCAGAATCCCACCCGAAGATTCAATGCGAAGAAACTGTTCGAATGGATGGAGGATTCGTCTGATTGGTGTAAGCGGAACCGCCGAATGACCAATACGTTTCACGGTGCCTCCATCATACGGAAATTGCAACGCGCGGCGCAAGCGGCCGTGTGGACACAAAGAGTCGCGATCGAGGATCGGTAATAACCTTACAATTTAGTCATGTATATTCTCATTCCTCCCAGGTTTGCGTAGGTTATAAGAACAAGGAGGTAAATATGCCAGGAGAAAATGCACAATTCGATCTCGGCCTCGTCGGCCTCGGCGTTATGGGACGAAACTTCATCCTGAACCTTGCCGACCATGGATATCGAGTGGCAGGTCACGATAAAGACCAGGCACAGACGGCTGCGCTCGAACGCGAAGGATCCGGGGACCGCGTCCGCTCCTTCACCTCCCTGAAGGAATTCGTGTCCGTCCTGCGCAAACCTCGCGCAGTCATGATGCTGGTACCTGCCGGCCAGCCGGTAGACGCGGTCATTGCTGATCTGCTTCCCGAGCTTGATGCGGGGGATATCATAATCGATGGCGGCAACTCCCATTTCACCGACACCAACAAGCGCGTAACAGAACTCGGGAAGAAAGGAATTCATCTGCTCGGCGTTGGAATTTCGGGTGGCGCCGAAGGTGCACGCAGGGGTCCCAGCATAATGCCGGGAGGAGACAGTCGTGCATACGCACGCGTGCAGGAGATGTTCGAAAAGGCGTCGGCGCATGTGAACGGCGAGCCATGCGTAACATACCTTGGTACGGGGTCGGCCGGGCACTACGTTAAGATGGTCCACAACGGCATTGAATATGGTCTGATGCAACTCATTGCCGAAAGCTATGACCTGCTGAAGCGGGGTGCCGGGCTTGGCGACAACGAACTTCATGAGACCTACCGGGAGTGGAACGATGGAGCGCTCAACTCATTTCTTGTTGAAATTACCGCACACATCTTTTCGCAATCGGATCCGAAGTCGAACGAACGGCTCATAGATAAGATTCTTGACGAAGCGCGGCAGAAGGGCACGGGAAAGTGGACCTCTCAGGATGCCATGGATATCCAGGTCCCGGTCATGACTATCCATGCAGCGGTGGCGCAGCGGCACATGTCCGCCTTCAAGAGCGAACGAATACTGGCGGAACAGTCGCTTCACGGTCCGGAGCGTAAGATCGTCGAACACGGACCCGCGTTTGTCCGCCGCGTGCATGACGCAATCCACTTCGCCTTTATCGTGACCTTTGCTCAAGGTATGAGCCAGCTTTCTGCCGCTTCGCGGGAGTACTCCTACGATCTGAATCTTGCCGACATTGCAAAGATCTGGCGCGGCGGCTGCATTATTCGGGCTGCAGTGCTGGAGGATATCCGCAACGCATGGACGCAGTCCGGAGGGCTCGCAAACATGCTTCTTGACAAGGGGTTTGCCGAAGAACTTGATCGGACACAGGCGGCGGCCCGGGAAGTGGCGGCTCTTGCAATTGCGCACGGAATTCCCGCGGCCGCGCTTCTCAGTGCAATTTCTTACTACGATTCCT
The DNA here is from genome assembly GCA_964553615.1 of uncultured Spirochaetales bacterium. Taxonomy (GTDB): domain Bacteria; phylum Spirochaetota; class Spirochaetia; order DSM-27196; family DATKUC01; genus DATKUC01. Next base: position 17,192 of record CAZKMA010000006.1, on the reverse strand, counting down.
ACAGGAGCGGATGGCTGCCGGCAAATCTCGTCCAGGCTCAACGGGACTTTTTTGGATCTCACTCATACGAACGGGTCGATGAGAAGGGCTCCTTTCATACACAGTGGCAGAAACTCAACAAATAGGAGAACTTCCATGCCTCAGATAAAGAACAGACCTTCCGCATCCATCCTCGTTGTATTCGGCGGTGCCGGGGATCTTGCCTGGCGCAAGCTTATTCCGGCGGTCTACAACCTCGATCTGGACGACTGGCTGCCGGAACACTTTGCCGTCATTGCCGTGGATATCAAGGAGATGACCGACGAGCAATTCCGCAACCATCTGGAAGAGGGAGTGGAAAAGTTTTCCCGAAGGGGAAAAGTGGACGGAGAGAAGTGGAAGCAACTTGCGAAAAACATCCGGTACCATCGCGCAGATTTTCAGGATCCTGCTTCATACGAGTCGCTGTGCAAGATAATCGACGACTATGAACGTGAATGGAATGAGGAAGCAAACCAGATCTTCTACATGGCAATCCCACCGCAACTGTTGCCCGGTGTTGCCGAGCAGCTCGGTACGCAGGGCCTCTGTGCGGACCCGGAGAAATCCCGGATAGTTGCAGAAAAGCCATTCGGTCACGATCTTGAGAGCGCCCGGGATCTGAACAATCTGTTGCGCCGGTATTTTGCCGAAAACCAGATTTACCGTATCGATCATTACCTCGGCAAGGAGACAGTCCAGAATATCCTTGCGTTCAGATTTGCCAACGCTCTGTTCGAACCGCTCTGGAACCGCAACTACATTGATCACGTTCAGATTACGGTTGCAGAGGATGTCGGTGTTGAGCACCGCGGCGGATACTACGACCATGCCGGCGCGCTCAGGGACATGATCCAGAATCATCTGTTGCAGCTGCTCTGCCTCATTGCCATGGAACCTCCGGTGTCTTTCGATGCGGACGAGGTCCGCAGCAAGAAGGTTGATGTGCTGCACGCAATGCGCCTCTATCGTCGTGACGAGGTGCACAAATATGCAGTACGGGGACAGTATGGCCGAGGATCGAACTCCGGCTCGAACAGCGTGGGTTACCGCGAAGAGCCGGGTGTGAATCCGGAATCCGCAACCGAAACCTTTGCTGCTCTGAAGATGTTTGTCGACAACTGGCGCTGGCAGGATGTGCCGTTCTATCTCCGAACCGGTAAACGACTGCCGACAAAGGCGTCGGTAATTACCATCCAGTTCGGCGAGGTGCCGCACCAGTCGTTTCCGCGCATGGCAACGGCAAACTGGCAGCCCAACCGGCTGGTCCTGAGTATTCAACCGGAAGCGGGAATTCGACTGCGTTTCCAGGCAAAGCAACCGGGACTCGAAATGTTGCTGAATCCGGTGGACATGATTTTCAACTATACCGACGCATACACAGTCGATCCACCGGAGGCATACGAAACGCTTCTGATCGATATCATGCTTGGTGACATAACGCTGTTCATGCGCGAAGATCAGGTTCGTGCGGCGTGGGAGGCCATTGAACCGATCATGAGCGCATGGGACGAAACGCCGAGCCTTGATTTTCCCAACTATGGGAGCGGAACCTGGGGACCGGAGGACGCCGAGGCTCTCATTGCGCAGGACGGCAGAAAATGGGTTATGCTGCCTCTCTTGCAAAAGGAACAAAAGCGTTCATAATAGCTGCAGGGTGGTACCTGCGGAAGCATGCGGGATTCAATATTCCTCATATATGTTGTAAACATTGCGACGATTGTACTCTTGTATCTTGCGGTACTCGTGCAGAGTGAGAGTCGCTATCTGCGCTGGTGGTTTTCCGGGTGGGCTCTCTATCTTCTGACCTTTGTTGCATACTTTGCCCGTGACCTGTTGGCAGAGGCCGGACTTTTCTCCGTTTACGTGATCCTTACCCAGGGACTGTACTACGTGAGCGGAATTCTTCTTTTCGGCGGAGTATCCCTGTTAATTGGCGGGGAACCGCCACGGCTGCTCCTGCCCGTTGCGTTGATAGTCCTCACCTACGTCACGATTACCGGTATCTTTCTTCCTCCGGATATTCCGATTCTCCGGCTTCCCGCTGCGGCAACGAACGCCGTCATCTTCTTTATCTGCGGATTCCGACTGATCCGATTTCCGGCCGCACAGCGCCTGCTCCTGAAAGTTTCCGGCATCAGTTTTCTGGTCTGGGGCACATCGATTGCCGTTCATCCCGTATTGTACAGCTTGCCGCGGATCATGGACGGCGTGTACCTGACCGGTGGTGTCTTTGCGCTTGTTCTTGCAATGGCACTCCTGGTCATCCACTTTGGCGTCGTGAACCAGCGGGTGACCGATCGGAACGACGAGATTCTCTACCTCACATACCACGAGATGATGACCGGGCTCTACAATCGAAATTACCTGAACATGAAAGTGCTCCACAGCAATGCTACCGACCTCCCGTTGCCGGTCAGTTTTGTGATGGCCGATCTGGACGACCTGAAAGGGGTGAACGACAACTACGGCCATAAGCGCGGCGACGAGATCCTCATTGCGTTTGCAGATATCCTCCAGGGCAGTCTGCGCGACGGCGATGTTGCCGTCCGGCTCGGCGGCGACGAGTTTCTGCTTATCCTGCCCAAGACTTCGATGGAGGGGGCGGACGGAATTCTTCGACGGATTCGGGAGAAGGTGAGTGAACGGCATGATCCGCTCTTGAGCTTCTCGGCAGGGGTGTCCGTGAAGACGCTCCCGACGGAGACGGTAGACCAGCAACTCCAGGAGGCGGATCTGCGCATGTACGAACAGAAGCGCGCGCGGCATCTTCAGCGATTCAACGACTCCGCTGAACACCCACCGCGTTTACCATGAAGTATTACGAAGCGTGTTGATACGGTGCGGTGCCGGAGGCGAGAGCCCGGTTGCCTGCCGACCGTTCCCCGAAAAGCTTGCCGGCACGAGCAAATCTCGGTATGTTACCTGCAATTGGAGGCCTGAATGTCAGGTGTTTGGATAGTTGTAGCGCTCGTTGCGCTTTATGTAGTTGTGACCTTTATTCGCCGCCGCGCCACGAGCGGAGGGATCAACAATGCTCAATCGCTGCGTACCGTAATTGCGTCCGAGGAGCCGTATACACTGATAGACGTGCGCACGCCGGATGAGTATCGCTCAGGCCACATCCCGACGGCCGTTAATATTCCGCATGACCGAATTGGGAAGAAACCGCCAAGAGCGCAGAAAGACTCACTGGTTATTGTCTACTGTCACTCAGGATCCCGTTCCATGGTGGCCAGATCGCAGCTTGTACGCATGGGATACACCCGAGTGGCCAATTTCGGCCGCGTTGGAAAATGGGATACGACCCTTGTTGACGGAGGCAAGCCGGGAGTGCTCGAAGTCAGTCAGTAGGGTGCAAATCGTCTATTTCTTATCGGTATTGTAACCTTTGTGACAGCCTGAGGCTGCCTCTCCTGCGTACACTGATGTCATACCAGTGTTACAGGAGGCTGCTATGCACAGGATGATGCCCGTTGGACCGTTGATGATTGAGCACCGCCTCATTGAACGCATGATCGGCGTTATGAGGAAAGAGGCGGAGAGAATCGGTGCCGGCGGAGCGCCGGATGCGGACTTTGTGGATTCTGCCGTGGACTTTATCCGCGACTACGCGGATGGATGCCATCATGGCAAGGAAGAGGATATTCTCTTTCGGGAGCTTGCGAAGAAGGTTCTTTCGCCCGAGGACGACAGGATGATGCAGGAGCTCATTGCCGAGCATGCCACGGGTCGCGATGTTACGAGGCGCATGGTGGAGGCGAATGAGAAGTACCGCGCGGGGGACAATTCCGCGATTGCAGTTCTCGTGGAATGCATGAACACGCTCGGCGGTTTCTATCCGCGCCACATTGAGAAAGAGGATCGGCACTTTTTTCAGCGGGCAATGCGGTACTTCTCCACCCAGGAGCGGGATGCAATGCTCGATGAAGAACTGGAGTTTGACCGTGCGCTTTTTCACGCCCGGTATGAAACCATTGTTCAGAATGCGGAGGTTCGGGTTTCGGGTTCAGCCGCCGGTGAACATGCGGACGATCGCAATAGTCACGCCCGCGATTCCTTCGCCGCCAAGAAAGCCGGATGAGACGATTGTTCCCCGTTCTTCCCACGCGGGCTTCGCGCGTCGGACTATGAAGCGCGCAAGTCCGCCGAGGAATGCGGTCGTTGAAATGAACATGGGCAGGTATACGCCGAGCCCGAGTGTCATGGCGGGTACGTTTGCGAGGTAGAGCACAAGACCGACGGCGCCGCCTGCGAAGAAGGCCGCCTGGTTTGGCACCCCGCCGACAAGTGCCGCCACCGCTGCCGCCTGCGGCGCCGGGAGATTTGAGCCGCCGAACTGTCCGTAGGACTGGTGCAGTGCAAACAGCACGAATACTGCTACCACGGCTCCAATGAGCCCTCCGACGGCCTCTGCGATCATCTGGGCTGCGGGTCTTGTTCCGAACATGAATCCGGACTTGAAGTCGTTCAGGACATCTCCCGTGAGTCCGCAGGAGACGGCGACGACCGCGGCTACCATGACGGCTTCCGTGTCGTTTACCTGCCAGATGAGTCGTATTCCGAGGAGTACGAGTATCCCGAAGACCTCCATGGGGTTCACCCCGGTCTGCCCCGTGATGAGTGCGGACATGGACGTGGTAAGCCAGACGCCGACAATGATGAGGATGGCCGGAACCACGGGCAGCCTTGCAACTACGGTCAGAACGAAGACTACCGCCACGAGCAGGATGGGCAGCCCGAAGGCTCGCGCCGGGCGGGCGTGAGTGCCGTCCGAGCCGCGGCCGAAGAGACTGCGAAAGGTCGATCCATAGATGTCCCGCGCATTCGGGATAATGCCTTTCAGGAGAATTCCGATTCCCGTGCCAATCATGAGTCCGAGACCGAGGCTCTGACGGAATTCTCCCGCCGCCTTGAGATTCGCGAATAATCCGAGCGCTGTTCCGACCGGGACGACCAGCAGGTGACCGATGATTGCGCCGAGAAACCAGACGCCGATGAACAGAGGTCCGATGAGGTAGCCGATCCCGAGCGCAAGGAGTGATAGCCACACGCCGAAATCCACGCCGCGGGAAGCGAGCGATTTTGGTATCCAGACTCCTGGAATCCAGTGCAGCCAATCCCGCAGTGCGGTAAACACGGCAGCAAATCCGATTGAACCGAACAGAAGCGGCGCGTGCGTTCCCCCTGCGTAGCTCGTGGATATTGTCTCGTAGGCCGCATACCCGATCGGATAGGGAAGCGATCGCTTCTCGATGAAGTATGCCCGGATGAAGATGGTGAAGACGATACCGAGGATCGTGCCACCCACTGCTACGCCGATTGCGGGCCAGAGTGGGATAACGGCTTTCGGGTTGAGAAACCAGATTGCCGGCAGCGTGAAGGCAAGCCCGCCTGCAACCATGGCGCCGGCGCTCATGCCGGTGTGCGTTACGCTGATTTCGTTCACGTTCGTGCCACCAAGCGCGCGCAGAACCGCCAGGCTCAGGATGGAAACAAATACCGTTGGCCAGGGGAGGGCCCCGAGCCGCAGGGCCACGTACATGGAACTGGTGGTAATGATGACCGAGCCCGCCGCTCCAATAAGAATGCCGCGAACGGTCAGGTGTCCATCGAAGGCGCCACGTGGTGTTTTCATAGCATACCCTGAGACAAAATATACGCAAAATGCCCGTCCGGGGTGAAAACCGGAAGACAGGGTATCCGGCTTTCGGTATTATCGTCTGAAAAGGAACCAAACATCGTGCGTGAATCTTCTCGGGTCTACGGCGCTCTTGGAGTAACTGTGCTGTTCTGGGGGCTGTCTTTCATTGGAACCAAGGAAGCGCTCACGAGCTTCCACCCGTTCGCAATTATTTTCTTCCGGTTTTCCATTGCATCGCTGTTTTTCGCCATCATCATGGCACGACGCGGATTTCCACGCTTCACGAAGCGCGAGCATATCAAGCTTGCATTGCTTTCGGTCTTTGAGCCTGGCCTCTATTTCTTTTTCGAGACGTTCGGTCTGGAGTACACCTCCGCATCCATCGCGTCGCTCATCATTGCCGCTGTTCCGTTGCTGGTGGTAATCCTTGCCGGCTTCATGCTGAAGGAGCGCGTCCGGCGGCGGAACATAGTGGCTATTGCGTTATCAATTGCCGGGATTGCGGTGCTGATCTTCGGCGATACGGGGTTCGGTTCGGCAGCCGGAGGTCCCTCGTCTTCCGCGGCGAACTCGCTGCTCGGGGATCTGCTCATCCTCGGCGCCGTTGTTACCGCGGCGTTCTATATAGTTCTTGCCCGCGATCTTGGTCGGACCCGCTCGGCGCTCGACATTACGAGCATCCAGGTATTTTACGGGGCGATTATCTTTGCACCCTTCTTCTTTGCGACTGTGGGAAGAAGTGACTGGCATGCACTCCGGCCGAGCGCGGCGCTTTCGATTCTCTTCCTTGCGCTTGGCGCGACCATCTTTGCGTACCTTTCCTACAATTACGCTCTTACCCGGATGAGCGCGTCCCGGGCATCGGTTTTCATCAATGGAATCCCTGTGGTAACAACCGTTGCGGGGTGGATACTGCTGGGCGAGCGACTCACCCCGCTGCAGTTTTTCGGCGGGGCGGTTGTCCTGCTCGCGGTCTACCTCAATTCCACGGGAAGGCGGATTGTGACCTGATTCAGTCGCGGTAGCGTACCGAGTACAGGTCGTCTTCCAGGCGGCGCGCAACGGTCCGCGCGGTTTGTTCGGCGAGGCTTCTGAACCCCTTTTCCAGCTGGGCCTCTGAAAGGTTCGCCAGAGCGGATGCGGTCATGACGTTTCCGATAGTACCTCCGAGTCCGAACATGTCGGGATTGGCCGACTCACTGCGGTTGATGCGTCGGCGCCATGCCAGCTCGTTCCGATGATTGTCGTAGATCCGTGCGGTGATAGAGATCTGCATTCGAACGCCACCTCCGGGTGAGTTAGCGTCCACGCCGTACTCGTTGATTTCCAGATCCAGGAGAAAATCAGCGTTTCGCTTACTGTCTACGAGTTTTGCGTCCAGCGCCGTTGCGCAACCGAAAAACGTCTCTTTCAGGATAATGACCGGAACATCTACCGCTTTCAGTGCCTGCTGCATCTTCTGCTCGGCTTCGCCTGCACTCGATGCTTTCGCGAAATTCGTGCCGATACTGAGCGCAGTTCCGATCGGGTTGTGAGAATTGATATACACATGATAGTGAACATCGAGTTTCGGCTCAGGCGGTAGTCTCATGTCCGCAGCAAGCGTTGCACCGTCGAATTTGTAACGTTCAAGATGGTTGACCGTTGTGCACGACGCAAGAAGGATGCACGCAAGCGCCGCCAAGGTCAGCGACGAGAATGTGTTCGGCCTGTTTCGATTCATGATTGACTCCTCTGTCTTCACCACTGGTGGAACACCACAGCCGGTATGAAGTGTTACTCGGATTCTGTGGAGCAGCTACGCAAGGGGTTTTCGAGTTTCATGACCTGAGGCTGTTTGTGCACTTCCGGGTATCGAGTATACCACACCGCGGGCATGAAATGCCCGGCACTTGGCGGACCGACCGTGAACGAGATAGTATTCTGCATATCGAAACAACAGACCCCGGGCAGACCGGGGACGAAAGATCTGCCGATGAATGTTATGGTATTGCCAGAGGGCGACCCATACAAGGACGGAGGGTGTAACAGTGGATAGTGTATTGGACGGCAAGTCGATTATTGACAGGTTTCGGCTCGAAGGGAAGACGGCTCTGGTAACCGGGGGCGGACAGGGGATTGGACGAGCGTTTGCGCACGCGCTCGGCGATGCAGGAGCTTCGGTCGCGGTCGTTGATATTTCCGGGAAACTCGCCGAAGAGGTTGCTGCCGAACTTGAAAAGAAGGGTATTCAGTCAATCGCAATTACTGCGGATGCGACCAGGCGGGACCAGGTCGATCAGATGGTGCAGACTGTGGTAAATAAATGGGGAAGCCTGACGATCGGCGTGAACAATGCCGGCATCGGCCAGTGGGTAAACTCCGAAGACATTTCCGATGATGACTGGGGCCGGGTGATGCGGCTGAACCTGGATGCGGTGCTCTACTGTTGCCAGGCCGAGGCGCGGGAGATGTTCAAGGCCGGATACGGCAAGATCATCAATACCGCGTCGATGTCGGGCCACATTGCGAACATGCCGCAGAATCAGACACCCTACAACGTGTCAAAGGCGGGGGTTCTGCACCTGACCCGGAGTCTCGGAGGCGAGTGGGCGGACCGTGGCGTACGGGTAAACTCCATAAGTCCCGGCTACACGAAAACCGCACTTGTTGAGAAACTGATTGCGACACCCGAGGGAAAGAAGATGCTGGACGCCTGGATTCCGATGATCCCGATGCACCGGATGGCGGACGTGACCGATCTGCAGGGGGCGCTCGTCTATCTGGCAAGTGAGGCATCAGACTACGCGACCGGTACCGATATTATCGTTGACGGTGGGTACTGCGTCTGGTAACCGGATAACAGCCCATGGCGGCGCCTTTGCGGCGTCGCCATCACGCATCCCGCTATCTCCGTTCTTTTCACTACTCCTCGGTTCTCTTTGAAGTTCCATGAAAGCGCTTTGATACCCATTCAGAAGGACACTCCATGAGCGGATGCCGTTAGACACGCCGGTTTCGGGCGCGAGATGTGCCAAAACCGGATATTCGCGGCAACAGCAGTCGCAGGAATCGCCGGGAACGGCGTCAATTGAACGAATTCCATAGATTGCTGGCAAAAAAGTTTCGCTGTCGGCTGTAGAAAAAGCTTGTGTTCTGGAAAAAGTCATGCTAGTATGGCGTATACATCATAAATGCATGAAAGCGCTTCCATATGTGACTTCGGTGAGCACAGTCTTGAATTGAGACTGCGTTGGGCATTGTGTGCCCGACGAATCGATTTGTCAGGAGAATTACGTGGCTGAGGACATGGTCAACGTTGGTGCGGAAGATCTCAAACTCATGGTGGTCAGAAAACTGACGGAAGTCGGCATGCGGCAGGCGGATGCTGCGACGGTTGCCGACGTGCTGGTATTTGCCGACATGCGGGGAACGCATTCCCACGGCGTCCTTCGAGTCGAGCACTACACGAATCGAATTCGCCAGGGTGGAATGAACCTGACACCGGACATGAAGCTATCCCAGCTGAAACCGGCGATTGGCCTGGTGGATGCGAAGGGCGGAGTCGGGCACGTTGCTTCCCGGTTTGCAACCGAGGAGGCCATCAAGATGGCGCGCGAACACGGGTTTGCCGTTGTCGGGATAAAGAACAGCAGTCACTGCGGAGCCCTCGCCTACTATGTGAAGATGGCTTTCGACAAGAAGATGGCATCCATGGTGTGCGTGAACACCGACAAGGCGGTTGTCCCGTTTGGCGGAAAGAACCGTTTCTTCGGCACCAATCCGTTCGCATTCGGGTTTCCGGGAGAACGGGAATCCATACTCCTGGACATGGCGACGAGCGAGGTTGCATTCGGAAAGATCTTCTATGCACGTGAGCAGAACACCGCAATACCCGAAGGATGGGCTGTGGATGCGGAGGGAAACCCAACTACCGACGCACACAAGGCCACGGCTCTTTTCCCGTTTGGCGGTGCAAAGGGCTACGGCATAAACATGATGGTGGAAGCGCTGACCGGGCTTATGATAGGCGGCGTGTTCGGCCCTCATGTAAAGGCGATGTACGATGAGCTTGATTCCTATCGTGACCTGTCCGGTTTCCATCTGGTCATCGACCCGTCGGTCTTTGGAGACGGGTATTTGAAGAACGCCCAGCAGATGATCGATGAGATTCATGCAGAGCCGGCCGCCGCCGGATTCGAAACGGTCATGATTCCGGGGGAAATAGAGGAACGCGCCATGGCACGTTCGGCGCTCTCCGGTATCAACATTCCCACGACCATCTATGACTTCCTGGCGAGATAGAAGCGAAGGAGTATCTGCAATGTCAACGAGGGCAGACAGTGTGGTGCGTGTAATGGGCAGGGTGAATCACGTAATCCTGTTCATTGAGAAGATAATTCTGATTGTCCTGATGGTCGGGATGCTGGTGTTCGGATTTCTGCAGGTTTTTTCCCGGTTCATTCTCAGGGCTCCGATTGGATGGTCGGAAGAACTTCTGACCTATTCGTTCACGTGGGCGAGTTTCATTGGCGCAAGCATGGCAATCTACACGAACTCGCATTTTTCCGTCGATCTGCTTACCCGCAAGTTTCCTCCGAAACTCGCGAAGGCGGTGAGTATTCTGATGTGGATCCTCATCTGTGTCTTTTCTCTGTTCATCCTGGTGATGGGATGGCGCCTTGCTCTTGCAAACGGCATTCAGTGGATGAATATCCTGCCGCTGACCATGTTCTGGGCATATCTGTCCATGCCGGTGTGCGGCGCGTTTATTTTCATTCACGGAGTCGAAAAACTGACGGAGGTGATACTGAACATCAAGGCGCCCCAGGAGGAAGAGGAATGATTGCGACACTGTTCATTTCCTTCGTCGTTCTGCTGGTGCTCGAGATGCCGGTCTCTTTCGCGCTGTTGATTTCCACGGTCGTGTCGATGGTGTTCTTCAGTAACATCGATCTGTTCGCCGTTGTGGTGAAAATGTTCCGGGCAAGCAGCAACTTCAGCCTGATTGCGGTGCCATTTTTCATACTGGCCGGCGGTTTCATGGACAGCGGCGGAATATCTCGCAGGCTCGTCAAACTTGCCTCCAATTTCATTGGCCACATTCGCGGCGGACTGGCGAACGCAAGTGTTATTGCTGCAATGTTTTTTGCCGGGCTCTCCGGAGCAGCAGCGGCGGATACCGCAGCCGTTGGAAGCCTGCTCATTCCGGCTATGAAACGCAAGGGATATGGAAAGGATATTGCCACCAGCGTTATGGCAACCGCCGGATCCATCGGCATTGTTATTCCGCCGAGCATCCCGATGATCATCCTTGGCGTAACCGCCGGGATATCAATCGGCGGTCTGTTCATGGGAGGCATAATTCCCGGTATCCTGATGGGCGTTTTCCTGATGGCAGTGAACGTTATCTACACCAAGATCCGGAAGATCGATCCCGAGCCACGGGCGAGTTTCCGGGAAACCATGCGGTCCCTTGGGGACTCGTTCTTTGCCCTGTTCACCGTGGTCATTATCGTTGGTGGAATTACCGGCGGAATCTTCACGGCGACAGAAGCTTCGGTCATTGCGGCAATCTATGCATTCATTGTCGGGTTTTTTGTCTATCGTGAGTTGAAGCTGAAGGATCTTCCAAAGGTACTGGTCAAGGCTTCACTGACTACCGGAGTCGTAGTCCTGACCATTGCCGCTGCATCGAGCTTCGGATGGATCCTCGCGGCAGAACAGATTCCCGCGCAGATTGCCAACTTTCTGGTATCGCTGACCGGCAACAAGTGGGTGTTGCTGGTGCTGATCAATGTCCTGTTCATCGTTCTTGGAACATTCCTGGATCCCTCCGCAATCATCATCATAGTCATTCCTATTATCTGGCCGGTGGTTCAGGCTCTTGGAGTAAATCCGATTCATTTCGGTGTGATGGCGATTGTAAACATGGCGATCGGACAGTGTACCCCGCCGGTGGGTATTGCCCTGTTCGTAGCCTCGGGTATCTCGGGTGCCAGGCTGAGCGACATGCTCGGCACCTACGTTCGCTATATTGGAGCGCTCATTCTGGTGCTGCTCCTGGTAACGTTCATACCCGCACTTTCGATGTGGATTCCCAGCCTGACTGGGTACATTAAATAATTTTCCACAGGAGGTTCTATGAAGAGGATAGCGGTCTTACTGGTTTTTATGCTTGCCGGAGCGATGCTGTTCGCCAACGGACAAACGGAAACCAAGAGTGCACAGGGCAAGATGACCCTGCGAGTAACCAATACACTGCCCATGGATCACCCCATGAACATGGCGCTCAAGCAGTTCTCCGAAGGCGTTGCAGCGCGTACGAACGGCAGGATAGAGGTCCAGATGTTCCCGAACAGTCAGCTCGGTGGAAACACCGAAATGGTGGAGGGCGTGCAGCTGGGAACAATCGATATGTGCAATCAGTTCGCAGGGGCCTTCGCGAACTATGTTCCGGAGATGGAAGTTCTGGCCCTCGCGTTTCTGTTCCAGAGCGAAGACCATCTGTTCAAGTCGCTCGACGGCCAACCCGGAGAGATCCTTGCGAAGGCGCTGCGTGCGAAGGGATTCGAGCCACTCGGATACTTCTACGGCGGTTCGAGAAGCCTGATGAACAACGTCCGGCCGATCAACAGTCCTTCGGACCTGACGGGTCTGAAGATCCGGACCATTCCCACCAAGATTACCCTTGAAGGTATAAACAAGATGGGAGCCATTGCCACACCGATGAGCCAGGCGGATGTGTACTCGGCACTTGAACAGGGCGTGCTGGACGGATGGGAGAACAGTCCGATTACCCTCCAGACCCTCAAGCTCTACGAAGTGACAAAGTACGTGTCCTGGACCCGCCACTTCATGACTCCCGATCTCTTTGCCATCTCCGAGAAGACCTGGGCAAAGCTGTCGGACGCCGACAAGGCGATCTTCAAAGATGAAGCGAAGAAGGCTGTGGCCTACGAGCGGCAAATCTGGGGAAAGAAATCCGAGGAAGCTGTTGCACAGCTGAAAGAAGAAGGCGTAAAGTTCAACGACGTGTCGGACCTCCAGGCATTCCGGGATGCCACGAGTCCTCTCTGGAACGAGTACGAAGCGAAGTATCATAACGGTCTTGTCAAGGCTATCCTGGCCGCACGTTAATGCGGCGCATGTGAAATAAAGGGAGGCAGGATTCGGAAACGGGTTCTGCCTTCATTTTTCAGGAAATACACGTGAACATATATGACATTGCACGGGAGTCCGGTGTATCCATATCCACGGTGTCACGTGTACTGAACAATCATTCCAACGTTGCGAGCGACACCAAGAAGCGCGTGCTCGAGGTGCTGAAGAAGCACGACTATGTGCCGAGTGCTATAGCGAAGAGTCTGGTCATCAAGACCACGAACACGATTGGCGTCCTGGCCGTTGATGTCCGGCATCTTCACTATGCAAATATTGCGTTTACCATAGAACAGGAGCTGAGCCGCAGCGGGTACAATGCAATTCTGTGCAATACCGGATACGACAAGGCAAAGCTCGATGCCTATGTACGAGTTCTTTCCGAAAAACAGGTAGACGGTGTCATTACCGTTGGTTCGGTGTTCTCGTCCGCCGAGGCCGCCGAAAGCATACATCGGTACCTGCCGAACACCCCCATTGTCATGCATAACTCAACTCTGTGCGCCAAGAACATTTACAACGTCTCCACCAACGAGTCATACGGTGTGATCCTCTCTGTCGACTATCTGGTTTCCAGGGGCATTACCAGTATTGCGTTCGTGCAGGACTACGAGACAGCCGTAGGGTTCTCCAAGCGTGAGACATACCGAAAACAGCTCGAGCACCACGGAATTCGGTATTCAAAGAAACTGGTGGTGCAGACATCGAGCGGGATTTCGGGCGGCGTGAAGGCCGCGGAAGAGCTCCACCGTCGCGGCGTGGACTATGCGGGAATTGTAGGATGCGACGACATTACCGCCGTTGGCTTTATGAAAGAGCTCGTTCGCCAGGGCAGGCGCGTGCCCGAGGACGTTGCGGTGATCGGATTCAACAACACTGCGTTTTCGCAGGTTTCGGAACCGACAATGACGGTAGTTGACAATAAAGAGGAAATAACCGGCATCAGCCTGTCCCGGGCCATTGTCGATATTCTCAAAGGGAGGGATATTCCTTCCCAGACCACCCTGTTCCCGGAGCTCGTAATCCGGGGAAGCACCTGAGGAGATGCCGATGAGTGCCAATACATACCCGGCCAGGGACCTGATCCGTCTGGCAGTTGACCTGTTGAATGGTCTTGGCATCGAGCAATCCCGCAGTGCCACCGTGGCCCGGATCCTGGTTGAAGCGGACCTGATGGGGCATACTACCCATGGGCTTAGGCTCCTTCCCGCGTACCTCCGGGAGCTCGAGACCGGCAGGATGAAGGCGCAGGGAGATCCGGAAATCGTTTCAGACCAGGGTGCGGCCGTTGTCTGGGACGGCAACTACCTTCCGGGGATGTGGCTTACCGCCACGGCAATTGAGGAAGCGATTGAGCGGGCAGAGAAGTATCCGGTGGTAACCTACGTCATTCGCCGCAGTCATCATATCGGATGTCTTGCTGCGTACATGCCGATGATTACCGACCGGAAGTATCTGGGCATTCTTTCCGCATCCGATCCTTCGGCACAACTTGTTGCGCCGTTCGGGGGAAGAACGCCGCTCTTTACGCCAAACCCGATTGCGGCAGGAATACCGGCAGGATCCGACGGTCCGGTTATTATAGATATAAGCAGTTCGACGACCGCCGCAGGGGTCGTGAACCGGCACCAGAAGAGCGGAACCCGGCTACCCGGACAGTGGTTGTTGGATGTCGATGGAAATCCAACCGACGATCCGTCGACCTTCGGCGGAGACCGGTCGAGCTCGATCCTTCCCCTTGGAGGTCTGGATGTCGGCTACAAGGGGTACGCCCTTGCCCTACTAATAGAAGCGATGACATCGGCCCTCTCCGGTCATGGACGCGCCGACCATCCGACGACCTGGGGCACCTCGGTGTTTCTTCAGATCATCAACCCCGCAGCCTTCGCCGGAACCGCAGCCTTTGAGCGGGAGACGAGCTGGCTGGCCGAGGCGTGCCGCGCAGCTGCTCCGCGACCAGGCGGGAGCCAGGTACGTGTGCCCGGCGATCGCGCCCTTGCGCTCAAGGCAGAGCAACTGAAAAGCGGTGTCCACGTAGACGCCGAGGTCATGGAAGCTCTTGACTCGTGGCGGAAGAAACTCAGGCAATAGCAGGTTGCTTCAAAGGAATTCGCCTTTTCAGCAACCTGCTCGTGGTACGCGCGGCCGGCTACACTCATTGATATCCGGCAGACAGGATCAGGTGATTACACCCTTCGTCAATACAACGCAGCCGTAGGGCTTCTTCTCCGTGGTAGCTACAACGGCGTACGCGCTTCTTGCACGCTCATAGAATGCGAAGCGTTCCACCGGCTCCACCACTTTTTCGCCGCGACTGTCGTGACTCGCAACGATCTTTCGGATTGAGGCGTGAATTTCCGGTGTTGCTTCCCCGGAATCCGTCGGGACCATGACGCCGACCGGATGCGGAACGAAGGTGTCGAGCGGATACAGGGCAAGGATGGCTTCGAGCACTTCGGCAAGCCCGTGACCATCGCACCGAACGAGCCGTTTTCCCGTGCTTGCCGCCGGGTAGTTTGCATCGCCA
This sequence comes from uncultured Spirochaetales bacterium, assembly GCA_964553615.1. GTDB lineage: Bacteria > Spirochaetota > Spirochaetia > DSM-27196 > DATKUC01 > DATKUC01. Next base: position 1,863 of record CAZKMA010000006.1, on the reverse strand, counting down.
ATGACGAGCTCATCGGCATGGCCCATTTCGTGCAGGATCTTCAAGAGTTCGGGTGAAATGATATCCGGTATTCCTCGTAGCATGATGACCTCCGTGCTGTGCGTTTGATTTTCCGCATTATACACCGGGAGCAACAGTTCCCGTGAAGAAACGACGGGAATTCCGATCACAGTTCGAGCCGATCGATTGGGCTGATGATGCCGCGTTTGTTCTTTGTTGCGACGTGGGTATAGATCATGGTTGTCTGGACATTCGTGTGACCGAGCAGCTCCTGCACGGTCCTGATGTCGTAGCCGGATTCTATGAGATGTGTGGCAAAGCTGTGGCGGAGCGAGTGGACGGTAGCCCGCCGTGTCAGGCCGAGCGACTGCACGGCCTTTGTGATCTGTCGCTGAAGAGACGTGGGATATTGATGGAAGCGATATGCACGGCCGGTTCGCGGCTCCACGGAAAGCTTGTGCGAAGGGAAAATCCAGTACCAGCTCCAGTCCGTTGAAGCGTGCGGGTTCTTGCGCTCGAGCGCATCCGGCAGCGGGACCCCGGGTTTTCCCGTGCGGCGATCGCTGTCGAACATTGCGCGCACCTGCTCCATGTGTACGCGAACTTCCGCATGAAGACTTGTGGGAAACAGCGTGCTGCGGTCCTTGTTCCCCTTGCCCGATCGAACGATGATCATTTCCCGTTGAAATTCCACGTCCATGACGCGCAACGACAGGCACTCCGAAAGTCGCAGACCGCCCGCATAGATGATTTTCGCCATGAGCCGATACGGCGAATCCAGGGCGTGAATGAGCCGCTGGACCTCCTGCCGTGAAAGCACCACCGGCAGGCGCTTCGGCGTTCTTGAACGGATTGTCTGGCTCAGACCGTTGACGTTCTGTTGAAGGACATGGCGGAACAGGAACAGAAGCGCATTGAATGCCTGAAGCTGTGTTGCGCCTGAAACATGCCTCTCCACCGCGAGAGTGGAAAGGTAATGACGCAGATGTGTCTCTGTGACATCGTCCGGTGGGGTATTCCGCAGGAAGCATGCGAAGCGTCTGATCCAGCCGATGTAGGTCTGCTCGGTCCTGTAGGACTTGTGCTGAACGCGGAGGACGGTGTGCGCGTTGTCGATAAAGGGCTGCCATGCAGGCGGAACCTTCAGAGCAGCGGATTCCTGACTCCGCGGCGCGAGCGTTTGCGCACTTCCCGGTCCGGGATTCCCCGTCGCAGAGAATGCGGGAGCCGAAGTTGTGGTCCTGGGTCCCGCGTACACGGCCGCAGGATCTCCGGGAGTCAATTTTCCTTCCCGAAGAAGACGGTCTTTGAAGAACCAGAAGTGTTTGACCGAAAGCGCCGCCTCCTTTGCATCCGCCGGTGCGAACTGCCTTTGAACGACGGCGGAGAGACGTTTTAGTGCCACCTCCCGATCTTCCGATTCGGACTCTTCCCGCCGCAGGAAATAGAGCACCCACCGGACACACTGTTCGGCCCGTCCGGCGGACATTCCCGCAACATTGCAGAGGTACCGCCGATATGCCTGCTTCTCTGATAAATTCCACTCCGTCATTTGCGAACTTTCCTCCTGTCACTTATGCTTACAATTGGAAATGCATTGCTGCATCAACGCCGCAGAATTATCCGAATTTCAAGGAGATAGCGGCCGCAGCATTGCACGGCCCGGGGGACGGTTCAGGGGAAAAGGGGAGAGAGAATATGTTCATCGGCGCGAGTTGGTAGTCACGGCCAGTAAGATGACACCGTGGTTTCCACCTCGGGGAATCTCGGATAGGGAAAAAAGAGGAGAGGCAAGCCGCTTCAGCAATGCTCCAATCCCGCCGCCGGGTCATCACCGCATCGCTTGCTCCGCAGTATCGTGAA
>CAZKMA010000005.1:40841-107362 GCA_964553615.1 uncultured Spirochaetales bacterium | reverse complement strand
CTGCCGCCGGCGTCCCTTGATCAGATGCCGTACAGAACCGGTATAATCATGTCATGAACAACACACGATGGACCGAAGTGGATCATTACTTCAACAGCCTCTTCATACCGGCAGACGAAGCGCTCGAACAGACGCTTGCTTCGGTAGAAAAAGAGGGTATGCCCGCAATCTCGGTCGCGCCGAATCAGGGCAAGTTCCTCCATATTATCGCTCGTTCAATCCGAGCCCGCTCCATACTGGAGGTGGGAACGCTCGCCGGTTACAGCACCATCTGGCTTGCGCGGGCACTTCCCGCCGACGGATTGCTTGTAACACTGGAGGCGGACGCAAAGCATGCGGCAGTTGCCCGCGCGAACATAACGCGTGCGGGACTCTCTGAGAGGGTGAAGATCCTCGAGGGACCCGCCCTCGATTCGATGCCGGGAGTGGCTGAGGGCGAAGGACCTCCGTTTGATCTGGTATTCATCGATGCGGACAAGGTGAACAACGCAGAGTACTTCCGGTGGGCGCTCAGGTTGACGAAGCCGGGGAGCCTCATCATTGTGGATAACGTTGTTCGAGATGGGAATGTGATCGATTCTGAGTCCAGTGACAGCTCGATAGCGGGCGTTCGTCGTGTCCACGACGAGATTGCGGCGGAACCCCGGGTGGTTGCTACGGCCATACAGACGGTGGGGATGAAGGGGTACGACGGATTCACCATTGCCCTTGTCACGTGAAATGACTGCGGATGTGAGCAACGCAATAATTCTCTTGTGCCCATACGGGAGCCGTAGTACATTATCATGTATGTCAGGTACTACGCATCGGCCGCATGCGCTCTCCTGGGATTAACTCCTCATTCTGAACGGCCGACAGCTCTGTTGTCGTTATGGTACCATTCCGGCAACACACGGGGGTAAAATATGAGTAGCGTTCGTGTTCTGGTCGGCACACACAAGGGCGCGTTTGTTCTCGAGTCGGACGGGAAACGGGACAAGTGGGACATAAGCGGGCCCCATTTCGGCGGGTGGGAAATCTATCATTTGAAGGGATCTCCAGTGGATCCGAATCGAATCTACGCAGCGCAGTCCACCGGCTGGTTTGGGCAGATCATACAGCGGTCAAATGATGGCGGGGTTACCTGGGAGCCTCAGGACAACAAGTTCACCTACTCAGGCGTCCCGGGAACGCATACGTGGTACGACGGAACGCCACATCCCTGGGAGTTCAAGCGTGTCTGGCACCTCGAGCCTTCGCTCAGTGATCCCGATACCGTCTACGCTGGTGTTGAAGATGCAGCGCTTTTCCGCACAACCGACGGCGGGGCAAGCTGGCATGAGCTTGCGGCTCTGCGTGAGCACGGTACCGGGCCCCGCTGGCAACCGGGCGCCGGAGGACTCTGTCTGCACACCATCATCCTTGATCCGAGCAATCCGGACCGCATCTTCATTGCCATATCTGCTGCCGGAGCGTTCCGGACCACCGATGGCGGGAAAAACTGGACTCCGATCAACAAGGGTTTGGTCTCCGAGTTCATGCCGGATCCGACCGCCGAGATCGGCCACTGTGTGCACCACGTTGCGATGCATCCATCGCGACCCGGCGTGTTGTTCATGCAGAAGCACTGGGACGTCATGCGAAGCGATGATGCGGGCGACTCATGGCATGAGATAAGCGGAAACCTGCCGAGCGATTTTGGCTTTGTCGTCGACATACACGCTCACGAACCTGAGACAATCTATGTGGTACCAATCAAGAGCGATTCCGAGCACGTTCCACCCGATGGGAAGCTCCGCGTCTACCGCAGCCGCAGCGGCGGCAACGACTGGGAACCGCTCACGAAGGGACTTCCTCAGGAGAACTGTTACGTGAATGTGCTACGCGATGCGATGTCGGTGGATTCGCTTGACGAATGCGGCATCTATTTCGGCACAACCGGCGGACAGGTGTATGCATCTGCGGATGCAGGCGACAGCTGGAAGCCAATCGTCCGCGACCTTCCCGCGGTGCTCTCGGTGGAGGTCCAGACGCTGCCATGATCCGGGTTGTGCTTCCTGCGCACCTGCGGACGCTTGCGCGCGTCCGGGGAGAGATAGCGCTCAAAGTGAATGGCACCGTTACGCTGCGTACGGTTCTCGACGAGCTCGAAGCGAATTATCCGGTACTTGCGGGCACGATCCGGGACCATGAAACACACAAGCGCAGACCTTTCATCCGTTTCTTTGCCTGCGGCGAGGACTTCTCCCTCGAGTCTCCTGATGTGGCGCTGCCGGAGCCGGTTGCGGCCGGGAACGAACCGTTTCTCGTTGTGGGCGCCATTGCGGGGGGATGAACCGGTGAACCTTTCGAACGAGGAGATACTGCGCTATTCCCGTCACCTCATAATGCCGGAGGTTGCTCTTGCCGGACAGAAGAAGCTCAAAGCGGCACGGGTTCTGTGCGTCGGTGCAGGCGGGCTCGGATCCCCCATTGCACTCTACCTTGCCGCGGCCGGCATAGGAACGCTCGGGATCGTCGACTTCGACCGGGTGGATTCAACCAATCTTCAACGCCAGGTCATCCATACCACCGCGGATGTAGGCCGATCGAAGGTCGAATCTGCCTTCGAGAAGGTCCGTGCAATAAACCCGAATGTCGAGGTGAAACAATTCAACACCTCGCTTAACAGCGACAACGCGCTCGAGATCTTTCATGACTTCGATCTTGTTGCAGACGGCACCGATAACTTTGCCACCCGATACCTGGTAAACGATGCCTGCGTATTGAGCGGTATTCCCTACGTCTACGCATCTGTCTTTCGGTTCGAGGGACAGGCTTCGGTTTTCGCTACGAAAGACGGTCCCTGCTATCGCTGTCTCTATCCAGAGCCGCCGCCCCCAGGCATGGTGCCATCCTGTGCGGAGGGTGGCGTGCTCGGCGTTCTGCCGGGGCTTCTTGGCGTTATCCAGGCCACCGAAGTAATCAAGCTGATTCTCGGCTCAGGCGAAACGCTTGCGGGACGGCTTCTTCTGGTGGATGCGCTTACCATGCGTTTTCGGGAGCTTGCGCTGCACAGGGACCCCGAATGCCCGGTGTGCGGTGTGAATCCGACGGTACAGGAGTTGATCGACTACGAGCAGTTCTGCGGCGTACGCGGCGAGGAGAGCGCGCCCCGGGACGCCATCGCCGTACCGGAGATAGCACCCGAGGAGCTTCACGCAATGCTCGACCGAGGTGAAGATGTGTTCCTGCTCGATGTGCGCGAGCCGCACGAACGGGAGATCTGTCGACTGCCGGGGTCCATTATTCCCATCGGCGATCTTCCAGAGCGCGTGCACGAACTGGACTCCGCCCGCCATATAGTCGCCTACTGCAAGAGCGGCGTCCGCAGTGCACGGGCGGTAGAGTTCCTTCGCACCGCCGGTTTTCGCCGCGTGCGCAATCTTTCCGGCGGAATAGACGCGTGGGCCGAGCGTATTGACCCGACAATGCCGCGTTATTAGGCACCTGTGTGAATGAAGTCGACCGCAAACGGGTTCGGGGACTGGACCCGCTATCCCTTCTTCCCTGAGCTCTCTCGAATGCGGAATTCCACGATCTTTCGGATGAGATCGAGAGGCAGCGGGCGATCAAGCGGAAACCGTGCTGTCCCTTTGGATATCCGGTACGGTTGCAGTTCGTTCTCAAAACTCGTAATTCCGCCCGGCGTAGGATAGAATCCGATGTGCTGTGAATACGCTGCAAAGTGCACAAGATTGCCGTTGAGGTAAAAGGTGGGCATTTGATAGCTGATCCTCTCCCGTACATGCTCAGGAAACGACTCGATATATTCATCGACAGTCAAATACTTACGCTTCTTCCCTTCCATTCTCCACCCCCAGGCACGAAAGTAATTAAAAGTTGCGATGGGCGCGGCGCGGGGCCGGCCGGGAAGTCTGTCAGCGCAAACGGCGAGCCCGCCGGGCAGGACGTTCGGAGAGCAACCACACGTTCTTTCGTTTTACTTTGACTTTGCTCATTGAAAGATCACCTGAGACCACAATCGCATTATTCGATGGAATATGCCTCCGCCGATCACGAAAGACACTCATTGAATTTGATGAGAGCCGCTCAATAACATCAATATTTCTTGGCACGACTATGCGCACCTCCGACATCCTGCAGTCCAGTTCAATCTCCACTCGGAGGTCTGATTCGCCGGCGTACTCGGTGAAGTCGAGCGTAATCGTTGACATGTTCCCGCGGACTATTATGCGTTCGGAATCGATCCATTTCCCGGTCTTTTTTATCTTGCCCTTATCGCCAACTACCAGCTGGGTTTCTGTCGACCGGTATTGCGGCTTCGGGAGCGAGCCCTCGATAACCTCCAGACTCGCTATATCTGCGGCATTCGCAATCTCTTCTGCCAGTGTCTCATACCCGTCCAGATCCAGGTGGTTTTCCGAGAAGGCAGCGGCGGCAAGCTGAAAGCAGCTCTCTTTTTTCGTCTCAAGTTCGCGTGGGGATTCCATGACGTCCATTGCTCCTGTACTTTCACGGTAAATGATAGAAATGCGCGCCCTCCTGGTCAATCCCGCGACGGTTACGCGCGGGTTACGCGCCGATTACGCGCAGGTTCCGCGGAACCACGTGGTTATTGTGCTCATGACGCTCGCTGTGCTTGCGGTAGCCCCCTCTGTAACCGAATTGTCTCTGGTGAGCTCCGTCCGGCGGGTGTACGCTTTCTTAAAACGAGATGCGTATCGAGTCTGAGGTTCCCGTACACCATTGTGCCGGGAGCTGAAATTCAAAACTCAATGGAGGTGCGCTTCATGAAAACAGTGAAAGTAATCGCTGTTACGGTTCTCTTTCTTGTGGCGAGTCTCGGAAGTCTGTGGGCTTCAGGAACGACCGAGCAACCGGCGAGCGGCGCTCAGGCGAGCGGCGACCAGACAAGCAGTGAAGGGAAAACCTTGAACGCTTATTCGATCTGGCCCGAAAACTGGGCGCGGCCCATGTTTCAGGAGTTCGAGAAGGCAACAGGCATCCACGTCAACTTCGTCCGCTTTTCTTCTGGCGAAGCGCTGTCGCGAGTAATTGCGGAAAAGTCCAACCCGAAGGTCGACGTGCTCTTCGGCGGGCCGGTAGAGACTTTTGGTGCCGGTCTCAAAGAAGGGGTCTTCGAACCGTACAAGCCACCTGCCTATTCAGTTCTCGACAGCAAGTACAAGGACCCGCAGGGCTACTGGACAGCCATCGCGGACGATCCGCTCTGCTTCATGAGCAACAAGAAATTCCTGCAAGAGAACAATCTGTCCGCTCCCACTTCCTGGCAGGATCTCTTGAATCCGGCGTACAAGGGCATGATTCAGATGGCCGATGCGCGCACATCGGGAACGGCAGTCACCCGGATATTCTCAATTCTGACTGTCTTCGATCGAAACGAGACGAAGGCCTTTGACTACATGAAGAAGCTGCGGCCGAATGTGCAGGTGTACACCAAGAGTGGCGGTGGCGGGACTATTCCGGTCGGTCTTGGGCAGGCAGGAATGGGGATCTTCTTTGTAGTGGATGCTCTGAACACCCTGCAAAAAGGGTATGACGTTGCAATCTCATTTCCAAAGGAAGGCATAGGTCAGTCAGCCGAGGCGATCGCACTCATCAAGGGCGCGAAACATCCGGGGCTCGCAAAAAAACTGATTGACTGGGCCACATCCGCCGACATGCAGAACCTGTATGCGAAATACAAGATCAATTTCGTTCCGGCCTATCCCGGTGTGGAAACGCAGAAGACCCTTGCCGACGCGCTCAAGGGTGCGAAAATATTCCAGATCGATCCGGTGTGGTCAGGCGACAACAGAGCCCGCATCGTTGATATGTGGGTAAAAGAAGTTCTGCAATAGGAAAAGGTCAGCGACATGACAACAGCGCCTGCTCATTCGGTCAATTCATCGCGAGGTAAAGGACTCCGATTCCTGTTCAGGGATCCGGCCACGACATTGAGCGTTATTGTAATCTGGGTCTTTCTTGCTCTTTTCGTGCTGCTGCCGCTGGTCCGGATTCTCGCAGCGAGTTTTATCGATGGCGGGCGCATCAGTTTTGCCGAAATCGGCAAGACACTCGGTAACAGGTACGAGATACGTGCGGCATGGGACAGCGTCCTTCTCGGAACACTTGTCGGGCTGTTCGGTACCGCACTCGGCTTTCTGTTCGCCTTTACCGCGGTTCGCGCCAATCTTTCGCGCCGGTGGTCGAGGCTGTTGGATACGGCAATGATCCTGCCGCTAATATCCCCGCCGTTCACCATGGCCATTACGGTGATCTTCTCTTTCGGCCCAAGCGGCCTGATAACACACGATCTGCTCGGTCTCAAGCATTTCAACGTCTACGGTCTGGGCAGCACGCTCTTCGCGGAAACCATTACCTATTTCCCGATAGCATATCTGACACTCAAGGGGATCCTTGCCGGCATTGATCCGAATGTGGAAGACATGGCTTTCAGCCTGGGAAGTTCTCGTGCTGAAGTCTTTCGGCGCGTCACGGTCCCTCTTTCGGCGCCCGGGTTAGCCAATGCATTTCTCCTGCTTTTCGCTGCCTCGCTTGCAGACTTCGCCACGCCGCTCATTCTTGCAGGAAACACGTTCCCGGTCCTGCCGACGGAGGCATTTCTCCAGATCACCGGCATGCAGGATCTGAAGAGCGGCGCCGCGCTATCGTTCATTCTTCTGATCCCATCCTTCATTGTGTTCATCCTCCAGCGGTACTGGGTCGGCAGAAAGCACTACGTGACCATTACCGGGAAGTCCGGTTCCCAATCGAAATTCAAGAGCGTGGGTCGTGTCACGAAATGGATTCTCCTTACCATCTGCGTTCTGATGTCGCTGTTCATACTGTACTTCTACATCCTGCTCGTATATGCATCCTTTGTTCAGGCATTCGGGGCCAATGAGACCTTCACGTTCAGCCATTATGTGGTCATCTTTACCGAAGGAATGAAGGCAATTACCGACACTCTGCTCATATCGGGTGTTTCAATGGTCCTTGGCGGACTGTATGGTGTGGTTCTTGGATATCTGATAACGACGAAGAAGTTTACGTCCCGCAAATCCATGGAGTTCATCTCCATGATCAACTATTCGCTGCCGGGAACCATTGTGGGTATCGCGTTCCTCATTGCCTTCAACAATCCTCCCCTCGCGCTCACGGGAACTGCAATCATTATCATCCTCTGTAACGTATCCCGGTACGGCGCCTATGGGACGAGGTCGACCGTCGCAATTCTCCATCAGATTGACCCGAGCATTGAAGAGGCCTCCAGCAGCCTCGGGGCAAGCTCCAGTCGGACGTTTCGTCGCATCACTATTCCCCTCATCCTCCCTGCGCTCTTCTCGAGCCTGGGTATTGTCTTTATTCGATCCATGACAGCCATCAGCGCCACAATCTTCCTTATTTCTGTGGACTGGACGTTGATTACTGTCCGCATTCTCGAGAACATGACCGAACTTCAGCTGGGTGTCTCTGCGGCGTTTTCAGTGTTCGTAGTAGTTGTCGTGTACATCGTAACTATCGGAATAAGTCTGTTCCTGCGGCTGTTCAAACAGCCGGGAAGCAGTGAGATTTCTTCATTTCTGGGAGCGTGAGAGGAGTCCCGCATGCAATCTGTAAGCCTACGGCTCGAAAACATCAATAAGACATTCATGCATCAGGTGAAGGGCAGGGTGTCCGCGGTCTCCGATGTGAACCTGAACATAGAGGCCGGAGAATTGTTGACATTTCTTGGACCTTCCGGATGCGGGAAGACCACTACCCTCCGGATTGTGGCTGGTTTCGAAACTGCAGATTCCGGTCGGGTATACATTGGAGACGAGGATGTTACCCGGCTTATGGCCAACCAGAGAGGAATTGGCTTTGTCTTTCAAAGCTACGCGCTGTTTCCCCACCTCTCTGTATTCGAGAATATTGCCTACGGCCTGAAGATACGGGACATCGGACGGAGCGAGATCGAAGAATCTGTCGTGGAGGTTCTTACCCTGCTGGGCCTGGAAGGGTATGAACACCAGTTCCCCCACCAGCTATCCGGTGGAGAACAGCAACGCGTTGCGCTCGCCCGCGCCATCGTCATTAAGCCGAAGGTGCTGTTGCTCGACGAACCTCTGTCCAATCTGGACGCGAAACTGCGCCTTTCCACGCGCAGTGAGATCCGAAGGCTTCAGAAGGCCCTCCAGATTTCTGCCATCTACGTGACGCACGATCAAGAAGAGGCAATGGCAATCTCAGATCGTATTGTCATTATGAATCGTGGGGAGATCGTGCAGATTGGCACCGCTGATGAACTGTACTACCATCCTCGAACCGAGTTCGTTGCACGGTTCGTTGGCCGGATCAACACTCTGCCTGCCGAGGCCGTCAAAGTGTCGTCAGACGGCGCGGTCGTACAGGTTCTGGGCAGGCCGTACAACGTGGACGAAGTATATCGCGACATCAAGTCCGGAGACAAGCTCAACGTAATGCTGCGGCCGGAGTTCATAGGGCTTCATACCGATGTCTCTGCCGGGCATCTTCCCGGAACCATTGTCGAGCGTACCTTTCTCGGAGAACGAGTAGAGTACGTCGTTGATATTGATGGAGTGAAGCTCAACGTGGCCTCCTACGATCCAAAGCGATACCGGGATTTCGCGGTCAAGGGAAAAGTGGGAGTGGAACTCGATAGAAGCGGCATGAAAGTGCTGAAGGAATGAGATTATGCTGAGACGGATTGGATTGGCGGGTTTGTTCTGGGGTGTGCTTTTTATCTTTGTCTTTGGAGCCGGTGGTTCCCTGTTCGGGCAGCCCGTCGAGTATCACGGGGCGGACTCGGTATTTCAGGATAACGGAATAACGATTCTCTGGGCAATTCTGAAGGGGAAAAACGAAGACGCCTCGACGGTTTATGTCCGCATTGTAAAAACCGGTCCAGCGAGTGAAGACCTGAAGTCATTCAGCGTAATTGCGCGGGATGTGCTCTCCGGCGATGAGGAGACGGTGATATCCGACAAAGTGCTCAACGTCGTGAATACCATAGTGGAGACCCGCGGTTCATTCAGCGACAAAGCACAGCGCCGCTTTGTCTTCTATGAGGGCCGCAAGGCCGGACAAACAACGAGACCTTCCGTGGAGGTTTACTACTACGCAATTCCGGATACCGCACCTGAGTTTCTGACGAGTACAGCTTTGGAGACATACCTGGAGGATACGCTTGCGAGATTGCGCACGGCGAGGTAGTCTGCGCAAGCTTTACCCTTGGACATTATTGATGTACAGTAGAGGAAATCTTACACAATTCCGGACTCAAGAACGATGCTATGGAGAGAGTAGAGAGATATCTTCGCGGGTTGTTGCTCCTGACCGCTCTGGTGCACGCTCTCGTTCAGACTACACTTGAACCCCAGGTCCTGATTCTTCTTGTGCTGCTGGCCTCCTACTCAGCAACAATCGAACTGATTCGGTTTTTTCGCAAACATCTCACCTGGAAGGCGGAGCTTGTGTCTGCTGCCCTGGAGCTCCTCTTCATATCCTGGATGTACTACGCGTTTCGAGTAAGCCTGCTTCTCCTCTTCGATGTTCTGATCCTGCTGCGCGCCTGCCGCCACATGAAAGGTGGACGGTTTGCGATTGTCTTCATTGTGGGAGCCTCCTCGTATTTCGCGGGGATCCTCGTCCAGGTCCTTCAACGTGACGTGTCCGATACAGCAGGCACTCTCATTTCGCAACTGTTCATCTATCCTGCAATAGTCCTTGGCGCATTCCTGCTTGCACGGCACGCACTGCAACTGTCCCAGAGCAGTGTGGAGCATGAGCGGGATGAACTTGCACGACGACTCGACGCAAAAAACGACACCCTTGCGACCATGTCGCACGAGTTCAGAACGCCTCTGACAATGATTCAATCCTCTTCGCAGATCCTGCTGGAGGAGCGGCCGGGTGCGATCAACGAAACCCAGCGTCGATTCGTCAATACCATAGCCGAGAGTACCGACCGTCTGATCCATCTTGCCGACGACTTGCTTGCGCGCATCAAGGTGGAGTCCGCCTGGCTCACGCTCGACCTGCAGGAACTGGACGTTCGGCCACTGGTCAAGAAGTGTGTCCAGATCATGACACCGTTTGCCGAACAGCGATCCCGGAATCTCCGCTATGTCTATCCGCACATGCTTTCGTCGGTTCTCGCCGATCCCAAGTGGATCCACCAGGTGCTCGTGAACCTTATCCACAATGCGATCAAGTACACTGATGGGGTCGGGAGCATCGTCCTGTCAGTCAGAGAGAATGAAGAGTGGGTAGTCGTAAGTGTAAGCGATGATGGAGGCGGTATCCTGAACGTGCGTAAGACAGATGTATTTCAGAAGTACTATCAGGAGAATCAGGAGACGACTGGAAGTCTTGACGGAGCGGGTCTTGGTCTGGCAATTGTCAGGAATGTTGTGGAAAAGCACAACGGCAAAGTCTATGTGGGTTCTGTTCCGGGAATGGGTTCCATATTTTCTTTCACGCTTCCGATTTGCCGGAAGGGACCATCGTGAAACCGAAGATTGTAATTGTTGAAGATGAACCGAAGCTTGTCGGCATCCTGGAGTATCTGCTCGAGACTGAAGGTTACGAGGTTGCCTCTTCACTGCGCGGCGACACGGCGCTTGCTGTTATCGAGGCGCAGAAGCCTGATCTGGTACTGCTTGACATAATGCTGCCCGGAATGGACGGGTTCGATTTGTGCACGGCTATTCGAAGACTTACGACGGTGCCGGTCATAGTCCTTACTGCGCGCAAGGAACAGGAGGACGTCATCCGCGGACTCGAGCTGGGCGCAGACGACTATCTCACGAAGCCGTTCAACAACAAAGAACTGACCTTGAGGATACGGCGGGTTCTTGGCCGAACGCACCTCGAAGACACTTCAGAACAGATTGAGCATGGCGGTCTCGCCATCCATGTCTCGACACGGGAAGTCACGGTTGAAGGCCGGCAAATCGCTCTGACGCCCACGGAGTTCAGTCTCCTGCTTTGCCTCATGAGGAACAGGGGCCGGGTGTTGTCGTGGGAGTCCCTGCTTCGTGAAGTGTGGAGATCGGATGACTGGGACGGCGGAAAAGAGCTGGTCAAGGTCAATATCAGACGATTGCGGAAGAAGCTTGAACCGGATCCGACCGAACCGAAATACGTGCTGACGAGTTGGGGGGTTGGGTATTGGATTGGCGGATCATAGGTTGGGAATGTGAAACCGGAATATCTGACGCTTGAGCATATTGCGAAGTGCTTCGACGATGGAAACGGCGGGAGTGTTCCAGCTGTCCGAGCCGTATCCCTCTCTATCGTGAAAGGGGAGTTCGTTACGATTCTTGGCCCATCAGGGTGTGGAAAGACGACTACCTTGCGTATCGTTGCTGGATTCGAGACCCCGGATTCAGGGAATGTCCTTCTCGAAGGCGTGAACCTCAACGGGGTACCCGCCCAGGAGAGAAACATGCCTCTGGTGTTTCAGAGCTATGCGCTGTTTCCGCATTTGAATGTTTTTGACAACATTGCCTACGGATTGCAGCTGCGCGATATTCCGAAAGAGGTAATCAGAAACGACGTGGAGATGAGCCTCCAGCTCGTGAATATGGCCGGCCTGGAGAAACGTTTTCCCCGCACGCTTTCCGGCGGACAGCAGCAACGCGTTGCACTTGCCCGTGCACTGGTCCTGAAACCTTCCATCATCCTTTTCGATGAACCATTATCGGATCTGGACGCGAAGTTGCGAAACCAGATGCGTTCCGAGATCAAACGCATTCAGCAGATGCTCGGAATCACTGCTCTGTATGTTACCCACGATCAGGCGGAAGCGCTCAGCATATCGGACCGGGTTGTGGTAATGAATAGGGGACTCATTGAACAGGTGGGGACACCCGAGGAAATCTATGCCAATCCGAATAGTCTCTTTGTTGCAGATTTTGTCGGGAACGCGAACTTTGTTGAGGCGGTAGTGGAAGAGATAACCGACGCGGTGATTGTAGCGAATTTTCAAGGTCGATCCGTTGAGATCCCCCGCGAGAATTGTGTTGACGAGGTGCATGAAGACGAAGAAGTGTATCTGGCAATCAAGCCGGAGGCCGTCCATCTGACCCGGGGCAATTCAACCTTCACCGGCAAGCTTGCCGGCCGTTTCTTCCTGGGCAGGACCGTAGAATACAACATAGAGTTCGAAAATACATTCCTCACCGCTATACTCTCAAATGAGGAAACAATTCCCGCTGAGTGGTCGATTGGCAGCACCGTTCATCTGGGGTTCAACAAAAACCATTTTCGCGTATTTCGCAAATGATATTTGAACCTCCGCACGATTTTCCGCCCGCACCGTAACCTTTTTCGTTGATTGACTCCTTTTCCGGAATGTGCGATCACGGCGAAGATATGAGTTATGCTGCAACGAGTACGGCGGATGACGCTCCCGGGATCCCTATTGCCACGGGGCCACGAAAGGTTCCCGAAGTGACAATTTATTTCTGGGTTATCAAGCTTCTTTCGACTGCAATGGGAGAGGCAACCTCCGACTATCTGGTGTTCCACATAGACCCCTATGTTGCGGTGATCCTGGGGACCGCAGGTCTCGTCGTCGCACTGATCCTGCAACTTTCGGTGCGACGCTACATCCCCTGGGTGTACTGGCTCGCCGTCGTCATGGTCGCGGTATTCGGTACCATGGCCGCCGACGTGGCTCACGTCGTACTCGGCATTCCCTACGTTGTTTCGACATTCGCATTCTTTATTACTCTTTCCATTGTTTTTGTGCTCTGGTTTCGAAGCGAAAAGACGCTCTCCATTCACAGTATCGTGACTCGCCGGCGGGAGTTCTTCTACTGGGCAACGGTCATGGCAACCTTTGCGCTCGGCACGGCAGCAGGAGACATGACTGCAGCGACACTGGGCCTGGGATACTTCCCCTCGTTTCTGCTGTTCGCTGTTTTGTTCGCGCTTCCGCTCGTTGCGCGCCGTTTTTTTGGCCTTCCTGAGGTCTTTGCCTTCTGGTTTGCCTACGTCATAACGCGGCCTCTTGGCGCCTCGTTTGCAGACTGGATGGGTAAGCCCACTTTGGGCGGTCTTGCCGTAGGCGATGGGAAGGTCGCGCTGGTGCTGACGGTGCTGATTGTCGCCACGGTTGCGTACGTGACCTTCCGTCGTGACTCAAAACCCATCCCCAACGCTTGACCTATATAATAGTTTATTACTAAACTATTATTATGGATTCGCGAAACGGGGCAGGGAAGCCATGGTGGATTCACGATGCCGTATTTGCCTGGCTACGGTTGGCAAGGGTGTTTCAGAAGATAAGTACCCGCTCTGAGCGGCATTTTCGAGCTCACAATCTGACCACGGCGCAATTCGACGTGGTGGCCCACGTGGGTGCTTCCCGCGGGATATCTCAACAAGAGCTCGCGAATGCGCTTCTGGTAACGAAGGGAAATATCTCACAGCTTCTCTCCAGGCTCGAGCGACGTGGCCTGATAGAACGGCGGCACGATGGACGCACCAATTTTCTGGCACTGACCGACTCAGGGCAGGAGATTTTCGATCAGGCGGTGCCGGATCAGGAGACGCACCTCGCCGTGCTCCTTTCCCCTCTTTCGGAAGACGAGCAGCGGGAGCTCCTGCGGCTCCTGCGAAAACTCGACCGGGCCATCACTGTTGACGGCTGACGGCAGATCAGGAACGGAGGATTTTATGGACCTACTGGGAATACATCATCTTACCGCGATATCCGCGCAGATTCGCGAGAATTATCGTTTCTACACCCAGACGCTCGGTATGCGCCTCGTAAAACGGAGTGTCAATCAGGACGACGTGAGCGCGTATCATCTCTTTTATGCCGATGCCAAGGGCAGTCCTGGCAGTGATCTGACGTTTTTCGACTGGCCCCTGGCACGCGAGAAACGCGGAACGCATGCCATTACCCGTACCCATTTGCGCGTTGCCGGTCAGGACGCCCTTGAATGGTGGGCAGAGCACCTGCACAAGGCCGGGACTTCTATAGGCAAGATCGCCGAACGCGACGGTCGTCTGACGCTTGATTTTGAGGATCCGGAAGGACAACGCCTGGCACTCGTCGACGACGGTGGAGAGGGAGATTCCTTTCCCTGGGACCGAAGTCCGGTACCGGAACCTTACCAGGTGCGCGGCCTCGGGCCGATCCTCATGAGCGTGCCCGATCTTGAGCCAACCGACCTGCTCCTGCAGAAGGCGGTAAACATGCACCCGATCCGCGAGTATCCGCATCCGGATAACCCGCGTCAAACGGTCCATGTCTACCAGATGGGCGGCGGGGGAGCGCACGCGGAGATCCACCTTGCGGTGCAGCCGGATCTTCCTGTTTCGCGTCAGGGGGCCGGAGGAGTGCATCATGTTGCGTTCCGTACACCGACCTACGATGAGTACGATGCCTGGGCGGACCACCTGAACAGCTTAGGCGTTCCGAACAGCGGCAAGGTTGATCGTTTCTGGTTTCGGAGTCTCTATTTTCGTGAGCCGAACGGAATACTCTTTGAGATCGCCTCCGACGGACCCGGATTCGGCGTTGATGAAGATCCGGCAACTCTGGGCGAGAAGGTCGTGCTTGCGCCATTCCTCGAGCCCCGGCGCAAAGAGATCGTGGCGAACCTCAAGCCCATAGACTGAAGCCCCGCGATCCGGTCCACGCGCGGGATGAGCTATCTACAGTCCGTAGGTCCGTGCTGCATTCCCGAATAGAATCTTCCTGCTCACGGACTCCGGCAGCGCGAGTCCTGTAAGCTCAAACCCGTGGTATCGGGATGCATTGTTCGAAGTGAGGAAGCTGAGTTCCGCCTCGTACGTTGCCTCGAGCGTGTCGGCTATATCTTGCGCCCGGGCGGGAGGTAGCATTTTTTCTTCATCGGAAGTGATGAAATCGCTGCCATAGAGGACTCTGTCCGCGTACCGAATCAGGAAATCCCGAACCGTTGCACTGTCCTGAGTGGCCAGGTCCGCTATTCGCGCGGATGTGTCTACCACGAGGTTGGGATGTTTTTCCAGACGCGCTGCAATCTCGGTGACATCGTATTCGAGGCTTGCAAGGTGAGCGGCAACGAAGCGTATCTTCGGGTTCGCTTCCAGCACCCGGTCCCGCGCGGCAATGAGTTCGGCGTGAGACGGAATGCCGGATTTCCCGTACATATGCCACTGCGGGTTCTCGCTGTAGTACGCATAGTGTGGCGAGTGCACGTCCAGCGGAAGCCAGCAGGCGCGAGGTTCGCCAATATGCATGAGAACCGGACGGTCGGCCTTGCGGATGAAGTCGAATATCGGGCCGAAGAGTGGATCGTCCACCATGAGGTACTCCCCGGACGGACGTCGGCACTCCATTCCAATGTTTTTCCAGATCTTGCAGGCAGCCGCACCAGAGTCGAAATCACGGGCAAGGCCGGCAATGACCCGCTCCGCATATACTGAATCGCTCTCCCGGAAATCCGGCAAGTCGAAGGTTGTGCACCACGCGTAACAATCCGGATAGGTGTCCGCGAGGTAGCGGTAGTGCTCCCTCTGACGTTTCCACGCCTCCGGCGCGTACGCATAGCAGATATTGAGTATCTTCGTTTCGAGTCTTCGCAGCAGTTTTGCGAATATGGCACTTTCACCGGATAAGTGGACGTGCGCGTCGATTGTTCTCACAAGACTTGAGGTTCGGCGGAGTCGGTAGCTATTTTGCGGCGAGCCGGTACTTCACGGTCTGCTTGCAACTGGGGCAGAGCGGGAACTCTTCGCCCTTCTTCAGTTCTACCTGCTGGGGATGGTTTGGTGCATGATTGAGCGCCACGAAGGTGCCGGCAACAAGCGCCGTCTCTCCGGACTTGAATACGTCACGTTTTACCATAATTTCTCCTGTGCCGGTCTTGCGATCGACATCTTGAATTATCCACCTTTTGTGCCGGACCGTTAACCCCTGCGGAAGGGGCCTTGCCGTTGTAGTCCGCAATCGCGGGACCTACGGCGTTAGGGTGAGTTCTACGTGAATTGAAGTGGCGTAACAGTGACGTTATCTATAACGACATAACCGGGTGTCCTGAGCAGGAAAAGGGCAATGTCGCAAATATCTTCGGGATCCAGCATGCGCGAGCGTTGATCGTCCTCCGGCGGTTTCGTCTTGTGATTCCAGATATTCGTGTTCACCGGACCCGGAGAGATCGACGCCACCCGGACTCCGGAGTCTTTTCCTTCCAGAGCAGCAGTCTCTGCCACCGCTCGCGCCCCGTACTTTGATGCGCTGTAGGCAGCGTTTCCAGGATTGCTTCTGAACGCCGCAGTGGAGAGGATGTTTATGATGTAGCCGCCCGCCGTACGCAGATGCGGCATGAAGAAATGGGTCACCAGGTAGAGGCCGGTGAGATTGGTGTCCACGAGTTTTCGCCAGAGGTCCGGTTCGGTTTCCGATAGCTCCCGGTACTCGGGCATGCTCACACCGGCAGCGTTCACAAGGATATCGACACGGCCGAATCGAGACGAAACGGCGTCGAATGCCGCCCTCACGGACTCCTCGTCCCGAACGTCGCAGGGAACCGCCCATGGCACCACCCCGGACACCGCAGACTGTCCTGCCGGAGACGGATTATCTTCGGGAGTCGACGCAGCACTCCGTGAGAGACCGGCACTCCGTGAAAGAGCGGCCACGTGAACGCCCTCGGCAGCAAGTCTGTCGGCGATCGACCTGCCAATCCCCGACGAGCCGCCGGAAACGACCGCGACCATTCCCGGCCTGAGCCAGGCGCTACGACTCATTTCCCTGAAGCCCCGTGAGGAGCCCTTCGAGAAATCCCGCACCGTGGGGAAAGGCGATTTCCGGTCCCGGGATGTCCGGGTGCCATCCCTTCTCCCATTCAAACTCGAGGAAACCCGAATAACCCTGATCGATGAGAAGCTGTACCGCCTCCGATATCTGTACACGTCCCCGGCCCAGGAGTTTCAGGTCGAATCCATCGGGTCCGAATTCCAGGGAGTCCTTGATATGCACGTGGCGGATAAAGGGACCTGCATGGCGCCATGTATCCGCAAAGGTTTCTCCGAAGCGAAGCGAGTGAAGGATGTCCCACACGATGAAGAGATTGTCCTTTCCAACGCTTCGCACAAGCTCCTTCGCGGTCTCCCCGCGCGAGAAACTGTCGTGAGTTTCGAGCAGTACCGAAACGCCCCGGGACGCGGCCAGGTCACACGCCTTCTGGAAGCCTTCCACGACATGCCCGTAGACGACGGACTTGTCCTGATCTTCAGGA
The DNA here is from genome assembly GCA_964553615.1 of uncultured Spirochaetales bacterium. Lineage (GTDB taxonomy): Bacteria > Spirochaetota > Spirochaetia > DSM-27196 > DATKUC01 > DATKUC01. Next base: position 90,131 of record CAZKMA010000005.1, on the reverse strand, counting down.
TACGGGCCACCGAAGATCCGAATGTACGGCGATCCGAGCGCGGCGGCAATGTCCGCGTAGGCGCCTGCCGTAGCAAGCTCCTTCTCCCGTTCTTCCGCGTTCGCGGCGGTGAAGCGTACGCCGGAGGAGACGCAGAGAACCTCCACGCCTGCATTCCGGAACTTCGCTGCCGTTGCCGAAAGCGAAGATCCAGAGAACTCTTCAAGCGACGGAAGCAGAGATTCTCCGCGAACAGTTCGAAGACTCACTCCGGCGTATCCGTAGGTGCGTGCCGCCTCGATGATCTGGTCCACGGTATACTGCGGGCAGCCGAGGCTGCTGAATGCGAGTTTGTATTGCATTGTTCTCTCCTTATCCTTTGACGGCGCCTTCTGACAGTCCGCGGACGAGCTGTGTCTGGAGAAGCATGAATATCGTTATTGCCGGTATGCTCATGAGCATTGACGCGGCCATGAGCGGACCCCAGTGAATTCCTGCCTCGTCTATGAAGAAAGCGAGACCCACCGAAATGGGCCGGATTGCCTTCCCGTTCGTCATTATAAGCGCAAAAAGAAACTCGTTCCACGAGAGGATGAATGCGTACATTGCGACCGACGCTATTGCCGGAAGCGAGATCGGAACGATGATCCTCATCAGCACGCCCATCGGTGAACATCCGTCCATCACCGCCGCTTCCTCTATTTCGTAGGGCAGATTGTCAAAGAACCCCTTCAGGAGCCAGACCGCCAGCGGCATGACTACCAGCATATAGACAAGGATGAGTCCTGCGTACGTATTGAGTAGCCGGAGATTTCGCAGAACGATGTAGAGGGGAATGATGATTGTCACCCTTGGCAGCAGTCGGGTGAAGAGAATGGACCAGAGCATCGTGCTTTTCCCTGGAAATCGGTACCGGGAAAATCCGTACGCTCCGAGAATTCCAACCAGGAGAGAAAAGAACATTGCTCCGGAGGAGATAATAAGCGTATTCACGAAGTATCGCAGCATGGTCGTGTTTGAGAGAATGGATGCATAGTTTGCAAAGGTTATGGGATTGGGAATCCACTTTGGCGGAAGCGAGTAGATACCCGCGTCGGTTTTAAATGATGTGCTGATCCCCCAGACGACCGGAGCGAGAGAAAAGAAACCCAGGATCAGGAGCGAAGCGAGGATCACCAGCCTGGAGATCGGCGTTCTTCGTGTTTTCATTTCTCTATGACCCTCCACGCCGTCTGGCCGCAGCGGGCACGTAGACCAGAAACCCGCTTACAACTATCGCCATGAGGACCACGCTCGCGGCAGAAGCGGTTCCGAAATCGAAGTTGTTGAATCCCAGCCGATAGATCATGAGCCCGAGGACTTCGGATGCTCCGCCTGGACCGCCGCCGGTCATGACAAACAGGAGGTCAAATGAGTTCAGTCCATTGATCATTTCGAGCAGAAGCACAACAACAATCACCGACCGGAGACCGGGAAGCGTAATATGGCGAAAGAGCTGAAACGTATCGCAGCCGTCGATTTTACCCGCATCGTACAGCTCGTCGGGTATGCCCTTCATGCCGGCAAGCAGCATGAGCATGACGAACGGAAATCCCGCCCATGCGTAAGCAACGATGACCGACGGCATGGCCGTCGCCGGGTCGGCAAGCCAGACTTTTACCAGGAAACCCAGACCCCAGGATTGAAGGGTGGTACTGACGAGACCGAAGTCTCCCTGCAGCATCCAGCGCCAGATATTTGCCGCCACTATGGATGGGATGGTCCACGGAACAAGCAGGATGGTTTGCCATATCCTCATCCCTCTCATCGACGTGTTCACCACAAGTGCTGCCCAGAGTCCAAGTCCGAATCGCAGTACGACCGTCCAGAATGTCCACATTATCGTATTGGTTATGACATTCCCCAGATCCGATTGCGTCAGGAAGGTAACGAAGTTTTTTATTCCGCTGAATTGCGTTTTGAACTGTGGAAGCTCGACCTTCGAGAGACTGTATTGAAGCGTCAACAGAGTCGGATTGAGCATCATGACCAGCAGGAGCAGGACACATGGGAGGACAAAACCATACGCTATCAAACTGGTTCGGGTGGTTCGTTTCATGTCGCGTCCAGTTTCTCTCATGGGACCGAACACGCACGCCGGATGCGCACATGTTCGGCCAGATGACTATTTCTTGAGTATGTCGTTGATGGCAGCAGTCATATCGTCTGCTGCCTGCTGGGGAGTTTTCGTCTGCTGAAGAACTTTCTGCAGCTCCGTGATCATCAGCGTCTGAATCTGAGCCCACTGTGGGATTCGCGGCAGTCCGTGCGAGTATTTTGCTGCTTCGAAGACTACCTTGAACTCCGGGCTGTTCCACGGTGCAGAGGTTGTAGCGGAAAGCCGCGCTGGTTCCCGTATGGTCAGGTTGCTCAGGACGTCCGGTTTGACAAACCACAGAACGAACTTGCGGGCTTCTGCCGCATTCGGTGCTCCGACAGGCACCGTGTAGGACCAGCCGCCGCCCCCGGTTGCCTTCTGCGGAGGAACCTGAAGACCCCATCTGAGGTCCTTGATGGCATTGAACTGGGCAATTGCCTGAGACGCGTGGAAGATCATCGCAACCTTGTTGTGCTCAAAAAGCGGCTGGAGATCCTTTGTGGTGCTGTAGTTCGGCGTTCCCTCAGGAACCACCTTGTACTTGGTGTAGAGTTCCGACCAGTAGGTGATTGCTTTGACGGCTGCCGGCTGATTGAGGATGCAGGTCTTGTTGTCTTTTGACAGGAAGTCCCCGCCGAATGCCCAGAGCATGGGGCCGAAGTACGTCAGAACGTTTGACGGATCACTGAGTGACGCGGCAATTCCCATTCCATATTGTTCTCCGGGAATAGTCATCTTTTTTGCCATTTCAAGCATATCGGCGTAGGTCCAATCCGCTGTCGGATAGGGTATCCCTGCCTTGTCGAACATTGTCTTGTTGTAATAGACGACTGCGGCAGATCCCCGATACGGTATGGCGTAGACCTTACCGTTGAGAACACCGGCATCCCAGATCGCCGACGCGAAATCCTTCACATCGAGACCCTTGATGTACTGATCCCACGGCATAAGCAGATTCTTTCCCGCCATGGATGAGATCATGTACGCGTCAAGCGCGAGCACGTCAGGTGGCGTGCCTCCGAGCGTGGCGGTGACCGCCTTGTCATAGTAGCCGTTAATGGGGAGAGTCTCAACTTTCAGGGTCACATTCGGTTCCACCTTGGCATATTCGGAGACCATCTTCGGCGCCTGATCCGCCCACCAGCTTCCCATCCAGACCGTAACGGTTGCCGGCTTCGAAGACGTGGTCTCCGTCGATCCATTTGCGAAGAGAAACGAGCCTGATGCCAGGATCAGCAGGCTAATGGCCAGAAGTCTTGTTCTCATAAATTCCTCCCTCCTTGAACTGCGCTGAGTCAGATCAGTATAGGGCACGGGAGAACAGCTGTCAAACCCTTTTCTGAATAGTTACAATGAAAAGATGAAAATTTACAGTCATGCCTCATCGAGACAGGGGCCTGAGGATTCCCGTACAATGAGCGGGCTTTCCATGACCATATACACGTCACGGGCGGTGGAGTGTCTCTCTCCCTGATGAAGCAGGAGCTCCGCCGCTTTTGCCCCCATCTCGAACTTGGGCGGCGAAATAGTGGTCAGGGGCGGGTTCGCGTGCGCCGCGACTGCTATGTCGTCGAAACCAATGACCGAGATATCACCCGGAATCGCAAGACCGTGTGTCCGTATTGCGTGCATTGCGCCGAGCGCCATGAGATCGTTCGATGCAATGACCGCTGTCGGCCGACGATCTTTCGGGAGGTCGAGCAGAATGTTCATTGCTTCAAATCCGCCCTCGATGCCCTCGGAACGTCTGACGTGGAGACCCTCGGTCAGCGGGAAGCCCAGTTCTTCAAGCGTCTTTTCCACGCCAATTCGCTTGGCTTTTGAGCTGTGGACCGTTTCTGCTCCGTTCAGAAACGCGATTCGCCGGTGTTTGAGCTGGACAATATGTCGGACGCCCTTTGCAATTGCCCGTTCATAGTCAATACGGACGGACGGTATGTGTGACATCTTCAGGGGGCGGTTAATTGCGACGATCGGGATATGACCGAAATCCCGAATGCGAATCAGCTCCTCCTCCGATGGTCCGGTTGAACCACAGAGGATGAGTCCCTCGGCAGGGGAACGCATGAGCCATCTGGACAGGCGGGTGGAGAAATCCGGATCTGTCTGATGAACGAAGATCTGAACCAGCAGGCCGTGCCGTGCGGCCTGGTCCTGGATGCCGGAGAGTATTTCCGAATAGTAGGTATTGGCCGTGTCTCCAATCAGCGCCACGATCGATGGCTGAAACGAGGCACTGGAACGCTTTGCGGAATATCCGACCGCGGCTATCCCTGCTTCGACCGCGGCACGGAGCTCGTCGCTGATCGGTGGGACGTTGTTCAGGACCCGGGAGACCGACGCAATTGATACCTTTGCGTATCGGGCAACATCATGAATGGTAGGGCGTGGTCGTCTGTTTCCGTCTGACATGGCTGATAGCTTGAAAATTTACACCGGATCCGGCGAATTGTCAAAGGAGTCCCCCGCTTTTTTTGCTTGAGGGCACTTGCGCTCCACCAGGAGTGGTGGTATGGTGTAAAATAATGAAAAACGAACTGAAAATAGCGCATGCGACCGATCGACCACGTATAGTTGGACTGTCTCACATCGGACTCTTCGCCCACGATCTGACGAAGTCGATCGAGTTCTACCAGGATTTCCTCGGCTTCGAAGAACAGTTCGAGCTGACCGAGGCGGACGGGACGGTAGCGTTGAAGTTCATGAAGATCAATGACCGGCAGTTCATTGAGCTCTTTCCGGAACGGGATTCCGCCGATGAACGGCTCTACCAGGTAGCCTTCATCGTTGAGAATGTCGAGGCCCTGCGGCTCTTCATGAAGAGCCGTGGCATTGAGGTCCCCGAGCGGGTGAACAAGGGGAGGATCGGCAATCTGAGTTTCTCCACCAGGGATCCCGACGGCCACATCCTCGAGTTTGTGCAGTACTCCCCCGACGGCTGGACACTGAAGGACTCGGGCAAACATCTCGGGGAGAGGCGCATATCCGCCCGACTGAAGCACATTGGCTTTACAGTGCGATCCCTGAACTCCTCCCTTGCATTCTATCGTGATGTCCTTGGTTGCACCGAGACCTGGCGTGGAAGTGGAGACGGTAAGAGTCTGTCCTGGGTGAACATGAAATTGCCGGACAGCGATGAGTACCTCGAGCTCATGCTCTATGACGAGTCACTGTCGCGCGAACGCCTTGGTATCCTGAACCACATGAGTCTTGAGGTGGATGACGTAGGAACTGCAGTCGAAATCCTCACCGAGCGGGCGGCTTCAGGTCTCTATGAGAAACCAATTCAGCCTCGAACCGGCATCAATCGGAAACGGCAGCTGAATCTGTTCGACCCGGATCTGACCCGTGCAGAGCTCATGGACGCGGTAACGGTGGATGGAATGTCGCCTCAATGGTTCGAGCCGGCCGCCGCGAGGGAGTAGACCGACCCGAGGAGCGCGGCACCCTTATTCGAAAGCGCTTCGAAGGCTCGAGAAGTCGTTCTGGATCTGCATGGCATCCAGCATCTGGGAGATTGCTCCTCGATGGTGCGTGGCATGATTGAACATGTGCAGCAGGTTCGATCCGACCTGCACGTGTATCTCCTGACCGGAGAAAGTCTTTGCGGAAAACTCCGTTGAGAGCACCGTTTCATCAGCCGCAGACACAAACGCCTCGTACAGCCCGTCGACGGCAAGGCGTCGCTCGCGAAGAGGAGCAAACTCATTGAAGAGAAGTGCTCCCGGGGGTAAGGCCGGGTCAATATCCAGTGCAGGATGTTGCAGCATTCGTGCGGAAGGCAAGGCGTTTCGGAAACGGATGAGAGCATTTATGTCCGAACGCAGAATGTGATTGAGCACTCCAGTGATGCTGTGAAAATAGGAACCCGATTCCCGGTCAAGCAGCTCTGCAGGCTGCCCGCTGAGAAGATCAAATACTCGCGTGTTAGCGACCGTGTTATAGCGAGCAAGAAGTGCAAGCGCATCTTTCATTCATTTCTCCAGGTGTCTATGCGAGAATCTCTTTGACCCGGCCAACCTCACCGCTTGTCAGCCTCACCTTGATGCCATGGGGATGAGTGGGGGAGTTCGTAAGAATATCCGCCACGGTCCCGTCGGTCAGGGTTCCCGAACGCTGGTGCTGTTTCTGGACAATTCGGACCGTAGCTCCGATTCGAATGTCGCTTCGTGTTGTGCCGTCCATATTCTCTTCCCTATCCTATCAGCACGGTTGTGCTCCCGCAATATCTTTTGTCGGAGCCGAACTACTGTCCCGCCACCGCATTCGAGATTGCCATCAGGGTAACTACCTTCGTAACGGTTGCGCCGGAGATCACCTCCGGTTTGACAGACTGCGTTTCTATTACCAGCTGAGCGTACCTGGTCATTCTCCGCGCAATGGCGGCAGGCTCGGTGACGGTGATCGCCGAGTAGCGGTGGTCGCGAATCCTAACGAGAACGCTTGCGGTCGTATTCGCCGCGGCCGTGCCTGCCGGCATGAAAAGGCGGGAGATGCCGAGGTATTCTCCGTCCGGGACAGTGGTAAGCGCCGGGTCCTCCCATGCAACGGTCTTGATCCATGCGCTCGTCGATTTCACATAATATGTAACCGTGGCGAAGCCGATTCCGGCGACTATGATCAGAACGAGGGTTACTATTTTCCACCGTTTCACGGGAACCTCCCTGTTGAACTGCGCGCGTACTCACTTCCCCTTTCGGGTTGAACGACGTCGATTCAAAGGGATGCTTTCGGGTTGCCAGTTACGGAAGAATTTGACCACACCTTTGGCTCCGCGCGCGAGAAACGCCTGCTCCCACTCTTCCCGAAACCGGATTGCGAGTTTCCGTGCCGTTTCTTCCGAGCGCCTGACGCCGAAATAGAATCGCCGTGACCTGCTGGTCGGCGTACCATCCGGACCGATGGAATAGGAGGCGGCCCAGTATCTGACTTCCTGCCTCTGGTCTCCCCGGCGCGAAACGTGCTCTCCCCGGTACACTCCATTGCGACCCGAGATATTTGCGTTGCTGGTTCTTCCGGGCGCCTCCGGGAACTGCATCCCGATTCTTCTCCCGGGAGGTACCGGGGCTTTCACCCCGGCACTTTCGAGTTCGGTCTTGAGAAAATCTTCGGCGAGCTTTCGCGCCTTGCGTTTTCCGCCGTGAACCGAATCCGAAAAGAGTTTTGATGCGTAGCGAGTACTGCCGTCATTGGCACTATTGATCCTTACCTGCCAGCCGTGGGTGTTTCCTGCGTCAATTCGCACGATGTGTGCAAGCATGAGCCGATCTCCCGTAATCTTCTGGAAATGAACACCGCAAGAAGTCGGAGTGCAATGTTCGAGAACGTGTCTTCCTGTTTTCTTGTGAATCGCAGAATGCCCGTCACTGTTGAAAACTCAATATAGCACAAATCCGTGCAGCCCGCAAAGGACCAGAAGAAGGGATTTCGTGCACGGATGGAACGATTTTGGTGAGTACCTAATGGGTACCTTCGCAGTAGTCGTTTTCGTGGTTCAGGGTTTATAATAGTGAGGTGAAGACGCTCACAGTAATTTCGCGATGGCTGGTGGGATTGTATAATCGCGGTGTAGACGCGGTGAGTTTTTCAAACGTGCTGTACCGCCTCCAGCGAGAACTGAATTTCAAGATCGACATGCCCGACACCATAGATCCTCCGCGATCCCGCGGCGCCGGCGTCGGAAAACACTTCAAGATCCGGCGAATCTCCATCGCCGAGGCCTATCTCATGGTCGTGCGGGAACTGGACTCCGAGCATGCCCGGGCACGTTTGCGCGCGTTGAAGATGCTTGCGGATGCCTCCTTTCATGCAAAGACCGTAGATATGCCTCTGAACACGGCCCGGGTTCAGATGGCACTGATCAAGGAGGCAATCAAGAGTCGAAACAACAATCGGAAGCAACTCGAGCTGCTGCACGATTTTTCCGAGTCTTCGTACGGGCGCCACAACTTCATTCGCAGACTATGCAATGAATTAAACATTATCGAGGTTCCCGAGACCGGGAAGCGTCTATGTGATCTCCAGATGGGGTGGGATTCCCATGTCCACGACACATCGAGCTCCGGCAGGAAGAACCCGGCCCAACTTGTCATTGACGCTTTCATAAAGGGAATTTCCGAACTCACGATTGTCTACAGCACCACTGCGGTAACGGACATGATGGAGGAAGCGCTGGAGGCGGGAAAGACCCTGGGAATAAAAGTAAACATTGGAATGGAGTTCAGCGTAAACGCCCTTGGCCGGCGATTTCATTTTATGGCGCTTCTCCCCGATGTTCGGGCCACGGGCGGGGCTCGTTCTTTTTTCAAGAAGAACCGGCGCACTCTGGGTACATTTCTGAAGGGACTCGAGGAGAACCAGAAACATCGGCTTGAGTCGGTGAGGCGCCTGGTGGACAACTTCAATCACACATTCCTGAAGGGACTGAACGAAGGGATTTCCGACGGCCTCTATCAGGTACCGAAACTCAAGATGTCGGCGCTTGAAACGTTCATGCCGCTGCCAAGCGTGAACCGAATGCACCTTGGCGAATTTTTGTTTTCTTATTATCGACCCGTGCTTGCCAGACGGGTTCTTTCTCTCCGGGCGCAGAGAGACAAGGCGTCCCATGATCTCAAGCGAAAGAGGATTTCCGACTGGGATTTCAACGTGGTGGAGAGAAGATATCGGGAGGTCAAACGAGAGCTCGATCAGCTTACGCCGGATTTCCTGTTGAAGCGGTACTTTACAAACCCCGCGTTGGCCGACTACCAGACGGTGCTCGGGGATCTTGATCAGCTTTCCCGTCAGCTCAGAGAAACCGGATGCACAGTGAAGGTTCTCCATCCGCTCGAGCATGGTCTCGATAAGGCGAAGAAACTGCTCGAATCCCACGGCGGATGTATTGATTCCGTAGAAATTTACAACATGGAGGACAGTGCCAATCGGGATCCGGACGAGATTCTCAGATTTGCGAAGTTCGTAAACGATATCAACGAAGAGCGTGTTCACCACGGGAACCGGACATTTGTGCCCGTATGCGGAAGCGATGCGACTGGAAGGAGTCCGAAGATTCCCGGGATGGGATTCATTTTCGAGCGTGCCATCATAGGGAAAAACAGAAGAGAGTATTTGAAGAAGCACGTCCTGCTCCCAGACATTGTTTCACGGATGATTTCCGCCGGCGGAGCTCCCGTTCCATTGGACGAACCACGCGACCGCTCTGCGGTCGTCAACATGGGAAAAATTTCCGAGAGTTCGGCCAATCGCAGAGGCGAGGGGCCTGGTGATGTGCCGGAAGCAGTCCCGATTTCTCGCGCAATTCGTTTCGCAAATCCGCGTCTGAAAAGCGCCCTCTACGTGGTTGTCGGGTTTCTCATTGCGTTGAGGTACATCGGTCTGGACTATGCCCTTATCTGGTTCGGGATTACCGCACTCAGAAACTTCATTGCAGATGCTGTCTCACGACGCGGACTGCGAGTGCGGGAATGGACCTCGAGAAGTATAGATTTCAACAACATGGCCCGGTCACTTTTCTGGAGTGGACTTTCGGTTCCTCTCCTTGGACTCGTAAAGCAGCAGTTCGACCTCCTGTGGCCGTTCAGCGCAACAGGCGTCTTGCTGAACTTTGCCACCTTCTTCTTTATTTCTTTCGCGAACGGTCTCTACCTGGCGTTGCACAACACGCTCAGGGGTTTCGATGCGAAGGTCGTCCGGGCAAACTTCTTCCGAAGTGCGCTTTCCTGGCCGGTTGCCAGTCTCTCTGCACCCGTAGGAAATCTCCTCGGCATACCGAGCATTGTGCAGGCGAAGTTCTGGTCGGACTTCGTGGGCGGACTCATCGAGGGCACCGGGAAGTATATTCGGGTTTTGAAGCTGAGGCGGCGCGACGTGGAGGAGCTTATTCCGAGAATTTGCTCCGATCGATCCGATGACAGGAACGGTGCCATCATCGAGCTTCTCTATCTTTTTCGGGAGGAGCCGCGCACGCGGAACTCGCTGCGGGACAGCCTGAGAGTACGATCCCGATCTGACGATGCGTGCCGAAAGCTCTCAACAGTTATTGAGCGGGATGGACTCTACTCCGAACTCATCCAGTTTGTCATTAAAGAGCAGAGTGGAGAGACGGCACGCGAGCTGGTCATCCTGATTGGCGGAACATTCCCGCTGTTCCAGGAATGGCTTGCCGGACAGACACCTCCACCGGGCGCACCCCGGCGGTCAAAACTACAAACAAAAAAGCCGGCGCAGACGACGGTTCCGGAGATCCCGAATGAATGATCCTGCACTATTCCGATTTTTTCCCGTGTTGTTCCGCCGACGATCCCCGGCGATAATACCCCTTGACCAACTGGTCCATGACCCACGAGGTTCGCGCCGCACTCTCTCCTGAGCTCGGACACTGGTCTCCGCCATTGAGCGCGTTCACCACAGTCTGAATCAGGGGCTGCTGGACATGCGGAGGATAGGGGATGGAGAACTCTTCCTTCCCGCCCGCCGTTTCGAGGAGAATCGGACTGTCGTCGAAGGTGACGTAGCCGATCTTTCCCTTCGTTCCGTGGATTTCAGTCCAGTCTTTCTTATCGAAGGCCGAGAAGCACCAGACCCCCGAACCCTGCACGCCCGATGAAAAGCGAAAGCTGCCCGAGACAATGTCCTCCGCCGGGTACAATCCCGCCTGATTGCCGGCAAATCCACTCACCTCGGCAACAGGTCCAAGCGCGTAGTCAAGGAAGTCGAGCATATGAGAGGCAAGATCGAAGAAGTACCCTCCGCCGGAGACTGCCGGATCAATGCGCCAGTTCAGGTTCGGATCGGTGTCTGTGTCCAAAGCGGGACGGTGAAGTGTTATTGTGACGAATCGGAGATCTCCTACAATGCCACTCTGTACGAGTTCCCTGATCTTTCGGAAACGGGACAGCGCCCGCCGGTAGTAGGCGACAAAGAGCGGGGTACCCGCCGCTGTGCATGCCTTCGTCATTTCGAGGCATCCCGCATGGCTCAATGCCATCGGCTTTTCAACGTAAACTGGCTTTCCTGCTCGGGCGCACATGAGCACATACTCTTTGTGTGACGAAGGAGGAGTGGCAATATAGACCGCGTCCACATCCGGGTCCGCCACGAGAGCTTCGGCGTTGTTGTACCACTTCCCTACGCCGTGTCGGGCAGCATAGTCCTTCGCAAGAGCCGCATTGCGGCGCATTACCGCAACGAGTTGCGAATGGTCGGCCTTCTGGAAACCTGGCCCACTTTTTGTCTCCGTTACGTCACCACACCCGATAATCCCCCAGCGGATTGTTCGCAAATGTCGCCTCCTTTCTGTTTCGCCTGAAAGCCAATTGTAGCTGTCGTTCTCACAAAAGTCACGAGGAACAGACGGGGGGTCCGCTCCGCCGAACGAACCCCATGCGCTCCCCGACGATCTCCCGTCCGACGCTTTCTTGCAGGCGTTCGCGGGCCGTGGTATTCTTCTGTCCACAGAACGGGAGGAAAATATGAACACGATTCTCTACAAACGATCCGGAGGAAAGCAGGTCGGGGGCTTCCAGACGTAGTCGCGGATGTGAACGCCTGACCTGCTGCACTGCTTGAAGTTTTTCGTTCTCATTTGACGATTCCTCTGAAGCCTCATCAGGAACTCAATACTTCGTACCTGGGGGGAACTGCGTCATATGGATCTCTTGAAAGCAATTCACATAACAAAATCTCACGGAATCCAGAATCTATTCGAGAATATTGATTTCCGTATCCTGGAAGGAGACTCGATTGCCCTGGTCGGACCGAATGGCGCAGGGAAAACCAGTCTGGTCCGGATCCTTTTAGGTCAGGACGAACCTGAGAAAGGAAGTATCAAGCGAAAAGAGGGGCTTAACGTTGGATACGTTCCCCAAATCCCGATTTTCCGTCCGGAGCAGTCGGTGGAGGACTTCCTTGTCTCCTCAGTTCATGAGGTGGAGAGACAGATGCGGCAGCTCGAAGAGGAAATGGGCGCTGCGAGGGGGCCGGAGCTGGAGAGCGCACTCGTCCGGTACCAGCACCTGACCGAGCGGTTCGATGCGCAGGGCGGATACGACGCTCGTGGCCGGGGTGAAGCGGCCCTGCGTGCTCTGGGAATGGACAATCCGCTGGACCAGAAGCTTTCGAGTCTTTCCGGCGGGGAGACAAGTCTGGTTGCTTTTGCACGTGCGCTTGTCGGCAGGCCGGACCTGCTCATCCTCGACGAGCCGGGAAACCATCTGGATTATCTCGGCCTTGCCTGGCTCGAGAACTTTCTCTGCTCCTATCCGGGAGCGCTGCTCGTGGTGAGTCACAATCGATACATGCTGGACCGTGTGAGCCGGAAGCTGTGGTACCTGGCAGGCGGCAGTTTCATTGAGTTTGCCGGGCACTATTCCGAGTTCGTCCTGCGCCAGAAACAGGCCGCGATCCTGCAGCAGCACGAGCACCTTGCTCGCCAAAGACGAGTCGCGGAGCTTCGGCGGCGGGTCAAGGAGTTGCAGTCTGTTGCCTCTGCAAGTTACAACCCGAAAAAGACCGTCATGGTTCAGCTCGCGGCGGTCAAGAGAAAACTGGAAGAAGAGATGGCCGCCGATCCGGGGAGGGCCGACCTCGATACCGAATCCATTCGTATCGAGCTCAGACAGGAGAACCGGCAGGGGGAGATTGCCATCGAGATCCGGAATCTGTCGCGGAGTTTCGGCTCGAAAGAGGTTCTGAAAGGCGTGAACCTCGAAATCCACCGGGAAGAGAAGGTGGCTCTTGTGGGCCCGAACGGCTGTGGGAAATCCACTCTCCTCCAATGCATTGTCGACGAAGGAGACTGGAACAGTGAGACCATCCGGGTCGGGCCCGGTTACCGTGTTGGGTACCTGAGCCAGCGGTCGGACTTTCACTCCGCAGGCTCGACGCTGGAAGAAGAAATCCGCTCCTGGGGCCCGCTTACGCGCGAGGACGCATTTCAGCTCGTAAGCGGTATGAAGTTCGCGTACGAGGATATGGACAAGAGGGTAGCGAAAATGTCCGGCGGAGAGCTGAAACGTTTGCAACTTGCGAGGTTGATGTACCAGAAGGCCGATCTGCTTATCCTCGATGAGCCGACAAATCATATGGACATATTGAGTCGCGACGCCATTGAGCAGGCATTGCAGGAATTTACCGGGACGCTTCTCGTTGTCAGCCACGACCGCTACTTCCTCGATCATCTGGTGCGTCGTATCATTGATCTTGACGGGGGAACCGTCCGGGAATACCCGGGGAATTTCAGCGACTTCTTTCGCCAGAAGTATCCGGTGCTGCCGCGGATGAGCACCCGCTTGCAGGACCGGGGCAAAGTGCGGAAGGCCGGTGCGGAGGACCGCATCAGCCTGGGTGTCGAAGAACTCGAGCGGCGAATCGAAGTCCTCGAGCGGGAGAAAACCGGTCTCGACAAAGAGCTCATCCGCTGCTATCAGAACCGGGACGCGACAGGAGGTCGGGAGTTAGTGAGGAAACTGGAGAAGGTCCAGAAACGGCTGGACGGACTCTACGACGAGTGGGAGAAGGAGCTTCGCTAAGGCGGAATAGAGGGTGGCTTTTCCGGATGATTCCGGGCATGCTGAGGGAAGCCGAGCAGTGTGATCGGCCGCGAGAAAGCACGTGGAGGTGATGCAAACATGTATGCACAGCGCATTGATATCTGGGAAGGGTACGAGTACGAGGGAAAGGGTGCCGATGGTTTTCGACCTTCAATGGAGACCTATGTATTGAGCGGAGAGAAAAAAAGACCGCTTGTTCTCATCTGCCCGGGTGGCGGCTATCGATTCGTTTCGCCGCGCGAAGCCGAGCCGATTGCACTTCAATTCAATGCCGCAGGATTCCACGCGTGCGTCCTGACGTACAGCGTTGCGCCGAGGCGCCACCCGCAGCCGTTGCGCGACCTTTCGCGGGCAATGTGTTTGATCCGGGAGAACGCGTCGGCGTGGCGCGTTAATCCCGCTGAAATAGCGGTCTGTGGTTTTTCCGCCGGGGGGCATCTTGCCGCGAGCCTCGGCGTTCACTGGATGAAGTCATATCTGGAGGGTATTCCAGGAATAGTCCTGCCGGAGAATCGGCCGAACGCGCTGGTGCTTGCCTATCCGGTCATTACCTCGGGCACCCATGCGCATGAGGGTTCGTTCGAAAATCTCCTCGGCCAGGATGCCGACCGGCATGAGCGGCAGGAGATGTCGCTCGAGCTGCATGTCAGTCAGAATACGCCCCCGTCATTTCTCTGGCATACGTTCGAGGATGCCGGAGTTCCGGTGGAGAATACTCTGCTCTTTGCCAATGCCCTGCGCTCAAGTGGCATACCTTTCGAGTTGCATGTCTATCCGGACGGCAGTCACGGTCTGTCACTCGCAACAGAGGAGACGGCCGACGGTCCGGGCAGAGAGAACCCGCATGTAGCCTCCTGGATGTCCATGTGCACCGAGTGGCTTCATACGGTGTTTGCAGACGGTTCGTCCGCCGGCGCAAACTGATCGGGGACGCCGGGCATGAGGACCGATTTGAAGAATGCCGCGGATATCGTCCTGGACCGATGCGGATTTGTTCCTGATCTCGCCATGGTGCTCGGCTCGGGATTGAGCTCTCTCGCGGAGGAGATAGAGGATACGGTGAAGATTCGGTATGGTGATCTACCGGGATTCCCTGTGTCCACTGCGCCGGGCCACGTGTCGGAAATGGTGGCGGGAACGCTGTCGGGGAAGAAGGTTCTTGTTCTGAAAGGGCGCTTCCATTTCTACGAAGGGTATAGTCTGGAACAGATCGTTTCTCCGGTTCGGCTTCTGAGGCATCTTGGTTGTGGTCGTCTTTTCCTGACCAATGCGGCAGGCGGGGTAAACCGGAATTTCTCTCCGGGGGATCTCATGCTCATTACCGATCACATCAACCTGGCGAATCGCAATCCGCTTCGCGGACCGAATGATCCTGGACTCGGCGACCGTTTCCCGGACATGAGCTCGTGCTGGTCAACTGAGATGGGTACCTGCCTTCGGGAGGCGGCCGGCAATGCAGGTACGTCCCTGCGAGAAGGAGTCTACGGCTGGCTCACCGGACCGTCCTTCGAAACGCCTGCAGAGATCAGAATGGCTCGTTTCCTCGGTGCGGATGCGGTCGGGATGTCCACCGTGCCCGAGGCAATTGCAGCCGCACATTGCGGAATCCATACCGCCGGTGTCTCCTGCATTTCCAACATGGCTGCGGGGATTCTTGATCAACCGATATCAGAGGACGAGGTGATGGAGACCGGACGACGCGTGCGAGAGCTGTTTGCAGCGGTTGTGCGGGAGTTCCTGCGTCTTCTGCCCGACGATATTTCCAACTGAAGGAACGCGGATGAAGAGCATAATAGTGAACACCCGGGTGGACAACGAGGTCCGCGACATATTGATCGAGGATTCGCGGATTGAAGGAATTTCTTCCAATCTCGTGCCGATGCACCCTGATGCGCGGATAATAGACGGCTCAGGGACCGCAGCGGTTCCGTCTCTCATAAATGGGCATACGCACTCTCCAATGTCGCTTCTGCGCGGAGCAGGAGATGATCTTCATCTGCACGAGTGGCTGACCGAAAGGATGTGGCCACTCGAAAAGCAGTACACCGAGGCGGACTTCTACTGGGGCAACCGCCTTGCGCTGGCGGAGATGATCCGGACCGGAACCGGATTCTTCAACGAAATGTATATGAGCCCCCGGACTGCCCTGCGGGCGCTCGAGGCGGTTCCGATGAAAGCTCTTGTTCACTTCCCGATAATTGACGGGATGGATGAGGAGCAGGGAAAGCTGCAGTCGCGGGACTGTGAGCGGTTCTTCGCCGAAGCGATCCCTCCTTCCGGCGTCGGTCTCGGTGTTGCGCTCCATGCGGTGTATACGGCCAGCCGCTTTTCCATAGAGTGGGTGAGAGATTTTTCCGCCGAACTCGGGCTGAAGGTGCATATCCATCTCGCGGAGACGGACAAGGAGGTCTCAGACTGCCGCCGGGAACACGACGGCCTGACTCCGGTGGAGTACCTGAACGATCTTGGATTGCTGAGCGACCGGGTTGTTGCGGCCCATGCAGTTCACCTGACCGATCGGGATATCGACATTCTTGCCGACCGGGGCGTAACCGTGGTCCATAATCCCGCCTCCAACATGAAGCTCTCTTCGGGAGTCTTCCCATATTTCCGCCTGAAAGAGCGGGGGATCCCGATTCTTCTCGGAACCGACGGCGCTGCTTCCAACAACAACCTCGACATGGTCGAAGAGATGAAGCTGGCGGCCCTTCTCCTGAAGGTCGGTTCAGGGGATGCCACGCTTATGACTGCAAAAGAGATCTTCCGGATTGCAACCGAGGCGGGAGCAGACTTTTTTGGCACCGGGGGCGGAGCTGTGAGGGTGGGAATGGAAGCGGACCTGATGCTGGTTGACATTACGGGACCCGAAATGATTCCGTTGTGGGATCTGACTTCTTCTCTGGTGTACGGTGCATCGGGACAGTGCGTGAAGACACTGCTCTCCGCCGGGCGCGTTCTTATGGAGGACCGGATTATTCCGGGCTTTGACGAGATCAGGCAGAACGTGCAATCCTGTTTTGACCGGCTCAGGCGTTTGATTCCGGAGACGGTCTGACAGCGTAGGAATGAAATGAGGAAGACATATGGCGAGTGATACAACAAGCGGTCAATCCGAGCTGCGTTCCGTTTCCTGGGAGGACGGGCGGCTGTTCTTTCTCGACCAGACACGGCTCCCGGTGGATGTGGTTCGGGAGGAGCAGAAGAGTGCCGAACAGGTCTGGGACTCAATAAAAATGCTCAAGGTGCGGGGAGCTCCCGCCATCGGCATTGCCGGCGCGTATGGACTGTTCATCGGCGTACGCCAGTTCAGGAATCTCCCGGCGGACGCGTTCCTTGGAAAACTCGAAGAAATTGCAGATTACCTGGACAGCGCGCGTCCGACGGCCGTCAACCTTTCCTGGGCGCTGAAACGGATGGTAAGAACCGCCCGCGCCGCAGCGCTCGAAGGGGAGGGTACGGCGGTGCTCCTCGACCTCCTTCAGAATGAAGCGCAGAAGATTCATCAGGAGGACATGAATCTGTGCCGCGGAATTGGAGCGGCGGGTCTGCCGCTGATTCGGGAAGGCACTGGCATTCTAACCCACTGCAATGCAGGAGCGCTTGCCACATCGATTCTCGGAACTGCGACTGCGCCGATGTATCTCGCGCACCAGAAGGGTATCGGCTTTCGAGTGTACGCCGACGAGACCCGACCTCTTCTCCAGGGCGCCCGGCTTACCAGCTGGGAGCTGCAACAGTCCGGAATCGACGTAACCGTCATCTGTGACAACATGGCTGCCAGTCTCATGGCGTCCGGAAAGGTGGACCTGGTTATCGTGGGGACCGACAGAGTTGCCGCCAACGGAGATGTGGCGAACAAGATCGGTACCTTCGGGGTCGCATTGCTCGCGAACCGCTTCGACATCCCGTTCTACGTTGCCTGCCCCTCATCCACCGTCGACCTGGATACCGCCACCGGAGCCGAAATCCCAATCGAGGAACGGGATCCCGAAGAGGTCCGATTCTTCGGTGACCGCCGAACGGCCCCGAAGGATGTAAAAGTATGGAACCCTGCGTTCGATATTACCCCGAACAATCTGGTAACCGGACTCATTACCGAAATTGGCATTCTCCGTGCACCATACCACGAGAGCCTCGGGACCCTTACAGCAGGAAACTGACTCTCATCGAGCTCTTCTCCGCATTGCTTGACTGTATAGTACCGGAAAGCTATACTTATTCCGCCTAACTTGGAGCAGCGGAGTCGAGCAGTGTTTATGTTTGAGAATTCGTTTTTCTTCCGTAGAGATGCTTCCCGGAGCTACTCTGCATCTGAGTGTCACTATCCCGTCTTCTGGACTTCAGTACCCGATCAGCACACAATTCGCACTCACGCCCCACTGGGGACGGAAAGGGTTCGCCATGCGTCAGTCTCAGATTTATGACCCGGCCCTTGCTCCCGAAGGTCGGCGCAAAATTGAATGGGTTCGGCGAAATATGCCCATCCTCAACCGGCTCGAAGAGGAGTTCCGCAGAGAACAGACCTTCGCCGGGTTGCGTGTTGCCGTGAGCGTGCACTTCGAAGCGAAGACCGCCTATCTCGCAGAGATATTTGCGGCCGGCGGTGCGGACGTTTCGGTGACCGGCAGCAACTCTCTGTCGACCAAGGATGATGTGGCAGCCGCCGTGGCGGAGCGCGGCCTGCACGTCTACGCAACTCACGGGGCATCGCCTTCCGAGTTTCAGGAGCAGCATCTGCTCGCAATAGACATTGAGCCGAACATCGTGATCGATGATGGAGGGGACCTCGTGCATGATCTGCACGTCCACCGGCCCGAACTCATCGAACAGGTGTACGGCGCCTGCGAGGAGACCACGTCCGGCGTGATCCGCGACAGTGCCCTCGCCCGTGAAGGGAGGCTTCGTTTTCCGGTGCTTCTGGTAAACAATGCCCAGTGCAAGTTTCTCTTTGACAACCGGTACGGTACCGGTCAGTCCACCTGGGAAGCCATCATGCGAACGACCAATCTCAATATTGCAGGAAGCCGGGCGGTTATCGTCGGATATGGCTGGTGCGGAAAAGGGTGCGCCATGCGGGCGAAAGGTCTCGGGGCCGAAGTCATTGTCTGCGAAGTGGATCCTATCAAGGCGGTGGAAGCTGTCATGGACGGTTTCCGGGTCATGCCGATGCAGGAGGCCGCGGCGATCGGCGACTTTTTTCTGACTGTATCCGGCGGCACGAAGGCACTTTCCCGCGATCACTTCGCCCTTATGCATGACGGCGCAATTCTTGCAAATGCGGGACATTTCAACGCCGAGATTGACCTGGTTGCACTGCGGTCACTTTCGGCCGCGGAAGAAGAAGTTCGAGAGAACATTACCGCGTATCGCATGGCCGGCGGTCGAACGGTTTACCTTCTTGGCGGCGGGGGTCTGGTAAACATTACCTGTGGCGATGGTCACCCTGCAGAGATAATGGACACGAGCTTCGCGCTCCAGGCCTTGTCCGCGCGGTATGTTGCCGAACACCGAGGCGAGTTGAATGCCGATGTTTACCCGGTTCCGGAGGAGATTGATAACGCGGTTGCGCGGCTCAAGCTCGAGACGCTTGGCATCCGGATAGATGAGCTTACCGGTGAACAAGAGGCGTATCTGCGCAGTGCGCAATGATCGATACGCTCACATGTACGAAAATTGGAGAACTCAATGTTACTCAAGAGGAGGATTATCGTGAAGAAGTTAATGGTGTCCCTCATGTCCGTGGTCTTCATCCTGGCTATGAGCGCGGGAACTGCGTTTGCCGGCGGACAAAAGGAATCGACGAACGCAGCACCGGTGATGAAGGTCGGAATGGTCGCGGACGTAGGCGGCCTCAATGACCACAGCTTCAATCAGCTGACTTACCAGGGGCTTGTCGATGCGGAGAAGAAACTTGGCGTAAAGGGTACCGCGGTCGTGGCGAAGGGCCAGAGCGATTACGTTCCGGACATGACCCGTTTCGCGAAAGCCGGGTACAACCTCGTCATCGGGGTGGGATTTCTCATGAAGGATGCCATTACGCAGGTTTCCAAGGAGTATCCCAACGTCAAATTTCTGCTCATAGACGAACCGGTTTCAGGTATTCCGAATCTTACGACCGCGGTGTTCGCGTCGCAGCAAATCGGATTTCTGGCGGGGGCACTTGCGGCCTATGTGGAGCAGGACAAGAGCATTTCCGGCCTCAGACACAACAACACAATCGGCGTCGTAGGTGGCATGCAGATTCCGCCTGTCGATATCTACATGGCTGGCTATTTCCAGGGCGCGCATTATGTGGATCCAAACATCACGGTGCTGCATGGATACACCGGCAATTTCAATGATCCGGCATCCGGCAAGTCGCTTGCGCTGGCACAGCACAGTAAAGGGGCGGATATCGTCTATCAGCTTGCGGGTGGCACGGGTCTCGGCGTAATTCAGGCGGCAAAAGACGGAGGGTTCTATGCGATTGGCGCAGACTCCAATCAGGCATATCTTGCCCCTGCCCACGTACTCACCAGCACAAGCAAGCTCGTGAATGTCGCGGTCTTCGATACCGTAAAGAACCTTCAAAACGGGAAGTTCCAGCCCGGGGTTGTTACCTATGATCTGAAGAATCACGGCGTTGACATCAGTCCTGTGCTGAAGGGAATTCCAAAGAGCATCGTGGACAAAGTGGATGCTCTGAAGCAGAAGATTATTGACGGCCAGATCACCGTGAGCCCGAAGATCCCGGACTGGGTCTCAAAGCAGAAATAACAGAATGGATCGGAGCGGCACCGTCGCGCTGCGGGTCGTGAACGTTGCCAAGGAGTTTCCTGGAGGCGTTCAGGCCCTGAAGGGGATAGACTTCTCCCTTTCGGCAGGTGAAGTTCACGCAATACTCGGCGAAAACGGCGCGGGGAAAACCACGTTCATGAACATCCTGTACGGGCTGGTCAGTCCGGACTCCGGATCCATTGAACTGTGGGGATCCCCCTATGCGCCGTTATCCCCACGGGATGCGGCCGAGGCGGGTGTCGGGATGGTCCACCAGCACTTCATGCTCATCCCTGCATTGAGCGTTGTCGAAAACGTAGCCCTCGGCAGGGAGTCGCGACGTGGCCTGCGCCTCGACCTGCGCGCAACCGCAGAACGAATCGAAGAACTCTCTCTTCAATATGGACTGGACGTAGACCCGTGGTCACGTGTTTCAGACCTCGAGGTAGGGGCACGGCAGCGTGTCGAGATTCTGAAAGCCTTCTATCGGGATGCCAGAATTCTCATACTCGACGAGCCGACGGCGATGCTGACGCCGCAGGAGAGCACCCAGCTTTTCACTGCCATATCCGCGTTCACGAAGCGGGGGCTTTCTGTCATCTTCATCAGCCACAAGCTTGACGAAGTCCGGCAGGTATCCGACCGCATAACGGTCATCCGCCGTGGTGAGCTTGTCGGGTCGGTGGAAGCCGCAAATGCGTCGTCGCGTGACCTTGCGCTGATGATGGTTGGCCGGGACGTGAGCCACGAGTTGGATCGGGGGCAGAACGCTCCTGGTCCGGTCGTGCTCGAAACCCGGGAGCTATCAAGCGGTCGGCTATCACCGGTAAGTCTGTGGCTCCGCCGCGGAGAAATCCTCGGTATTGCAGGAGTTGAGGGAAATGGACAGAAGGACTTCATTGATGCTCTGAGCGGAGCATCCGCGGCGCAGGGGCAGGTGCTGCTCGAGGGAAAAAGGATCGAGCATCTTTCAATCCGCAAGCGCCGTGAAGCAGGGCTCGGGCATATACCCGGAGATCGACAGGAAGAGGGGCTCGTTCTGCCAATGACCGTGTCCGAAAATCTTGCACTCCGCCGCTATTATGAGGAACCGTATGCACGTGCGGGATACCTGCATCTGCGCCACTGGAAGGAGCTGGCATCCAGGGCAATTGCCGCGTTCGACGTCCGGCCACCGCATCCCGATGCGCCGGCATCCGAACTTTCCGGCGGAAACCAGCAGAAGGTGGTGCTTGCCCGGGAGATTCTCAGTTCGCCCGCAGTTCTTCTGGTGAATCAGCCGACGCGGGGCCTCGACATCGGTGCCACGGAGTTTGTGCATCGGGAGCTGCTGCGGATGCGGGATGAGGGACACGGAGTCATACTCGTGTCGCTCGATCTGGACGAACTCCTTGCGCTCTCGGATCGCATTGCTGTGCTCTATCGCGGCCGGTTCATGGAAATTCTGGATCGAAAGGATGCGAATAGTGAACGGCTGGGGATGCTCATGCTCGGCGTAGAATCCGGAGAACAAGCATGACGAGCAGACTGTGGACAGCGCTCTGGCCGGTCATTGCCATCGGAATCTCGATTATTCTTGGTGGCGTGCTCATTCTGATTTTCGGAAATGACCCGATCTCAACCTACGGCGCACTCATCGCGGGCGCCTTCGGCGATGGATACTCTGTTGCCACAACGCTTGCAGCGTCTCTTCCGCTCATGCTCGTGGGAGTGGGCGTAGCTCTCTCGTTCCGGAGCGGGCTGTTTAACATTGGCGCGTCCGGTCAGTATTGGCTCGGCGCAATAGTCGCGACCTGGATTGGCACGAATGTGCACCTCCCGCCGGTTATCCACCTGCCCCTTGCCATCCTGGGTGGAATGGCTGCCGGATTTTTATGGGCCGCCGTTGTTCCCGGCCTCGCCAAGGCATACCGCGGTGCGCACGAGGTAATCACTACGCTCATGATGAGCTACATCGCCGTCATGTTCGGTCATTTCCTCCTGGAAAAGGGGCCAATGCAGACTGCCGGTTATCTCCCGCAGTCTGCTATTGTGGACCCGAGCGCAACGATAGCAATCCTGATCCCCGGAACGCAGCTTTCATGGGGCATTCTTTTCGCACCGGTCATTGCGTCTGCGGTGGCCTTT
Organism: uncultured Spirochaetales bacterium; assembly: GCA_964553615.1. GTDB lineage: Bacteria > Spirochaetota > Spirochaetia > DSM-27196 > DATKUC01 > DATKUC01. Next base: position 67,580 of record CAZKMA010000005.1, on the reverse strand, counting down.
GTTCTGAAACGGACTCCCCTGGGCTTTACGCTCAGGATGACCGGGCACAGTCCGAAAGCCGCGCGTTATGCAGGTGCGAATCCGGTAGCGAACATCCTTCTCGGGCTTGGCTTGAGTGGTGCCATTGCCGGTCTTGCAGGTGCAATCCAGGTGCTCGGCGTCGATCACCGGCTCTATGATAGCTTTGACACGGCAGCCGGGTATACGGGCATAGTTGTTGCCATACTTGGTAAGAATACGCCCTTCGGAGCACTGCTTGCCGCGCTGCTTTTCGGCGCGCTTGAGAATGGCGCCGGCGCAATGCAGATTACGGCAGGAGTTCCTGCGCACCTCGTTGATGTGATCGAAGGTCTGATCATCTTCTTCATTTCGGCCGAAGGACTGCTGCGCTATTTTCGTCGAAGACGCCGTGCGGAATCCAGCCAAGAGGCGACTGCTTCGCCGTCGGGAGTTGAGTAACCATGGGAGCGCTTGCAAATCCCGAACTCTGGTCATCCACCATAACGCTTTCCATTCCCATCGCATTTGCCGCACTCGGCGGTGTCATCTCGGAGCGGGCGGGTATCATCAACATTGCTCTCGAAGGCAAGATGCTTGTCGGGGCTTTCGTGGCCGTCGCCGTAGATGCTGCAACCGGTAGTGTGTGGATCGGCGTTCTTGCAGCTATCCTTGCAGGCGGTCTTGCCGGTGCGCTTCATGCATGGGCCAGCGTGTACCTTCGGGCAAATCATTTCATTGTCGGAATGGCTATCAACATTCTCGCGGCGGGTACGACCGGATTCCTGTTCAACAGCATCTATGGACCGACCGGTACGCCCGGAAACACCGCTTCACTTCCGACACTGCACATACCTCTCGTGGAAAAGATTCCCTTCGTCGGGCAGATCGTGAGTGGTCACCAGGTCCTTGTCTACGTATTCTTCCTGTGCATCATTCTCGTGCAGTTTGCTCTGTTCCGTACTCCGCTGGGCCTGAGACTGCGCTCAGTCGGAGAGTTCCCCAAGGCGGCGGACGCGGCAGGTGTTCGGGTGCTTCTTGTGAAATTCGGCGCGGTAGTGGCGGCCGGCATGCTCGCCGCCCTTGGCGGTGCCGACATATCGATCGGCATTCTCAATCGGTTCAACCCGGACATGGTCGCCGGCCGAGGCTACATAGCCCTCGCCGCAATGATCTTCGGCGCCTGGCGTCCGTGGCGCTCATTCGGCGCTTCGCTCCTGTTTGGTTTCGCAACCGCCCTCTCCTTTCAACTGCAGGGCGTGTCGAACCTGTCCCGCAACATCCTGCTCATGCTCCCTTACGCAATGACCATCCTCGCGCTCGCGGGCTTCGTCGGAAAGACCATTCCGCCTGCAGCGGACGGCGAACTCTACGATCCGGGGAGATGAGGGGGATCGTCCTCGTCGTTACTTAATCCTGCCGAGTAAACCCGCGTCCGTCGCCTGAATCCCGGGAACTACCGGGTGAATTGCCGCTGGTGCGCTACGGTTTCGGCAACGCCTTTCTCGTACGGGGTTGCGCCCACCGAAAAATGCTTCTGGAACTTCGACGAATCGAAAATGTAGTCGAACTCATTCTGGTAGAGCATTTCCGACAACTCTTTTATTGTTCGGTCGAAGAGACCGCCGAGTCCGAGCATCCACCGGGGAAGGACGCTGCTTCGTGCGCGGGCGCCGGTCTCTCTGGCGGCCAATTCGATGAAATCGCGCATTGTTATGGCGGGACTTGCGGTCGGAAGGTGCCACACCTGATTGTACGCGTGTTCATCCCCTACCAGAAGCGGGAGCGCTTTCCCGCAGTCGCGGGTGTACGTGAGGCTGTGAAGCTTGTCGACTCCGGCAAGCCATTGTGCACTCTTCCCTTTCAGAAGATTTCCGATGACGAGGACATTTGGAACGCCGGTTTTTTCCGCACCGGGGCCGTAGAAATCCGCGCTTCGGGCAATAATTCCATTCATTCGTCCCGAGGTGTATTCGGCCATCAGCAGATCGGCTATGCGTGCACGCACTTCTCCCTTCTTGCTGACCGGTGCATGGGGAGTCTCCTCAGTCATCGGTCCGCGGACATGCCCGTACATGTACACGTTGTCGAAAAAGAGGAGCAGCGACTGTTTCTCCTTGCAGACGCGAATGACGTTTTCCATGATCTTCGGCCACATATCCTGCCAGACACGCACGTCATACGGCAGTCCGACCAGAAGATAGACGGCGCTCCCCTCCGGAACGCATTCCGACAGAGATGCATAGTCGGTCACATCTGCGTGAACACCCTGAGTTCCCTCGATCTGGGCGCCGCTTCGCGAGACCAGGATTACATCCTGATTCTCCCGTATCAATTCCGGAACCAGGGATTGTGCTATTGCGCCGCCGGCACCGAGCACCACGTGTTTCCTGTGCGTTTCGCTCATAAATACCTCCGGTCCCACCATAGGCTCTTCGGATTAACCCGTCAAGTTTCGCGGTATCGATCTGCCGTTCGGTGGCAGACACAGCTTCCCGAGAATTGCAGGATGGTCGGCACCGGTTGCCGCCGGGACGTTCCCGTGTCGGCCAAGCAGATGAAACAGTCCGAGCACGCCGAACGCCATCGCTTCTTTCAGGTCGCTGTTCAGCCCAATGTCTTCCCCGCGGCATACGATGCATTCGGGAAGCAGCGTCGAGAGTTCTTCCATAATCACCGGATTCCTCGTCCCGCCGCCGGTTACGACCACCCGTTCAGGCATCCTCGGGAGGTGCTGCCGGTAGGCGCGGGCAATTGAGTGAGCCGTAAAGGCTTCCGCAGTCCGAACCAGATCCTCCGCCGCAGCGGAAGTCTGAAGGAAATCGTCGAGAAATGCCGTGCCGAAGAGCTCCCGGCCGGTTGATTTTGGCGGTTTCTCCGCAAAATAGGGGTGGTCCAGCCAGGCATTCAGAATATCCTGTCTTATGTGACCGGCCCGTCCAATGCTGCCGTCCCGGTCGAAGGGAAGGGCCCCGCCGGACGCCCTGCTCGCGAGTGCGTCGATTATCATGTTTCCCGGTCCGGTATCGAAGGCAATCAGCGACTCACTTTCCGGTTCTATCCAGGTAACATTCGCAATTCCGCCTATGTTCTGGAAGGCTGACCGCTCGGAAAGATGACGGGCAAGGAGCGTATCGAAGAGAGGGACAAGCGGTGCGCCACAGCCGCCGGCGGCTATGTCGGCGCTGCGGAAGTTCGTCACCGTCGGGATCCCGGTGGAATCGGCGATGGCCGCGCCATCACCCACCTGGAGACTGCCGCGAACCTGACGTTGAGCAATCTCCCGAAATTCAGCCACGTGAAAGACCGTCTGGCCGTGGGACCCGATCACCGTAACCTGGTCCGAACGGAATCCTGCCCTCTGCAGGAGGGCATTTGCGGTATCGGCGAGGAGTTGGCCGATGCGCGTGTCCAGGAGTGTGAGCTGCTCGAGGTCTGCATGGCGCGATTCAAACATGGCGAAAAGAGGAAGCCGGATCTGATCCGGGATGGGCTCGGTAATCCCTTCGATAAACTCGACATCCACGTCTCCCGCCTGGATTCGGACACGTTCGAGAGCCGCATCCACACCATCGCCGGAGGTCCCCATCATGAGGCCAATGACCAGATATTCTTCCATAACGGAGAATGATATGTGCGTTGCATCCATCTGTCAAACAGGATCACCTTGAGCACCGGCCTTAATGGATGAACTCCAAATGAGTTCGATTGACGTGTGATTCCGGATACCCTATTATTCACTCAACAGAGGGAGGGCCTCTCAATGAAAAAAGGTATTGTCTCCGTGCTGGTCGCCGTGTGTGTGGTGTCCGGTGTCTTTGCTTCCGGTGCGAAGGAGTCGGCCGCCGAACCTTCGACTATCATGTACATGTCAACGTCCTGGGGTGCTCCGTCCCAGGAGCTGCTCGCCGAGTTCACGAAACAGACCGGGACTACCGTACAGGTCTCCACAATGAAGGAGACCGCGCTTCGCGACAAGGTTATGACTGCCGCGGCGGGAAAGGTAAATCCTGCCGATGTCATCTTTGTCGGGATTTCATATTTCGGACCGCTCGCGAGCTCCGGGATCCTGAGCGCACTCGACGACACCACATGGAAGAGCACGCTCGACAGTGTGTATGGTGCGAGTTTTTATCGGATCGATGGAAAACAGCTTGCCATACCGCTCTACCAGCAGATGGTCATGATTGATTTCGATAAGGCCGGGTTGCAGAAAATCGGAAAAACCGCTGCGGACCTGAGGACCTGGTCGGACTTCGAAGCCGCGGCACAGGCGCTGAAGGCAAATGGTACCTACCAGTATCCGATCGCGTTCGGAATGCGAAGCTGGTCGTGGTATCTGATTGCCCTGTCCAGCGGCAGTCGTCTTTTCGACGCACAGATGAATCCTACCTTCACGGATAAGAGCAGTCCGGGATACCAGGCGTTCGACACACTCGTACGTCTTTACAAGGAAGGGCTCATTTCACCTGAACGGCTGACGTCCCAGAACCCGCACCCGCAGTTCTGGGCCGGGCAGGCAGAGTTTCATCAGGCATGGCAGGGTTCACTCTCAATTTCCAACGATCCGAAGCAGTCGAAGGTGGCGCCGAATGCCGACTATCTGCTTCTTCCCGGAAAGCACTTTACCTGGAGTCTTCCCGGTGGCGCCGGAATATCGGCGTACACGAAGGCACCGAAAGCTGCCGCTAAGTTCATCCAGTTCATGTTGAGCGATCAGGTCGAGCGCTATGCATACAGCGCGAACGGCATGTTCCCTGCCAATTCGGCCACTTTCAAGGGGCTCGGAGACGAAGGGAAGATAGAGGGCTGGCCAACGATGCAGGAGCAGGCGAAATATCTCGTCTCCCTTCCGTACGAACAGCCATGGTTTGATCAATTCGACGCCGAAGCGACCGCCGCGCTCGTTCGGGTTGCACGAGGACAGCAGACCGTGGATCAGGCTATTCAGGGCCTTGGCGAATACCAGCAGAAGTTGAAGAAAGAGTACCAGTAGACGCGGATGTCGCGCGGGCCGGCGTGAGTCCGGTTCGTGCGACAGCATAGCGACAGTATAGATCAGATTGGAGATCCCTTTTGGCCAGCAGACGGAACATAGCGCGATGGTTTGACCGGGACCGAAATTTCGCATACGCCATTCTTGTTCCGGGCCTGCTCTGTCTGGCGGCGTTCGCTTACTATCCCGCACTTACCTCATTCAGGTTCAGTTTTCTTCGTTATAACATCAAGATGCCGGGTCGAGTTCATTTTGTCGGTCTTGCGAACTATCTTACGGTTCTCCAGGACCCGGGGTTCTGGCTTTCGGTGCGCCACGTCCTGTATTTCATGGCGGCGGGAACGGTCCTCGTAACCCTGATTGCGTTCGCAATAGGTATTCTCCTGAACGAGCGGTTTGCCGGGCGGAAGGCGCTTCGTGCAATCATCATCATACCGTGGGCTATCCCTCCAATCGTGAACGGCTATCTGTGGAAATGGATATTCGATGGAGACCACGGCGCATTCAACGGGATCCTCTATCAGCTCGGCATTATCGGCCAGTACCAGCACTGGCTCATCCATCCGTTCGCCGCGCTGAATATTGCCATGTTTACCTTTGTCTGGAGGTACGTTCCCTTTGTGAGCGTATTGTTCCTGGGAGCTCTCCAGTCAATTCCCGACCAGCTGTATGAGGCGGCAAAGGTAGACGGCGCAAACAGTTTCCAGCAGCTTTTCCATATTACTCTTCCTGCCCTTCGTAGAATTGGGGGGGTCGCGCTGATCCTGACGTTGATTGCCGCCTTCGGTGTTTTCGACGAGATTTATGCGCTCATGGGTTTCGACGAGTCCACGTTGACACCCATGATGTACAACTATCAGGTCACATTCGTGAATGGACAATTCGGTGTGGGTGCTGCAATGGCCTTTCTGGTCGGCGCAGCGATGCTGGTACTCACAGTCTCCTACATCCGGATGAGTCTGAAGGAAGATCGAGGGTGATGCGACGTGCGACGCTACGGCCCAGGCACATCGTGGGTACGGTTCTGGTGCTGGTATGGACCCTTGCACCGGTTCTCTGGATCCTGATCAGTTCAATCTCCACCCGTGCCGAACTCTATTCGACTCCTCCGCACTGGTTCCCGCACAACCCGACACTGGAGGCTTACCAGAAGGTTCTCATTACCGGTGCCGGGTTCCGCGGCGGCGGGGGCAACAGTGCCTCCGATCTCATGTGGCTTGGACTGCGCAACTCAACGATCATTGCGGTCATGACGACTTTCTGCGTCATGGTTGTTGCTCCGATGCTGGGCTATGCGTATTCCCGTCTCCGATTTCCAGGCCGGCAGCTTTTCTTCTACTTCACCCTCGGTATCATTGCCATTCCGGGTTGGCCGGTTCTCATTGGCCTGTTCTCCGAGTACAGCAAGCTCGGGCTTCTCGATACCAAGCTTGGTCTGATCCTGCTCTCCTTCACCTATCGGCTTCCGTTCGAGACCTGGTTCATGAAGGGGTATTTCGATGCAGTTCCCAAAGAGATAGAGGATGCCGCCCGAATTGACGGGTGCAGTCTGTTCCAGACCCTGTACCGCGTCAGTATCCATCTCGTCATGCCCGGTCTTATCGCCGTGGCAATCATATCGTTCCTCTTTACCTGGAACCTTTTTGCACCGGCCCTGGTTCTAACCTACACCCTCAATGCAAAGCCCATTACCGTGGCTATGACCGAGTTTATCAGCCAGTATTTTGTGAATTGGGATCTCATGTCCGCCGGGACGGTCATTGCCTTGATTCTGCCGGTCACGATTTCGATTGTCTTCCAGCGCTACATTGTAAGAGGTTTGACCGCCGGCGCGGTGAAGTCTTAGCAGAAGAAGGACTTGCTATGCCCGATATGCTTGTGCCCCTCTATCGCCTGCCCCAGCTCGATCTCACGGAACTCGAAGCATCCGGTTTCGCCGTCCGGAGGCCTCTGGCGTACGAGCGGCCGCAGATATATTCATGGATTGAGAAAAACTTCTCCCGCAACTGGGCCGAAGAATGCGGTGTATGTTTCGGAAGGACTCCGATCAGCGCATTCATTGCAGTGAACGGTCGTGAAATGGTGGGATTCGCCGCGTACGATGCAGCATGCAGGAATTTCTTTGGTCCCACGGGCGTCCATCCGGCGGTTCGGGGTAAGGGGGTGGGACGTTCGCTTCTGCTTTCGGCGCTGCACGCAATGCGCTCGGACGGTTACGCCTATGCAATCATTGGCGGGGTTGGCCCCGCGGATTTCTATAGCCGCACGGTTGGCGCTATCCTCATTGATGGTTCGACTCCCGGGATCTACAGGGATTCCGTGACATGAACATCGAGTCCGGGGAGACGGAGCTGCTTCTCCAACTGAGTCACTGGAAGCGGGAGATTGCAGAGCTCTATGCGAAGATTCGAGAAGTTTCCGCGAACGACGCGCACGGTGCCTGGGATCTGTACCGGAAAAAACGAGATCAGTTGTTCCTCGCTCATCCGCAGTCGCCGCTCGATGCAGCACAGAAATCGACCTTCGTTCATATTCCGTACTTTGAGTACGATCCCGATTGGAGACTCACCGGCACAATCATCCCGTTCGCGCCCGACTCGAACCTGTCCGAGAGGACCGTCCAACTGGCTGAGGGAGTACTCACCTACCGTCCCTTTGCGCGGGTACGCTTCATTCCACCGACCGGGACCGAAATGCCGGCTGAGCTCACACTGTACTGGATAGGCGGGTACGGAGGCGGACTTTTTCTCCCATTCAGGGATGCAACCAGTGGGACGTGCAGTTATGGCGGTGGTCGCTACCTTTACGACACAATAAAGGGAGCCGACCTCGGTGCCCATCCTCACTCCTTCGTTCTCGACTTCAATTTCGCCTACAACCCTTCCTGCGCGTACAACTCCCGCTGGGTCTGTCCGCTCTCTCCCGCAGAGAATACCCTTTCTTTCGAAGTGAACGCAGGAGAAAAGTCGCCTGATTTTCCGTAGTAGCGCCGGCAGGGAATGGTCGAGTCCGCAGGCTATTGTGTATGGGATGCATTGCCCCTACAATCTCGGAAGACTCAGGAGTATCAATGAGTAGATCACACAATCAGCACTCCCCGCCGGATCCGCCCGCCCGGGGGAAAAAGTCCCGACATCAACTCATCTTCGTGGTGCATGAATCCGGTGGGCTACTCGAGTTCCTGCGATCAGAGCTACCCGGCCAGGGAAGGAACGCGGTGAAATCCCTTCTGACACACCATGCCGTTACCGTGGATGGCGTGGTCACTTCACAATTCGATCACCCCCTCCGTGAGGGGCAGACGGTTGCCGTGAGTCGACCGGCAGGCGGCGGGGAGGCAGGTGGTCACAACGAGTTGACGCGGGCCGGCATACGGATATTGTTCGAGGATGAGTCGATCATCGTAATCGAGAAACCGGCAGGATTGCTTTCCATCTCCACCGACAAGGGAGACGATGTTACCGCAAACAGCCTGCTGTGGGATCATGTCAAACTGCAGGGACCGGGCAGGAGAGTATTCGTCGTTCATCGTCTCGATCGGGAAGCGTCCGGAATCATGATGTATGCGAAGACCTTCGACGCGAAGCAGGCTCTCCAGAGCGAATGGAACGATATGGTCGTGGAGCGTGCCTATCTCGTTGTTGTCGAGGGCGTTGTGGAAAAGCCGGAAGGTACCGTTACTACGTGGCTCCGGGAAAACAAGACATTTCACGTTCACTCGAGCGCGACACCCGAAGGCGGCCAGAAGGCTGTCACGAACTATGAAGTGATTGGCGGTACCGAACGGTTTACTCTGCTCGAGGTCAAGCTCGAGACAGGGCGGAAAAACCAGATTCGCGTGCACATGCGTGAGCTCGGTCACTCGGTGGTTGGAGACAAGAAGTACGGCGCGAAGGGAGACCCGATTGGCCGCGTGGCCCTTCACGCATTTCGCCTTGTCTTTCATCACCCCTCGAGCGGTGAAATAATGCGTTTCGAGACACAGATTCCGCCGGAGTTCTTGCGACTGACTGGAAGTGGCGTAACCCCTCCTCCGCCGGTGGAGTCGCGCCACGGTTCCCGCGCCGGGAGAAGGAAGCGTGGCAAGAGAGCGTGACTGAGTAGCCGGGCCGATAAATCATATCTTTTTTATTCGGAAATATAGATCGAACTTCTCAAACAGATGAATTGAAGAATAAAGATTTTCCTTGATTCTTTGAAGACTTCTGATACAATAGTATATAAAGGCTGGAAATCGAAATTACCTTCCCATTCAGATAGATCAGACGGCGGGCCCAAGGCGGAGGTATATCCACACAACTTTGTTGATCAACTGACATTCCCAACCGACAAGCCCATGCGGGCGTTGAATCGGGTGCAAGAACTCCTGGACTTCACGGATCGACTGTCGGGTAATTGTTCGGCGGAAACGGTATTCGTGTTCGTGAGTCAAGGGTTCAGTACATAAGATCCGGGCGGAATCCGGCCGGACCTCAACATGGGCCCAGGCCGCCAAAGCCTTAACCGGCCGAGGTGAGAGTGGCCCGAAATGGAGGAGTCAGATGAGTGACGTAAGTTCAGCGTCGAAAGGGTGGGTGATCTTCCCTATCGGAAGTCGTCCACGCTGGGGCCTCGCGTTTCTTCTCGGGATTCAGCAGTACCTGACTATGTTCGGAGCAACAGTTCTTGTTCCGCTCATCGTCGGCGGTGCGATGAAGGTTCCCGTGGCGCAACAGGCATTGATTATCTCTACTGTCTTTTTCTGCATGGGCATCGCCACCCTCATACAGCAGTCTCCCATCGGGAACAGGTTGCCGATCATCCAGGGAAGCTCGTTTTCCTTCCTCCCGCCCACGTTCGCCATTATCGGTCTGGTGAGCGCGCAAAACCTGGGCTGGGAGATCATGATCCAGCAGGTGGCAATCGCCATCATGGTCGCGTCCCTGTTTGAGATTGTCCTGGGATATACCGGGCTCATGGGGTACATCAAGCGGGCCATAAGTCCCGTCGTCATTGCACCGACAATAACCATGATTGGTCTGTCGCTCTTTGCACTCGGCGTGCCCGCCATGGCAAGTAACTGGGTTATCTCAATCCTGACGCTCCTTGCTCTGATCATATTTTCCCAGCTTCTTGCTCGGGTCTCGCGTGTGTTCATGCTGTTCCCCGTGCTGCTTGCGGTCCTGTTCGGATGGCTCAGCGCGCTCGTGGGTTCAATGCTTGGCTGGATCGATCCGGCGAACGGCGCGTATCTTCTGGGTGACCGGCTTGCCGCAATGCGGGCGGCTCCCTGGATTACTCTGCGTCATATGATTCCGTTCAAGTACGGATTTCCGAGCTTCGGTGGCATTTTTGTTGCCGGTACATTCGGCATGCTCGCCGGATATCTTGCATCAATGATCGAATCCATCGGGGACTACTATTCCTGTTCGAGAATCTCCGAGGGACCGGTACCTACCGAGAAAATGATTTCCCGTGGTCTCGGGGCGGAAGGGATAGGCTGCTTCATTGCCGGTCTATTTCAGAGCGTCGCAGGAACCACCTCCTATTCCGAGAATATTGGTGCAATCGGTCTGACGAGGGTGGCAAGCCGTCGCGTTATCCGGGCAGGTGCAATTGTTATCCTGATAATCCCGCTTTTCGGAAAGTTCAGCACTGCTCTTGCAACGTTGCCTGATGCGGTCAAGGGTGCCATGTACGTCGGACTGTTCGGAATGATCGCCGCGGTCGGTCTTTCCAATCTTCAATTCGTGAATTTGAACAACTCTCGAAACCTTTTCATTATCGGGATAAGTCTATTTGCAGGTCTGAGCATGAGCGCATACTTCTCGGCACACGCGATAAACTGGGCCTCTGCAGGTCCGGTGGCGCAGGTGCTCGGGAATATCCTCCAGGCAATCTTTACCTCCGCCATGTCGGTAACCGCGATCGTCGGTCTCATCCTGGATAACTTCATTCCTGGTGCTACGCGGCAGGATCGTGGTTTGTCGGTCTGGGACAGTGAGGCAACCGAAGAAGCGTGGGCCAAGGCCGAGATCGAGTGGAAGAAAATGGCCGTCGGAGAGGAACGAAAGGTTTTCTGACATGAACCGGGCGCCGCGTATGCGGCGCCAACAACATGCTGACGGAACTGCATCGGCTTTGACCCGGATCTGCCGACGGGTTGAAGCCAAACGGTTTCCCATGCATCCTTGAGTGTAATTATGCGTCAGTCAATTCAATGGGTTCTGTACGGACTCCTGGTAATAGTCATGGTCGCGGCGTTCTATGCAATTCTGAACGCCGGGAATCCACACTCACTGTTGCGCTTCCTGGTCAAAGATCCATCCTACGATGTCACAATAGCTCTTGGGCTTGGTATAGTGGTTGGAGCGCTCGCAATTACGCTCTATACAATTCGACGGGAGAGCCCGCTAAGGAGCATGCTCGAATCGAATTCCGGGTATATCCGGAAGCTTCGCCAAAAGGGCAAGAGCGAAGAGGAGATTGCGCTTTCATTTCTCAAAGAGATTGGAAGCACGCGCGGGCCGCTGCATCTGATTGCCAAACATCGTGTGCTCAAGCACTTGTCGAGGCTGTAAATGGTTGGGTCAATGAGTATGTCAACGCTCGAGTGGGTCATTCTCTGCACCGCTCTGTTCGGGATTGTGCTCTTTCTTGTCGTTTCACGCCGCGTTGAGTCCCGTCGTATTGAACGGAAGTTCCCGGGGAATGACATAGTTGCCACGAGCTTCGGTGTGGGCTATTTTGGCCTCTCCTCTGAACCGGGAGGGCCTGCCCGCAGTTCCGGTGCTCTGGTTCTGCTGAAAGACCGCATCTACTATCGTGCGCGGTTCAGAAACCGAGAGGTCTCAATTCCCGCCTCGTCCCTGCGTGGGATCGATATTGTACAGACTCACAAGGGGAAGTTGCTGTATCAGAAGGCAATAGCAATCCGGTTTTCCGACGAGCACGGGCAAGAGGTGAGTGCCGTCTTCCGGATTCCCATGCCGGATCGATGGCTCAGAGTCATGCGGGAATCCATTTTGAAGAAACCGGTCCCGGTTCGCGATCAGACGGAGGAGAGCGAAGCACCTCCACGCGGCCTGTGAGTTCAATGGTGAACACTCTCGTCATGGCGCCGGTCCAGGTCGGTACTCACGTTGTATGCGGCGAGTGGACAGGCGAGGTGCTTGCGGTGTACCCCACGGCAATAAACATCGCGCGGCCGGACGGGGTTCTCGTATCAATAGTCAGTAATCACGATTCGATGACCGCATTCGCCGTTGAGACATCATCGGTGCGAGACTTTGATAGGCTGAAGAGTTATCTGAAGCCCGGTATGCAAACCGCCTGTAGCGCGGACACGCTTTCGGCACCATCTCTGCTTCTGAACCTCAGCGGGGTACAGCTTTACGCTGGATCTCTCAGGTCGTTCCGTGCGCACTCGTCGCGACCGGTGCAGCCCGCGCCTGTGTGGCGGAATGTCGCCGCGCTTCGGCAAATCCTCTCGCGGGATGCATCACCGGAGAGCCTCTTCAGCGCTCTCTCTTTGAATGAATCAGCGAATCTGTTCTGTCGAAGCGCAGCAGCTACCATCCATCGTGAGGAACGGAAACGAAGTGTACGGCTGGAGACTCTGGTCGGGCTTGGTCAGGGATTCACTCCTGCCGGGGACGATTTTATTGCCGGCGCACTTCTCGCGGAGCGTTTCCTGCGGTTCCTGTACGGTTTCAGTCGGATCCGGCGCCGGGTGATATGGCAGGACGGAATATTCGGCGCGCTGCATGGGACAAGCGCCGGAGGAAGGACTCTGCTCACCGGCGCTCTTTCCGGTTCCTTTCCAGTCTACCTGCTGGAAGTTGCCGATTCTCTTCTGGCCACGGACCCGCGGCAGCTTCAAATTACGGCAGCCCGTGCTCTGAAGCACGGGCAGACTTCCGGCGCAGATGCATGTTCGGGGTTGCTCTGGTACCTGGAAACCGCTTGAAACGGATGAAATATCAACACGCTCGTTAATACTTCATCGTGGCTCAGGGCTCCGCCGCCTTGTCCGGTGAGTGCGTACGCAGTTCCGGTGCAGACCGGCAGGAACCGGTCGGGCTCTTGGTAATCCAGTTATCGATCGGTTCCTTCTCCCGGATTGCCCGCCACACGTCTTCAAATCGCATCGGCATGTGGAGAAGCTCGGCACCGGACGCCTGCTGGATTGCGTTTCCCAGCGCAGGGGCGACGGAGATCATGGGATGTTCTCCGACGCCGCGCGCCCCGAAGGGCCCATCCAGCTGAGGCGTTTCCACAACGATGCTTTCGATCTCATCCGGCAGATCGCGGGCGGTCGGAATCTTGTTGTCGGTGAACGAAGGGTTGAGCAGATGGCCCTGGTCATCATATATGTATCCTTCGCATACTGCGGTACCCAGACCCTGAATCATGCCTCCGATACACTGGCCGCGGACAATCGCCGGGTTGATTGCATTTCCAACGTCGAAGACCGACGCTACTTTCAGGATGTGGAACTCCCCGGTCTCTATGTCCACCTCCACAACGATGCCGTGAGCGCCATAGGTCCAGTCCAGTGCCGGTAAGCCCTGTCCGGTCTCCTTGTCGAGATTCGACAACCCCTGCGCAATGTAGCGTCCGACACCGATGAGCGGGCCGCCGATACCGTTGCCGTCCGGGTAGGCATAACCGACCGCCATCTGCGCAAATGAAACGGACCGCTCCGGGTTGTGGCGCACATAGACTCGATCCCCGTCGTGGTTCAGATCACACGGGGCCGCGCGCAATATCTGCCCCGCAACTTCGTAGGCGTTCTTCAACAGATCGTCGCACGCAAGGATGGCGGCGTTCCCGGCAAGGATGAGCCCCTTGGATGCGACGGTCTGCCAGTCGTACGGATCCCGATCGGTATCCTTTTCCACGGCGACCTTCACCTTCTCGAGCGGGAAGGCCAGCCGCTCGGCGACAATCTGCGCAATTGCGGTCGCCGAACCCTGACCAATTTCCGTGAGCCCCAGGTTCGCATTTACCGACCCGTCACTGTTCATCTTCACAATGACTGCACTCGCGGTGAACGGCGGCATCGCTGGTGCCTTGTGCAGCGCCGCAATTCCTTTCCCGATCTTCCAGCCGGTTTTCTTTTCCCGTGCTTTTTCTGAAGCTGTCAGTCTGCCGTAGTCCACCGCGGTTGCCGCCGCGTCAATGCACTTCAGGACATTGCCGGTGTGTTCGGTTATCTTTTCTCCTGTCAGCGTAATTGAACCAGGGCGCACCGCATTCTTCCTTCGAAACTCAAGCGGGTCCATTTCTATTGCCTCGGCGACGAGCTCCATGTGTCGCTCAAGGCCCCAGAAAAACTCTACGTGACCAAATCCCCGGTACGCGGTGCCATACGGTTTGTTTGTGTAGATGGTGTACGCATCCAGCCACGCGTTCGGGATTTCGTAGGGGCCGGCGGCGGAGTAACCCGATGCGCGGGTCACGTTTACCGCGTAGTCGGCGTACGCACCCGCATCCCAGTACATGGTCATCTGCTGCGCAAGGATCTTGCCATCGGAGCGCACACCCGTCTTTATCCGGTATGTGAGCGCGCTGCGGCACGGAAGGAGACTGAACTCTTCCTCGCGGCTAGCCTGGAATTTCACCGGTTTTCCGCCCGCCTTGCGGGAGAGGCATCCAACAAGCGGTTCGAGATGGATTCCGGCCTTGCCCCCGAACCCTCCACCCACGTGAGGGATCAACACGCGCACGTTGTTCAGCGGCAGCTTGAAAGCGTAACAGAAGAGGTTCCGCACGGTGAAGGGCGATTGAGCACTCGTCCAGATGGTGACCTTGTCTCCCGCCTGCCACTGCACAATTGTCACGTGGGTTTCCATCGGAACATGCTGGACCGACGGATTGGTGTATTCCCGCTCGACAATCCATTCTGATTCGGCAAAACCTTTTTCGACATCGCCCTTCCGCAGCTTTGTCAGGTTTGCTATGTTCGTTCCCGGTTGCGGCGAAAAGACCTCCTTGACGTAGTCGTACGTACCGAGCTCAGGATGGACGAGGGGCGCATCCTTCTCCAGCGCGTCCATGTGGTTCAGGACCGGCTTCAGCACCTCGTATTCCACCTCGATGAGGTCCACTGCAGTTCTGGCAATCAGAAGCGTGTCGGCGGCAACGGCGGCAACAGCCTCTCCGTAGTGGCGGACGTCTCGTTTTGCAAGTATGTCCTTGTCCACGACGTAGAGTCCGAGCCGATAGTCCAGTTCCTCGCCGGTCAGAATTGCCCGGACACCCGGAAGTGCGGCAGCTTTCGTTGTATCAATGCGTTTGATCTTTGCCCGTGCATGCGGGCTCTTTTTTACCTGCGCATGGAGCATCCCGGGGAGGGCCATGTCACTGACGTACATTGCCTGTCCGGTGAGTTTTTCTATCGAATCGACCCGTAATGCATCCGCGCCGACTCGTTTTTCGCTACCGGTCTTTGCGGGACTACGCATGTCGCAACTCTCCCTTATTCTCGAGCTGTCCGGAAACATCCTGGACTGCTTCGATGATCTGTTGATATCCTGTACACCGGCAGAAGTTACCCTCAATACCGTCCTTGATTTCCGCTACCGACGGCTTCGGATTGTTGTGCAGCAGCTCCTTCACCGACATGATCATTCCCGCGGTACAGTAACCGCATTGAACGGCATGATGCTGGTGAAAGGCATTCTGGATGTCCGAGAGCTTGCCGTCCCGCGCCTCTCCTTCGACGGTTTCCACCGAGCATCCGTCAGTTTCCACAGCAAGGACCATGCAGGAATTGACCGTCTTGCCGTCAAGAAACACAGTACACGCTCCGCATTCGCCCGCGCCGCACCCTTCTTTGGTGCCTGTCAGCCCGAGGTCTTCGCGAAGAAAGTGCAGCAGGGTTGTGTTTTCCGCGACATTGCGCCGGTACTCTTCCCCATTTACGATCACCCTGATTTCCATTATTTCACCTCCTCAAGAAGGCGGCGGATGTAGACCGTGACCATGTACTCGCGGTACTCCTTCGTGCAACGGACGTCGCTTATTGGACTTATCGCGTCAAGCGCTCCTGCTATGATCCGTTCGGGGTCTTCGTCTTCTTTGAAATCGCCGACGAGAACCGGTGTGGGCGCCGCCGAACTTATGCCCAGCCGCATTACCCCATCTTTTTTCATGAGTGCGACTCCGACGATCCCAAGGTCGTGACCGTTGATCCGCTTGAGCTTATGATAGAGCCCGCGCGCATTTGCCGAGTCGGCCGGGACAAGAATCCGTTCAAGCATCTCATCCGGCTGCACGACCGTCTTCTTGACTCCGGTAAAGAACTCTCTGAACGGGACTTCGCGCGTTGCCTCTTTCGAGGCAATAACCGCCGTTGCATCCAGACACAAGAGAGCGGGAGCCATGTCGGAACAGGGTGATGCGTTCACTACATTCCCGATGACAGTTGCACGATTCCGGATCTGGTAGGATGCAAGATCGTGCCCGCAGACTGCCAGCAGCGGATAATACCTGCGCACCGATTCATCCTTGAGAAGTTCGTTGATTGTCACCGTCGGACCTATGACTAGTCCGGTTTTCTGGTTCCATTCGATGTGCGGAAACTCTTTGACTCGTTTCACGTTCACGACGAAATCGGGTTTCATGAGACCGTTCCGGACGTTGACAAGAAGATCCGTTCCACCAGCCAGAAGTCTTGCGGCCGACGAACGCTCCGCAAGAATGGACAGCAGATCCTCGCGTGATTCCGGAGCCAGATACTTGAAGGCATGAAGCATGTGCCCTCCCCGGGTGAGACTGGTCACTCTTTGGATGCTTGATAGGCGGTCGTTCACGAGCGTAGTTCGAGGAATGTTCCGCCCTTCAGTATTAATGGAAACACTGCCTTGCCGATTTGTCAACGATTCTCTATCGGCATTAACAATTTTGTCAAAGGAAGATTTTCTTTGACAACGGACAGATGCGGGGTCTATAATTGTCGTATATAACAGGCAACTAACATTTCTTTGCGGCGGGTTCGCGCTCTCTCGAAAGGATGAGCATGGCGAACCATGTGCCCCGACTGGAGAATTTCATTGGGTGCCGGTTGAGGCAGGGAATGAGCGCGAATATTCACGATCTCGTCGGCGGCAAGTCGGCGCGAGACGTTTCGATCGACGCCGCAGGGCGTCGACGCAAAACTGGCGGTCTCGTTTCAGGACCGGGTACGCGGTTCCACAAACGGCAGCGTTCACATTGCGGTGGCACTCGTTATGACGTCCGGAGTTTCCGGCCGTCCTTCGAATGTCGCAGATCCTGCGCTGGAGGCACACGTGACGAAGCTTCTCGTTGAAAAGGATTCCTATTTTGACTCCGTCTTCCTGATGCTCATAAACCGGGAAGTCAAACAGTTCGATGGAGTCGAAGAGGCTGTCGTTTCCATGGCAACCGAAATGAACATGGACCTTCTGAAGAAGATGGGAATCTCCGGGCCCGAACTCAGTGGAACTACTCCGAACGACCTTGTGGTCGCGGTAGTGAGCGACAGCGAGTCAGTGGCAACCGAGGCGATTGCTGCGGCACAGAGGCTTCTGCATCAGAAGAAAAGCGAGAGCACTGCCGGGCATGAATACCAGCCTCCCACGCTGGACGCGGCCGTCCGTGCCGTTCCGGATGCCAACCTCGTGGTGATTTCTCTTCCCGGCCAGTACGCCGCGCGGGAGGCACTAAAGGCGTTGAATCAGAATCTTCACGTCATGCTCTTTTCCGACAATGTTTCGCTCGAAGATGAGATACGACTCAAGAAGTTCGCGGCCGAACGCGGACTTCTCATGATGGGGCCGGACTGCGGAACGGCGATCCTGAACAGCAAGCCAATCTGTTTTGCGAATGTCATACGGCGTGGAAATATCGGCATAGTAGCTGCAGCCGGAACCGGTTTGCAGGAGGTCAGCTGTGCGATATCGAGATTCGGTGGCGGCGTTACTCAGGGAATTGGCACCGGAGGGAGAGATCTTTCGGCCGCGGTCGGCGGAATCATGATGCTCATGGGCATCGAGGCACTTGCGAACGACCCGGACACGGCAGTCATTACGGTAGTTTCGAAACCGCCCGCGGACGAAGTGGCGGCAAAGGTGATCGACGCGCTTTCACGTACCGGGAAACCGTGCGTGGTCGATTTTGTCGGAATGGGAGAGAGAGCGCCTGAGGGACTGCTCCAGTTCGCTACCAGTCTTGAAGACGCCGCGGCACGTGCGGTTGCGCTCTCCGCCGGGAGAGAGTACACCGCGCGAACATTCACGTTGACAGACCCGGAGGTGGATCGGATCGTCGAACGGGAAGTTTCCGGCATGAATCGCTCGCAGAAGTACCTGCGTGGTCTGTTCACCGGTGGCACACTCGCCGATGAAGCAATGGTCCTGATTGACACCGCCATTGGCGGAGTATATTCGAACAATCAAAAGAAAAAAGAGTTATTGCTGAAAGACGCGCACGTCTCCACCGGACACACGATAGTCGATCTCGGAGACGATGTCTTTACTGTCGGACGCCCCCATCCGATGATCGATCCGTCGACCCGCGAAGAGCGCATCGTTGCCGAGGCAGAAGACCCTGATGTGGCGGTGATGTTGCTCGACCTGGTGCTCGGATACGGTTCGCATCCGGACCCGGCAGGTGCAATTCTGGAGAGCCTGAAGACGGCAAAAGAAAAGATGGCAGCACGCGGCGGGTATCTCTCCATCATTGCTTCAATTACCGGAACGGAAGGCGACTACCAGAACATGGACAGACAGAAGAGGGTGCTCGAGAGCTCAGGCTGCGTTGTTATGCCGTCCAACTTTCAGGCGTCAATGCTTGCACTGAAAATCCTGGAGGCGAAAAAACCATGAACGTGGAGAGAATCAACGAGCTGTTCCGAAGCGATCTGTCGGTTGTCAATATGGGACTCGATGGGTTTGCGGATGATTTCGAACGGGAAGGAGTCGGTGTAACCCGTGTCGCGTGGAAGCCGCCTGCCGGAGGAAGCAGAAAGATCGTGGATCTGCTGTCTCGACTGGATGCGGGGCTGAAGATTGACATGAACGCCGCAAACGAAGAAGCGGCATCCCGCATCCTGAAAGGAAAGCCGACATTGATCGGAATCGGAACCGCGCTCGAAGATGTGCCGGGGATGAAGAAGAATCTCATTCTGCATGCCGGCCCTCCCGTTACCTGGGAGAGGATGTGCGGACCAATGCGCGGGGCAGTCATAGGCGGACTCATCTACGAAGGACTCGCTGCCGACCGGGCGGAGGCGGAAAGACTCGCGGCCACCGGAGGAGTCGAATTCAGTCCTTGTCACCACCATTCCGCGGTTGGACCGATGGCAGGAGTGGTAACCGCGAGCATGCCGGTCTGGATTATGGAGAACCGAACGTTCGGCAACCGGGCGTACGCAACGCTGAACGAGGGGCTTGGAAAGGTACTCCGTTACGGCGCCTTCGGCCCCGAGGTAATCGAGAAGCTGCGCTGGATGGAATCCGGGCTGGCTCCCATTCTGAAGAAAGCTCTTCTCGCGCATGGCGACCTGGATATGAAGAACATAATTGCGCAGGTGCTCCAGATGGGAGACGAAGGGCACAATCGCAACCGCGCGGGCACGTCGCTCTTCATTCGCGAACTTGCCCCCTACCTTGCCCTGCTCGATGAACCGCGTGAAAAGGTTGCCGAGGTATTTCGGTTCCTGAACGGAAACGATCACTTCTTCCTCAATCTGTCTATGCCGGCGTGCAAGTGCACCGTGGACGCGGCAGCCGGCATTGCCGGAAGTTCGGTTATTGTCACCATGGCGCGGAATGGAACCGATTTCGGTATTCGCATCTCCGGTCTCGAGGATCGTTGGTTCACCGGGCCGGCATCGATGGTGGATGGACTCTACCTCCCGGGATTCAGCGCCTCGGATGCCGCCCCGGATATCGGCGACTCGGTCATAACCGAAACATGCGGAATAGGCGGCTTTGCAATGGCTGCGGCCCCGGCAATCGTGAAGTTTGTGGGCGGCACACCCGAAGATGCGTTGAACGTGACGCGAAGAATGTATGAGATAACCGTCAAGGAAAACGACACGTATCAGATCCCGGCCCTGGATTTCCGCGGGACTCCAACCGCGATCGATCTGGTGAAGATCGAGGAAACCGGAATTCTTCCCGCGATCAATACGGGAATCGCACACAGGGAGCCGGGAGTCGGCATGGTTGGTGCAGGTCTGGTGAAGCCGCCCCAAGATTGTTTTGACAATGCTCTGAAGGCATTCGTTGAGAAATATTGTGAGTAACCCAACGTTTTCAGGAGGATGTGTATGAAGTTCATCGATTTTACAATTCCGCTCGGTGTCGGAACCCCGCCATGGCCCACCTATATTCCACTGCAATTGCAGTACTTTAAGCGCCTCGCGCCGAATGGAGCCAACGGACAGGTGGTTACGCATTCGAACCACGTTGGCACCCATCTGGATGGTGAAATACATTTTTACACTCCGGGCAAGGACATAGCGAGCCTTTCTCTGGATTTTCTTATCCACGAAGGAGCAGTCGTAGATCTTTCGGACTGTGCGGGCGATTACGATGTGTACACCTCGAAGCAGGTGGAGGAGAGGGTCGAAGTCAAAGAGGGAGATATCCTCATTATCCACACCGGTTTCCACCACTACGGATGGGATCAGCCGACTGCGGACGAGGTGCGGTACATGGTCAAACATCCGGGGCCTGACCGGGAGTTTGCCGAATGGGCGAAGCGGAAGAAATTGCGCTGGATAGGAGTCGATTGTGGAAGTGCCGATCATCCGATGAACACAAAGATCCGGGACTGGATGCCGCGGGAAGCGAAAGAGTGCGATGCACATTTTCAGAAAAAATACGGCAAGAAACTGGACGAGTACTTCTCCGACGACAAGTATCAACTCATGCACATCGAAATGTTCAACAAGGGACTCATCCACGCTGAATGCGTTGGTGGTGATATCGATCTGTTGCTCAATCAACGATGCACGATCGGATGTTTTCCCTGGCGGTTTGTCGATGGCGAATCGAGCATTTCACGTATTGTGGCAATGGTGGACGACGATCGGTATGACGAACTCATGAAAAAAAAGGCAAAGGCCAAGCTGACACGTTTCGGTGATGTAGCCGGAGCGGAGAATGTATGGCTCCACGAAGAGGCAAAGAAAAAATAACGATGCCGGGCCGATAGAATCGAACCCACACAAGAGGAGACAAAGATGGCTGGTGACGAACTCGAAATGAAACTGAGACCTCCGCTCCTGGAGATGGCACACTATCCGCCAAAGGTCATTACACTTGCCAACGGAGAAAAGATGGTCGTGCGCGAGGCAAAGCGCGAAGAGATAGGCGTTTTGCTCGGTTCGATCTATCCTCTTCTCGGCGCCCCGAAGGATTTTTATGACCTTGTGGCGGCACGGATGTATTCCGAGTTGCTCGCATGGTATCGCTACCGGGTCGTGAACGAGTTTGTGCTTGTCGGCGCAATAAACGGGGTTATTGCAGGGATAGTAAACAGCCGCATGGTGGATCCGAAGGTGGGAATGAGCTACCACACCATTGCAATTGAGCGTGGACTGCGTGTCGGCGCGCAGCTTTTTGCCGCCAAGATGGAACACCATCTCGAGTACCTGAAGCAGGATGAGGTCTGGATTGTCGCCGAGAGTCCGATCGGATTCAAGCGGTGGATGATCGAGTATGAGCTCGAGGACCGTTCCGAACAGTTTCCGGGAATCTGGCACGAGCTTGGCGGTGTGCCGACGTTCGTGCTGACACGCAAGCTGTATGACGCGGTCAGGGACCAGAAGGTCACCGGTTCGCGCCCGGTGGATGCGGCCGTCCTGGCCACCGCCGACAAGCTGAAGATGCCTGACGAATATCCGCAGCTACCCGGATTCAAAAGGAACAAACCATGAGACAGGTCGCAGTTGTCGGCATTGGACACACCGTGTTCGGCAACCTCAGCGATTTCGATCTTGTCGATGTGATGGGTTTCGCCGCGGGCAATGCTCTGGACGACGCGGGCATCCTGGACAGGAGGAAGATCGTAGACCAGATATTTGTTGCGAACATGGGCGGTGGAATTCTCAACCACCAAACCGGCATTGCCTCAGCACTGGTGAGCCGGATGGATATGGAGCCGGCAATGGCCGAGCTGGTGGAAAACGGTCCCGCCAGTGGAGCAAGTGCCGTCAAGGTCGGGTACATGGCAATTGCGAGTGGACTGGCGGACGTCGTAATGGTAACCGGAGGCGAGCTCATGCGCACCGTTACCGGTTGGGAGGGAACGGATTTTGTTGCGACGCTGCTCCATCCGGAAGCGGAGTACAATCTTGGCCTTACGCTCCCGGCGTTCGGCGGAATGTTCACCCGTATGTACATGGAACGATATGGTCTGACGGAGCGAGAGCTTGCAATGATCGCAGTCAAGGACCATGAGAACGGCGCGAAAAACCCATTTGCCCACGTCCGGGTCCCCTGTACGCTGGATGCAATAGATGGCGGTGAGAATGCAGGGGTGGTGAACAATTACGTTGCCGAACCGCTCCGGCTCTATGGAATGTGTCCGGTATCCGATGGTGCAGCAACGGTCATCCTGTGTGCGGTCGACTCCCCGAAGATGAAGGAGTTCACGAAGAAGGCGCCGGTGTACATCTCCGGCATCGGTTCGGCGACGGACACCCACTGTGTCCACAATCGGAAGGATCCGCTCATTCTCGATGCCGTTCGCCTTGCTGCAGAGCGGGCATACAAGATGGCACACCTGTCACCCGGTGACATCTCGTTTGCCGAGCTGCATGATGCGTTCGTCGTGCTTGAGCTTGCAATAGCTGAAGAGGCGGGCCTGTTCGAACGCGGGAAGGCCCGGGAGGCGCTGGTGGCAGGCGATACCCGTATAGACGGCCGGATTCCGATAAATACTTCCGGTGGGCTGAAGGCCAAGGGGCACCCTGTCGGTGCAACGGGTGTTTCTCAGATATTCGAACTCGTGAAGCAGCTTCGCGGCGAAGCACAGAAGGAGAACAGACAGGTGAAGGACCCGAAACACGCCCTTGCCGTTAACTTCGGCGGGTTCGGGAACAATGTGGTTGCCACGATCTGTTCGAAGGAGCTGCCATGATCGACTTCAGCATGTACGATCAACCGGAACCAAGAGTGACAGCCCGAAAGTGCCCGGAATGCGGAACCGTCTATCATCCGGCACCGATGGTCTGCAAGAAATGCAACACGCGCCGCGATCCGTCCGACGTCATCTACTCGAAGTGGGAAGAGGTCCCGATAGAGGGCAAGTGCACGTTGCTTGCATGGACTCGGGTGTGGGCGCTTCCCGAAGGCTACGACGTAAAGTATCTGCTGTTCGGTATTGCGGAATTCGAAGATGGTCTACGCGCCAGCGGACGGGTTCTCGTGGATAATCCGGAAACAGGGATGGAGCTGGTTGCAACGGCGGGAGTGGTGAAAAAGAGGGGCGATACGGAAATCTACGGGCTGATGTTCGATCGACCGGGCTGAGCCGTCCCTCGTACGATGGACGGCGGAGAAAAAGTTGCCCGGAACGGGAACCGCGAGGAAGGCTTACCGTAAGCCCCCGCTGTCGCGTACGACAAACCCCCGCTGTCGTGTACGACAAGTTCCCGTTTTCGCCGCCGGCCGTCAACCGCCGCGATAACTCTAGTACGCGACGATTGTGGTTCCCTCTTTCCCTTCCATTGCAGGGATGAGATTGTCGACGTCGGTAATAATTACACGATTTTTCGGATTTGCCTGAACAAACTCAATGGAAGCCGCAATCTTCGGTCCCATTGAACCTGCCGGGAACTGGCCCTGCTCCTGATAGTGGCGGGCCTGAGCCAGAGTCAGTCGCGAAAGATCCTCCTGCTCGGGCGTCCCGAACTTCAGCGAAACACGGGGGACTCCTGTAATGATAATGAGCGTCATTGCTCCCACGGCGAGGGCAATCTTCATGCTTGCAAGATCCTTATCAATGACGCAGTCGACGCCTTCGAGAGTTTTGTCATTCTCAAAATGGATAGGAATTCCGCCGCCGCCACCGGTAACCACTATGTAGTCTTTTTCGAGGAGCAGCTTTATTGCATCTTTTTCGATGATATCGATCGGGTAGGGCGAAGCAACATAGCGTCTGAAACCGCGGTTTGCATCGTTTCGCATGACCCACTGCTTTTCGGCCGTGAGCTTGTCTGCCTCCTCCTGCGTGTAGAACGGGCCAATGGGTTTCGTCGGATTGAGCAAGGCTGGATCATTCTGGTCTACGAGAATTTGTGCCGGGAGCGTTACCACATTCCTCCAGACATTCTTACGAATCATCACGTTCTGCAGGCATTGTTCGATCATATACCCCATGGATCCACAGGTCATGGCATCCGCAACGCCCAATGGAGTCTCCGGGACTACGTCGCTGGACTTGTCCACCATGAGCATGATATTCCCCACCTGCGGGCCGTTGCCGTGCGTAAGCACGAAGTTGTATCCCATGTTCATGAGGTCTACGATCGGACCCATGGAACGGCGTGTGTTTGCGAATTGCTGGTGAATGTCTCCCCGCTCGCCCTTGTTGATGATTGCGTTGCCACCGAGCGCTATTACCGCAAGTTTTTCATTGTTGTCCTGTACGAATTTCATTCGCCATCCTCTCCATAGTGCACTCCAGTTCTGGAGCTCCACGAGTCTATTCTACCACAAGGACAGAATCCTTCGAAAATCAAATACTGTCAATCAAAAAACAGGAGAGCCGGTCTGGACCTTCTCCTGCGTACATGCGCCCCTCGACGAGGGATGCCTATTCTGCAACAATTCAAGTCATTCAGAGGAGGCAGCATGTCTTTCGACAAATTACTCGCGCCGCG
The DNA here is from genome assembly GCA_964553615.1 of uncultured Spirochaetales bacterium. Lineage (GTDB taxonomy): Bacteria > Spirochaetota > Spirochaetia > DSM-27196 > DATKUC01 > DATKUC01. Next base: position 42,744 of record CAZKMA010000005.1, on the reverse strand, counting down.
TACTTCGAGGATGGGATCGAGCGCAATTCGTGAAATCCTGAAAGTGGTATCCGCGCCGGGTATGATCTCGCTCGCTGGCGGAATCCCCGCACCGGAGAGCTTTCCACTCGAAGTTATGGAGGAACTCACAGCGAGGGTTATCCGCCGCTTTGGTGCCGGGGCATTTCAATACGATCTTACCGAAGGATATTTCCCGCTGCGGGAAGCTCTCGTCGGGCTGCTCCTTGCCCGCGGCATTACTGCGGATGTGAGCGAGATCTACGTCACAAGTGGGTCTCAGGGCGTTCTCGACGGGCTCGGTAAGATTCTGATTGCTCCCGGCGACGTTGTCGCGGTAGAGGCCCCCACTTACCTCGGGGCGCTGCAGGCGTTCAATCCGTATGAGCCGACATATGTTTGCCTCGAGACCGACGAAGAAGGGGTTATCCCGGAATCACTGGAGGAAGTGCTCGACGCATACCCGGTCAAATTTGTATATCTCGTCCCGACCTTCCAGAATCCAACCGGAAGAACCATTCCGCTTGCCCGTCGCCAACGCATAGCGGAAATTGCCGTATCGCACGGAACGCTTGTCGTCGAAGACGATCCTTACGGCTCGTTGCGATATCGCGGAACACCGGTACCAACCATCCGCTCTCTTGCGCCGGAGAACGTCATCTATCTGAGCACGCTGTCCAAGGTTTTCGCGCCCGGCCTCCGTATCGGCTTCTATCTTGCGCCGCCGCCTCTGGATCGATGGCTTGTGTTGAGCAAGCAGGGCGTAGATTTGCATACGAGTACGTTCAACCAGGCGCTCGCCGCGGAATACCTTACAGGCGGTTACCTGGACCGCCAGATTCCCCGAATAGTCGAGCTCTACCGGCCGCGGCAGGAGGCGATGCTTTCGGCAATGTCGGAGTTCTTCCCGGCGTCGTTCACGTGGTCCCGGCCCGAAGGTGGCATGTTCGTCTGGGCGGAAGGTCCTGATGGTGCGGATACCGAAAAGCTCTACCACGAGGCAGTTCGGCAGAACGTTGCTTTTGTTCCGGGAAGATTTTTCTACACCGACGCCGGAGCGGGGCTTTCGACAATGCGGCTCAACTTTACGATGATCAGCGAAGCGGTTATCCGACAGGCTATTCAGAAACTCGGGCAGGTCCTCGGCGGATAGGAAGCGGCGTTTGGTGTATCACGAAGCGTGTTGATATGACCGTCCCGTATCATACCCGGCATGAGTCGGAGCACGAACAACGTTCAGACAATCTTTGTGGGGTATCCATCCGTCGCACTGCCGTCGACGGACATCGGCAAAGGAATCGCAATGAGGATTGGCTCCCATTCCGCCTCCGCGGGCTGGTTCTGTCAACACGGTTGTTGATACTCTATGTGCGACCCCGGGGAGGCACGCCGCCGCAGAATGAGAAAGTCAGGACACGGCGTGTCTCGAAGTTGAATTGGAATGAGAAGCGATCAGGCCCGACCGGTTCGGGTCTGAATTCCGTCGTTGCCCCCATCCTTGTCGTGGTTCTGATCCTGAATCTGGGTTCCGTCACAGTCGGCAGCGATCGTTACGACGGTCTTGCAGGAACCGTCTTGCAGCCTTTCCTGATCCGGTTCGCCGTCGCAATCGTTTTCACAATCGCCGGTTTGGCTCTGAACCCTCGCCTGTGACTGGGCATAGACCCCGCCTGTTGAACTCACTGTCTGGCCGAAGAAGAACACCATCGCCAGCAAAGTTCCGAATACGAGAACGGTCCGTTTCATCAGACACCTCCATGATTGGTCTCAATGATCTATACTCCGTTCTTTTCTGCAGGTTGTATTTGCATTGAATCAATCTGCGCAACGATTACGCAACGCATTCGGTGGGATCCTGTCGGTGGAACCGAAGCCGTCGGTGGAACCGAAGCCGTCGGTGGAACCG